>JAXLRB010000010.1:0-117480 GCA_046331325.1 Vicinamibacterales bacterium | reverse complement strand
CCGGCTGGTGCGGCCACAGCGCCACGGCCGCGGCCGTCATCGCCCCGCCGACGATGAGCGTGTCGCGCTCGAGGCGGCGCAGGAACGGGGCGGCCGGGTCGGTCACCGCGGCGGTCCGGATGGTGGCGCCGTGTCGGACGCCACCGTCCGCATCGTGCGCACCACGTTGAGCACCCCGGCGGCGAGTCCCATCGCGAAGCCGAGGAAGGTCAGCCACGGCTTCGTGCCGAGCTTGAGATCCAGCCAGTAGCCGCCGCCGAAGCCCAGCGCGATCGCGAAGACGAACGCGAGGCCGACGGTGCTCAGCTGGCCGATCACGCGGATCGTGCGGGCGTCGGGCGCGGAGGCCATGCGGCCAGTGTAGTCCCGGGGCGCGATGGCGAGGCTATACTGGCGCCGTCAGCTCCGGACGCGCCCTCCGGTCCCCGACTCCGATGGCCTTCCGCTCGATGTGTCTCATCGCGGCGACGCTGGCGTGCCTCTGCGCCGGCGCCGCGTCGCTCGACGCCCAGGCGCGCGAGCGGGTGGCGTTCGTCAGCGTGGCGAACAAAGACACCGGCGTGCCCGTCGACGCGCTGTCGCCCACCGACATCGTCGTCCGCGAGGACGGCGCCGCGCGCGAGGTGCTGCGCGTCACGCCGGCCAGCGGCCCCTTCCCCATCGCCGTCATCGTCGACACCAGCACCGACGCCGAGTCGGCGGTGCAGGACCTGCGCACGGCGCTCACGTCGTTCGCGAAGGAGCTCGGCGGCGTGGGTCCGGTGGCCCTCATCGGCATGGGCGCGCGCCCCACGGTGATCGCGGACTATGCCAGCGCGCCGTCGGCGTTCCAGGCCGGCATCGGCCGCGTGTTCGCGACGCCGATGAGCGCCGCCACCGTGATCGACGCCATCGACGATGTCGCACGCGGTTTCGGCAAGCGTGAATCCGAACGCGCCGCCATCGTGGTGCTCAGCACCGGTGGCCGCGAAGGCAGCAGCGGCGCGTATCAGCGCGCACTCGAGCGGCTCATGGCCTCGGGCGCCACCCTTCACGTCGTCATGATGCGGTCGCCGTCGCGCGCGCCGCAGGACGACGACACCCGTCAGCGTGACACGCTGCTCGACCGCGGCACCCGCAACACCGGGGGATCGCGCCGCGACGTGCTCGCCACGCAGGCCTTCGCGCCGGCGCTGGCCGATCTCGCGCGCCTGCTCACGCACCAGTTCCGTGTGGTCTACGCGCGCCCGCAGACCCTGATACCGCCCGAGTCCGTCACGATCACCGCCGCGTCGCCGGCGGCGGTCGCCTACGGCGGACCGGCCCGAGGGCAGCAGAAATGACCCGTTCCACCGTGACCCTCGCGGGTCTGGCGGCCATTGCCGTCACCAGCGTCGTGCTGTCGCTGTCGGCGCAGACGCCGCAAACCGCTCCGTCACCCTCGGCGCCGCCGCAGACACAGCCGCGCAAGCCGTCCGACTCGGTGTTCCGCGCCGGCGTCGAGATGGTGTCGCTGAACGTCACCGTGCTCGATCCGCAGCAGCACTACGTCACCGACCTGGAGTCGAAGGACTTCACCATCATCGAGGACAACGCGAAGCAGGACATCACCTACTTCAACCGCACCTCGCTGCCGATCGCGCTGTCGCTGCTCATCGACACCAGCGCCAGCATGGAACAGCGCCTCACCATCGCGCAGGACGCCGCCATCGGCTTCGCGAAGAAGCTGCGGCCGCAGGATCTGGCGCAGGTGGTCGACTTCGACACCCGCGTCGAGGTGCTGCAGGACTTCACCGCCGACATCTCGTCGCTCGAGAAGGCGATCCGCAACACGCAGGCCGGCGGCTCGACGGCGATGTTCAACGCGCTCTACATCTCGCTGAAGGAACTCGCCAAGATCAAGCCGCGCACCGAGGACGACGTGCACCGCCGCGCGGTGGTCGTGCTCTCGGACGGCGAGGACACCTCGAGCCTCGTCACCTACGACGAGGTGCTGGATCTGGCGAAGCGGTCGGCGACGACCATCTACACGATCGGCCTCCAATCGCGCGAGACCGGCCTGTCGAAGGGTTTCAAGGAAGCGGAGTACGTGCTGCGGCAGCTGGCCACCGAAACCGGCGGCCGCGCCTTCTTCGTGCAGCGGGCCGAGGACCTGGCCGGCATCTACGGCGTGATCGCCGACGAGCTGGCCAGCCAGTACGTGATCGGCTACGCGTCGACGAACCAGAAGCGCGACGGCAGCTGGCGCCGGCTCACCGTGCAGGTGCATCGCACCGGCGCCGCCGCCCGCACCAAGCGCGGCTATTTCGCGCCGGTCTCCTGATCGACGCGGCGGCTCGTCCGCACAGCACGCGGACCGCGCGTCGACCCACGGCAGAGTAAGATGTGCGGCTGATGCGCACCCTGGTGTATCTCATCGGCGCGGGACCGGGCGCGCCGGGCCTGCTCACCTCGCGTGGCCTGCAGTGCCTGGCCGCCGCCGACGTCGTCATCTACGACCGCACGGTCGACACTCGCCTGCTGTCGCTGGCCCGTCCCGATGCCGAACGTATCGACGTCGGCCGGCCGAGCCGCGAAGCCACCGATCAGGACGCCATCAGCTACCTGCTCACCGAGAAGGCCCGCGAGGGCAAGGTGGTGGCGCGCCTGAAGATGGGCGACCCGTTCCTGTTCGATCACGGCGGCGAGGAAGCGCTGTTCCTGCACGAGCAGGGCATCCCGTTCGAGGTGGTGCCGGGCGTGCCGGTGTCGCTGAGCACCGCGACGTACGCGGGCATCCCGCTCACCTATCCCGGCGGCGGCGACACGCTGACCGTGGTGCGCGGCCACGAGGGCACCGGCGGCAAGCTGCGCGTGTCGTGGACGCACCTGGCGAAGCTCGAGGGCACGGTGGCCTCGTACGGCGGCGGCGACGAGCTGCGCGCGATGACGCGCGGTCTGCTCGAGCACGGCCGCTCGCCCGATGAACGCGCCGCGCTCGTGCTGCACGGCGCCACGGTGAGCCAGCGCACGGTGACCGGCTCGCTGGATGACATCGCGGCGCGGCTCGAGGACGGCATCGACGGCTCGGCCACGCTGGTGGTGGGCAAGGTGGTGGGCCTGCGCGATCACCTGCGCTGGTACGACCAGCGCGCGCTGTTCGGCAAGCGCGTGCTGGTGACGCGCTCGCGCGAGTACGCCGGCGAGCTGGTGGAGCTGCTGGAGGGCGCGGGCGCGGAAGCGATTCAGGCGCCGGTGCTGCGCGTGGCGCCGCTCGACGACTTCAGCGCGCTCGACGCCGCCGTCGACGCGATGCGCACGTTCGACTGGATCGTCGTCACCACGGTGAACGGCGCCGACGCCCTCATCAACCGCCTGCGCACGCGTGGCAAGGATGCCCGCGCCCTGGCCGGTCCGAAGCTGTGCGCGGTGGGCGTGGGCTCGTCGGACCGCCTCGCACGCTTCGGCGTGCACGCCGATCTCGCCGTGGAAGGCCAGGCGATCGACGCCGTGATCGACGCCCTGGGCGGCGCCTCGATGCTGGCCGGCGCGCAGATCCTCGTGCCGTGCAACGCCAGCGGCCACGACTCGCTGGGCGAGGCGCTGAGCCGCGAGGGCGCGGTGGTGACACAGGCGCCGGTGTTCCGCACGGTGTCGGTCGACGACAACCCCGAGCTCGACGTCTACGGCCAGCTGTTGCAGGGCCGCATCGACGTGGTGACGTTCACGAGCGCGGCCGCCGTGCGGTCGTTCGCGTCGCTCTACGGCGCCGATCAGTCGGCGGATCTCTTCGCGCACACGACGGTGGCCACGGTGGGTCCCGCCGCCACCGACGCGGTGCGGCGGCTGGGCGTGGAGCCGGCGATCGTGCCGACGTTCCCGTCGATTCCCGCGCTCGTCGACGCGATTCGCGCCCACTTCCAGTAACGTCCGTCGTTCCGCAGGAGCTCCGCATGACGTCGTTCGCGCGTGCCCTCGTGTGTGTCGCTGCCGTGTCGGCGCTGGTAGCCGGCTGCTCGCCCGCCGCTCCGCCGGCGCCGCCGCTGGATCTCGTGATCACCCACGCGAAGATCATCGACGGCACGGGCAGCCCGGCCCGCGATGGCGCCGTGGGCATCGCGAACGGCAAGGTGGCCGAGATCGCGGACGCGCAGGGCGCCGAGGCGCTGGCGAAGCGCGGCACGCGCGTGATCGACGCGAAGGGCCGCACGCTGGCCCCCGGCTTCATCGACATGCACTCGCACTCCGACATGCCGCTCGTGACCGACGGCAACGCCCAGAGCAAGATCCGCCAGGGCGTGACCACCGAGGTGATCGGCGAATCCAGCTCGATCGCGCCGCAGGCCGCGCCAACCGAGACGCAGCCGTGGACCGACTTCGCCGGCTACTTCGCGCTGCTCGAGAAGCAGGGCATCTCGGTGAACCTGCTGTCGTACGTGGGCCTCGGCACCGCGCGCGAGCTCGTCGTCGGCAACGACAACCGTCCGCCGACGGCTGACGAGCTGAAGAGGATGCAGGACATCGTCACGACGTCGATGCAGCAAGGCGCGGCGGGCGTGTCCACCGGGCTCATCTATCCCCCGAACGCGTTCGCGAAGCTCGACGAGCTGATCGAGCTCTCGAAGCCCGCGGCGGCGCTGGGCGGACGCTACGCCTCGCACCTGCGGCAGGACGGCAAGAAGCTGCGCGACGGCATCGGCGAGGCGATCGCGATCGGCGAAGGCGCGAAGATCCCGGTGCACGTGTTCCACGTGAAGGTCACCGGCCAGGCGAACTTCGGCCGCATGACGGAGATCATCGAGCTGGTCGAGGCGGCGCACGCGCGTGGCGTGAAGCTGACCGCGGATCAGTATCCCTACGTGGCCAGCAGCACGAGCCTCACCGCGACACTGCCGCAGTGGGTGATGGACGGCGGCCCCGACAAGATGGTGGCGCGCCTGAAAGACAAGGCCACGCGCGCCCGCGTGAAGCGCGACATGCAGGATCCGAACGCGGAGTGGGACAACCGCTACCAGTCGGCCGGCACGTGGGCCAACGTGCAGCTGGCGTCGATTGGCAGAACCCGCGGCGTGGCGACCACCACCGAGGACGCGAACCGCCAGTACGAGGGCATGCGCGTGGAGGACGCGGCGAAGAAGGCGAAGAAGGACCCGTTCGACTTCGTGTTCGACCTGCTGATCGCCACGCGCGGCAGCGTGGGCTGCGTCTACTTCATCATGTCGGAAGACGACGTGAAGCTGGCGATGAAGCAGCCGTGGGTGGCGGTGGGCTCCGACGGCTCGGCGCTGTCGATCGAAGGCCCGCTGCGCTCGGGCGTGCCGCACCCGCGCAACTTCGGCACCTTCCCGCGCGTGCTCGGCAAGTACGTGCGCGAGGAGAAGGTGATTCCGCTGGAAGAGGCGATCCGCAAGATGACGTCGCTGCCGGCGGCCACCTTGAACCTGCCCGACCGCGGCACCATCGCCGCCGGCAAGTGGGCGGATCTCGTGCTGTTCGACCCGGCGACGGTGGCCGACAAGGCCACGTTCGAGAACCCGTTCCAGTATCCCGTCGGCATCGACACGGTGATCGTGAACGGCAAGGTGGTGCTGGACGAAGGCACCCACACGAACGCGCGCCCCGGACAGGTGCTGCGCCGCAAGTAGCGCGCCGAGCGCGAAGCCGGCTGTCCCGCGTGCCGTATGCGGTCGCCCACGAGAGTCATGCCATGATCGCCGGCGTCGCTGTCCTCGTGGCTGTCATCTTCGGGGCGCTTGCACTCCTCCACGTCGCCTGGGCGGTTGGTGCACGTCCCGTCTCCGCTGCCGTGATTCCCTGCACTCCAGCTGGCGCTCCCGTCATCAACCCGGGGCCTGCCGTCACGCTTGTCGTGGCCGCGCTGCTCCTCCTTGCCGCCAACCTGCTGCTCGACCGGGTCGGTCTTGGGCTGCAGCTGTTTCCTGCCGGACAGATCACAGCCGCTGGCGAGAGACATGATGCCGCGACGCCGCGGCGTGTTGCCGGGGCACCTGTTCGCCGCAGCCCACCGCTTCGACGCCACCTTCACGGTTGGGCGTAACAGATTCGGGCCCTGCGCTCAAGAATCGCCGGCGACGGCTCAAGACTCGAAGACTGCGTTCCAGCCTCCGCAAGTCACCGCCGCGCGCGCAGCGCTGCAGTCCGAACGATTGAACCACTCACCCGTCGTCGAACCTGCCGCCGCTCACCGGGGAGCGCGATCGCGCATCGAACTTCCGCCCAGTCCCCCCCGCAATCCGCGCACTGGCAGTCACCGACGAGACGCGGCGGCTGCATTCAGAACCAGCTCCGATGAATCGGAGTGACATCCTTCACGCCAGACTTACCGTCCTATAGGGAAAACAAGAATTTGACGCCACCTAAGCGACTGCGCGTCAAACGCAGCACAGCATTTCGAGGTCACTGCCGAGGGTCGGGATGGTGGGTGCTGAAGGTCGGGATGGTAGGTCGCGCGACTCGGATTGCAGCCTCCGCGACCCGGAATGCAGGTGGCGCAGCTCGATCAGCCT
The DNA here is from genome assembly GCA_046331325.1 of Vicinamibacterales bacterium. Lineage (GTDB taxonomy): Bacteria > Acidobacteriota > Vicinamibacteria > Vicinamibacterales > UBA2999 > CADEFD01. The sequence goes on along the minus strand of JAXLRB010000010.1, from coordinate 110,995 downwards.
TTGAGAGTCGGGATGCCATCACGACGGGAACCCATCCGGCGAGGTTCCGTTCACTAGAACCTGGTCCGAAGCCATGCGAGCACCGGGCGCCCGCGGACGCAGCGAGCAATTCGAGGTGCGCAAGGGGTGCCCCACGCGAAGACCACTCACTGCCCCGGCTCGAACGTGTAGGTGTCTGGGCACACTGCCGGCACCCCCACACGTGCGCACGGTCGTTCGCTGCGGCGCTCGCCCTTCCATTGCGCCTCGACGACGAACGGGTCCAACCGCATGCCACCTTGCCGTCAGGCACTACGCGCGCTCAACCGCCTGGCCCAGGAACACCGCCTCGCTCACCTTGAGGTGGTGGTCGTGGAGGCCGATGATGGACCGTGCGTCGACCGCTCGATGGCTGGCGGTCAGCCTCGAGCGAACCGCGAAGATGTCTTCGAACGGACGCCACGCCGGGCGCGGCTCGCTGGCTGGACGCGTTCCCGCGAACGCTGCCACTGCCTCAATGACCGCACGCTCTCGGTGGATCCGTGACCGTCGACGATGGCCTGCACCGACACGTCTTGATCGAGCACCGGCCGATATGGCGCGCTTGTTCCTCGGTGCTGTGAGCTTCGTCCTTCGGTAATCGCCGCGCTATTTCTTCGAGGCGGTGAGCTTGTCTAGGTTCGCCTTGACCCACACCTCAATCTGGTCGACTACTTTGCCCGCGGCGTCCGCATAGCCAGTCATGACGCCCTTGTTTCCTGCCTCGCCTTCGAAATCGGCCGTGAATTCGCCCACCGTCATCCGCACGCTCAGTGTGCTCTTGTTTTGTCTGGCGTTGCCGAGCAGGTATCCGGTGGCGGTTCTTTCGCTCTTCGTTTCCCGATCAAGCACTTCAAGCACAATCACTGCATCACCTTCGGTGGCAACCGGCCGAACGAAGAGAGAGCCAGCGACTTTGGCACGAAGGTCCTTGACTGAGTCGCTCCTGGACTTGCTCGGGTCAGTGAAGCCAGTGGCCGACGCGGGACCACTCCGTACGAACACGGTGATCTTGTCAGCGTATTTCAGCCCTTTCTGGGCGAACGCTGTCGCGCCCAGGGCGACCACCAACATAGAGACACAAATTCGCTGAGAAATGTGGTTATTCTTCATCGGCACAACTCCTCGTCCCCTCGGCACGTTGGACTGTGCGGTGGCCTCGCCGTGTCGAGTTCCGACAGGAGGTGACTGGGCACGCCTCTCATTGGCTCAACAGGCCGCTGGACGGTTCGAGATTCTCCACCATTCCGGAGTCTTTCGGCTACCGCTCCGGCACCTGAGGCTGTTGGTCGCCGCACGCACGTCGCATTGCAGGACTGGCCACCAACACGCCGCGGCGTCGCGGCATCATGTCTCTCGCCAGCGGCTGTGATCTGTACGCGAGAGCGTCATGCCCGAGCGGTGTGCTGGGCTGGCGGGAGGTGCGAGGTGGGTGCTCACGGCGGCGACCCCGTGCGCGCTATGAACTGAAACGCGCCGCCGTGGGCTCCTCGCGCCGAACCGCCTGGGTGCCCAGCGGGCCGCTCGTAGCTTCTTGGGGCGGAGCCCACCCAGCCGCAGGCGGGAGACGTGATGGCGCGACGCCGCGGCTCACCGCGGCGGCAGGTTGGCAGCGGCTCGGGCCGCTAGTTGCGCCAGGGCAGCAGGCGCTCGATCCACGCGAACCGTGTGAGGTCGTTGTAGATCACGGTCACCATCAGGGCCATCAGCAGCACGAAGCCGGCGAAGAGCATCTTCTCCTTCACCGCCAGCGAGAAGTCGCGGCGCGCCACGGCTTCCATGCCCATGATGGCCATGTGGCCGCCGTCCAGCACCGGGATCGGCAGCAGGTTCAGCAGGCCCAGGTTCAGGCTGATCGACGCCATCAGCGCGAACAGCTCCACCCAGCCCTGACGCGCTGACGCGCCCGAGAGCTGCGCGATGCCCACCGGGCCCATCAGCTGCTTCGGTGACGCGCGGCCCGTGAAGAGCTCGCCCAGCGTGCGCAGGATAAGGCCGGCGCTCTGCACGTTGCGCTTCACGCTCAGCCCCACCGCTTCGAGCGGGCCGGGTTTGTAGGAGATGGTCTCGTTGCCCAGCGTCACGCCGATCACGGCGTTGTCGCCGCGCTGCTCGGGCGTCACGGTGATGGTCTGGTCGGCGCCGTCGCGGCGCACGACGATGGTCGTGGACTGGCCGCCGCGCGTGCGCAGCGCGTCGCTGACGTTGCGCGAGTAGACCATCCGCTTGCCCTCGATCGAGCGGATCACGTCGCCCTTCTTCAGGCCCGCCTTCTCCGCCGGATCGCCGGGGTTCACCGCGTCGATCACGGGATACGTGTCGGGCAGCACGCCCATCGTGCCCACTTCGAACGAGCTGTCGCCGGAAATCGCCACCTTCGACGACGACGGCCGCACGGTGACGGTGCGCTCCGCGCCGTTCCTGCGCAGCGTCATCTCCACGTCGAGGCCGGGCTTCGACGACACCTGCATGTCGAGCTCTTCCCACGTCGAGATCGCGCGGCCGTTGATGCGGATCACTTCGTCGCCGGCGGTGATGCCGGCGGTGGCCGCAGCCGAGCCTTCGGCCACGACGCCAATCACGGCGGGCTTGCTCAGGAACGCCAGCACGCGGTCGCCCTGCATCAGCACCAGCGCCAGCAGCACCACCGCCAGAATCATGTTCATCGCCGGGCCGGCGAACAGCACCTGGAAGCGCTGCCACTTGGTCTTCGACATGAACTCGTCGTCGGCGCCCTGCGGGTTGTCTTCGGGGTTCTCGCCGGCCATCTTCACGTAGCCGCCGAGCGGGATGAGGCTCAGCGCGTACTCGGTGTCGCCGCGGCGGAACGAGAACAGCTTCGGGCCGAAGCCCAGCGAGAACGTGAGCACGCGCACGCCGTGCCAGCGCGCCACCAGGAAGTGGCCCAGCTCGTGGACGAACACGAGCACGCCCAGCACGAACGCGAACGCCAACGGCGTCGTCAACATCGCAGCGCTACCTCAGTTCGATTCTACTTCCCGCACCAGCTCGACGGCATGTGCACGGGCCCAGGTGTCTACGGCGCGTACGGCGGCCAGGGTGTCGACCGGCGACGGCGTGTGGGCGTCCATGGCGGCGCCGATCACGTCCGAAATGGCCGGAAAACGCAGGCGGCCCTCGAGGAACGCGGCCACCGCCACTTCGTTCGCGGCGTTCAGCACGATGGGCAGGCTGCGATCCGCGTCGAGCGCGCGGAAGGCCAGGCGCAGGCACGGGAACTCGTCCCAGGCCGGCGGCTGGAACTCCAGCGTGCCGGCGCGTGCAAGGTCGAGATGCGGCACCGGCGTCGCCCAGCGCTCGGGATACGAGAACGCGTACTGGATCGGCAGGCGCATGTCGGTCGTGCCGAGTTGCGCCAGCATCGAGCCGTCGGTGAACTCGACCAGCGAATGCACGATCGACTGCGGGTGCACCACCACGTCGATCGCCGACGCCGGCACGCCGAACAGCCAGTGCGCCTCGATCACCTCGAGGCCCTTGTTCATCAGCGTCGCCGAGTCGATCGTGATCTTCGGCCCCATCTGCCAGGTGGGATGCTTCAGCGCGTCGGCCGGCGTCACGTCGCCCAGTGTGGCGCGCGTGCGGCCGCGGAACGGCCCGCCCGACGCGGTGAGGATGAGCCGCCGCAGGTGCTGCGCCGGATGCCCGTGCAGGCACTGGTGAATCGCGTTGTGCTCACTGTCCACCGGCAGGATGGCGACGCCCTTCGCGCGGGCGCGGTCCATCACCAGGCCGCCGGCCATCACCAGCACTTCCTTGTTGGCGAGCGCGATGGTCTTGCCGGCGTCGATCGCCGCCAGCACCGCTTCGAGCGCCGCCGTGCCCGACGACGCGCACAGCACCACGTCCACGTCCGGGCGCGTGGCCAGCATCACCAAGCCCTCGTCGCCCACGCCCTGCGCGGCGGGCAGATCCGCGCGCGACGCGAGCTGCGCGAGGGCGTCGGGCGTGGCCATCGACACGGCGGTGGGCCTGTGCGCGGCCACCGCGGCGGCCATGCCGTCCACGCGCGTGGCGGCGGCCAGCCCCACCACCTTCACGCGATCGGGATGCGCGTCGGCCACCGACAGCGCGCTCGTGCCGATCGAGCCGGTGGCTCCGAGAATGGCGACGCGAATCATGCGGACTTCAACAGCAGCAGGAAGAGCGGCGCGCAGAAGAGCAGCGCGTCGATGCGATCGAGCACGCCGCCGTGGCCGGGAATGAGATTGCCGCTGTCTTTCGCGCCGGCGGCGCGCTTGAGCGACGACTCGAAGAGATCGCCGGCGATGCCGGCGACGACGATGCCGATGCCGGCCGCCCACACGCCGAACGGGTTCAGGCGCGGCAGCCAGAAATGCGCGATCAGCACCATGGTCAGCGGCGCCAGCACGAAACCACCGATCGCGCCCTCGATCGTCTTCTTCGGGCTGATCACCGGCGCCAGCGGACGCTTCCCGAAGGTGCGGCCCGAGTAGTACTGAAAGGTGTCGCTCGCGGCCACCGTGGCGATCAGCGTCAGCACGCCTTCGCGCCCAGCCAGCTGATGGATCGCCACCAGGCAGCCAAGCGGCAGGCCGATGTAGACGGGCGCCAGCATGGCCGCCGCGGCGCCGTGAAAGAGCGGCGCGCCGTGCCGGCCGCTCGTCATCAACGACACGGCCAGCCCCACGATCACGAGACCGAGCAGCGACGGCAGGTGCACCCACGGCAGCGCCACCGCCGCGCAGGCGGCCAGCGTGGCCGTGAGCGTGGGAATCATCGGCACGGCGGCGTCGATGCCGCGCGTGAGCCGCGCGTACTCGAAGAAGCCGAGCGCCGAGAGCACCAGCGTGACGCCGAGCAGCGCCGTCCACGGCAGGAACCAGACGAGCGCGAAGGCCGACGCGGCCATCGCCACGCCGCTGATCAGGCGGGTCATGTAATCGCGCCGCCTACTTCACGCCGGCGGCCACGGCCGGCGCCGAGGCGATGCCGCCATAGCGGCGATCGCGTTTCTGGTAGGCGACCACCGCTTCGAGCAGGTGCTGGCAGCGGAAGTCGGGCCAGAACGTGTCGGTCACCCAGATCTCCGCGTAGGCGATCTGCCACAGCAGGAAGTTGCTGACGCGCATCTCTCCGCTCGTGCGGATCAGCAGGTCCGGATCGGGCTGGCCGGCGGTGTAGAGGAAGTCGGCGAAACGCGTTTCGTCGAGCGCGTCGGGCGAGACGCCCGATTCGATGGCGCGGCGCGCGGCATCCACGATCTCGGCGCGGCCGCCGTAGTTCAGCGCGATGTTGAACTGCATGCCGGTGTTGCGCGCCGTACGCGCCTCGGCGTCGAGCAGCTCGTGGTAGACCTCGGGCGGCAGTTCCTGCGGGCGGCCGATGGCGGTGAAGCGGATGTTGTTGCGCAGCAGGGTGTCGAGTTCGAGCTTCAGGTAGCGGCGCAGCAGGCTCATCAGCACGCTGACTTCGGTGGCCGGCCGCTTCCAGTTCTCGACCGAGAACGCGTAGAGCGTGAGCACCTCGATGCCGAGGCGCGCCGAGGCCTCGACGGCGTCGCGCACCGAGTCGATGCCGGCCCGGTGCCCTTCCACGCGCGGCAGGTGCCGCTGCGCGGCCCACCGGCCGTTGCCGTCCATGATGATGGCGACGTGGCGGGGCAGGCGTTCGGGCACGATCTGCCCGAGCAGCGTCTCTTCGACGCCCCCTGCCGGAATCCACGCGCGAAGCTGGTCGACGCCCATGTCGTTCAGCGGAACAAACGCCTATGTTACTGCACGTTAGCTGTCGCCGGCGTCAGCCGCGTAGTCGACCCGCCAGAGATGCAGTCCGTGCGCCGGCGCGGTGGGACCGGCGTCGGCGCGGGCACCGCTGGCCAGCGCGGCCGACACATCCGCCGGCGTGAGCCGGCCCTTCCCCACCAGCACGAGCGTGCCCGCCATGGCACGCACCTGATGCCGCAGGAAGCCGCTGCCCGCCGCCTCGAAGCAGAGCAACCGGCCGCGTTCGGCCGGCGGTACCCAGGCGGGCGGCGCCGGTTCGATGGCGACGCTCGACGTGGTGAGGCGGCGCACCGTGGTCTTCACGTCGCTGCCGGCCGCCTGGAACGCCGCGAAGTCGTGCTCGCCGACGAAGAGCGCGGCCGCCGTCTGCATGGCGGCGAGATCGAGGCGTTGCGGCACGTGCCACGCCACGCGGCGCAGGGCCGGACTGCCGGTGGGCGCGTGCCAGATGAAGTAGCGATACGTCTTGCCGCGCGCGTGGATCCGCGCGTGGAAGCGGTCGAACATCTCCTCGGCCGACAGCACGCGCACGTCGTCGGGCAGCGTGGCGTTGCAGGCGCGCACCAGGCGTTCCGGCGCGATCGACGCGGTGAGCCGGACGGAGGCCACCTGCCCGGCCGCGTGCACGCCGGCATCGGTGCGTCCGGCGCCGGCCACGTGCACGGGCGCCTTCTCGATGCGGCCGAGCACGGCCTCCAGTTCGCCCTGCACCGTACGCAGGCCGGCCTGCCGCTGCCAGCCGGCGAAATCGGCGCCGTCGTAGGCCACCACGAGGCGCAGCGTGCGGACGTGCGCGCTCATGGCGCCTCGCCGGCTAGCGGCGCGAACCGGGCTTGGTGACGGCCACGCCCTGCTGGCAGAGCGGGCACTCGGCCTCGGTGTAGGCCGGCACGTCCATCGGGCACAGGCCGGCGAACGGCACGTCGAGGCCGTGCTTCCCGCCGCTGCGGTCCATGATCGAGGCGGCGCCCACCACGGTGGCGCCGGCGGCCACGGCCACGTCGATGGTCTCGCGCGTCGACTTGCCGGTGGTGAGCACGTCTTCCACGATCAGCACGCGATCCTCGGCCGACAGCGCGAAACCGCGACGCAGCGCCAGAGTACCGTCGGTGCGCTCGGCGAAGATGGCCCGCACGCCCAGCGCGCGACCCACCTCCTGGCCGATCACGATGCCGCCCATGGCCGGTGACAGCACCACGTTGGCGCCCCAGGCGCGGGTGGCCTCGCCGATGGCGGCGCCGAGGGCCTCGGCGCGGGCCGGGTGCTGCAGCACCAGGGCGCACTGCAGGTACTTGTTACTGTGCAGGCCGGACGAGAGCTTGAAGTGGCCTTCGAGCAGGGCGCCCGATTCGCGGAAGTGGCGCAGGACGTCGGTCGGGGTCATCGGACGGTAGTATAGCTGGCGGGATCGCGAACCCCGGCCCACCCTGGGACGTCTATCCTTGTGGCGCGCGGTCAGGCGCGCGTCAGAGGGCGGCAGCGATCTTGCTCGGATCGACGGGCGGAACGGCCGGTCGCCTTCCTCACGGTCTTCTGGAGAACCAGCACATGTTCGGCATTCGACGGTCGGCGGCGGTTTCGGCAGTGGCAGTGGCCCTGGGCGGACTGTCCGTTTTCGGAGTAGCGCCTGTTCACGCCCAGACACCCGCGCAGGCGGCCCCCCCGGCCGGCGAGCGGCGGCTGAGCATCACCGACGCGGTGGAACTGGCGCTGAAGCAGAACGCCGACCTCGAGGTGGTGCGCATCACCCCGCAGATCCAGGACGTGGCGATCTCGCTGGCCAAGTCGGGCTGGGCACCCAGCCTGACCAGCCTCTTCCAGGGTGACAACCGGAACAACCCGGTCAACAGCTTCCTGTCGGGCGGCCAGAGCAAGGTCACCAACACGCAGGTGCAGTACAACGTCGGCTTCGGCGCCAACCTGCCCTGGTACGGCTCGCGCTACAGCGTGTCGTGGGACAACTCGCGGGCCACGACCAACAACGTCTTCAGCAACTTCTCGCCGCAGACCGGCTCGACGCTGTCGCTGAACTTCACCCAGCCGCTGCTGCGGAACTTCGGCATCGACAGCACCCGACAGCAGCTGCAGGTCTCGCGCAAGAACCGCGAGATCTCCGACGTGCAGGTGAAGGAGGCCGTCGCCACCACCACGCGCTCGGTGAAGAACGCCTACTGGGACCTGGTGTTCGCCATCAACAGCCTCGACGTGCAGCGCCAGTCGCTCGAACTCGCGCAGCGCTCGCTGAAAGAGAACCGCGCCCGCGTGGAGATCGGCACGATGGCGCCAATCGACATCGTCCAGGCGGAAGCCGAAGTGGCCCAGCGTGAGGAAGCGGTGATCGTCGCCGAAGCGGCCATCGCCCGCGCCGAAGACGCGCTCCGCGCGCTCATCTACGGCCAGCACGCCGCCGACCAGTGGACCTCGCGCCTCCTGCCCACCGACGCCGCCGCCTTCACGCCGATCACGGTCGACATCGACGCCGCCGTGAAGGGCGCCCTCGACAGCCGCACCGACCTGCAGCAGGCCCAGAAGACCATCGAGGCCAACGACGTCACCATCCGGTTCCTGAAGAACCAGGTGCTGCCCGACGTGAGCGCCTCGGTGAACTACGGCGCTACCGGCATCGGCGGCAGCCAGTTCGTGCGCGCCAACGACGGCTTCCCCGGCACCATCATCGGCAACATCAACAAGCCCTACACCGACGTGCTCGGCAACGTGATCACCGCCGACTTCCCGTCGTGGACGTTCGCCGTGCAGCTCAGCTACCCCCTCGGTACCTCGGCGCAGGACGCCAACCTGGCGCGCGCCCGCCTGCAGAACCAGCAGTCGGTGAAGCAGCTGGATGCCTCGAAGATCCGCGTCGCCACCGAAGTACGCGAAACCGCCCGCACCGTGTCGACCAACGGCAAGCGCGTCGAGGCCACCCGCGCCTCGCGGGCGCTGGCCGAGAAGCGCCTCGAGGCGGAAGAGAAGAAGTTCCAGGCCGGCATGACCACCAACTTCTTCGTGCTGCAGGCGCAGCGCGACCTGAACCAGGCGAAGAACAACGAGCTGCAGGCGCTGATCGACTACCTGAAGTCGGTGGTGAACTACGAGACCTCGCAGGTGGCGCCCCTGGGCGCCGGCGCCGGCGTCACGGTGATCTCGGGCGGCGCGGCGGGCACGGGCACGACGGGCGCCACCACCGGCACGTCGACCACCGGCCAGCGCCAGCAGTAACCCGTTCCCCACGCCTCGGCGCGAGCAGGTAAGATCCTGCGCGTGCCGAAGCTGTCGGTCACCATCATCACGCGCGACGAGGCCGCCAACCTGGCGGCCGCGCTCGAGTCGGTCTCGTGGGCCGACGAGATCGTGGTGGTGGATTCCGAGAGCACCGACGCCACCGTCGACATCGCCCGCCGCTACACCTCGAAGGTGCTGGTGCGGCCGTGGCCCGGCTACGTCGAGCAGAAGAACCGCGCCGCGGCCGAGGCCAGCCACGACTGGATCCTGTCGCTCGACGCGGACGAACGGGTGACGCCGGCGCTCGCCGCCGAGATCCAGGCGATCCTGAGGAACGAGCCGCCGGCCGCGGGTTACCGCGTGCCGCGCGTCACTTTCCATCTCGGTCGCTGGATCCGCTCCACCGACTGGTATCCCGATTACCAGCTGCGCCTCTACGATCGCCGCCGCGGCCGGTGGACCGGCAGGCTCGTGCACGAGTCGGTGAAGGTCGACGGCACGCCGGTGGATCTCACGGGCGAGCTGCAGCACTACGCCTACCGCAATCTGTCGCACCATCTGCAGACGATGGATCGCTACACCACGCTGGCCGCGCGGCAGATGCGCGACGACGGCCGCACGGCGGGCTGGTTCGACCTGGCCGTGCATCCGCCGGCGGCGTTCCTCAGGAACTACGTGCTGCGCGGCGGCTTCCGCGACGGCCTCGCCGGTCTCGTCATCTCGACGCTGAACGCCACCTACGTGGCGCTCAAGTTCGCAAAGCTCTGGGAACTGTGTTCTCCCTCCACATCGACACGGCCCGCACCTGGCGCGGTGGACAGCAGCAAGTCCTCCTGACGGTGCTGGGCCTGCGCGCGCGCGGACACCGCGCCGTGCTCGTGGCCCACCCCGACGGCGTGCTGCGTCGACGCGCGAGCGAGGGCGACGACCTGGTGCCGCTGGCGCCGCGATCCGAGGTGGATCTCGCCGCCGCGTGGCGCCTCGCCCGCGTGATCGCGCTGCACCGGCCCGACGTGGTGCACGCGCACGATCCACACGCGGTGGCGATGGCGTCGCTGGCGCTGTCGTTCGGCGTCGGCAACGCCACGCCGGTGCTGGTGGTGTCGCGGCGCGTCGACTTCCGGCTGAACCGCAACTCGTTCTCGCGCTGGAAGTATCGCCAGGCCGCCTGCTACATCGCCGCCTCGCGCGCCATCGCCAGGATCCTCGAGAGCGACGGCATCCCGGCCTCGCGCATCCGCGTGGTGCACGACGGCATCGACGTCGAACGGGTGATGCAGGTGCCGGCCGCCGACCTGCACCAGGAGTTCTGGTTCCCGAAGGGCTCGCCGGTGCTCGTGAACATCGCCGCGCTGGTGCCGCACAAGGGCCAGAAGCACCTGCTCGACGCCATGGTGCGCGTGCGCACGCAGGTGCCCGACGCGCAGCTCGTGATCTTCGGCGAAGGCGAGCTGCGCGAGTCGCTCGAGCAGCAGCTGAAGGATCTCGATCTCGGCAAGCACGTGGTGCTCGCGGGCTTCCGCGACGACGTGCTGGCGCTGACGCGCAGCGCCGATCTCTTCGTGATGAGCTCGGTGACCGAAGGCCTCGGGTCCACGCTGCTCGACGCCATGGCGATGGGCCTCGCGGTGGCCGGCACCACCGCGGGCGGCATCCCGGAGGCCGTGGAACACGGCGTCACCGGGTTGCTCGCGCCCCCCGGAGACGCCGAGGGTCTCGCCACGGCGATCGTGACGCTGCTGAAGGATCCGGCGAAGCGCGCCGCCATGGGCGAGGCCGGACGCGCGCGCGTGCAGGCCGAGTTCGGCGTCGATCGTTTGGTGGAAGGCACGCTGGCCGCATACGAGGCGTGCTGCCGCGCCACCGCGCGCGGGAGACAATGACGCATGGCCTCCGATCCCGACGCCGACGCCACACCCGGCGACGTCTTCTCCGCCGGCCTCTTCCCCGTCTGCCCGGCCACGCACGAACAGGGCGTGCGCTGGCTCTTCGACCTGGCCACGGCGATCCTGCTGCTCGACTGCAAGCCGGGCGATCGCGTCCTCGATCTCGGCGCCGGATCGGGCTTCTCGTCCGAGATGCTGGCGCGGCTCGGCTACACGGTGGTGGCCGTGGATCCCGATCATCGCGCGATGCGTAACAACCTGCGCCGTCCGTCGTTCGACGCCGGGCGCATCCAGGGCCGCGTCACCGTAGCCGACGGCGTCGCCGAGCGCCTGCCCTTCGCCGATGCGTCGTTCGACGGCGCGCTGGCGATGAACGTGCTGCACCACGTGCCGGATCTGCCGCTGGCCACGCGCGAACTCGCCCGCGTGCTCAAACCCGGCGCGCGGCTGGCGTTCTGCGAACCCGGCCTCGATCACCTGAAAGCCGAGGAGACCCAGCGCGCCCGGCGTGAACACGGCGAGAACGACGAGCCGTTCGACGTGCTGGCGTTCCTGCGCGAGGCGCGCTCGCTCGGCTTCGCCGAGGCCATGCTGTCGGCCACGCTGCAATCGCCGCTGCGGCTGCTGCCGATCGCCGACGTGGATCTTTTCAAGACGGGCCGGCATCCGCGGCCGCACATGACCGAAGCGGGCGTGCTGGAGGAACTGCATCGGCACCACGCCTACGGCATGCTCGTGCGCGAAGGCCGGAAGCCGCTGACCTCGCGCTATCCCGGACGCCTCGACGCGCGCCTCACGGCGTCGCTGGCCGACGGCTTCGCCGCGCCTGGCACGACGCTCACGTGCACGCTCGAGGCCGAGAACACCGGCGACTCGCTGTGGCTGTCGGCGCCGTCGCGGTTCGGCGGCTTCGTCACCGCCGGCTGCAAGCTGCTGCAGCCCAACGGCCGGCTGGTGCACGACACGCTGGGCCGCACGTTCCTCGCGCGCGATGTCGCGCCCGGCACACGCATCCGCGTGCCGATGACGATCACGCTGCCGGCGGACCTCGCGCCCGGCGACTACACGCTAAGAATCGACCTCGTCGATGAACTGGTCTGCTGGTTCAGCGACCTCGGCGTGACGCCCATCGATCGACGGCTCACGGTACGATCGACGAGCTAGTTGCTAGGGCACCGGGTCGTAGCGGATGTCGACGATGGTGAGGCGCTCGGGTCCGCGCGGCGTGCGCAGCACCACGACGTCGTCCACCTTCGCCTTGAGCAGCGCGCCGGCCAGCGGCGATCGCCACGACACGCGCTCGTCGCCCGAGCCGATCTCGTCGACGCCGACGATCGTGACCGTGCGCTCGTCGCCGGCGGCGTTCGCGTATGTGACGGTGGCGCCGAAGAACACTTTCTCGTGCTTCCGGCCGGCGTTGTCGACGATCTCGGCGATGTCGAGCCGCTTCGACAGGAAGCGGACGCGGCGATCGATCTCGCGCAGCCGGCGCTTGCCGTAGAGGTAGTCGCCGTTCTCGGAGCGGTCGCCGTTGGCGGCCGCCCACGCCACGGTTTCCACCAGCTTCGGCCGCTCGACCTTCCACAGGTGATTCAGTTCCTCGGTCAGCCGGCGATGCCCGGCCGGCGTGATGTAGTTCTTCACCGCCGGCGCGCCGGTGCCCGGCTTCTCGGGCGTGAGGGCCTTCGGACGGCGGATGTAGCCGCTGCCGCTCATCGGCGGCTCCGCGCCGGCCGAGCCGGCCGGCAGATCGCCTGCAGCGGACACTGCGCGTTGGTGCGCGTGGATCCGAAACCGCAGTTGCCCATCATGCCCAGGTGACACATCGAGAAGTCGTAGCGCACGGGATCCTCTGGCGCCAGCGCCCGCAGCGTGGCCGTGATGTCGGTGGCCATCTTCCAGCCGGGACTCACGCGGCGCGTCAGGCCGAGACAGCGTCCCACGCGGATGATGTGCGTGTCGAGCGGCACGACGAGCTGCGACGGCGTGACCGCCGACCACAGGCCGAGATCCACGGCGTCGCGACGCACCACCCAACGCAGGAACAGGTTGAGCCGTTTGCACGCGCCGCCCGACGACGGCCGCGAGAAGAAGTAGGCGACGCCTGGTTTCGGTCGCGCGCGTCCGTAGATTGGCTTGAGATCCAGCGCCAGCGCGCGGGTCGAGAACGACTCGAGGCCATCTTCCACGGTCTCGGCGTCGGCCGCGTGGCCGCGCGCGAAGAACGCTTCGAGCGAGCCCGCCTCGACCAGCATCAGGTGCAGCTGATACGCGAACGCTGCCAGATCGCGGCTGCGGATCCAGCGGTGGCCGATGCCGTCGAACACCCCGGCCTGGTCAGGCGTGAACTGACGCAGGAACGCCGCCGGCGACGGGCCCATCACGCCGAGGACCGCGTCCACGGTCTGCAGCACGCTCTGCACCCGTCCGAACGCCAGCGCCGAGGCGATGAACGCCACCACTTCCTGGTCATCGGCCGCGGCGTAGCGGCGCACGGTCCAGATCGGATCGCGCGTCGAATGGGTGAGATTGAAGTCGTCGTAGAGACGATCGAGCGGCGGCGCCAACGCGGTGAGCGCGGCGGCACGGGAACGTGGCGGCACGGCGCTACTTGAACGCCGTGGCGCCGTCGAGCGCCGTCAACACGCGCAGCGCCACCGCGGCAACGCCGTCGAGGAACGCCGGCGCGATCTTCTCGGGGGTGTCGGTGGGCTTGTGGTAATCGGCGTGATCCTCGACGCCGAGGTAGACGAATGGGATGCCGGCGGCGTGGAAGGCGCCGTGGTCCGACTGCGTGGTCCAGTCGTCCTGCCCGCCGCCGGTGTCGTGGCCAAAGCGCACGTTGATCGGCGCGTTGGCCGCCACCGGCGCCAGCAGGTCCTTCAGGCGCGGCCAGCGCCCAGGTCCTGAGACATAGAGCTCGCGGGTGTCGCTGCGGCTCACCATGTCGAAGTTCAGATTCACGGCGATGCGGTCGATCGGCACGGTGGGCGCCTGCACGAACGCCTTCGCGCCCTGGAGGCCCAGCTCCTCGGCATCGAAGAACGCCAGCAGCAGCGGATGGGTGAACGGCTGCGCGGCGCAGCGCTCGGCGATGTGCAGCAGCAGCGCCACACCCGAGGCGTTGTCGTCGGCGCCGGGATACACCTTGCCGTCGCGCACGCCCAGATGGTCGTAATGCGCGGAGACCACGATGGTGGGCGCGTCGGCCCGGCGGCCCGGACACCGGGCCAGCAGGTTCACGCCCGACACGCGCGTGCCGGCCCTGGTCGTGGTGGTGAACGGCTGGGCGTAGCGCTCCACCCCTGCGGGCGCCAGGGTGGTCTTCGCCAGCGCGGCCTCGATATAGGCGCGAGCCTTCGCGCCGCCCTCGCTGCCAGCGCCGCGACCGTCCATGCCGGGACCGGTCAGGTCGACGATGCGTGCCAGCAGCGACGCGCCAATGCCGGTCGACGCGGGCGCCGGCGGCGCCGCGGTCTGGGACGCCGCCGGGCCGCACAGGGCGAGCGCCAGCACCGGGGCCAGGGTCAGAACGGGCCAGCCGCGGCCGGTCCCGCCGATCCTGGACGATGACTTCCGCGTATCATGGGGCGCCGCTGCCGGGTCGGTCATGCCGAATCCATCGTAAACCGCAGCGGAGGCGTTGTCGCGCAGGAAGGCGTCTCGTTTCATGGTGCTCGCAGTTCCGAGAGAAAGCTGGCCGGGCGAACGACGGGTGGCGGCCACGCCCGAGACCGTCACGAAGCTCGCGGGGATGGGATTCGAGGTCCGCGTGGAAGCGCAGGCGGGCCTGGCGGCGGCCTTCGCGGACGACGCCTACGAAAAGGCCGGCGCCACCGTCGTGCCGGATCGCACCGCCCTCTGGGGCGCCGCCGACATCCTGGTGAAGGTGCAGCCGCCCACGGCTGACGAGGTCGACCTGCTGAAGCCGGGGGCGATGCTCATCAGCTTCCTGTGGCCGGTCAAGAACAAGGACCTGATCGATCGCATGGCGGCCCGCAAGGTGAACGCCATCGCCATGGACCAGGTGCCGCGCATCTCGCGCGCGCAGAAGATGGACGCGCTGTCGTCGATGGCCAACATCGCCGGCTACCGCGCCATCGTCGAGGCCGCCGGCTTCTACGGCCGCTTCTTCACCGGCCAGATGACGGCCGCCGGCAAGGTGCCGGCCGCCAAGGTGCTGGTGATCGGCGCCGGCGTCGCCGGACTCGCCGCCATCGGCGCGGCGCGCGGCCTGGGCGCCATCGTGCGCGCGTTCGACACGCGCGCCGCGGTGAAGGACCAGGTGAAGAGCATGGGCGCCGAGTTCATCGAACTCGACGTGCACGAAGACGGCGAGGGCGGCGGCGGCTACGCGAAGGAGATGAGCCCGGCCTTCATCGCCGCCGAGATGGCGATGTTCGCCGCCCAGGCGCGCGAGGTCGACATCATCGTCACCACCGCGCTCATCCCCAACAAGCCGGCGCCGAAGCTCATCACCGAAGAGATGGTGAAGAGCATGAAGCGCGGCTCGGTCATCGTCGACCTGGCGGCCGAGAACGGCGGCAACTGCGAGTGCACGGTGCCCGGCCAGGCCGTGCAGGCGCACGGCGTGCACATCGTCGGCTACACCGATCTGCCGAGCCGTCTCGCGCCCACCGCGAGCTTCCTCTACGGCAACAACCTGTGCCACCTGCTCACCGATATGGGCGGCGGCAAGAACTACAAGATCGACGAGAACGACGAGGTCGTGCGCGGCGCGCTGATCCTGCGCGACGGGCAGCTGATGTGGCCGCCGCCGAAGAAGGAGGCGCCACCGGCGCCGGCCAAGGCCGCAGCCTCGCCGAAGCCGGCAGCGCCGGCGAAGGCGGGGAAGGCGGGCGGCCACGGCCACGGTGCCGCCTCCGAGCCGGCCAGCGGCACGAGCTCGGCGGTCACGGCGCTGATTGCCGCGGTGCTGCTCACCGGCCTCGGTCTCACCGCACCCAGTGAGTTCCTCTCGCACTTCACGGTGTTCGCGCTGGCCGTCGTCATCGGCTGGCAGGTGATCTGGAACGTGACGCCGGCGCTGCACACGCCGCTCATGAGCGTCACCAACGCCATCAGCGGCATCATCCTCGTGGGTGGCATGCTGCAGCTCAACGGCCCGCCGGGATCGCTCATGGTGATCCTCGGCGCCAGCGCCATCCTCCTCGCCACGATCAACATCGTCGGCGGCTTCATGGTCACGCAGCGCATGCTGCGGATGTTCCGCCGCTAGGCTCGCGAGGATCACCGGTCGTGCCTGAAACGCTCATCACCGTCGCATACCTGGTCGCAGGTGTGCTCTTCATCCTCAGCCTGAGCGGACTCTCCGCCCAGGCCACCGCCGCTCGCGGCAATCTCTACGGCATCATCGGCATGCTGATCGCCGCCATCGCCACCGCGGTGAGCCCGCGGGCCGGTGGTTATCCCGTGCTCGCCGGCGCCATGGCCGTCGGCTCGGCAATCGGCGCCGTGCTGGCGTCGCGCGTCGAGATGACGTCGATGCCGCAGCTCGTCGCCATCCTGCACAGCTTCGTCGGCGCCGCCGCGGTGCTCGTGGGTCTCGGCGGCACGCTGGATCCGACCGCGGTGCACGAAGGCGTCGCCGCCACCATCCACCAGATCGAGACGTTCGTCGGCGTGTTCGTCGGCGCCGTCACCTTCACGGGATCGATCGTGGCGTTCGGCAAGCTGCAGGGCCTCATCGGCAGCAAGCCGCTGCTGCTGCCGGCGCGTCACCTGCTGAACATCGCCATGGTGGGCGCGTGCGTGTTCTTCGGGTCGCAGTTCCTCGGCCACCCGACGCTCTCGCCGCTGCTGCTCACGACGGCGGTGGCCGGCGTGCTCGGCGTACACCTGGTGATGGCCATCGGCGGCGCCGACATGCCCGTCGTGGTGTCGATGCTGAACAGCTACTCGGGCTGGGCGGCGGCGGCGGCCGGGTTCATGCTGAACAACGACCTGCTCATCATCACCGGCGCGCTGGTGGGCTCGAGCGGCGCCATCCTGAGCTACATCATGTGCAAGGCGATGAACCGCTCGTTCCTGAGCGTCATCTTCGGCGGCTTCGGCGCCGAGGAGGGCGCCGCCCCGGCCAAGGGCGCGGGCGAGCCGCAGGGCGAGGTGAAGAGCGTCACCGCCAAGGAAACCGCCGACATCCTGCAGGAAGCGAAGAACGTGGTGATCGTGCCCGGCTACGGCATGGCCGTGGCGCAGGCGCAGTACCCGCTCTACGAGGTCACCAAGATCCTGCGCGACAAGGGCGCCAACGTGCGCTTCGCGATCCACCCGGTGGCCGGCCGCCTGCCGGGCCACATGAACGTGCTGCTCGCCGAGGCCAAGGTGCCGTACGACATCGTCCTCGAGATGGACGAGATCAACGACGACTTCCCCGAGACCGACGCCGTGCTCGTCATCGGCGCCAACGACATCGTGAACCCCGGCGCCCTCGACGACGCGTCGAGCCCGATCTACGGCATGCCGGTGCTCGAGGTGTGGAAGGCGAAGGTCTGTATCGTGATGAAGCGCGGCATGGCCAGCGGCTACGCCGGCGTCGAAAATCCCCTGTTCTTCCTCGACAACACGCGCATGCTCTTCGGCGACGCCAAGAAGATGGTCGACGGGATCCTCGCAGAACTCCGGTAGGTTCGATGGTTCGTTCGGCCCTGTGGGCCGGACGCGGGTGCGCCCCCGCGGTCCGGTCCGGGCATCTGGTCACGGCGTTCGTGCTCTGTACGCTCGTCGGCGGCGTCGTCGCTGCCGCATCCGCGCAACCCGCGCGCTCCCAGGCAGCCGCGCAACCAGCGGCCCGCCAGCCGCGCCGTCAGTTCAACCTGCCGGGCATGCCCGATCCGCCGGCGCCGGTGGCGCCCGAGGTGATCACCCGCGGCGAGAACGGCCGCGTCGTCGTGCGCGCCACCCGCATCGACCACCCGCTCGTCATCGATGGCACGCTCGACGAGCCGTTCTACACGGACGTGAAGTCGATGTCGGGCTTCATCCAGACGGTGCCGAACGAGGGCCAGCCGGCTAGCGAGCGCACCGAGGCCTGGATCGCGTTCAACGACGAGTACCTCTACATCTCGGGCCGCTGCTGGGACACGGCGCCGCCCGAGGAGTGGACGGCCAACGAGTACCGCCGCGACACCAACCAGCTGCGCCAGAACGACATGTTCGGCGCCATGATCGACACCTTCCACGACCGCCGCAACGGCTTCAACTTCTACACCAACCCGCTCGGCGCCCGCGCCGATCAGGTGGTGGCCAACGAAGGCAACCCGAACGCCGACTGGAACCCGGTGTGGTTCGTGAAGACCGGCCGCTTCGACGGCGGCTGGACGGTGGAGATGGCGATCCCGTTCCGCTCGATCCGCTATCTCTCGGGCCCCGGTCATGAATGGGGCATCCAGATCCGCCGCGCCATCCGCCGCAAGAACGAGTGGACCCACCTCACGTTCGTGCCGGCGTCGACCGGCGGCGTCACCAGCATCTTCCGCGCCTCGGTGGCGGCGACGCTGGTCGGCATGGATCCGCCGCCGGCGGCGAAGAACATCGAGCTGAAGCCGTACGGCATCTCGAAGCTGACGTCGGACCTGACGCGCACGCCGCAGATCAACGACAAGGGCAAGGTGACCGGCGGCATCGACGCCAAGTACGGCATCAGCGCCAACATGACCGCCGACCTCACCGTGAACACCGACTTCGCGCAGGTCGAGGTGGACGAGCAGCAGGTGAACCTCACCCGCTTTCCGGTGGTGTTCCCCGAGAAGCGCGACTTCTTCCTCGAGGGCCGAGGCACGTTCGAGTTCGCGCGCCTGTCGGGCCAGGCCGGCTTCAGCGGCCAGACCTCGATCAACAACAACGCGCCGCAGCTCTTCTTCACGCGCCGCATCGGCCTGAACAACGGCCGCGAAGTGCCGATCATGGCCGGCGGCCGCGTCACCGGCACGGTGGGCAAGACCGCCATCGGCCTGATGAACATGGAGACCGGCTACGAGACGACCGCCGGAATCGATGCCGACGCCTGCAAGGCGCCCTACAGCACCTGCACGCCGCGCACCAACTTCTCGGTGGTGCGCGTCCGCCGCGACGTGCTGCGCCGCAGCAACATCGGCGTGATCTTCACGAACCGCTCGCATTCCCCCACGCTGGGCGGCGCCAACCAGGCCTTCGGCATCGACGGCGCCTTCTCGTTCTTCCAGAACCTCTCGGCCAACGCCTACTACGCGCGCAGCGAGTCGCCCAACCGCACGGGCGACGAAGACAGCTACCAGGCGCGCATCGAGTACGGCGGCGATCGCTACGGCGCCCGGCTCGACTACCTCGACGTCGGCACCAATTTCTATCCGGAAGTGGGCTTCGTGCAGCGGCGTGGCTTCGGCCGCACGTTCGCGTCGGCGCGCTTCAGCCCGCGGCAGCGCCGCGGCCGTCGCGTGCGCCGCTACCTGTTCGAGGGCGCCAGCGAGTACGTCGTGAACCGCGACCACAAGGTCGAGTCGTCGAGCAACACGCTGCACTTCCTCACCGAGTTCCAGACGAGCGATCAGTTCGTGTTCGACGTGAACGCCGATCAGGAGCTGCTGGTGCGGCCGTTCAACGTGGCCCGCGGCGTGAACATCGCGCCGGGCGACTTCGACTTCACCTCGGTGGCAACGAGCTACGCGTTCGGGCAGCAGCGTCGCGCGTCGGGCACGATCGGTGTGCGCGTCGGCCAGTTCTACAACGGCCATCTCACGAGCTACACGCTGAGTGGCGCCAGGGTGGCGATCCTGAAGCAGTTCTCGGTGGAGCCGTCGATCACGTTCAACCAGGGCCGCCTGCCGGCCGGCGACTTCGACACCAAGCTGCTGCGCGCGCGCATGGACTACGCCTTCACGCCCATGAAGTTCCTGAGCGCGCTGGTGCAATACAGCTCGAACGACCGCACCTTCTCGAGCAACGTCCGCTTCCGCTGGGAATACCGGCCCGGCAGCGAGATCTTCGTCGTCTACACCGACGAGCGCGACACCACCACCACCGGCTACCCCGGCCTGCGCAACCGCGCGTTCGTGGTGAAGGTGAACCGGCTGTTCCGGTTCTAGCCGCGGGACGGCACGCTCACAGCCGCGCCGTGCCGCTGAACACCGGTACGCAGGTGCCGGCCACGCGGGCGCGGATGCCGTCGTCGGCGCGATACGCCGACGCCCGCAGCAGGCTGGGGCGCCCCATCGTGACGCCCTGATGGATGTCGACCGCCAGCGCGTCCCCGCCGGCGATCGAGAGCAGCAGCGCGGCGAGCGGCGTGGCGGCGCTGCCGGTGGCCGGATCCTCCCAGGTGCCGACGATCGGCGCGAACATCCGCGACTCGACGCTCGTGGCATCACGCCGCGCGTAGACGTAAAGCGAATAGCGATTCCCGAGTCCGGGCGTCGATGCCAGCACGCGACGGAAGACCGCGAGATCCGGCGTGGCGCGCCCGAGCGCCTCGCGCGTCACCTCGGCGATCACGTAGGTGTTGCCGACGGTGGCGAAGATCGGCGGATGCGCGGTGGTGACGACATCCGCGGGCGCGAGGCCGATCGACGCCGCGATGTCGTCCGCCGCCAGCGTGACGCCGGTGGAGAGCGGCTGCGGCGCGTCGATCTCGGCGCCGGTCACCGCGCCGCCCTCGCGCGTGAGGCGAATACGCACGAGTCCGGCCGGCACTTCGAAGGTGAACGCGTCCGTGGCGCCCGGCATCCGCGACGCCAGCACGAACGCCGTGCCCACCATCGGGTGGCCGGCGAACGGCATCTCGTGACTGCGATTGAAGATGCGCACGCGCGCCGTGTGAGACGGCTCGGCCGGCGGCAGCACGAAGGTGGTCTCGCTGAGGTTGAACTCGGCGGCGAGCTGCTGCATCTCGCCGTCGGTGAGGCCCGAGGCCTCGGGGAACACGGCCAGCGGATTGCCGCCGAAACGCCGCGAGGTGAAGACGTCGACGGTCTCGAACGCGAAGGTGCGCATGCCTCGTCAGCATGCCACACGACGACGGCCGAGCCGGCGCCAGCGGTCAGAACTGGAAGTAGAGGAAGGGCGAGGGCGACGCGCCGGCCATCACCGCGAGGCACGCACCGAACGCCAGCGACACGGCGTAGGCGCGGCCGAGGCTGATGCGATCGTCGCGATGCAGGTCGAACGCGTTGGGACCGGCCATGGCCAACAGCAGGCCGCCGGCCGCGCACGCGGCGAAGAGTCCGGCGCCCTCGAACAGCGTGCCGCCCGTGGGCACGGCCATCCGCTGCAGCAGCGACAGCGCCGTGGGCAGGTCGGCGGCGCGGAAGAACACCCAGCCGACGAGCACGAGCACGAACATCGCCGTGCGGCGCACCAGCGCCGGCACGGCGTCCCACCGCGAGCCGAGCACGCGGTAGGCGATGAGCAGCGCGCCGTGGTAGCCGCCCCAGATCACGAAGTTCCAGCTGGCGCCGTGCCACAGGCCGCCGATGAGCATGGTCAGCATCAGGTTGCGGCGGGTGCGGCCCTCGCCGCCGCGATTGCCGCCGAACGGGATGTAGACGTAGTCGCGCAGGCACGACGACAGCGAGATGTGCCAGCGCCGCCAGAAGTCCGACGGGTCGAGCGCCTTGTAGGGCGAGTCGAAGTTCTGCGGGATGCGCAGGCCGAACAGGTAGCCGAGGCCGACCGCCATGTCGCTGTAGCCGGCGAAGTCGAAGTAGAGCTGCAGCGAGTAGCCGACGAATACCGCCCAGACGCCGAGCGACGACAGCGCCGCGTGGTCGGCGAGGGCCGGATCGACGAACGCCGCGAACGTGTCGGCGATGATGACCTTCTCGACCATGCCGACGACGAAGAACGAGGCCCCCTTGGCGATCCAGCGCGACCAGCTGGTGTCGGCGATGTGCTCGAGGTCCTTCTCGATCTGCCGGAAGCGCACGATCGGCCCGGCGACCAGCTGCGAGAACAGCGACACGTAGG
Source organism: Vicinamibacterales bacterium (assembly GCA_046331325.1). Taxonomy (GTDB): domain Bacteria; phylum Acidobacteriota; class Vicinamibacteria; order Vicinamibacterales; family UBA2999; genus CADEFD01. The sequence continues at coordinate 89,142 of JAXLRB010000010.1, read as the reverse complement.
CCGCGAACTCGAAGAAGTTGCGGGTGGGGGTGATGGTGCCGCGATAGGCGTCGACGATGTAGCTGATGGTGTGGAACGTGTAGAACGAGATGCCGATGGGCAGGATGATGTCGAGGTGCGGCAGGTGCGGCGAGGCGCCGAAGAGGCCCATCAGCTGCCCGGTCGAGGCCAGCGCGAAGTTCGCGTACTTGAAGAAGCCGAGCAGCGACAGGTCGACCGCGATCGGCACCACCAGGCAGAGCTTCCGTCGGCGCGGATCCGACCAGCGCAGGAAGCCGAGACCGGCGAAGTAGCTCACGGCCGTCGAGAACGCCATGAGCAGCGTGAAGCGCGGATCCCAGTAGCCGTAGAAGACGTAGCCGGTGACGGCGAGCCAGATGTAGCGGGCGCGGGCCGAGGCGAGGTTCCAGAAGACCACGTAGGTGATCGGCAGGAACGCCCCGAGGAAGATGAACGAGTTGAAGAGCATGCGCCGGCGCCAGGCGCCACCTCGGCCATTATCACCCGCCGGCGCCGGGCCCCCGCAGCAGGCCCGTGCGGCCGTGCATCGAACGCCACGGCAGTGCCCGAGCCTGCACCCGAGACGATCGCGGTCGCGCGCGTCCTTGGTGGCGCGGCGGCGTCGCGACCACGTCGGCGACCGGCGATGACGGCATAATCAGAACGCGTGTCCGCGTCCGCTCCAATCGTTCGCCAGCTCTCGATGTCCACGGTGGCCCACGCCGTAGGCCTGCTGATCACGCTCGGCGCCGGTGTGGAGCTGACCGCGCGCGTGCACGACCTCGTGCGCGACGACGTGCCGCTGCTGTCGTCGCCCGACAAGGACGCCGACCTGGTGGTGCAGGACGATCTGGGCCTGCGCGGCCGGCCGCACGGACGGCACAAGGTGTGGCGGCTGAACGCCTTCGGCTTTCGCAGCCCTGACATGACCGAGGCGCCGGCTCCGGGATGCACGCGGGTGATGACGCTCGGCGCCTCCGAGACCTTCGGCCTCTACGAGACGCCCGGCCACGAGTATCCGACGCAGCTCGCCAGCGCCCTGCGCGCCACCGGCTGTCACGAGGTGGTGAACGCCGCGATCTACGGGATGACGGTGCCCGACATCGATCGCACGTGGACCAACTGGGACGCGCGCTTCCGGCCCGCGATCGTCACCATCTACCCGACACCGGCGTTCTACCTCTCGCCGAACGCGCCGCATACGGCACGGCCGCGGCCGGCGGGCTTCGCGCGGCCGGCGTGGTGGATGCCGCGGGCCCTCGACCGGGCGCGCGACGTCATCGAGTATCCGGCGTTCGTGCAGCAGCGCCGTGTCGAGCGCGAGATCGCCCGCATCGACGGCGCGCACGAGGCGTCGTGGTTCTACCGCGAGGTGCCGGCCGACCGGCTCGCCCAGTTCGAAGCCGACATGTCGCAGCTGGTCGCCCACGTGGCGGCCACCGGTGCCCGGGTGATCGTAGTCACGCACGCCCACGGCTTCCGGACACCGCCCGATGCCGGCGACGCCCAGGCGCTGCTGGCCTGGCGCACGCTGGTGCAGCGCGCCACCCCCGATGTGCTGCTCGCCTTCGAATCGGCCGCGCGCACGGCGACGCTGCGTGTGGCCGCCGGCCACGGCGTCGAGGTGGTGGATCTGGCGGCAGAGATGAACGGGCGGCGCGAGTGGTTCGCCGGCGATCTGCTGCACTTCAACGACACCGGCGCGGGCGTGGTGGCGGCGCGACTGGCATCCGCGATCACCGGGGTCGCCGCCGCCGCGCGCTAAGCGCAGTGCTTCGCGGCGAGCTTGCCCGCCGAGATCATCGACCGCATCGTCGCCGGCTGGCCGATGGCGCGCTCGAACTTCACGAGCGTCATCTTCGACTCGCCCTGCCTGACGCTGGACAGCCAGTAGACCTCGCGTCCGTGCGCGACGAAGCGATCGACGGCGGATCCGAGCGCCGCCAGTCCCTTCCTGCCCGCCGCATCCAGCGGACCGCGCAGGAACGCCACGACGTGCGCGCCTGCCGCCGCGATGTCGGCATCGGCAAACGCGCGATGCGCCGCCGCGGCCGCGACCTCGGCGGTGCTGCGGACGAACACCGGGACCTCGTAGCCGAGCGCCGTGCGCAGGGCGGCTTCGAGCATCGTCTCGATCTTCGCGGTGGCGGTGGCCTTCGTCGAGAACACCACGTTGCCGCTGGCGATGAAGGTCTCGACGTCGTCGAGGCCGGCGGCCTCGAAGACGCGGCGGAGCTCGTCCATCTTCACGATGCGGCCGCCGACGTTCACGGCCCGGAGGAAGGCGACATAGCGCGGCATGGCGTTCAGTCGCTCCAGATGTCCTTCAGGACGCGGTGGAAGTTGCCGCCGATGACCTTCTCGATCGTCGCCGCCGGATGCCCGCGATGCGCCAGCAGCTCGGCGACGCCTTCGAGCCGACGCGGATGATTCAGCGCCGGCAGATACAGCGGCCGATCCTCGTCGGGCGCAGCGCTGTTGCGGGCGGCGCGGCCTTCGGCGAACGCGCGTTCGGCCTTCAGGTACTCCGCCGTCTCCTCGATCGGCGACACCGAGGCATCGCTGCCGATGCCCACGTGGTCGACGCCGCAGACTTTGATGGCGTGTTCGAGATGACGCGCGAGGGCGTCCTCGTTGGTGGCCTGCTTCGGCCCGGCGAAACCTCCGAGAAACGGCATCAGGTAGATGCCGACCACGCCGCCCTTGTCGGCCATGGCCTTGAGCTCGCGGTCTTCCTTGTTGCGCGGATGACGGTAGACCTCGCGGCAGCCCGAATGGGTGATGAGCGGCGGCCGCTTCGACGCCGCGATACCGGTGGCGGTGGTGCGGGTGCCGCAGTGGCTCAGGTCGACGGCGATGCCCAGCGCGTTCATGCGCTCCACGGCCTCGAGGCCCAGCGTGCTCAGCCCGGCGTCGCCCGGTTCGAGGCAGCCGTCGCCGATGAGGTTCCGCACGTTGTAGGTGAGCTGGATGATGAGCACGCCCAGGCGCCGGAACATCTCGAGGCGCGACAGATCGCGCTCGAGCATCTCGGTGTCCTGGAAGCCGAGGATGATGCCCATCTGCCCGCCGGCCCTGGCGCGCGCGATGTCGTCGTGCCGGCGGACGATGCTGAGCAGTTGCGGGTAGCGGGCCGCCTCGCCGGTCCAGAGCGCGATGTTGGCCACCGTGGGCTCGACGCGATCGGCGCTCACCGTGGCGTTGATGGCGGTGAGACCGCTCTTCGCGATGTTGGCGCGCTGGGACTCGGTGAGGGGCCCCTTCGGCGGCCACGGCACGTTCATCGAGCCTGGATTGGCGAGGCCGTCGATGCTGATGCCCTTCGCGTAGATCGCCCTCGCTTCGTCCCTGCTCACCGTCTGCTGCATCGCCGCGCCTCCAGCCGTCGCCAGCCACGGCAGACCGGCGCCCAGGACGGTCCCGAACTCGCGACGGGTGATCGGCATGCGGCAGAGTCTACCAGCGGCGCGCGTCGATGGCGCCGGCCCGGGTAGAATGCCGGTTTCCGGAGCCGTGCCCATGCGTGTGTCCCGTGTCGTCGCCACCGTCGCCTCGCTCGCCCTCGCCACGTCCGCCTTCGCGCAGACCACCACGCCGCCGGTGCGCTCGCCGTGGCACGCCGCCGACGGCGTGACCATCGACGAGGTGGGTGATCCGCAGTACTCGACGTTCTCGCTGTGCGCGATCGATCCGGCCACCGGACAGTCGGGCGCCGCCGTGACCACGCGTGTGCCCTTCGTGGGCCGCGCGGTGCCGTGGGTGCGGGCCGGCATCGGCGCCGTGTGCACGCAGGCCTCGACCATGGTCGAGTACGGCGTGCGCGGCCTCGACCTGATGGCCAAGGGCGTCGAGCCGAAGGACGCCATCGCCCAGCTGCTCGCCGACGACGCCGGCCGCGAGTCGCGGCAGCTCGGCATGATCGACATGCAGGGCCGCGCCGCCGCCCACACCGGCAAGGAAAACAGCTACTGGGCCGGCAGCCGCCAGGGGAAGAACTACACGGTGCAGGCCAACATCATGGTGGGCCCGGAAGTGATCGAGGCGGTGGCCAACACGTTCGAGTCCACCGAGGGGACAGGCATGCCGCTGGCCGAACGCATGATTCTCGCGCTCGAAGCCGGTCACGCCAAGGGCGGCGACAGCCGCTGGGGCAACCTGCAGTCGGCGGCGATTCGCGTCGCCGACCCGAAGGATCCGGGCCGCGGCAACGACTTCATCACGCTGGCGATCGAGGTGGGCGAGAACCCCGAGCCGGTCGCCGAGATGAAGCGCATCTACTACACCACGCAGCGCCGCCTCGGCTACCGCGCCTTCTCACAGATCGAAGGGCCCGACGTGATCGAGCTCAAGCGCATGCTGCACGCGGTCGGGTACTGGCGGCCGTCGCTGGCGGCGTTCCCCGAGCCGCCGGTGGTGCCGAACACGCGTGAGATGCAGGACCTGCGGCGCAGCGATCCCGCGAAGTACGACCAGATGCAGGCGGCGGCGCGCAAGGCCTCGGCGGACTACACGCGCGACTACGCGACCTTCGACGCCGAGGCGATCGCCGCGGTGGACGCGTTCCGCAAGGCCAACAAGCTCGTGTATGCCGGCAACCCGCCCGGCTTGGTCGACGACCGCTTCGTCACCGCGCTGCGCGCGCAGTACCTCGCGAAGAAGAAGGCGGCTCGTTAGCGACGCCGCACGAAGACGGTCCGTTCCGTCGAGAGCCGGTGCAATGCCGCCAGCCACTCGACGGCCGTCAGGTCCAGCGTCTTGATCCGCACGGTCGGGGGCACTTCGCTGTGTCCGGTGTAGTCGACGGATGGCGGCGCCGGAGGGAGGCCTTCGCCGCCAGGGACATCCGGCACCGCGAGCAGTTCGAGTCGGTCGCGCGTCACGCGATAGGCCACCATCATGCCGCCGGCAACGCCCTGAGCCCTCAAGAGGAGAAACGACGAGCCGCCGGCGCGAACCGTACGCACCGTGTCGAACTTTTTCATGTAGGCGATGTCGTCGCCCGTCGTGATCCACCCGTACGCATTGCCCCGCCGCACGAAGGCCATTTCCTTGAGGTCGGTCTCACCGAGCTCTGTCGAGACCCAGCGGCCAGCCAGGGCGCCGTCGAGCGCATCCCGGTTCCACAGCGCGCCGAAGTCACCGACGAGGATGCACCCCGAGTACAGGCACGCCACCGCCGCCCACACGAGCACACGGGCGGCGATACGTGTCACTTGAACAAGCTCTTCGGCAGACGCACGTGCACGCCCATCGTCGGCTTGTCGACGAGCTGCGTGACGGCGACGTGACCGGCGACACTCACGAGCTGATACGCCTCGTGCTTCGTGAGCTTGCGCGTGCGTGAGACGAAGTCGACCATCTCCTGGATGGCGATGCGCGTCGCCACGGCCAGGTCCGGATCGGCGCCCATGCTGATGTAGTCGGTGGGCGTCTCGGCGCGCGGCCACGTCAGCGACTCGCCCTTGCGCACGGTGAGCTGCAGGCGTCCGCGCAGCGACGTCTCGATGGCCGTCTGGCTCACTTCCCCGTCGCCCTGCGCGGCATGGCCGTCGCCCACGGCGAAGAGCGCGCCGGGCACGAACACCGGGATGTAGAGCGTGGATCCCACGGTGAGCTCGCGGTTGTCCATGTTGCCGGCCATGCGGCTCGGCGGGTTGCTGCTCATGCGGCCCACGGCGGCTGGCGGCGCCACGCCCATGCTGCCGAAGAACGGCTTCAGCGGCACGACGATGCCGGGGAAGAACTCCGCCGTCATCGCCTGGCGATCGAGCGGCACGATCTTCACCGGCTTGCCGGGCTCGCAGTTCTCAGGCAGGAAGCCGCTGCAGCCGTTGTAGCCGTAGTCGATCGGCAGGTCGATCGAGAGCACCTTCACCTCGAGCACGTCGCCCGGCTGGGCGCCTTCCACGTACACGGGACCGGTCAGGATGTGCCCGCCCGGCCCGCGCTTGTCGCCGGTGACCTCGGTGACGATACGCCGCAGCGACGCCTGCACCTTGTCGGGCGCGAGACCGGCGCGCTCGAGGCCCTGTGGCGTGTTGGTGAGCAGCGTGTCGACGTCGATGATGTCGCCAGAGGCGATCTTCAGCGCCGGCGTCGCGTCGGCCCAGTAGTAGCCGTAGGCGACCGTGGACGGCGTCACCTCGAGCCGGTGCGTGCGCGGCGCCTGCGCCGTGCCGGCCGCGGTGGCCAACGCGATCGCGAATCCCACCAGGGCCAGGCGGCGCGCGCTCATCGCGCCATCACCGAGGCGGTGGTGTCGGTGGCGACGGGCCGCGCGAAGCGCTTGAAGAAGCTGGCGTCCTTCCAGCGCGGACGGGCGTCGCGGTTCGCCACTTTCAGGCACAGCTCGCCGATGAGCCTCGTGAACGCGGCGGCGGCGCCGCGATCGATCGGCTGATCGAGATCGTCCGACGGCGCGTGGTAGCGGTCGTGGGTCCACGCGGCCGCGATGGCGGCTTCGGGCGAGCCTTCCTCGTAGCCCACCTTCATGGCCAGTGCCGGGATGCCTTCGCGGATGAAGCTGTACTGATCGCTTCTGATGAAGCGGTTGCGCTGCGGCTCGGGATCCGCCTGCACGGCCACGTTCATCGCCGTGGCCACGGCGCGGACGTCGTCGCCGAGATCCGATTCGTCGAGGCCGAGCACCATCAGCATTTTCATCGGGTACAGCGGCAGGAACATGTCCATGTTGATATTGGCGACGATGCCGGCCTTCGGCACCGTGGGGTTCAGCGCGAAGTAGCGCGAGCCGAGCAGGCCCTTCTCTTCTGCCGTCACCGCCACGAACGCCACCGAGCGCTTCGGACGCTCCGCCGCCACGGCGCGCGCGGCTTCGAGCAGCGTGGCGATGCCCGAGGCGTTGTCCATGGCGCCGTTGTAGATGGTGTCGCCGTTGATCTCGGCGCCGATGCCGACGTGATCGAGATGTGCGGTGAGCACCACGAACTCGTCGGCCAGCTCGGGATCGCGGCCGCGCACGACGCCGACGACGTTCTGCGATTCCACCGTGGCGGTGTCCACCGCCACCGTCGCCTTCACGTTGCCCTGCAGCGCGAAGTGCGGCAGCGCCTTGCCCTCGTCCGCCACCTTCAGCACTTCGCCGAACGTGTGGCCCGAGCCCTCGAAGAGCCGCTCGGCCTTCGCCGGGTTGAACGCCACCGAGAGCTGCTGCCCCGCTGTTTCGTCGAGCGTCGGATCGGCGAGCGCCATCGCCGGATTCAAACGGTTCGGCGCCGAGCGCTCCCACGGCACGTCCATCGCCCTGGGGTTGGCCACCGAGATCGTGCCCACGGCGCCCAGCGCCTTCAGCACCGCCCAGCGCTCGCCCGCCGACTGGTAGTGCGCGCTCAGCGCACCGGGCACGCTCTTCGGCGCGCCGGCGAGGTACACGACCACCTTGCCCTTCACGTCGAGACCCTCGAAATCGTCGTGGCTGGCTTCGGGAATGCGCAGGCCGTGGCCGGCGAACACCAGCGGCGCGTCCACCGCCGGCGCGGCGTCGATGCGCACGCCGAACGACGCCTCGTCGCCGAGCACGACCGGCGTCGCCTTGCCCTTGCGCACGATCGCCAGGCTCGACTTGCTCTCGTCGATCTTCCGCGATCGGAACGTGACCGGCTGCAGGTAGCCGTGGCTGCCGGCCGGCTGCAGGCCCGCCTTCTCGAACTGATCCGACACGTAGTTCGCCGCCTTGCGATGCTCGGGGCTGCCGGTCTCGCGGCCGCGCATGTCGTCGTCGGCCAGGAAGGTCACGTGCTTCCACCAGTCGGCGGCGTCGGCCGCGGCCGGCGTGGCGGGCGTGGTGGTGGCCGTCTTGCTGTCCGCGGCGGGCGGCGGCGCGCAGCGCACCGCCAAGGTCATCGCCACCAGCGCGAGCATCGATCGGAGGGTCATGCCGTCACTCCAGGGCGATCGAGATGTACTTGAGGTCGAGGTATTCCTCGATGCCCCACTTGCCGCCTTCGCGGCCGAGGCCCGAGGCCTTCACGCCGCCGAACGGCGCCTGCGGCGTGGACGGCACGCCGTCGTTCACACCGACGATGCCGAAGTCGAGCGCTTCCGACACGCGGAAGGCGCGCGAGAGATCGCGCGTCCAGAGATACGCGGCCAGCCCGAAGGGCGTGCCGTTGGCGGCGGCCACGGCCTCCGCATCCCGTTCGAACTTCACGAGCGGCGCCACCGGACCGAACGTCTCTTCCTGCAGGATGCGCATGCCCGGCCGCACGTTGGTCAGCACGGTGGGATCGAAGTAGAGCCCGTCGCGCGCGCTGCCGCCGACGACGGCCGTCGCGCCCTTGCCCACGGCATCGGCCACGTGCGCCGACACCTTGTCGTGGCCCTGGCGATCCACCAGCGGCCCGACGTTGGTGGCCGGATCCATCGGATCGCCCACCTTCAGCGTGCGCACCGCATCGGCGAGCTTGCCGGCGAACGCGTCGTAGATCCCCGACTGCACGTAGATGCGATTCGCGCACACGCACGTCTGGCCGGTGTTGCGGAACTTCGACAGCACCACCTCGCGCACGGCGAGGTCGAGGTCGGCGTCGTCGAACACGAGGAACGGCGCGTGACCGCCGAGTTCGAGCGACACGCGCTTCACCGTCTTCGCCGCCTGCGCGGCGAGCAGCACGCCGACTTCGGTGCTGCCGGTGAAGGTGAGCTTGCGGATCGCCGGATCCTCGAAGAACACCGACGACACCGCCACCGGGTCGTGCGTGGTGATCACCTGGAACGCGTCGGCCGGGCCGCCGGCTTCGCGCCACAGCTCCTCGAGTCGGATCGCGGTGAGCGGCGACTGCTCCGCCGGCTTCACGACGAAGGTGCAGCCCGCGGCCAGCGCCGGCGCGGCCTTGCGCGTGACCATCGCCGCCGGGAAGTTCCACGGCGTGACCGCGTAAACCGGACCCACCGGCTGCGGCCGCACCATCAGACGCTTGTGCGCGAACTGGCTCGGCACGGTCTCGCCGTAGACCCGCTTGGCTTCTTCCGCGTACCACTCGACGAACGCCGCGGCGTACTTCACCTCGCCGCGCGATTCGGTGATGGGCTTGCCCATCTCTTCGGTCATCAGGCGGGCCAGCGTGGCCTCGTCCTGGATCATCAGCGTGAACCACTTCCGCAGGATCGCGGAGCGGTCGTAGGCGGTGCGGTCGCGCCAGGCGGGAAACGCCTCGATGGCGCGCGTGGCCGCGGCCCGCGCCTCGGCGGCACCGGCGTTGGCGACGCTCTGAACCGACTTGCCGGTGGCTGGATTGACGACGTCGAACGTCGGGCTCACGCGAACACCTCGCGGCACGCACCCGCGAGGATGTCGAGCCCCTTCTGCAGCTGATCGGCGGGCGTCGTGAGCGGCGGCAGCAGGCGGATCACGTTCTTCGACGTGCCCGACTTCAGCAGCATCAGCCCGCGCGCCCGCGCCAGGTCGACGATCTTCTGCGCGCTCGCCGAGTCCGGCGCCTTGGTGGCCGGCACCACGATTTCGATCGCCTTCATGGCGCCCAGGCCGCGCACGTCGCCGATCTGCGGATGCGCCGCCTGCATGGCTCCGAGCGACGCCGCGATGGTCGCCGCCTGACGCTCGGCCTGCGCCAGCACGCCCTCTTCCTCGAACACGTCGAGCACCGCGAGTGCCGCGGCGCATGCGACGGGGTTGCCGGCATACGTGCCGCCGAGCCCGCCGGCCGACGGGCCGTCCATGATCGCGGCCTTGCCCACCACCGCCGAGAGCGGCAGGCCGCCGGCGAGGCTCTTCGCCATCGTGACCAGGTCCGGCTCGATGCCGTAGTGATCGTGCGCCCACATCTTCGCGGTGCGGCCGAAACCGGTCTGGATCTCGTCGACGATGAGCACGATGCCGTGCTGCGTGCAGATCCGCCGCAGTTCCTTCATGAACTCCACCGGCGCCGGCACGAAGCCGCCCTCGCCGAGCTGCGGCTCGATGATGATCGCGGCCACCTGCGACGGCATCACCCGCGAGTCGAACAGGTACTGCAGCGACGCCAGCGCGTCGGCCGAGGTGATGCCGCGGTACTCGTACGGGAAGGGCGTGTGGTAGATCTCGCTGGCGAACGGCCCGAAGTTCTGCTTGTAAGCCGTGCTCGACGCCGTCATCGTCAGGCCCATCAGCGTGCGGCCGTGGAAGGCGCCGTTGAACGCGATCACCGCCGGGCGGTTCGTGTAGCCGCGCGCGATCTTCACCGCGTTCTCGGTGGCCTCGACGCCCGTCGTGAGCAGCAGCGTCTTGTTGGGCCCGCCAGACACCAGCGCGTTGAGCTTCGCCGACAGCTCGACGTAGGGGTCGTAGCTGGCCACCTGGAAACAGGTGTGCATCAGGCGGTCCATCTGCGCCTTGGCAGCGGCCACCACCTTCGGATGGCGATGGCCGGTGTTCAGCACGCCGATGCCGCCGATGAAGTCGAGGTACTCACGCCCCTCGGTGTCCCACACGCGGGCGCCTTCGGCGCGCGCCACGAAGAAGGGATGCGTTTCGGCCACGCCTCGCGCGACGTGCTGGGCACGGGCGGCGGCGGTGGCGAAGGTGGAGGCGGAGGTGGTCGTGCTCATCGTGTGACCTCGTGCTGCATCGCGGCCCAGAGCCGCTCGACGTGAGGACGTTCGGTCTGTTCGGACCCGATCGAAACCCGCACCATCCAGCGCCCGTCGAGCGTGGCGGGCGTGAGGTAGGCCTGACCGGAACGGTTCAGGCGATCACACCACGCCTGCGTGTGCCTGTCCAATGCTTCTCCGCTCAGTCCCGGGGGCTCGTGGCGCACGCACAGCGTCTGCAGCGGCACCGGCGCCAGCAGGCGCCAGCCGGGCGTGGCGGCCACCTGGTCGGCCAGCCAGCGGGCGTTCTCGAGGTCGCGACGCAGGCGCGCCTGAAGACCGCTCACGCCCTGTTCGCGGATCAGGAACCACAGCTTCAGGGCCCGGAAACGCCGGCCCAGCGGGATGCCCCAGTCCCGATAGTTCTTCACGCGGCCATCGGCCGACGACTGCAGGTAGCTCGGGTTGGTCGACATCACCCGCACCAGGTGCTCGGCGTCCTTCACGAAGTAGACGGTGCAGTCGAAGGCGGCGCCGAGCCACTTGTGGGGATTCATCACCACCGAGTCGGCCAGCTCGATGCCGTCCCACATCCAACGGCATTCGGGCAGCACCATCGCCGATCCGGCCATGGCGGCGTCGACGTGGAACCAGATCCCCTGTCCGGCGATCACCTCGCCAATCGCGCGCAGCGGATCGAGCGCTGTGGTCGTGGTGGTGCCCGTGGTGCCGACCACCGCGCACGGCACGCGGCCGGCGGCGCGATCCTCGGCGATGGCCGCGGCCAGGGCGTCGGGACGCATCGCGAAGCGCTCGTCGCAGGCGATGTGGCGGATGTTGTCCTTGCCGAAACCGGCGAGCAGCGCCGCCTTGTCGACCGAGCTGTGACTGTAGGCCGACGCGTAGATCACGAGCGGACGCGCCTCGGCCTGCAGGCCGCCATGCGCGAGCGCGTAGTTGGTGACGCGTTCGCGGGCACAGATGAGCGCGAGCAGCGTGGAGGTTGACGCCGTGTCTTCGATCACGCCCTGCCACTGATCCGAGAGGCCGGACATCTGGCGCAGCCAGTCGGTGGCGACCTCCTCGACTTCGGTGAGCGCCGGGCTCGACTGCCACGCCAGGCCCAGCACACCGAGCCCCGTGGACACGTAGTCGCCGAGCACGCTGGCGAGCGTGCCGTTGCAGGGGAAGTAGCCGAAGAACTGCGGGTGCTGCCAGTGCGACAGGCCGGGCATCACGATGGTCTCGAGATCGGCGAGCACGTGCTCGAACGGCTCGGGCTGGTCGGGCGGCGATTGCGGCAGGCGCGCCTTCACCTCGCCAGGCGCCGTCTGCGCCATCACCGGATGGTCGGCGACGCGCGTGCGGTAGTCGGCGATGAAATCGACGATGGCGTATCCGTGCTTGCGGAACTCTTCGGGCGTCATGAACGGCTCGCGAGGGAGGAAGGCGTGCGGACTAGCGGTCCCACTGCGTCCGGACCCACGACGTGGCGCCGGCGAGCGCGTCGATGTAGCCCGACACCATGTGGTGCGGCACGTCGTCGATGAGCGTGAGCGAGACGTCGGCGCCGCGGCCCTTCAGCGTCTGCACCGCCTTCTCCGTCGACGCCACCGGCACCAGTTCGTCGGCGCGGCTCTGGATCACGTAGAGCGGCATGCGCAGCAGCGGCGTGGCCCAGTCCGATCCGGCGTCGAGCGCCTGTTGCGCCGCGGTGGCCTCGGCCTTGGTCCGCACGCGCGTCGTGATGGGCAGGCCCGACATCGGGATGGCGGCGCGGAAGAGATCGCCGTGCGTGGCGGCGAAGAACCACGCGCCCTGGCCGCCCATGCTGAAGCCGGTGACCAGCGTGCGGCGGGCGTCGATCTTCAGCTCCTTCTTCACCGCCGCCACGACACCGAGCACCGCGGCCTCGCTGTCGGGATGCGCCCACGAGAACTCGGGGGCATCAGGCGCCACGATCACGGCCTCGAGGTCTTTCAGCGCGGGATACACGAGCTGCCCGACGTATCCGAGGCCGAAGTACGGCGACAGCCCTGGATCCTGCGTGGTGCCGTAATGCAGGCCGACGATCAGCGGATAGCCGCCCTCGGGTGGATCAGCCTTCGGCACCAGCGTGCCGTAGGTGATCGACGTGCCGCCGACCGTGAGTTCGCGCTGGTCCATGCGGACCGGCATCTGGTCGAGACGCTGCTCGAGAACGGAACGACGCATGGCGTGGATCGTAGCGGAAGCGCGCCGGGCGCGGCCAGTGTCGCGAGGGCGGGGTCAGCCGCGGCGCTGCCGCGCCCACGCGCCAGCCAGACCGCCGACGAAGTAGACCGCCGACACCGCGAGCGCCAGCCCGGCCGACAGCATCAGCGGAGCGGTGCGGCCATCGTAGAGGCCCACCGCGGCCCAGGCGGCGAACCACAGCCACGGACGCGCGAACTGCAGGGCGCCGCGTGCCGGGGTGGCGAGTCCGCGAGCGATGCTGAAGAAGCCGATGACGCCCGACCCCAGCGTGCCGACCGCCGCGCCGCCCCACGCCCAGGCGGTCGCGTCGACGAACACGGCCGTGATGATCACGAAGAGCACCAGCGAGGCGTACGCGGCGTAGAGGCCGGGGACGATGTCTTTCGGGCGACCGGACACGAGGACCGCATCGAGTATAGGCCAGCCCGAAATCAGCGCGGGATGGGCTGGCCGAGCATGAGCCGGTGACCGTCCACCGTGCGCAGCCCGAACTCGCGCTGTCCCCACGGCTCGTCGCGGAGCGGCTTCAGGATCGAGACGCCCGCGGCCACCGCGCGCGCGTGGTACGCATCGACGTCGTCGACGTCGAGGTAGGCCACGTACGAGTGATCGCCGATCGTCGCGAGCGCCGGCGCGTCCGGGCACTCGCCGGCCATGATGCAGACGTCGCCGTGCACGTAGAACCGCCAGCCGGGATCGGAGATCTCGTGGATCGCGAAGCCGAGCACGTCGCGGTAGAACGCCGCCGAGGCGGCCAGACTCGGCACCGCGATCACGAGGCGCAGGCCGCGGACCCTCATCGTCAGTACTCCGCGAACATGCGGCGGATCTCCGCGAGATCGCGCGTTTTCGTCAAGGCCAGCATCAGCAGCACGCGCGCCTTCTGCGGCGTGAGCGTGTCGGCCGGGATCATGCCGAGCGCGTCGTACTCGGCCAGCGCCACCACGCGGCCGTTGCCGACGCGGCTCGAGCGCACGAGCACGGGACGCGTGGCGGCGCGCAGGTCGAGCAGCGGCTTCACCGACGCGCGCTCGGCGGTGGAGACGAGGCCGGCGCCGGTGCCCGCGAACACGATGCCCTCGGTGCCGGCCCGCACCAACGCCTGCAGCAGCACGGTGCTGGGCTGCACGTAGGAATAGAGGATCTCGACGGGCGGCAGGCTGGTGCGTCCGCGCACGTCGAACTCCGATCGCGAGGTGTGTCGCTTGGTCGAGCTGCGATAGAACGCCACGCGATCGGCGTCGACGTAGCCGAGCATGCCGAGCTCGGTCGACTTGAACGTCTCCACGCGATACGTGTTGGTCTTGGTGACGTCGCGCGCGCCGTTGATCTCGTCGTTCAGCGCCACCAGCACGCCCTTCCCCACGGCGTCCTTCGACACCGCGGTGCGAATCGCATTCAGCAGGTTCAGCGGCCCATCGGCGCTGATCGCCGAGGCCGGACGCATCGAGCCGACGAGCACCACCGGCTTGTCGTGCTTCACCGTGAGATTGAGGAAGTACGCCGTCTCTTCGAGCGTGTTGGTGCCGTGCGTGATCACGACGCCGGCCGCCGCCGGATCGGACTCGAAGATCGTGTTGATGCGATTGGCCAGAGTGAGCCAGTGCGCCAGCGTGATGTCGGTGCTGCTCACGTTGGCGATCTGCTCGACGCGCACCTCTGCGACGTTGGCGATCTCGGGCACCGCGGCCACCAGATCCTCGCCCTTCAGCGCGCCCGATTGATACTCCGCGAGGCTGGTGGAGCTGGCGCCCTTGCCGGAGATGGTGCCGCCGGTGGAGAGCACGTAGACGCGCGGCTTGGCGGCGCTCTGCGCGCGCGGCGCCACGGATCCGCTGCCGATGGTGGTGAGGATGACGGCAAGAGCGACGAACGCGCGGGGAGGCGTCATGCGTCGCAGTATAGCGGCGGCTCCGGAATCAACTGGGCTCCACGCCGTGGCGCAGTTCCGGATTGATCGGAAACGAAAGCAGGCGCGCGGCCATTCGTGCGATCTCCGTCGGCATCGCCTCGCGACGCACGATGTACCCCTTCGGACCCGACCATTCGAGTCCCTTCCAACCCTGCTTCACCTGGGCGACGTCGAAGGCCGCCAGTCGGCGCGTCCTCGTTCCCACCAGCTTGCGCTCCGTGCCGCTGACGACCTCGTAGAGCGCGGGGAGTGCCAGCGTGAGGCCACACAACGAATGTCGCCTGAAGGAGGGGTCGCGGCGGTAGGCGACCGACTGCATCTCCTCGACGATATCCCATGCCACCGCGACCGACACGTCACCGGCAAGACGCAGGGCGGACAGGGCGCCGACTGCCACGAGCAGCTCGCCATTCCGATGCACTGCGACGGCGAGTTCTGCGCTGTTGTTGCGCGCAACGCGCAGGACGTCGGCGTGACGCAGCTGCGATACGAACAGGCTGGGCAGGAAGAACCTGGCCGCCGGAGCGAAGGCCCGGCTGTCGTTCGCGGTCATCACCAGCGCGTGGAGTTCGTCTGCCGGGGCGCCGTCTGCCTCGACGACAGGACGAATGACGAGCCCAGGCGTCCAACCAACCAAACGGTTCGGTGAACGGTGATCCGCGAAGCCGCTTTCCGGGGCCCCCTGGGGTGTCTGCATCTCGGCACTCAGCACCTCCGAATCTGGCTCACGGCGAAGACAGCCGTCGTGGAAGAAGACATGGTCGTCACGAATCGCCATGAGTGCCTCATTGCCCCGGGGAGAAGGCGCAATGTCGAAGCGCGTATGTCACGGAACATCGCCCGCTCACCACGCCTCCACGCCAAGGGCATCGTCTTGAGCCAGCAGCATCGTGCTCAGACGCGCACCGAGCGCCGAGCAGGCGCCGCGCCTGACGATGGTGCCGTGCCCACTATGGGCCTGCCAGCCGCTCGCCGACAGGGGCCGCCTCACGTCGTAGGGACCAACGCTCCGGTGTGCCTGCCCGATCAGCACGTTGAAACCGCCGTGCCGCAACGCCAATGGCAACGGCAGGACCGCCCTCAGGTTCTCGGCGTCCGGGAACGACGGGTCGAACGAGAGGAGCACGTCGGCGATCCGGGCGCGTAGCTCTCTCGGCTCCAACGCCTCGAGGTCGGCACCGAGTGGCACGCTGCTGATGGCGCCGACAGCGCAGACGAGAAAGCCGCCACGCAGCACTGACACCCCGACGTCTCCACCGGAGTTGCCCGCGAGGTGCAACTCGTCCCCGGCGCGCAGGCTCGGCAGCAGGGTCGCTTCCAGGTGGAGCAACGCCGTGCGCACCGACGCCTTCCGGCGTCCGGAGGCTTCCAGCCGAAGGCCGTGGCGCAGCACGTGCGGGCGGTCCGGACCGGTGCGTTCGTTGAAGCCCGCGTCGTAGACGACCAACCGTGGCGACCGCCCGACGAGACGAGTGCCGTCGTCGACGGACCCGCCGCCGGCGTCGCCCTGCGTCGTCGGGCAGTCGAAGGCGCCGTCGGCATGCGCCTCGGGCAGTGCGGCGACGTAGTGGAACCAACCAACGGGCAGCATCATGGTCGGCGAAGCCCCGTCACGAACACCATCGCGAGCACAAGGTCTGGCGAAGCCGCCACGACGGTGAGCCACGGCAGCTCGCCGCGCGCCGCCATCGCGACCGTGAGCGCGAAGAACACGCCCTTGCCGAACGCGCCCAACGCCAGCAGCACGCGATCGGCGCGACCGCGCCACGCCGCGTGACCGTAGGCGACGCCGAACGCCAGCACCCACGAGGCCAGCGTCCACTGGTAGAACGGCGGCGCCTCGGGATAGCCCGCCCACGCACGCAGGACGGCCCCCGGCGGCGAGAACAGGATCGCGCCGCACAGGTTGAGCGGCGCCGACAACGCGAGAGCGAGGCGCAGGGTGGCGGTCATCGTCGCGCTGTCAGCGCAGCCCCGGAGGTGCCACCGTGGGGACGCGGGTGTGCGACGCAAGCGGGAACTCGTTCGCGTTGCCGGTGCCCCACGCCCACAGCGATCCATCCCGCAGCACGGCGAGCGTGTTGTCGCCGGCGGCGAACACCGCGGCCACGTTCGCGATCTTCGGCGCGACGGGCTTCGGCTGGAAGCCGGGACCGGCGCCGTTCCCCACCTGGCCCCAGTCGGTGTTGCCCCACGCGCGCAGCGTGCCGTCCTTCAGCAGCACCACCGTGTGACGACCGCCGGCGGAGATCGCCGTGACGTTGGTCAGGCCAGGCACCTGCTGCGGTTCGAGCACCCAGCCCTGATTGGGCCCGGGTTGCACGGTGGGCGCCGGGAATCCGAACTGCTGCTGGAAGTTCGAGCCCCAGACCCACACCGTGCCGTCCTTCTTCAGCACGGTGGAGATGCCCCATCCCGCGGCCACCTGCACCACGTCCGCCAGGTTCGGCACTTCACCGGCCCGGTCGAGCGCCAGCTCGACACGCGGCGGGCGGCCGAGCGCGCCGTGGAAGTTCGAGCCCCACGAGAACACATGGCCCTCCTTCGTCAGCGCCAGCACGTGTCCGTTGCCGGCTGACATGGCGACCACGTTCTCGAGGTCCGGCACTTTCACCGGCAGGAACGCCGGACCCGCGGTGCTCGGCGGTCCGCTGAAGTCGCTCTTCGCGCGGCCATCGCCGATGTTGGCGCCGCCCCACGCGCGCACGGTGCCATCGCGCAGCACGGCGTACGCCGAATCGTTCGCGGCCGCGATCGCCACCGCGTCGACCACGCCCGGCACCCGGGTTGGCGTCTCGATGCCGCGATACTCGAAGCTCGGCTCGCTCGTCGCCAGTCTCGGCGGCTTCGCGGGCCCGGTGCCGAGCTGCCCCACGTCGCCGCGTCCCCACGCCAGCACGGTGCCGTCGTCGAGCAGTGCGTACGACGCGTTGCTGTTGGCGGCGATGTCGACCGCCTTCGACGGCAGCGCGATCGCGACGAGCGCGTTCGAGGCACCGCGCGGCGTGGCGGTGATTGCCGCGACGGGACCGAGTTGGCCGTGCTTGTAGCGCCCCCAGCCGGCCACCGTGCCGTCGGCGCGCAGCAGCAGATGATGCGCATCGCCGACGACCTTGACGACGCGTGCGGGGACACCGGTGGGCGCCTGCGCCTGCGGACTGGCCGCCGGGACGAGCCCCAGGACCGCGGCGACCACACTGCCGCCGGCGACCAGGCGACGCCACGTCAACGCGTGGCTCCAGAGGTCTTCTTCACGTGCGCGACCGACGCCTTGATCAGGCGCTTCAGCGCCGGCAGCGGCACGTCCGACAGGCGCTTCAGGTAGATGCAGGACACGCCGCATTTCACCGGCCCGAGCGCCGCCATCATCGCGTCGTAGCCCTCGCAGCCGGGCATGACGTAGAGCACGAGCTGGGTCGCCCGCGGGGAGAATCCCGTCAATGGCCAGTCGGCCTGGCCGCCGCGCGCGTACTTGTAGTTGTAGGCGCCGAAGCCGACGATGCTCGTGCCCCACATCACCGGCGGCGCCTTCGTGACGTCCTGCATCAGCGCCAGCACCGCCTCGCAGTCGGCGCGCCTCGCGGCGTCCTTCACCTTCGCGTCGAGGAAGGCCTTCACCGACGCGCCCGTCGGCTTCGTCTTCGGTTCAGCCACGTGATGCCTCCGCCTACTGCGCCAGCGCCTTCGGATCGATGCCCGTGCCGAGCGTGAACGACGCGCCGACGGCGCCCACGAGCGCCTGCTTGCGCGGCAACCCGAGCGCCTGGCGGATGCGGAAGAC
This sequence comes from Vicinamibacterales bacterium, assembly GCA_046331325.1. Lineage (GTDB taxonomy): Bacteria > Acidobacteriota > Vicinamibacteria > Vicinamibacterales > UBA2999 > CADEFD01. Next base: position 70,666 of record JAXLRB010000010.1, on the reverse strand, counting down.
CGCTTCGATGCCGGTGCAGTGCGCGCCCAGGAAGTACTGCACGCGTGCCTCTTTCAGCTTCGACGCCGTCCACGCCAGGGTCTCGTCGGACGCGGCGAACAGGTGGAAGCCGCCGATCGCGGCGTGGATGGGCGCGTTCTGCACGCGCTTCTGCGCGAACTCGATCGTGTTGACGATGCCGGCGTGTCCACAGCCACTCAGCACCACCAGCCCCTGCGCCGTCTGAATGACGATGGACGAGTCTTCCGGCACGTTGTCTTCGATGGGCCCGTCCGGCGTCTGCAGCTGGCCGCTTACGCTCCAGTTCTTCTCGGGGTAGGTCCGCGTGACCGGCCCTGTCATCCACACGCCGGGGGCGAGCCGCGTCGGAGCGTCGTACTCGACGAACGCACCCCCGAGCTTCTCGTATTCCGCCTTGATCGGCAGCAGGCCGCCGGCCTCGCGTCCCTGGCGGTCGAGACGACTGGTGAAGATGCCCTTCGCCACCCACGCCCGCGACAGCGCCTGCGGATTCTTCTTCGCCATCTCGCGCCGCAGCGTGAGCAGGCCGCCGGTGTGGTCGTCGTGGTTGTGTGTGATGACGACCTCGGTGATGGTCGAGAGATCGACCTTCAGTTCCTGAGCGTTCTTCAGCACCGTCTCAGGACGGGCCCCGGTGTCGATCAGCCAGCGGCGGCCGTCCACCTCGAGCACCGCGGCGAAGCCCCACTCGCCCACGCCCTCACGTGCGTTGCCGACGAGCATCGTCGACAGCACCGTGATCTTCAAGCTGGACACCGGCGGATCGCTCGACTGGGCGATCGCGGGGGCGGCAGACGAGACGAGCAGCACGAACGACGCGGCAATGCGGGCGAGCGACATCTCGCGAACCTCGGGGAAGGGGGGCTCGGCGGATTGTGGCACAGGCCCGGCGGTAGAATGCGCGGATGCTGGCCTGCCAGAAATCCCGCTTCTCGCTGCCCGACGACGAGCACTACCTGAATTGCGCCTACATGTCGCCGCTGTCGGTGGCCGTGGAAAGCGCGGGGATCACCGGCATCGCCAGGAAGCGCGTGCCCTCGCGGCTGTCGCAAACGGACTTCTTCGCCGAGTCGACGCGCGCCCGCACGCTGTTCGCGCGGCTGGTGAACGCACCGGACCCGTCGCGGATCGCCATCATCCCGGCGGCGTCGTACGGGCTCGCCATCGCCGCGAAGAATCTGCCGGCATCGGCGGGCCAGAACATCGTGGTGACGCACGAGCAGTTCCCCGCCAACGTGTACCCGTGGCGGCGCGTGGCCGAGACGCGCGGCGTCGAGTTGCGCACCGTGCGTCCGCCCGACGGCAGCGAGGGCCGCGGACGCGAGTGGAATGCACGCCTGCTCGAGGCGATCGACGCGCGCACGGCCATCGTCACGCTGGGTCACGTGCACTGGACCGACGGCACGAAGTTCGACCTCGAGGCCATCGCGCGCCGGGCCCGCGAGGTGGGCGCGGCAGTGGTGGTCGACGGCACGCAGTCTGTCGGCGCGCTGCCGTTCGACGTGCAGGCGATTCAGCCCGACGCGCTGATCTGCGCCACCTACAAGTGGCTGATGGGGCCGTATTCGCTGGGCTTCGCCTACTTCGGGCCGCGCTTCGACGACGGCGAGCCGATCGAAGAGACGTGGATTGGCCGTGCCGGCAGCGAGCAGTTCAAGGATCTGGTGAACTACCGCGACGATTACCAGCCGGGGGCGATCCGCTACGACGTCGGCGAGCGCACGAACTTCGCGCTGATGCCGATGGCCATCGCCGGCATCGAGCAGCTGCTCGAATGGCAGCCGGCGCGCATCCAGGAGTACGTGGCGGCGCTGACGGCGCCACTCTTCGATCGCGTACGGGCCGCCGGCTACACGGTGGAGGACGCCGCGTATCGCGGCGCGCATCTGTTCGGACTGCGCGCGGCGGCCGGCGTCGACATCACCGCCGTGAACGAACGCCTGCGCGCCAGGAAGGTGCACGTGTCGCTGCGCGGATCCGCGATCCGCGTGTCGCCGCACGTCTACAACGACGCCCGCGACATCGACGCGCTCGTCGACGCGCTGGCGTCCTGAAGTCCGGCTCCGGCTGGAAAGGGAAGCTGGTGCCGGGTCCGGACCCGGCCCCTATTCTGGAAGACGCGGAACTAGTTACGGTTCCTGCGATCCCGTGACGCCGCGATCGCGACCATGTCGTCGATCGTGAGCTTCTGCACGGCAGCGCGCATCAGCGCCGCCCACGGTCCGTTGCGGACGCCGTGCTGCAGGTCGAAGAGCTGCCGCACGGTGTAGCTGGGTGAGCGGCCGGCGAGCGGCGGCACGGCGCCGAGTCCCTTGAGATCCGCGCCATGACACACGCCGCACGCCACGGTGCGACCGCCGTCGCCGGTGGTGACGAGCGTCTTGCCACGCGCGATGCTGCCGGGCGGCACGTAGGCGACGAAGCCGCTGGCGGAATCGCGCAGCTCGGCGCGGCCCACGTCTTCCGGCGTCTCGAGGATGCGTCCGGCGATCGGCTCCGTACCGGCGCCCGCGCCGGTCACCGGCACGAACACCGCGCCGGCCACGATCATCTTCGGCACCGTGGCGGCTTCCACCACGCGCACCCAGCGCTTGTAGGGCACCGACGCGAAGTAGGCCGCAGCGGCGCGATCCTCGTCCACCGTGCTGGCCTTCGCGATCGCCAGCATGGCGGCCGGCGGACGCATCTTCGGCTCGGCGCTGCGGCGCAGCCCGGCGCGCATGTCGGCCATCTGCTGCACGATGTAGGCGGCCGGCAGGCCCGCCAGCGACGAGTTCTCGGGACGCCCCTGCCCGTTCGGATAGTGGCAATAGCCGCAGGCGCGCACATCGGGCTGACGTCCGTGGGCCACCACCTCGGGCGCCGCCGGATGGTTGTCGGGATGCCAGTCGGGCGGGTTGAACAGATCACCGAGCTGCGCGCGCGTGAGCCTCACGCTGCTGCCGGGCACGCTCTTCGGCTGCCCGTCGTCGGCGGGCGCCGCTGCACCAGGAGGCGTCGGCGCGTTCACCGTGTAGACCCACGACGGCGGCGTCGTGCCGGCCGCGGCGTCGGGTCGTAACGTGACGGGCGACTGCGCGTCGAGCGCGGTCACCACAACGGCAAGGGCGGCGGCGGTCGCTGCCAGGGTCCGGCGGGAGGAGGTCGTCATGGTTCCGGGATTCTAGAACCAGCGCGGGCGTTCCGCGCGAAGACAATCCGTTGCATACTGCCGGGCGGAGGATCTCCCGATGCCGTCCGTGACCCGCCGCACCTTCGCCGCCGCGCTCGTCCTGCTCGCCTTCACCGTCCTGCCAGCCCGCGCCCAGAAGGTCGACATCACCGGCGAGTGGACCTTCACCGTGAACACCGGCGCCGGATCCGGGTCGCCGACCATCACCTTCAAGCAGGACGGCGAGAAGCTCACCGGCACCTACAACGGCACGTTCGGCGTCGCGAATTTCACCGGCAGCGTGAAGGGCACCGCGGTGGAGTTCGAGTTCACCGCCGACGCGCAGGGCCAGACGATCGACGTCGCCTACAAGGGCACCGTCGAGGGCACGTCGATGAAGGGCACCGTCAACATGGCCGGCGGCCAGTTGAACGGCACCTTCACGGGAACGAAGAAGTAGGCGCCCGTTCAGAACGTCGTGACGGGCACGCCGTCGCGACAGAGCGGGCAGGCGTCGGCGGCGTAGTTCTCGGGCGCCGGATAGTCCACCAGCGACACGTTCGGCGCGCCCAGCGTCACCACCGCCTCGCCGCGATCGACGATCTGCGCAGTGGCGAGGAGCGTGCCGCCCGCCGCCGCGATGAGATCCGCGCACTGCTTGACGGTCTGCCCGGTGTTGCGGACGTCGTCCACCAGCAGCACCTGCGCGCCGCGCATCACGCCGAAGTAGAACGGCGACAGCGATGGCGAGCCATCGGCCGCGTGCTGGAACGGCGCGAACGAATACGGCTCGCGCGTCAGCGGCCGCCGCCCGTCGAGCAGGCCGGCGATGGTGTGCGCCAGCAGCGCGCCGCCGGTCGCCGGTCCGGCCACCACCGTGGCCTTGTCGGCGACGCCGGGCGGCAGCACGTCGATGAGATCCTGCGCCACGCGCCAGATCGTCGAGGGATATCGGAACAGCTGGTGCGGGTTCAGGTAGAGCCGCCCGTGGTAGCCGTTGCCGTAGTCGAAGTGGCCCTCCATCACCACCTCGAAGCGGCGCAGGTCGGTGAGCGCCCGCGCGCGGATGTCGTTCCGCTTCGTATCCATCAACGTCCTTCCGCCGCCAGCGCCAGACCCGACGCGGTGTTGGTGAACACCACGCGGCCGCCGACGATCGTCGCCGCGGCCACGCCGCGGAACGTGTGGCCGTGGTACGGCGTGTTCTTCGACTTGCTGACGAGCGCCGCGCGATCGATGGTCACCGACTGATCGGGCGCCAGGATGGTGATGTCGGCGGGCTGGCCCTCGGTGAGGCTGCCGCCGGGCACGTTGATGATGCGGGCCGGGTTCACCGACATCAGCTCCACCAGCCGCGACAGGCCGATGACGCCGCCGTGCACCAGCGTCTGCATGGCGATGGGAATCGCCGTCTCGAGGCCGACGATGCCGAACGGCGCGCGATCGAACTCCACGTTCTTCTCGTCGGCGTGGTGCGGCGCGTGGTCGGTGGCGATGACGTCGACGCTGCCGTCGCGAATGCCTTCGAGCATGGCGTCGCGATCCTTCGCCTCGCGCAGCGGCGGGTTCATCTTGGTGTTGGTGTCGTAGGGCACCGGCGCGTTCAGCATGGCGTCGGTGAGCGTGAAGTGATGCGGCGCCACCTCGCAGGTGACCTTCACCCCGCGGCTCTTGCCCTGACGCACGGCCTCGAGCGTGGTCCACGCGCTCATGTGCGCCACGTGTACGTGGCCACCTACCATCTCGGCCACCAGGATGTCGCGCCCCGCGGTGATCGCCTCGGCGATGCCGGGGATGCCCTTCAGGCCGAGCGACGCCGCCATCGGGCCTTCGTGCGCCACGCCCTCGCCCTTGAGCGACGGATCCTCGCAGTGCTCGATGAGCGGCATGTTGAACATCGACGCGTACTCCATGGCGCGTCGCGCCAGCAGCGCCGTCGACACCGGATGGCCGTCGTCGGTGATGGCCACGCAGCCGGCCGCCTTCAGCTCGGCGATGTCGGCGAGGCTCTCGCCCTTCTGCCCGCGCGACACGGCGCCGATGGGATAGACCCGCGCCAGATTCGCGTCCGCCGCCTTCTTCAGGATCAGCTCGGTGACGCCGGCGTTGTCGTTCACCGGCGACGTGTTCGGCATGCAGGCCACGGCGGTGAAACCGCCGGCCACCGCGGAGGCGACGCCGGTGGCCACGGTCTCCTTGTGTTCCTGCCCGGGCTCGCGCAGGTGCACGTGCATGTCGATGAAGCCGGGGCAGACGACGAACGAGGCCGGCAGCGTTACCACCTGGCCACCATCGGCGAGGCTCGCCGGCAGGTCCTTCCCCACCTTCGCGATCACGCCGCCGTCGATCAGCACGTCGAAGGCGCCGTCGCGCCCGTTCACCGGGTCCACGACCCGGGCTCCTTTAAGCAGTCGCTTCATCAGGCACTCCGCCGGCGAGCAGATACAGCACCGCCATCCTCGCGGCCACGCCGTTGGCCACCTGGTCGAGGATCACGGAATAGGGCCCGTCGGCGACCTCGCTCGAGATCTCGACGCCGCGATTGATCGGCCCCGGGTGCATCACGATCACGTCGGGCTTGGCCCGGCGCAGCCGCGCGTCGGTCATGCCGAACACGCGGAAGTACTCACGCAGCGACGGGAAGAACCCGCCTTCCATGCGTTCCAGCTGGATGCGCAGCATCATCACGACGTCGGCGCCTTCCACGGCGGCGTCGATCGACGACGTGGTGCGCACGCCCATCTGCTCGAGGCCCATCGGAATCAGCGTCGGCGGTCCGCACACCCACACCTCGGCGCCGAGCTTGGTGAGCAGCAGCACGTTGCTGCGCAGCACGCGGCTGTGCAACAGGTCGCCGACGATGGCCACCTTCAGCCCGGCGATGCGACCCTTGCGCTCGCGGATCGTGAAGGCGTCGAGCAGGGCCTGCGTGGGATGCTCGTGCAGGCCGTCGCCGGCGTTGATGATCGGCGACTTGCAGAGCCGCGACAGCAGGTGCGGCGCCCCCGACGATGGATGCCGCAGCACGATCATGCTCGGTCCCATCGCCTCGATGTTCTTCGCGGTGTCGACCAGCGTCTCGCCCTTCACCACCGACGAACTGGCCACCGCCACGCCGAGGGTGTCGGCGCTCAGGCGCTTCTCGGCGATCTCGAACGACGTGCGGGTGCGCGTCGACGCCTCGAAGAACAGGTTCACCACGGTGCGGCCGCGCAGCGCCGGCACCTTCTTGATCTGCCGCTGCGAGATCTCCTTCATGGCCTCGGTGGTGTCGAGGATGAGCAGGATCTCTTCCGGCGTGAGCTCGGCGATGCCGAGCAGGTCCTTGCTTCTGAGCGACGTGGCCGGCAGGGCCACTTCCTGGGTGGCGTCCATCGTCAGGCCTCGCTCTCCACGGTCACCTCGTCGATGCCGTCGGTGTCGCCGAGGCGCACCTGCACGGTCTCGCGACGTGAGGTCGGGATGTTCTTGCCGACGTAGTCGGCCTTGATCGGCAGCTCGCGATGCCCGCGATCCACCAGCACGACGAGCTGGATGGCGCGCGGCCGGCCGAAGTCGATCAGCGCGTCGAGCGCGGCGCGCGTGGTGCGGCCGGTGAAGAGCACGTCGTCGACCAGCACGATCACGCGGTCGTCGATCGAGAACGGGATCTCGGTGCGCCGCACGAGCGGCTGCGGGCCCACGGTCTGCCGCATCAGGTCGTCGCGGTAGAGCGTGATGTCGAGCGCGCCCACCGGCACGTCGTCGCCCGAGATGTTCTTCAGCGCGGCGGCGATGCGGCGCGCGATCGGCACGCCGCGGCTGCGCACGCCGATGATGGCGAGGTTCTCGACCCCGCGGTTGCGCTCCACGATCTCGTGGGCGATGCGCACCAGCGCGCGGCTGATGCGGTCGGCGTCCATCACGACAGGCATGACGCGACCTCACGTCGCCCCGTCGCGTCGGACCGGGGCTGGGGGCTACGGGCTGGGGACTGGGGAGAACTGGAGCAGGAGCAGGCGCAGGACGCGCCTTCGGACGTACGTAGCGGCATGGTCACCTCTTGGCGGGCTCGCGGGCCCGCGTTAAAGAGCGGAGGACAGTATACAGGACACGTGTGGCGGCTGGCGGCTAGAGCCCCCTACCGCCCGTAGCTCGGGATGAACGTGAGCGGACGCGAGGCGGTGAACTCGGGCTTGAAGAAGTCGGACCGGGCGCGGCCGTCCATGTCGCGTCCGATCGGCAGGCCGAGGAAGTAGAGGATCGTCGGCGTGATGTCGGCGACCGATCCGCGATCCGGTTCGCCCGGCTGCACGGCGCCGCCGAACGCCAGCACGAAGCCGTCGGGCGCGCGTTCGTGCGTGCCGCTGAGCTGTGCATCGCCGACCAGGCGTTCGAGCACCCGCTTCACGGGGTTGAGCGGCTCCATGCCGTGACTGGACACCAGCAGCACGAGGTCGTCGGGCTGCAGCGTGGCCTGCAGGCGGCCGATCGCGGCATCGAGCACGCCGTAGTAGTCGTCGAGCACGCCACCGTAGGTGGCACGTTCGGCGTCGGTGACGTCGCCGAAATCCGACGGCGACGCATAGCGCAGGAAGTAGTGGCCGACGGCGTCCAGGCCCGGCAGGCGAAAAGCGACGAAGCGGGAACGGCGACCGGTTTCGAGCGCGTCGAGCAACCGCAGATGCAGACCGTCGGCCTGCACGGGCGCCGGGTCGATGCGGCCATCCGCGTCGGTCGTGCGTGGAAGGCGTCCGGCGCGCGCGATCACGGCGTGCGGATCGGGCGAGAGCGGACGCTCGCGCGCGGCCATCACCGCCGACCACAACCCCACCGGCCACACCGCCGCCGCGCCGTCGAGCGCGAAGCGGTTGTCGTCCACGCGATGCAGCACGTCGCTCACCACGTAGCCCTGCAGCGGCGCCGCCGGATGCGTGAGCGGGAAGCCGACGACGCCCACCGGCCATCCCCGATCGCTCACGATGCGCCAGATGGGACTCGCGGTCATCGACGCGGCGGTGTGCGCCTCGGCGCGCAGGAAGCCGTAGCGCACCAGCGCCTGCGCGAACACGAAGTCGGGCAACACGTCGATTGGCGGCCCGCCGAGCCACGGTTGATACCGCGCCGCCGATCGCACGCCGCTCGCCTGCGGCAATCGACCGGTGACCACGCTGGTCCAGATCGGCTCGGCCTGCGTGGGCCGCAACGTGCTCAGGTGCGCGACGGCGCCGCGCTCGAGCGCGCGGGCCAGGTTCGGCATGCGGCCCTCGGCGGCGCCGAGACGGATGCGTTCGAGCGACGCGCCGTCCACGGCCAGCAGCACCACGCGCCCGGTGGTGGCCGAGGTGCCGGGCTGTGGCGTCGCGGGCGGCGCGGTGTCGGCGGTGGAGGCCATCGTCGATGCCCCGCGCAGCACCACCGGCACCACCACCGAGGCGACGAGCGTCGTGACCAGCAGCACGCCGCTCGGCCACGTGCCGCGGCGACCGATGTGGGCCAGTGCCAGCGCGAAGCACACCGCCGCGCAGATGCCCACGGCAATCGCCGCCAGCGCCATGCGGCGCGCGGTGTCGGCGTCGAGGAACGGCGCGAAGTCGGTGGCGTTCAGCCACAGCACGCCGGCGCCGGTGCCGGCGGCGATGAAGCCCATCCACGACAGCACGCGCACGCTGATCCAGCCGGGCGACAGCACCCGCACGGCCGCCACCTGGCGCAGCACGACCAGGGCGTAGAACACCAGCACCGCGTTGGCGCCGTAGGCGAGCAGGCAGGCCGCAGCGAGCGGTCCGGCGGCGCTCAGCGGGAAACCCGGGTTCAGGAACAGCGTCGCGATCGCGAGGTACGCCGACAGCAGCGTGCTCGCGATGGCCGAGTTCGTGAGGACCCGCAGATACCGCACCCGGGTCATTAGACCCGATTCGACGCGGCGCACGGATTCGGCGGGGTAAACCGACCGAGGTCCCCCCCTAGAGACCCCGGCCGGACCAGTTCCACGCGACGGGCGCGCGGTTCCAGTAGCGGTGCCGCCGGCAGACACGCGCGGAGGGGGGCGACGCGCCGGTGCCAACCGTGCGGCCTGCGCCGGCCAGGCGCAGGTCCGCGTGCGGACGACGAGGCGGTAGCCTATCAGTGTTTTGCTGATAGGTGAGGGGATTTTGTCCTAGACGCTGGAATCGTGGCGCAGCGCCGCCGGGGCCGGGCTAGAACCTGAAGCGCACGCCCACGGTGGGCAGACGCGGAATGGACTGATCGCGCTTCTCGACGATCGCCGGGCGATCGGCTCCAGACGCGTAGGCCAGTTCCGCGGTGAGCGCGCCGGCGTTCTTGCGGTTCAGCAGGTTGATGACTTCCGCGTAGATCTCCCAGCGGCCGGCGGCGCCACGCGGCCGCCAGGTGACGCGCGCGTCGGTGCGGGCGAAGTACGGCAGCCGGGCGCCGTTCAGGTTGGCGATGCCACCGTAGTTCACGACGTACTCGAGCAGGCCGTTGGCGTCGCGGGCGGGCAGGATCTCGTCGGTGTTGCCGTCGCGGTCGAGATCCAGAAGGTCTTCCCGTCCGGCCACGCGGACGCCGAGCGGCACGGTGCGCGGGAAGCCCGACGCCAGCCGCGACGTGGCCGCCACCTCCCAGCGCGACGTGAGCGCATACGACGCCACGACGGTGAACGCGTGCCGGCGGTCGTACTCGAACGGGAACGACCGTCCGTAGGCCTCGCGATCGGCCTTGCCCCAGGTGTAGCTGGTCCAGCCGGTGAGCCGTCCTCCGCCGGGACGGTTCAGGAACACGTCCATGCCGTAGGAGCGGCCGCGGCCGTTGTTGGTCGGGATCGTGGTGATGAGCGCGTCGGTCGGGATGTCGGCGCGCAGCGCCGCCGGGTAGTCGTACCGTGCCACGCGGGCGAGGCGCTCGGCCTCCGGTTCCTGACGGCCAATCAGCACGTCGGTGAAGCGCTTGTAGTAACCCTCGACCTTCAGCGTGATGCCGGCGCCGAGCTCGCGCTCCACGCCCATCGAGCTCTGCCACGCGCGCTCGCTGCGCAGGTCGCGCACGGCGTCGTTCGTGAAATCGAGCACGTAGTCGCTCTGCGCCTGTTTCTCGACGCCGGGACTCTGCGTGTAGCGGCCCACCGCGCCGATGACGCGCGTGACACCGCCGGGCGACACGGTGACCGAGACGCGCGGCGACAGCAGCGTCTCGCCGGTGACGCCCGCGTGATCGAGACGCAGGCCGCCCTGCACCGACACCGACGACGCCGCCTGCCACGTGTCCTGCAGCCAGCCGCCGGCACGCCAGCCGTTGGTGCGCGTCTCGAGCAAGTCCGGCAGGCCGGCGCCGCCCTGCACGCTCGATCCATTGGCGGCGGCGGGATTGCGATCGCCGGTCACCTGGAAGCGCTGCGAGGTGGTGAGGCGATGCGCCTCGAAGCCGCTCTCGATGAGGTGCGCGCCCGCCGTCCACGCCAGTTCCTGGCGCACGGACAGATCGCGCACGCGCAACGCCCGTTCGAACGCCACGTTCGCCGTCGAGATCCCTGAGTCGTCGGGCGCGTTCGACCGCTGGCTGGTGTTCTGGAACGCGGCGTCGACGCCGAAGGTCGATCGCGTGTTCGAGAAGCCGACGATCGTGTGCGACTGGCCGCGCGTGCCGAGCGTGGCGTCGAACCGCGTCCACACGAGGTCGTTGTCGGTGTCGTCCTGGAACTGGCCGCGCGCGTCCTTGTTGTCGATGTCGAGCGCCGCCGATTGACGGCTGGTGAGGCTGAACATCGTGAGGCGCGTGCCGGCCGAGGGCGCCCACGTGCCGCGCGCCTGCAGATCCTGGAAGCCCGGGAAGTCCTGATCGGTGACGCGCGCCGCCACCACGTCGTAGTAGGTGCGGCGGCCGGTGACCAGCCACGACCCGCGGGCGTTCTTCGGCAGGCCCCCTTCGAGCACCACGTTGGCGTCGGTGATGCTGAGCGCGGCGGATCCGTTCAGGCCTTGCCCGGTGCGGCCGTCGCGGTTCTCGACCACGAGCAGCGACGACAGTCGATCACCGTACTTCGCGCTGAAGCCGCCGGTGGCGAGCTCGAAGCGCTGGATGGTCTCTGGGTTGAAGGCGCTCGTGAGGCCGAACAGGCGATACGGGTCGTGGATCTCGACGCCGTCCATCATCGTGAGGTTCTGGTCCGGTGAACCGCCGCGTACCGACAGCCGGCTGCCGAACTCTTCGGTGGCCTGCACGCCGGGCAGCGTCTGCAGCGTGCGGTAGACGTTGTCGAGCGCGCCGGGCGTGCGCAGCACCTGCACCGGCTGCACCGTCTCGGCCGCCGGGGCCGCCGTGGGCGCCGTGCCCACCACGGCCACGCTGGTGGCGTAGCCGGCGTCGCGCGCCAGCACCAGCTCCGCCGCGGTGACGTCGCGCGTGCTCACGTCGAGCGAGGTCGCCAGCGGGAAGTGGCCCGGCGCCGTCACCACCAGATCCACGGTGCCTGGCGCCACCTTCAGGCTGAAGCGGCCGTTGGTGTCGGTGACCGCGTGCACGGGTCCGGCCGTGACCTCGGCGCCAACCACGGGCTGCTGGGTGTCGGCCTCGAGCACGACACCAGACACCGTGCGCTCCACGGCGGGCGGCGTCTGGGCGGCCACGGGCCCGGCGAGGCCGATGGCGAGCAGGGCGGACAGGATGGCGCGGACGGACGATGTCATGCGGGAGCTCGCGGAGCGGGGGCAGGCTCTTGAGTATGACGCGCGCCCGCCCTCTCAGGTTCTGCCAGCGCGCCCTGGCCCCAGCCGCTAGCCGCTGGCCGCCAGCCGCTAGTAAGATCGTCCCGTGCCACCGATCGACGTGCGCGCCACCGTGATCTCGAACGTCCGGTTGTCGCGCGACTACAACGTGCTCACCTTTTCCGCGCCAGAAATCGGGGCGCTGACGGAACCGGGGCAGTTCGTGATGGTGAAAACCACCGACGCCACCGACCCCATGCTGCGGCGGCCGTTCTCGGTCTTCGAAGTGCTCAGGGACGACCTGGGCACGGTGCGCGCCATCAGCATCATGAACAAGCGCGCCGGCCGCACCACGAACCTGCTCTACGACCTGGAGGCGGGCGATCCGCTGTGGTGCCTGGGCCCGCTGGGCCTGCCCTTCAATCCGCCGACGAGCGGCGACGCGTGGATGGTGGCCGGCGGCGTCGGCCTGGCGCCGTTCGCCACGCTGGCCGAGGCGCTGGTGGCGGCCGAGGTCTCGACGACGCTCTTCTACGGCGCCCGCACCGCCGACGAGCTCTACTACCTCGAGTTCTTCGACCGCCTCGGCGTGAAGCTCGTGCTCTCGACCGACGACGGCAGCGCCGGGGTGAAGGGCCGCGTCAGCGCCCCGCTCGAGGCCTCGCTGAAGGAACTCGGTGGGCCGAACCTGGTGTCGATCTACGCCTGCGGGCCCGAGCCGATGCTGGCGGCGGTGGCGAAGCTGGCCGCGCAGTACGGCCAGCCGAGCGAGGTGTCGATGGAACGCACGATGGGCTGCGGCCTCGGCGGCTGCTACAGCTGCGTCGTGCCGGTGAAATCCGCGGACGGTCAGACGCGCTACGTCCGCTCCTGCATCGGCGGGCCGGTGTTCGACGGCGCCACGGTGGCGTGGGACTGATGGCCATGGATCTTTCCGTCAAGATCGGCTCGCTCGAGATGCCCAACCCGCTGATGGCGGCGTCGGGCTGCTTCGGCTACGGCCTCGAGTACGCGGACCTCGTCGACCTGTCGACGCTGGGCGGCGTGGTGAGCAAGGGCCTGTTCATGGCCGAACGCCAGGGCCACAAGCCCGAGCGCATCGCCGAGACGCCGTCGGGCATGCTGAACGCGATCGGCCTCCAGGGCATCGGCGTGCACCGCTTCGTCGCCGAGAAGCTGCCCGAGCTGCGCGAGCGCAAGGCCCGCACCATCGTCAACATCTGCGGCACCACGCTCGACGAGTACTGCGAGGTGGCGCGCGTGCTGAACGACGCCGAGGGCGTCGACGCCATCGAGATCAACATCTCGTGCCCGAACATCAAGGAAGGCGGCATCCAGTTCGGCTGCAGCCTCGACGGCACCTTCAACGTGGTGAGCGCGGTGCGCAAAGTCACGCGCCTGCCGATCATCCCGAAGCTCACGCCGAACGTGACGTCACCGGCCTCGTTCGCGCGCGCCGCCGAAGACGCCGGCGCCGACGCGATCTCGCTCGTGAACACGTTCCTCGCCATGGCCATCGATGTCGAGCAGCGCAAGCCGAAGCTGTCGAACGTGGTCGGTGGATTGAGCGGTCCGGCCATCCGCCCGATCGCGGTGCGCATGGTGTGGGAATGCCGGCAGGAAGTGAAGATCCCCATCATCGGCATGGGCGGCATCATGGACTGGAAGGACGTGATCGAGTTCATGATCGCCGGCGCCAACGCCGTGCAGGTGGGCACCGCCAACTTCGCCGATCCGTTCATCTGGTCGAAGCTGCTCGACGGCATCACCGACTACATGCGGCGGCACTCGATCACCCGGCTCGCCGACATCGTGGGCGCGCTCGACACCACGTCTCCGGCGAAAGCGCACGCATGAACCCGATCCTCGTTGCCCTCGACGTCGACTCGGCCGAGAAGGCCCTCACTCTCGCCACCTCGCTGCGCGGCGAGGTCGGCGGCTTCAAGATCGGCAAGCAGCTCTTCACCGCCGTCGGGCCGTCGATCGTGCGCGAGATCACGGCGCTCGGCGAGCACGTGTTCCTCGACCTGAAGTTCCACGACATCCCGAACACCGTGGCCGGCGCCGTGTCGTCGGCGGTGGCGACTGGCGCGTGGATGGTGAACGTGCACTGCTCCGGCGGTTCGAAGATGATGCGCGCGGCGGCCGAGGCGGCGGCGACGACCGCCGAGAAGCTGGGACGCCCGCGTCCGCTCGTCATCGGCGTCACCGTGCTGACCAGCATGGACGAAGCGGCGCTGGCGGAAGTGGGCACGTCGCGCCCGGTGATGGATCAGGTGGTGCACCTGGCCACGCTGGCGAAGGCCGCGGGCCTCGACGGCGTGGTGGCGTCGCCGCTGGAAACGGCGGCGATTCGCGCCGCGTGCGGACGTGATTTCGCCATCGTCACGCCGGGCATCCGCGCCGCCGCCGACGTCGGCAAGGACGATCAGGCGCGCACGATGAGCGCGCCGGAAGCCGTGAACGCCGGCGCCACGTATCTCGTGATCGGCCGCCCGATCACCGGCGCCCCGGATCCGGCCGCGGCCGCCCGCGCGATTCGCGCGCAGCTCGTCTGATCGCGCCGTCAGCGCACGCTGACGAACACGCCGAGGTGCCGGAAGTCGCGGTGTGACGGATCCCGCAGCACCGGCACGAACTCGGTGTCGGCCCTGACCGTGAGGGGCCGGGAGCGCCAGATCACGGCCGGGACCTCCACCGCGCGGCGATCGTGCGCGGCCAGCACGACGTGCGAGCTCCAGCCGTGGCCGTCGAGGTCGACCGCCACGGGCACCGGCCCGGCCTGCAGGTCCATCACGATCGCGCGGTCGGACTCGGGCCGTGAGAGCCGCAGCGGCACCGGCGCGGTGCCGGACGTCCACAGCCCCCCGCCTTCGAGATAGACGCGACGATCGAGCGCGAACAGGTCGACGTCGCCGTAGCGCGCGGCGGCCTCGGCCAGTGGGGCGCCTGGATCGGCCAGCGAGTCCACGCGCAGGTGCGCCTCCTGCAGCGAGTCGATCGTGGCCGCGTCGCCGTTGACGCGGAGACGCCCGACACCGGCCGCGAGCGTGAGGGGCAACGACACTCGACGCCCCGCCGCGAGCGTCTCGCGCACGAGCGGCACGTCGCTGCTGCCCACATGCACCGCGAGCGCCCCCGGCGCGATGGCGGCGCCGGCCAGCTCGAGCCGGAACGCGCCGGCAGGCACGTCGGCGATCTCGAACGAGGTGTCGTCGCCGCGCACGCGGCGAAGCGGCAGGTCGAGGTCGGGCAGGATCTGATCGGCGGTCTGCAGGTACGGCCGCCGCCATTGGACGGCGAGCGAACGCAACGCCGGCCGCCAGTCGTGGACGAACGCCGCCTGGGCCGCCGCGGGTGCCGTGCCCGCGTCGGCCAGTGCCGTCCACGTGAACGTCGACGCCAGCATGAGCCCGACGCCCGTCATGACCGACGCACGCAGCCACGCCCGCGACGCCGTATCGCGTCGGGGCCGTACGACGACCGTGAGCACGAGCGCCGCCATCGACACCACGGCCCATACGATCGCGGCCGCCACGGCATCGGGCGTCTTGAAGTCGGGCAACGCCCGCTGCCCGGCCACGAGCGGCATCCACCACGTGACGAGCGGGTCGGCGCCGAACGACTCGAGCAGGGCGTGGCGACCGCTGGCCGCGACGAGCCGGCCGACCAGCGGCGGCACGCTCCACGCGAGCGCGGCGCCGATCACGGTCCGCTCGGTGACGCCGCCCGATCGCCACAACCACGCCACGGCGACCGCCGCCACCGGCAGCACCGCCACCAGATAGCGCGCCGGACCGCCGAAGCCGCCCGGCCAGCCATCGTACGCGGCGACGATCACCGCGTAGGGCACGGCGACGAGCGCCAGTTCCACGCCGAGACGCCAGCGTTGGCGGCACACACGCGTCAGGCCCCACGCGGCCACGAGATACACGGGCGCGTGCACGATGAGCCCCACCTGCTGATCGAACAGCAGACCGGGCAGGCCCCGCGCCACGATCGCCCAGGCCGGCCGCGCGAAGGTTCCCCACGGCGCGTTCGGACTCGGCGATCCCCAGATGCTGGCGAACATCGCGAACCAGCCGATCGCCAGCACGGCGGGCGCGGCCGCGAAGGCCGCAAGGTGCGTCCACGCACGTCGCTGGGCCAGGCGTAGCGCGATGGCGGCGCCGAGCACACCAGCGAGCACGGCGAAGCGCGAGTGCAGCCAGGGCAGCAGGCCGAGCAGCACCGATGTCACGACGACGCCGCCGGTGGTCGCCGCGTCGGCATCGAACGCCGTGAGCACCGCGATGCCAGCGATCACACCCAGGGCGCCCGGCAGGTCTGGCAGCACCGTGATCGTGTGCATCACCATCGGCGACGTCGCGCACACGGCAGCCCAGCCCGCCCACGCGGCCGCGGCCGACGCGGTGACGCGCCACGCGGCGATCCAGACGAGCGCCGACATCGCCGCCGACATCGCGATCACCATCGCCACGGCGCCAGAGACGCCCGCGACGAAGAACGCCGGCAGGACGAGCGCGGCGAGGCCGGGGGCGTGCACCGAGTAGACGCGACCGTCGAGTCCGCGCTTCACGTAATGCGGCACGATCTCGTTGGCGGCGAAGGGCGCGTAGTCCACACGCGCGTGGTTGTCGTCGACTGCCAGGTCATGGTCGTGCCACAGGCTCTGCGCGATGACGAGGTAGTGAGGCTCGTCGCCGCCGGGCAGGCGTGGTGACAGCCAGAGGTGCATCGCCGCGGCCGTCGTCGCGGTGAGCATGGCGGCGATCCACGGCGCGCGTCGCGCGTCGGCGCAAGCGGCGGCGACGGTACGCGGCCAGGAGGGCGGGTGCGCGATCGCCAGGCCGATCACGACAACCAGCCACACGACGGCTTCGATCGGCCCCTGCCATATCAGGAACGCGGCCGGCACCCGACCCGGGACGTAGGGCAGCCAGATCAGCAGCGCCGGAAGGGCGGCGCGCCAGCGAGGCGTGCTCCACGCGGCCGCTCTGCTGATCGCGAGCGCCGTGATCGTCAGCGCGGCGAGCACCCACCACGCCGGCAACACGACCAGGCGTGTCTGGGTCTGGGCGGTGACGACGGCGACCCGACCGAATGACAGCCAGGCCGACGCCGCCAGGAACACCGCGGCCGGCCCGCCCTGCGTCCACCAACGCATGCGAACGCCACGATGCCCACGGCCACCAGAGGCCGGCAACTTTCACGGATGAATTCCGCGATCCGCGGCCGCGGCGGGCCGTGGCTACTGGCGCGTCAGGGTCACCGTGCTCACCGGGCTGCCGTCGCACAGGCTGTGCGTGGCCGTGCCCTTCAGCGTGGTGCCCTCGAGCCGTCCCTCGATGCTGACGTCGCCGGGGCGGAGGCCGAACGGCAGCGTGCACGAGGCCCGCGTGCCCGGCTGCAGGGTGAGCGACACCGCGCCGTCCTGATTGGTGCCCACGAGGGTGCCGGACGAGGCGGGAGCCTCGTTCTCGGCCGCCGCGAAGGTGCCGGTCATGGTGATGACGCGTCCCGGCACGAAGTCGTACTCGGTGATGGTCATCGAGACGCGCGTGGTCACGCCCTGGCGGACGAGGGTTCCCGTCCACGTGCCGGTCATCGGTCCCTGCAGGACCGAGGGACCGGCGGGCGTGTTGGCGTTCGACCCGCAGGCCGCCATCACGACGCACGTGAACGCCACGGCCATGCGCACCAGCGACGTCGTCATCGCACGGCAGAGATTGCACGAGTCGACCGGCCGCGCGCCGCGCGCCGCGAAGACTCCGTGCAACACCGCCGTACATGCCACGGGCCGGCCCCCGAGGACCGGCCCGTGTGAACCCGCGCGCGTCCGGGGACGCGTGTGACTACTTGCCCGTGATGACGAAGTGCCCGCGGCGGTTCTGCTGCCAGCAGGTCTCGTTGCTCTCGCTGCAGAAGGGCGTCTCCTTGCCCTTGCTGATCACGGTGATGCTCGATTCGGGAACGCCGAGACTCACGAGGTAGCCCTTCACGGCATTCGACCGGCGCTCGCCGAGCGACAGGTTGTATTCCGCGGTGCCGCGCTCGTCGCAGTGACCTTCCACCGTGATGCGCAGCGACGGCCAGCGCTTCATGTAGTCGGCGTTCTTCTGCAGCATGGGCCGCGCGTCGTCGCGGATGCCATACATGTCGAGGTCGAAGTAGACGTCGGCCAGCACGCCCTCGCGCATCAGGTCGTCGATGCTCTTCTTCGCCCAGATCTCATCTTCCGTCGGCGGCTTCGGCGCCGGAGGCGGCGGCGGAGGCGGCGGGGGCGGGGGTGGAGGCGGCGGGGGCGGCGGAGGCGCCACGGGCGGTGGGGGTGGCGGCGGCGCCGGGGCTGGCTTCTTGCCGCACGCGGTCGTGAACACGACCAGCGCGAGGCAGAGGGTCAGCACGATCCCTGCGTGACGTCGTTGCAAACGCATCATGTGTCTCCTGCGGGCTGTGGAACTCGTCGCGTCGCCTGGGAGGCTCGACGTTCCGGAGAGTAGCTGTCGGCCGCGCACCTGTCAACGAAGATCGGACGACTTTTGGCCTGAATTCGGCTCGGAACGACGCTCGGGCAGACCCGGCTGCACGTCGACCTCATAGAGACGCAAGCCCAGCCGCCGACGATCCCCGGAGGGCCCGCGCTCGGCCGGCGCGAAGGTCTGCGTCGTGGTGAGCACGACGCGCCCACCCGCCGCTTCGAGTTGCCGCGCCCGCACGCCGATGCGCACGGTGAAGTCGCCGGTGAGCTCGACGCGCGCGAGCGAAGCCTCGCCGGCGCGCGCCTCGAACGTCGACGGACCCGGGAAGTAGACGCGCGGCGACTCGCCGCGCACGGTGATGGTGACGTCGCCGGCCGCCTGCGGCACCTCGAGGACGGCCTTGTCGCTCATCCAGCGCCACGACAGCGCCCGGGCGTTGTCGAGTTCCGGTTCGTGGAAGCCCTCGCCGAAGGCCCACATGGTGACGCCGGGCGACTGCAGATCGAACTGCTCGATCGACGTGGCCACCGGCGCCGTGCCACTGAGCGGCACGGCGCGCAGCGTGAGCTCGGCCCATGCGCCGTCGCCGGTGAGGGCGCCGGCCGGCAACTGAATCGACCGCAGGAAGAAGCCGGGGTCCGGCGCCGCGTCCCACGACTCGATGTCGCGGCCATCGATGGCCAGTGTGACGCGCACCGACGGATCGCCCGCCGCGCCGAGGTTCCTGCCACCGACGACGACGCGCGCGGCCTCGGCGCGCCGCGCCACGAAGGCACTGATCGGCCCGAGATGCGGACCGCGGCCCATCAGCCGGGCCATACCCGCGGTTTCCGGCGTGAGGCTCCAGCCTTCGGCCGCGAACCAGCCGGGACGCGCCAGCTCGACCAGCGACACATCGGCCGGACGCATGCCGCCGAAGAGCGACATCGAGGGAATGTCCCACCGGAACGGATGCACCGTGCGGCGCGCCTGCGGATCGACCAGCGCGAGATCGGTGCGCGTGGGATCGGCGAGGAACCACACGGGCGCCTCGGCGCCGGCCGTGCGCCAGTGCTTCACGAGCTCGAGCCACTCGCGCCGCGGCGGCGACGGCAGCTGCGTGCCCATCGGTCGCGTGTCGGCTTCGAGCGGCCGCTGCATCGACTGGTGCAACGCCAGCGTGGGTGTGGCGCCCGCGGCGACGGCCTCGGCCACGTGATCGAACATCCGCGCGGTGGGGCTGCCGGTGTGCGCGTAGGCGACGAGTTGCGGCGCCCCGACGCTGAGGCTCCAGGCCGCCAGGGCCGCGGCGGCGACGAGACCCGCGCGGCCAGCCGCGTCGAGAGCCACCGCGGCCAGGAACGTGACCGGCAGCGTGACCGGCAGCGCGTAACGCGCGAACACCGTGTCCTGGAACGCCAGATGGAACGCCAGCGACGGCACCGTGACGGCCAGCGCCGCGATGAACGTGCGCCGCTCGCGCACCAGCAGCAGGATCGCGCCGATCGCCGCCAGCACCAGCACGACGCTCGCCACCGGGATGCTGTCCCACGGCCACACGAAGGTCCGCAGCAGCGCCCGCGCCAGCACGCGCGGCGTCGGGTTCAGGTACAGCATCTCGACGCCGGCGAAGTCTTCGCCGGCCTGCGATCCGAGCGCCGCGAGATACGCGTTCAGCCCGCCGCTGGCGACGAGCAACGGGATGCCCCACGCCAGTCCGCCGAGCGTGAACGCCATCGACGAGCCCAGCAGCGCGCCGCCGACGCCGCGACCGATGCGATCGATGAGCACGACGGCGAGCAGCGGCGCCGTGACCCACACCGTCTGCGTGCGGAAGCCCACGGCGAAGCCGGCGAGCAGCGCGCCCAGCACGATCATGCGGCCCGAGGCGGCCATCTCGGCGGCCTCGAGGCGACGCTCGCCCGCCGGCGTCGGATGCTGCCGCCACCAGGCCAGCGCGATGCAGGCCAGCGACGCGCACGCCGCCGCCAGGCCCGGCACGTCGCTCATCGGCCGCGCGGTCATGTACCACGTGAGCGGACACGCCGCGAACAGCAGCGCCGTGACGACACCGCGTGCCGACAGCGACGGCCGGCCCGTGCGGTCCACGCCGCCCGGCGCGAGCGCGCTGAACGCCTGCGCCACCAGCCACACCAGCACCAGTCCGCCGACGAGCGACAACGCCGCGAGTCCGCGCGCCTCGACGCGATCGGGGCGGCCGTCGGGCCACGCCATGCGCGTGACGGCCGTGGCGATCTTGCCGAGGGCGATGTAGACGGGATAGCCCGGCGGATGCGGGCGATGCGTGGCCGGATCGAAGTGGCGCACGCCGAGCGCGAAGTTCACCGAGTCGATGTCCTCGAGCGTGCTCGGCAGGGCCGTGAGGTGTCCGGCGGCCACGCCGGCCACGACGAGGGCCAGCGCCACGAGCGCCAGGCGGCCGCGCGAGGCGACCGGCGCCGGCGCGCTCACGACACCGGCCTGAGCAGCAGCGGCTCGTTCAGGCTGCCCTGGCGGTAGCCCTTCGGGTCGATCTCCACGGCCTCGTAGCCGGCGGACCGCACGGCGTCGACCACGGCCGCGGTGGTGGCCGGCTCGAGCGCCCGCGGCATCTCGTCGCGCGCGAACTCGAGGCGCGCGAGGTCGCCGTGATGGCGCACGCGGAACACGCGGAAGCCCAGCGCGCGCACGGCGTCCTCCGCCTGCTCGATGCGCCGCAACGCGGGCGCGGTGACCTCGGTGAAGTGCGGGATGCGCGACGACAGGCACGCCGAGGCTGGCGCGTCCCAGATGGTCATGCCGATGGCGCGGGCCAGGGCGCGGATCTCGTCCTTGCCGAGATCGCACTCGTCGAGCGGGCTCACCACGTCGTGATCGCGTGCGGCCTGCCGGCCGGGCCGGTAGTCGCCGCGATCGTCGGCATTGCTGCCGTCGGCCACCGCGGCGATGCCGCGCGAGGCGGCCATGGCCGCGAGCGTGGCGTAGAGCTCGGTCTTGCAGTGGAAGCAGCGATCGCCGGCGTTGGCGCGGTAGCCCGATCGCTCGAGTTCGTGCGTCGGCACGATCTCGTGG
Organism: Vicinamibacterales bacterium; assembly: GCA_046331325.1. GTDB lineage: Bacteria > Acidobacteriota > Vicinamibacteria > Vicinamibacterales > UBA2999 > CADEFD01. The sequence continues at coordinate 49,277 of JAXLRB010000010.1, read as the reverse complement.
ACCAGGTCGAAGTCGCGCGCCACCTGCAGCGCCTGGCGGCGATGGTGCTCGGGGTACGACGCGCTGTCGCCGGTGACGGCGACGGCGCGCGCGCCGAGCACGCGGGCGGCGACCACCGCGAGATACGCGCTGTCGACGCCGCCGCTGAAGGCGACGATGACGGAACCGAGGTCGGCGAGCCGCGCCTCGAGTCGCGCCTGCTTCTCGATTGCGGCCTCGGAAGGCGCCGACATCTCGCCGTTACTCGTCGTCGTCCTTCTCGTCTTCGTCGTCGTAGTCGTCGAAATCGTCGTCGTCCTTCTCGTCGTCGTCCTTGTCGTCTTCGTCCTCGTCGTCGTCATCGTCGTCGACATCGTCGTCGTCGGCGAATTCGAGCTCGAGGGGCGAGTCGTTGGCGACGCGCAGCAGCGTCCCGCACTCCGAGCAGCTCAACTCGTCACCGATCTCGGCGTCGGCGCTGTCGATATCGATTTCGTGGTCGCACTCGGGGCAATACGCGGACATGCAGACGGCTCCTCTAAAAGCCTCGTCACGGTGCTGCATCGGCCCGCACGGAGCGGCGCGCAGTCGCGCGAAGAAGTGTTCGAATTATATGGGGAACCTGAGCTATTCTGCAACGAAGCCCCGACCGAAACACGAGCTGACATGTCCACCAATCCGACGGCCGCGAAGTGCGTGGTGATCGCCGACGACAGCGCGTCGGTGCGCGATCGTTTCCGCACGGCCGTCGAGGCGGCGGGCCATCGCGCGATCACGGTGAAGAGCGCGGCCGAGCTGTTCGCCCGCGTGCGCGCCGACCTCGACCGCCTCGATCTGCTCGTCGTCGACCTGCGCCTGCCGCACTGCTCGGGTCCGGAGCTCATCGCCACCGTGCGCAAGCTCGACGATGGCCGCCTTCCCATCCTGGCATTCAGCGGCACGGTGTCGAGCGCGGATGAAGTGCGCGAGCTGGCCGCTCTCGGTGTCGCCGGCTACGTGAACGAGTACAGCGCGGTGCAGCACATCCTGCCGTCGCTGGCCCCGCACCTCTTCCCCGACAATTTCAACCGCCGCGGCAGCCCGCGCGTGGTACTCGGCATCCCCACGGCGTATCACGTCGGCGCCACGATCGCGGCGGCGCTGTCGCTGAACATCTCGCGCGGCGGCATCGCCATCCGCACCACCAGCCCGCTCGAGCCGATGACCAAGGTGCGCGTGCGCTTCCGCCTGCCGGGCTCGAAGAAGGACTTCGACATCGACGCTCACGTGCGCTGGAGCGACCCGCGCGCCGGCATGGGCCTGCAGTTCGACCGCGTCGATCCCGCGGATCAGGCGGCCATCGACGAGTTCGTCGACAGCCACTTCTTCCAGCCGCGTCGCCGCGAAGATCCGCCAGCGACGACATAGACATCTGGCGATGTCGCGATTCGGCGATCTGGCGATCGATCGCCTGATCGGACGATCGCCTGATCGGACGATCGCCTGATCGCGTGATCTGATCGACCGATCGACCGATCAGATCGCCCAATCGCCACATCACGCGATCAATCGATCGATCACGCGATCGCCCGATCGCGAGATCACGAGACTCCCGTCGCTGGTCATCTACCGGTGCCGCAAGAGCCGCATGGCGTTGGCCACCACGAGCACCGTGGCGCCCGAGTCGGCCAGCACGGCCATCCACAGCGTGGAGATGCCGGCCACGGCGAGCACCAGCACGGCCGCCTTCAGGCCGAGCGACAGCGCGACGTTCACGCGCACGTTGCGCAGCGCGGCGCGGCTGAGGCGCAACGCGAACGGCAGCTTCTGCAGCTCGTCGGACATCAGCGCCACATCGGCGGCCTCGAGCGCCGTGGCCGAGCCCATCGCGCCCATGGCCACGCCGACGTCGGCGGCGGCCAGCGCCGGGGCGTCGTTCACACCGTCGCCGATCATCGCGATCGGCCCATGCGCGGCGCGCAGAGCGTCGATCGCGGTGCGCTTGTCGGCCGGCAGCAGTCCCGCGCGCACATCGGTCACGCCGGCCTCGCGCGCGATGGCGGCCGCGGCGCTTTCGGCGTCGCCCGTCAGCATCGCCACGTGCGTCACGCCCTGATCGCCGAGGAGCCGCACCACGTCGCGCGCCACCGGACGCACGGTGTCGCGAATGCCGAGCACCAGCGCGACGCGTCCGTCGAGACTCACGAGTACCGGCGCCGCGCCCTCCGCCTCCACCGCGGCACACGCCGCCCGTGCGGTCGCGTCGAGGGCGCCGCGCTCCGCGAACAGGCGCGTGTTGCCAACGGCGACGGCGCGATCGCGCCAGCGTCCCTCGGCGCCGCGGCCAGCCAGCGCCTGCACGTCGTCGGCCGCGACGACGTCGAGGCCGGCGGCCGTCGCCGCGTCGACGATCGCCTGCGCCACCGGGTGATGCGCGCGCCGTTCGATCGCCGCCGCCGCGGCCAGCGCTTCGCGCGCGATCGCGGCATCGAGTGCGTGCTGCGACACCACCGCGGGCCGGCCATGCGTGAGCGTGCCCGTCTTGTCGAACGCCACCACGCGGATGCCGGCCAGGCGCTCGAGGTGCGCGCCACCCTTCACGAGCACGCCGTGACGCGCCGCGGTCGCCAGGGCCGCCACCATCGACACCGGCGTCGAGATCACGAGCGCGCAGGGGCAGGCGACGGCCAGCAGCACGAGCGCGCGATAGCCCCACGCCGACGCGCTGCCCCCGAAGGCGAGTGGCACGAGGAACACCGCCAGCGCGATGGCCACCACCGCGGGCGTGTACCAGCGCGCGAAACGATCGATGAACTGCTGGGCCGGCGCGCGCTGTGCCTGCGCCGCCTCCACCAGGTGCACGATGCGCGCGATCGTCGTGTCCCTCACGCCGTGCGTCACGCGCACTTCCAGCGCGCCCTGGCCGTTGATGGTGCCGGCGAACACTTCGTCGCCCGGGCCACGATCGACCGGCAGCGACTCGCCGGTGATCGGCGCCTGGTTCAGGTCCGACCGTCCGGCGACGACGACGCCGTCGAGCGGCACCTTCTCGCCGGGAGCGACGAGCACGATCGCGCCGGGCTGCACGCGATCGACGGGCGTGCGATGCTCGTGACCTTCGTGCTTCACCCGCGCCTCGGTGGGCGCCAGCGTGAGTACGCCGTGGATGGCGCGGCGGGCGCGTTCCATCGTCCGCACTTCGAGCCACTGCGACACGGCGAACAGCCACACCACCGTCGCCGCTTCCGCCCAGTCGCCGAGCACGAGCGCGCCGGTGACGGCCGCCACCATCAGCACGTGGATGTCGAGCGTGAGGCGACGCAGCGACGACACCGCCTTACGCGCCGGCTCGCGCGCCGACAGCACCACGGCGACGCCGAAGAGCGGCCACGAGAGTCGCCGGTCGAGCGCCAGCCACTGCACGACGATGCCGGCGGCCATCAGCACGCCGGCGATGGCGAGCGGACGCGTGCCATCGCTCGACGGCGCCGCGTCCACCGGCCGCTCGTGCTCGAGCCAGGCCTTCATGCCGGTTTCGGCCACCGCCTCGGCGATGGCGCCGGTGGTGACGACGGCGGCGTCGTAGGCGACGCGCATCTTCTGGCCGAGCACGTCGACGGCGATCGACTCGACGCCCGTCATCGGCGTCAACCGGCGTTCGAGGATGCGCGCCTCTTCGGCGCAGTCCATGCCGGCGACGCGGAAGACGGACTCGGCGTGCAGCGCGCACTTCGTGCAGACGGCCGCGGCGGCGGTGCTCATGCCAGGCGCCTCCGCGCGCGCGGCGCGTCCTCGGCCACGTGACGCAGGCCCTGCCGCACGAGCGACACCACGTGGCGATCGTCGAGCGCGTAGAAGACCATCCGGCCGGCCCGCCGGCTGCGCACGATGCGCAGCTGGCGCAGCAGCCGCAGCTGATGCGACGTCGCCGACTGACTCAGGTTGATGAGCTGCGCCAGATCGCAGACGCAGAGTTCGCCGTGCGAGAGCGCGTCGAGCATTCGCACGCGGGTCGGATCACCGAGGGCGCGAAACGTCTCAGCGAGGCCGTCGACCAGATCGGCGCCCATCAGCGACGCACGCAGCCGCGCGACGCGCGCTGGATCGAGATGCAGGACGTCGCAGGCCTCCGGCGCGACGGGCGCTGCGGCCATGCGGCGGGACACGACATCTGAGCGTCTGCTCATATGTGCAGGATAGCAGACTAGCGGCCAGGGGCGAGGGGCTCGGGGGCTGCAGGCGATTGTGCGCGACGCGGACGCGGTGCCAGAATGCGCGGCATGCGCGACAGGTGGCGCTTGAGCCGGCGGGAGTTCGCCGCCCTGGCGGCGGGCGCCATCGCGGCGCTCCCCGTGCCGTCCGAGGCCGCGCCCAAATTCCCCCTCGGCGTGTTCGCGACCAGCCCGGACGACACCGTTGAGCTGCGCGCCTGGGCCGGGCGGAAGGGCTGGGGCGGCCTGGCACTCGGCGAAGGCCTGCTGGCCGACATCCCGGTGATGCGTCGCGTGCCGGTGGTGGTCTGCAACCTGCCGCACTGGTGGCTGCAGACGCTGTGGTTCACGAGCCAGCGCATCTTCTACGACGAGAACGCCGAGCGTCGACAGCTCTCGTACACGACGCGCCGTTACTCGATGACGACGCTCGCCGCGAATCCGCGCGGACCCGACACCGACGACGGCGTCGCGAAGCTGCTGGCGGCGGTTGGCGCCACCGACGCGAACCCGGGCTACCTGGTGACGACGATCTCGAACGGCGCCGCCGTGCGCGACTATCTCGTCGAGCTGCGGCCGGAGCGCTGAGCCGTTACGGCACCACCAGCTGGCGATGACTCGCCGCGCCATTCACCGCGCCGCGCGAGTAGGCCAGCGTGCGGTACTGCCCCTGGCGCCAGAGCGCGTTCTGATCGAAGTAGTGCGGGCTCATCGGATTGCCCGACTGCCCGGCCGGCAGCACCACCTTCGACGTATCCCATCCGCCGACGTCGAGCACCTGCCGCCACGACGGATGCTCCCACGCGCCGAAGCCTTCGAGACGCTTCGAGCTGATGCGCATCACCGTGGTGCCATCACCCGACACCGGCACCGGGCCGCGATTGAAGAACCACGCCAGCGCGCGTCCGCCCGCCGATAGCGGATGCGCGAACGTCACGCCGTGCACGCGATCCCAACCGCGCGCCTTGGCGGACCATTGCTCCACGTCCGAGGCGGCGTCGCCCGCGGCCAGCAGGTAGATGTCGTCGCGGGACTCACGCACGTTCACCGTGCCGATGTCGTCCCACCAGTGCGACTGCGGATCGTTGACGATGCTGTAGAGGCCCGCGGGACGCTCGGCGCCGGCCCACTGGTAATAGCGGTGGAACACGTCGGGCGCCAGGTCGTCGCCGAGCGCCCGGCGCCACAGCCGATCTTCGAACGCCTCGTAGCGCGCGGTCAGCTCACCGCCGTCGACCACGCCCGTCCACGCCTTCAGCCCCTCGAGGAACGTCATGGCGCGGGGGTCGGCGTTCACCTGCTTGCCGCGCGCCAGCGCGCCCGCAATCCCGGCCACCACCTCGCGTCCGGCCGGGCTCTCGATGTCGTTCTGGAGCGTGGCCGACTTCCACGTCCATACCGGTCGACGCGGCGTCGACCACGGCCGTGATCCGCATGGCGCGGTGCTGCCCCATCCAGTCGCGGGTGATGAACGGCGGACCGGCACGCAGCACGGGGTTGTTGCTGGTCACCAGATACCCGCGCGCCGGATTCAGCACGCGCGGCAACACGCCCGGGCCGCCCACGGGCGTGCCCCACGAGGCGCTGCCCGCGGCAACCGGCGCGGCGCCGTCGCCCGTGCCCCGTGACGGCAGCTGCCCGGTCATCAGGTAGCCGATGTTGCCGTCGACGTCGGCGTAGACGGCGTTCTGCGACAACGCCGTGAGCTGATCGAGCGCGGCCTGGAACTCGGTCCACGTGCCGGCGCGATTCATCGCTTCGAAGGCGTCGGCGTAGCCGCCGTCGAATCCTTCCCAGCGCAGCACGAACGCCCGCGACTCGCCCTGCCGCCCCCCCTCGGGCGACAGCCACGCCGGCGGCGCTTCCCAGTCGAGCGATTCGTCGGCGAACACCGCGCCGTAGGACGTGCGCCAGATCTCGAAGGGCTCGGGCGCGCCGCGGCCTTTCACCGGAATCGGCGCCGACTCCACCTGCACCGCTTCCCAGCCCGATGGGCCTTCCACGCGCCGACGCGCGAGGTCGAACTTCTGAAGCACCAGGTCCTGCACGTCGGCGCCGGTGTTGGTGAAGCCCCAGGCGATGCGGGCGTTGTGGCCGATGGCGACGAACGGCGTGCCGGGCACCGAGACGCCCTGCACGTCGAGACCCGCCGCCACCAGGTGCATCTCGTACCAGACCGACGGCATCTCCAGGGGCAGGTGCGGATCGTTGGCGAGGATCGGACGGCCGCTCGTGGTGCGCGACGCCGCGATCACCCAGGCGTTGCTGTTGGCGCGCGGCGCGGCCGGGTTCAGCCAGCCGAGGCCCGGGGGGTAGGTGATCGGGGCGGCGCCGGCCATCGACGGCGCGGCACTGACCGGCGCCGGCGTGGGCGCGGAAGGCGGCGTGACCGGCGCGGGCGGCGGCGGGGGCGGGAACTCCGCGAGCTCGCCGAGCACGGTCGGCGCCGAGTCGGGATACCGGCCGGTGAGCGCGTCGGCGGCGGCGGCGCCCACCGCGCGCGTGAGCGCGTGGCGCACGAGTTCGGCGTTGGCGTTCTCGGCCAGGCGATAGGCGAGCAACCGGCCGATGGCCAGCGAGTCGACGGCGTTCCAGGCGTCGGGCGTCACGCCGAGCATTTGGAACTCGAGCGGGCGATGGCGGCCGGTGAGTCCCGCGGTGGCGGCGTTCACGCCTTCCGCGTAGCGCGTGAGGGCGGTGCGCGCGGCCGGACCGAGCCGCGCCAGCTCCTTCTCGGCGGCGGCCCGGATGCCCAGCGTGAGCATCCGCTTGTCGATGGGCAGCGTGGTCGGGCCGAGCACCTCGCTCAGGCGGCCGTAGGCGGCGCGGCGATACAGCTCCATCTGCCAGCGGCGGTCACGGGCGTGCAGGGCGCCGGCCACGAACCACGCGTCGGCGGTGTCGCGCGCGTAGACGTGCGGCACGCCGTAGCCGTCGGAGAGCACTTCCACCGGACCGCCCAGACCAGCGAGGCGCCATTCGCCGTCCAAAGACGGCAGCGACTGACGCACCCACCACCAGGCGCCGCCAGCCGCCAGCACGAGCAGCAGCGTTACACCAATGAAAGCTCGTTTCACAGGGCTCCTCGGGCACGTTCCGCCGCTTGCTCGTGACGATTGGTTTTGACTAGGATCGTTGGCTGATCATCGTCACGGATGACCCGCCTAAAGATTACAGGTTAGGCGACAGACTTCAAAGACAGACCACGCGGAGGAAGACACCGTGATCGAGGTGCAGCACCTCAGCAAGCGTTACGGCCCGTTCACGGCCGTCGACGACGTCAGCTTCAGTGTCGGCGCAGGTGAAATCCTGGGCTTTCTCGGGCCGAACGGCGCCGGGAAGACGACCACCATGCGCATCATCACCGGCTACATGCCCGCCACCGAGGGCACGGTGACGGTGGCCGGGCACGACGTGTTCGCGCAGCCGATCGAGGCGAAGAAGCGCACCGGCTACCTGCCGGAAACGCCGCCGCTCTACCCGGACATGACGGTGCGCGACTACGTCACCTTCGTCGCCCGCATCAAGGGCGTGCCGTCGCGCGAGGTGCGCGGCCGCGTCGACGAGGCGATGAAGAAGACGCACATCGCCGACATGGCCTCGCGTCACTGCGGCAAGCTCTCGAAGGGCTACAAGCAGCGCGTCGGCCTGGCGCAGGCGCTGATCCACAACCCCGACGTGCTGGTGCTCGACGAGCCCACCGCCGGACTCGATCCGAAGCAGATCCTCGAGGCCCGTCAGCTCATCACCGAGCTGGGCGGCAACCACACGGTGGTGCTCAGCACGCACATCCTGCCCGAGGTCTCGCAGACCTGCAGCCGGGTGGTCATCATCAACAAGGGCAAGGTGGTCGCCGTCGACACGCCCGACAACCTCACCGCCCGCCTGCGCGGCAGCGAGACGATGTTCCTGCACGTGCAGGCGCCCGGCGACGACGTGGCGCCGGCGCTCAGCGGCATCCCCGGGGTGACGCGCGTGAAGGTGGAGCCGCAGGCCAACGGCCTCGCCACCGTCGAAGTCGACAGCGAGCAGGGCCGCGACGTGCGTCGCGACCTGGCGGCCACGGTGGTGCGCCAGGGCTGGGGCCTGCTGGAACTGCGCCCGATGCGCATGAGCCTCGAGGACATCTTCCTCAGTCTCACCACGGAAGACGCGAGCACGGCCGCCGAGGCCGCGCCCGCCGCCACGACGGAGGCCGCCGATGCGTAACATCGTCACCATCGCGCGGAAGGAGCTGCAGGCGTACTTCGCCTCGCCGATCGCCTACATCGTGCTCGGCTTCTTCTCGTTGCTCTTCGGCTACTTCTTCTACACACTGCTCTGGTACTTCGACCGCCAGAGCATGCAGGTCTCGCCGGGCTCGGGCATGACGATGAACGTCAACCAGATGCTCATCGGGCCGGTGTTCATGAACGTCAGCGTGATCGTGCTGTTCATCATGCCGATGATCACGATGCGCACCTACGCGGAAGAGAAGCGCTCGGGCACCATCGAGCTGCTGCTCACCTCGCCGCTGTCGGACCTGCAGATCATCCTCGGCAAGTTCTTCGGCGCGCTCGCCCTCTACGCCGTGATGCTGGCCGTCACGCTGATCCACATCGGGATCCTCTTCAAGTACGGCAATCCCGAGTGGAAGCCGGTGGCCACCGGCTATCTCGGCCTGCTGCTGATGGGCGCCTGCTTCATCTCGGCCGGCCTGCTCATCTCGAGCCTGACCAAGAACCAGATCGTGGCCGGCATGGTCACCTTCGCGGTGTTCCTGCTGCTGTGGGTGATCAACTGGATCGGGCAGTCGCTCGGGCCGACCGGCCAGGCGATCGTGACGCATCTGTCGATCACCGATCACCTCGACGACTTCGCCCGCGGCATCATCGACACGAAGCATCTCGTCTACTACGTGAGCTTCATCGTGTTCGGGCTCTTCCTCACGGCCAGGTCCGTGGACAGCGAACGGTGGCGGGGCTAGTCATGGCGAAGATCGCGGCAATCCTCGGCTGGATCGGCACGGCGCTCGTCGTCGTCGCCATCGGGCTCTTCTTCAGCGGCAAGCCCGAACTGGATCAGTACCGGCAGTACCTGGCGATGGGCGGCCTGGTGATGATCCTGGTGTACCTCGCGGCGCAGTGGCAGGAGTCGGCCACCGGCGCCAACGCCCGTCAGACGAAGATGGGCACGATGTCGATCGTCAGCATCCTCGCGATGCTGGCCATCCTCACCGCCGTCAACTACCTCGGCGTGCGCCAGAACAAGCGCTGGGACTTCACCGCCAACCAGGTCTTCAGCCTCTCGGAACAGACGTTGAAGGTGCTGCGCGGCCTCGACGCCCCGGCGAAGATCACGGTGTTCGATCAGGCGGCGAACTTCGACCGCTTCAAGGACCGGCTCGAGGAATACCTCTACCAGTCGAAGCAGCTGTCGGCCGAGTACGTCGACATCGATCGCAACCCGGCCCGCGCCAAGGCGGCCAACGTGCAGACGCCGGGCACGATGGTGCTCGAGTACAAGGGCCGCGTCGAACGCATCAACCAGCCGGAAGAACAGGACATCGCCAACGCGTTCATCAAGGCGACCACCGGCAAGGAACGCAAGGTGCTGTTCGTGCAGGGCCACGGCGAGAAGGATCCCGCGGCCAGCGATCGCCTCGGCTACAGCTCGGTGGCCGACGCGCTGAAGGGCGACAACTACACCTTCGACAAGCTGGTGCTGGCGCAGTCGCCAGTGGTGCCCGACGGCACGACGGCCGTGGTCATCGCCGGCCCGCGCACCGACTTCTTCCCCGGCGAGATCGACGCGCTGAAGAAGTACCTGGCGAAGGGCGGCGCGGTGTTCGCGATGGTCGATCCGGCCGAGAAGCCGGGCCAGGGCCAGACGCCGAATCTGGCCGCGTTCCTGAAGGAGTGGGGCATCACCATCGACGACGACATCGTCGTCGACGCCTCGGGCGTCGGCCAGATCTTCGGCGCCGGCCCCACGGTGCCGGTGGCGGCGAGCTATCCCACGCACCCGATCACCGAGGGCTTCAACCTGATGACGGCGTACCCGCTGGCGCGGTCGATCACGACCGCCGAAGCCAACGGGCGGACGCCGCAGCCGGTGATCCAGACGAGCGCGCAGAGCTGGGCCGAGAAGGATCTGGCCGGCATCAGCGCCGGCGGCGAGGTGTCGCTCGACGAGTCGAAGGGCGACCGGCCCGGCCCGATCACGCTGTCGGCGGCGGTCATCGGCCCGGCGCCCGACGCGCCGAAGCCGGCCGCGGCAGCGCCCGGTGAAGAGGCCCCGCCGGCGCCCGAGGCGCGCGTGGTGGTGATGGGCGACTCGGATTTCGCGGCCAACTACGGCCTCGGCATCCAGGGCAACCGCGACCTGTTCCTCAACACGCTCGGCTGGTTGTCGCGTCAGGAAGGCCTGATCGCGGTGCGGCCGAAGTCGCCGGAAGATCGGCGGCTCACGCTCACGGCGGATCAGCTCAACAGGGTCGCCGTGCTCTCGATCTTCCTCATCCCGGCCGCGATCTTCGGGCTCGGCATCTACACCTGGTGGCGGAGGCGGTAAGACGATGGGACGCGCGTGGTCGACCCTGGCGCTCGTGGCGGTGGCCGCGGGCCTCGGGGCGTACATCTACTTCGTGGACGCGGAGAAGACCGACACCGAGGTGAAGGCCAAGGTGTTCACCGTCGCCATGGACGACGTGGAAGAACTGCGCGTCACGGCGAAAGGCGACACCACGCTGCTGCGCAAGGCGAATGGCACGTGGGCGCTCGTCGAACCGGTGGCGACCGACGCCGACGCCAACGACGTCAACACGCTGCTCAGCAGCCTCACGGGTCTCGAGGTGAACCGTGAGGTCGATCCGAAGGCGGCCGATCTGGCGCAGTTCGGGCTGGCGACGCCCAAGGCCGACATCACGTTCAAGGCCAAGGGCGGCGTCACCGGCCGCATCCGTCTCGGCGACGCCACGCCGTCGGGCAGCGATCTCTACGCCGTGAAGGGCGACGATGCGCGGGTGTTCCTGGTGTCGACGTTCGTCGAGACCAACCTGGCGCGCTCCTCGTTCGACCTCCGCGACAAGCGCGTGCTGCGTTTCGAGCGCGACAAGGCCGACGGCATCGAGCTCACCGCCGCCGGCAAGCCGGCCGTGACGTTCGCGCGCACCAATTCCGACTGGCGCATGACGGCGCCGGTCAACGCGCGCGGCGACTACGGCGCCATCGAGGGCCTGCTCACGCGCCTCACCACCACGATGATGACGGCCATCGAGACGACCGACATCTCGGACCTGAAGAAGTACGGCCTCGACAAGCCGGCCTCGACGCTGGCCGTGAAGGCGGGCTCGGCGACCTCGACGATCGCCGTCGGCACCACCGCCGACGGCAAGGCCTACGCGCGCGATCTGTCGCGGCCGATGGTCTTCACCGTGGACCCGGCCTTCGCGACCGAGCTGCTGAAGGACGCGAACGACTACCGCCGCAAGGATCTGATGGAATTCAAGCCGTTCTCGCTGAAGGAGGCCACGTTCACCCGCGGCGCCCAGGCGATCGTCCTGAAGAAGGCGAGGACGGCCGACAACGCGCCCGACAAGTGGACGGTGACCGCCGACGGGTCGACGCGTGACGCCGATGGCGCGCAGGTCGACGAGCTGCTCTCGAAGGTCGGGCTGCTGCGGGCCGACGCGTTCGTGGCCACGGCGCCGGCCGGCGCGACGACGCCGCTGCTGAAAGTGAAGGCGGCGTTCGACGAATCGAAGACGGAAGAGGCCAGCATCGGCAAGGCCGGCGCCGACACGTTCGGCACGCGCGCCGACGAGCCGGGCGCGCTGAAGCTGCCGCCGACGGCGCTCGACGACGTGATGAAGGCGCTCGACACGCTGCTGGCGCCGCCGGCGCCCGCGGCCCCGACGACGCCGGCGGCCGGTGCCGCGCCGGCGCCGAAGAAGCCCGAATGATCGCGCGCCGCCTGCGCGTCGGCCTGCTCGGCGCCGTGCTGGCGTCGGGCTGCGCCGCCACGACGCGCACGGCGGCGGTCGAGCCGCCCACGCCGCCGGCTCCGTCCGGCGGACTCGCCGCGCTCACGCCGGCGCCCTCCCGCACGACGCGGCTGGCGTCGACGCTCGACGCGATTCTCGACACACCGGCGTTCGCCCGCGCCAGCGTGGGCGTGGTGGTGCGCTCGCTCGACACGGGCGAGACGCTGTTCCGCAGGAACGGCCAGACCTGGCTGGTGCCGGCGTCGACGATGAAGGTGCTGACCGCGGTGGCGGCGGCCGAGCGGCTCGGCTGGCAGTACCGCTTCGAGACGCGCCTGGTCGCGACGGGACCGATCAGGAACGGCACGATCGATGGCGACCTGCTGGTGGTCGGCACGGGCGATCCCACCATCACGCCACGGCATCCGTCGCGCGTCGACGCGTTCGACCAGTGGGCCGAGCAGCTCAAGGCGCAGGGCGTGCGTCGCGTGAACGGCCACGTCATCGGCGACGACTCGGCCATCGCGCCGCCCGGCCTCGGCATCGGCTGGGCCTGGGACGACCTGCAGGAAGACTACGGCGCGGCCTACGGGGCGCTGCAGTACCGCGACAGCGTCGTCGAGGTGACGATGGGTCCCGGGCGCACGCCTGGCGCGCCGCCGGTCGTGTATCTCTCGCCGGCGAACCACGATCTGTTCGTCGACGTGCAGGCCGTGACGTCGGCGGAAGGGACGACGCCGTCGCTCACGCTCACTCGGCCGATCGGCTCGCGGTTCCTCGAGGTGCACGGCCAGGCGCCGCTCGGGTCGGCGCCACAGACGCTGGACACGGCGGCGGCGAATCCCACGCAGTTCTACGTGAACGAGCTGCGCGCCACGCTGATCCGGCATGGCATCGCGGTGGATGGCTCCGGGCGCGACATCGACGAGCTGGCCGATCGGCCGCGCGCCTCCGAGGGCACGACGCTGCTGGTCGACCTGTCGGCGCCGCTGTCGGAGATCGTCGCGCAGATGCTCGAGTGGAGCCTCAACAGCTACGCCGAGACGCTGGTGGTGGCGATGGATCAGGGGCGGCCGGCGCGGGCCTCCGATGGTGTAGCCCGGTTGCGCGAGACGCTCACGGCGCTGGGCGTGCCGCCCGAGAGCTACACGACGCGCGATGGATCCGGCCTGTCGCGCAACGACTACCTGTCGGCGGATGCCCTGGTGGCGACGCTGGCGGCCGCCTGGAACTCGCCCACGCTGCGCGGGCCGCTGAAGGCGGCGCTGCCGGTCGCGGGAGCGCCTGACGGCACGCTGCGCCGGCGGCTGCGTGGCACGCCGGGCGAACGGCGTGTCGTGGCCAAGACGGGCTCGATGTCGAACGTGCGCTCGTTGGCCGGCTACGTCGACACCCTCGACGGCGAGACGCTGGCGTTCGCGGTGATGACCAACGGCTTCGACACCCGGGCGTCCGAGATCGACCAGCGCGTCGACGAGCTGCTGCTGGCGCTGGTACAGCTGCCGCGCCAGTAGCGCACGGCGCGCGTCACAGGACCACGAAGCCGCCGAGCAGCGTGGCCATCACGAAGCCGGCGAGGCCGACGACGAGCGCCGCTGCCATCCCCACGACGAACGGCTTCGCCCCCACGCCGCGGAACACGGCGACGCTGGTGTTGAGGCCCACGGCCGCCATGGCGGTGCCGAGCAGCCAGCGCGCACCGAGCGTGTCGCCCAGCCACGACGTGGTAGCGCTCCACGACGGCGCGTCCCAGATGCCCAGCGCCAGCGCGCCTCGGGTCAGCATCGCATCGCCGATCGATCGCACCACGGCCATGGCCACGAAGCCGATCACGAACGACGGCACCAGCGTGCGCCACGACGGGCCGCTCTTCGCCGTGGCCAGCTCGCCGGCCCGCTGCCGCTGCCACACGAGGAACGGAATGACCAGCGCCAGGAACAGGTTGCGTGTGAGCTTGGTGACCGTGGCCACGCGCAGCACGACGTCGTCGGCGTAGATCTGACGATAGGTCAACGCCGCGCCGACCACCTGCGAGGTGTCGTGCACGGCAGTGCCGAGGAACAGGCCGATGGCCGCGGATCCCGGCAGCAGCGCGTGCGCGAGATACGGATACACCAGCATGCCGAAGAGGCCGAAGGCGACGACGTTGGCCACCGCGTAGGCCACCTCGCGCTCGTCGGCCTCGATGGCCGGCGCGGTCGACACGATCGCGGTGACGCCGCAGATGCTGGTGCCGGCGGCGATGAGCGTGCCCAGCCGTGGCGGCAGGCCGAGCCGGCGGTTGAACCAGGTGACGAAGACGAGGCCGGTGACGATCGCCGTGAGCACCACCGGCACGCCGGCGGCGCCGAGGCGCGCCATCTCGAGCACGCTCAGCTTGATGCCCACCAGCACGATGCCGAGCCGCAGCACGGTGGTCGTGCAGAACTTCAGGCCGGCGCCGAGCGACGACGGTAGCGGCAGCAGGTTGCGCAGCAGCAGCCCGAGCACGATAGCGACCGGCACGCCCGAAATCGGACTGGCGCCGGTCAACCCGCGAGCGGCCAGCAGCGCGCGACCGAGCGCGTCGGCCAGCGTGAAGCCGGCGAGCATCACGACGATGGCCGCGAGCAGGCCCGGCAACCAGGCCGCACGTCCGTTCATGCCCACCCTCCCGGAATGGCGTGGCGCCACGTCAGCGGAGCAGCCATACGCCTCCCACGATCACCGCGGCGGTCGATGCCGCGAAGAGCACCGCGCGTCGCACCACCGCCTGCGACTGCCCCACCGCCGACGCCGCGACACCGACAATCGTCGAGAAGGCGGTCATCGCGCCAATGGCGCCGGCGCCGAAGCCGCCGAGATACGCCACCGCGTCGGCGCGCGTCGCGAACATCAGCGATGGCAGCACTCCATACAGGTGCGACGAGCCCGCGAGCCCATGCAGCGTGCCCATCGCGAACGACGGCGCGGCGGGCAGGTGCTGGTGCGCATGCGCCGTTCTCGCGCGCCACAGGCCCCATAGTCCGACGCCCACGAGCGCCAGGCCGACGACGCGCTCGCTGACCGCCGACAGCGCCGCCACCGGAATCAGCTCGCGGAACGCGAGCAGCAGCAGTCCTACGAGCATGACGCCGGCGGTGTGGCCGAGGCCCCACGAGAAGCCGGCGCGCCATGCCGCCCGGTCGCCATCGACGGCGAGTGGCGCCACGGCCGCGAGATGGTCGGGCCCGGCGAGCACGTGGAAGAAGCCGGCCGTGAGTCCGGCGATGAGAGCCAGCACGATGGAACGGTGGAGGCGCCGCGCGTGCGCGGCGCGCGGTGACCCGACCGGTGGATTGTACCCCCGGGCGGACTGGTATCCTGACTGGTCGGCCCCGGAACCACGGGCCGCACTGGAGCAGGCGACATGCGTATCGAAGGGAAGACGTTCATCACCACCGGCGGCGCGTCGGGACTGGGCCGCGCCGCGGCCGAGGCCATCCTCGCGGCCGGCGGCCACGTGGTGCTGCTCGACGTGAACGCCGAGACCGGCGCCGCGGCCGAGGCGGCGCTGGGCGCGAAGGCGCGGTTCGTGAAGGCCGACGTGACGAGCGAAGCCGAGGTGCAGGCGGCCGTGCAGACGGCCGTGACGGCGTTCGGCGGGCTGCACGGCGTGGTGAACGCGGCCGGCATCTGCCCGGCGGCCAAGGTGCTCGGCAAGAACGGCCTGCATGCGCTCGATCTCTTCGAGAAGACGATCCGCGTGAACATCGGCGGCACGTTCAACGTGATCCGGCTGGCGGCAGCGGTGATGGCGACCAACACGCCGGAAGACACCGGCGAGCGCGGCGTGATCGTGAACACGGCGTCGATTGCCGCCTTCGAGGGCCAGATCGGCCAGGCCGCCTACGCCGCGTCGAAGGGCGGCGTCGTGGGCCTCACGCTGCCCGTGGCGCGCGAGTTCGCATCCACCGGCATCCGTTGCGTCACGGTCGCGCCAGGCACGTTCGATACGCCGCTGCTGGCGGGTCTGCCGGAAGCGGCGCGGGTGTCGCTCGGTCAGCAGGTGCCGTTCCCGTCGCGGCTGGGCAATCCGGCCGAGTACGGCGCGCTCGTTCGCCACATCATCGAGAACGTGATGATCAACGGCGAGACGATCCGCATCGACGGCGCCCTGCGGATGGCGCCGCGCTAGGCGCGCACGGCGAACGCGCCGGCTACCACGCGTCGCCGGCGCGGGCGTCGCACACGATCGGGGCGGTGCGATCCAGCGGCTCGCCCGCCCACCCGTCCAGCACCATCAGGCCGTCGTCGTCATCCTCGGTGCGCGTCAGGCGCCCGTCGGCCTCGCGCACGAACGACGGTCCCTGCCAGCGCGTCCATCCCAGCGATTCGTAGAACGGCCACTCGCCGGTCGACAGCACGCCGGCCTCGAACTCGCGGCGGATCACGTCCTGCATCGCCTGCATCACGGCGGACCCGAGCCCGCGGCGTTGCTGGCCGGCGTCACCGCCACTGCTTCCACGTAGCCCACGCGGACGACGCGTGCGCCGATCGTGAGCGTGCGGGGCACCACGGCGGCGTGGGCGATCACGGCGTCGCCGTCCTCGATGATCGCGTGCCAGCCGCCGAGGGCGTGCGCCCAGTCGTCGTCGGAGAAGTCGCCGTCGAAGGCCGCGTCCATCAGCGCGCGGGCCGACGCCAGCTGCGCCGCGGTGAGCTCGTGGGTGCGCCCGCACCGCACCACGATCGCGGACACGATTCAGGCGCCCAGGGCGCGCCGCGCCGCCGCGAGAATCGCCGCCGGATCACCGCCGAGGCCGCCGCCCTGCGCCATGTCGGGCTTGCCGCCGCCTTTGCCGCCGAACTCCGCGGTCAGTGCCTTCAGCACGGCGCCGGCGTCCACGGGCACGTCGGCCGCGCGCGCGATGACGACGAGCATCGGCGACGCCGACGAGAACACCGCCGCGCAGCCGCCCGGCGTGGCCGCGACCGCGGCGGCGACCGCCTTCAGCCCTGCGGCCTCCCAGCCGTCGAGCGCCTCCACGACCACCACGCGATCACCGACGCGGGTGGCGCGAGTCACGAGGTCGGCGCCGACGTGCACGGCGAGCTGCTCCTGCAGCGAGCGCACGGTGCGGCTCAGGCTCTTGTTCTCGCCCTGCAGTCGCTCGATCGCGGGCGCCAGTTCCACCGCGCCCACCGACAGCACGCGATTCGCCGCGGCGAAGGCGTCGCGCCACTCGCGCAGCTGCGCCAGCGCGCGGCCGCCGCAGCGGAACTCCACCCGCGTGCCGCCCTTGAACTTCTCCCACCCGGTGACGCTGATGAGGCCGATGCCGCCGGTGCGCGCCACGTGCGTGCCGCCGCAGGCCGAGAGGTCGTAGCCGGACACGTCCACGAGACGCAGCGTCCCGGTGCGGCCGGACTCCTTGCGCAGCGGCAGCGTCGCCGCCTCTTCGGCACTGACGAACCGCACCGCCACCTCGCGGTCTTCCCACACCACGCGATTGGCGTCGGTCTCTGCGGCGGCGATCTCCTGCGGCGACACCTGTCGATGCAGGTCGATGGTGGCGCTGGCCGTGCCGAGGTGGAAGCTCTCGGTGCGCGCGCCGCACACGGTCTCGAACGCCGCTGACAGCACGTGCTGCCCGGTGTGCTGCTGCATGTGATCGAAGCGGCGCGTCCAGTCGATGGCGCCGTGCACGCGCTGTCCGGCTTCGAGCGGGCCATCGACGAGATGCACGAGACGTCCGTCGTCCTCGTCGACGACCTCCACCACCGTGCGTCCACCGAGCGTGCCGAGATCGTGTGGCTGGCCGCCCGATGTCGGATAGAACGCGGTGGCGTCGAGCGTCACCGCGAAACGCTCGCCGGCCGGCGCGCAGCCGGTCACCGCGGCATCGAACTCACGCACGTAGGCATCGGAATAGTAGAGACGCTCGGACATGGATACCTGTTATTTCGTGATGTGGTGATCTGGCGATCTATTGATCGGATGCTTGCATCTGTCGATCTGGTGATCTCGGCGGGTTGCCAGGGTGGGGCTCATGGTCCGTGCGGGCTCAGGCCGTTGCGGCTTCATGTCGATCACCAGATCACTCGATGCCAGCGTAAGCAGATCACCACATCGCCACATCGCCAGATCACGCGATCCCGAGGATCGGGTCGGTGGCGCCGGCGTCCGCGAAGCCGGCAGCGCGCAGGCGGCAGCTGTCGCAATGGCCGCACGGACGGCCGTCCGGCAGGGGATCGTAGCAGCTGTGGGTGAGGCCGTAGTCGAGGCCGAGTGACAGGCCGAGCCGGATGATCTCGGCCTTCGACAGGGCGATGAGCGGGGTGTGGACGCGGAACGTGGCGCCCTCGACACCCGCCTTGGTGGCGACGCGAGCCAGCGTCTCGAAGGCGTGGATGAACTCGGGCCGGCAGTCGGGGTAGCCGCTGTAGTCGAGGGCGTTCACGCCGATGACGAGGTCGGTGGCGCCGACCACCTCGGCCCAGCCGAGGGCCAGCGACAGGAACACGGTGTTGCGGGCCGGCACGTAGGTGACGGGAATCACCGCCGGATCGATCGGCTGATCCTTCGGGACGTCGATGGCGTCGGTCAGCGCCGAGCCGCCCATGCGCGACAGCTCGACGTCGATCTCGAGATGCCGCTCCACGCCGAGCGACGCCGCCACGCGCCGTGCCGCCTCGAGTTCCTGCACGTGCCGCTGCCCGTAGCGGACGGTGAGCGCGTAGAGGTCGAAGCCGTCGCGGCGGGCCACCGCGGCGGCCGTGTACGAGTCGAGTCCTCCGCTCAGGAGGACGACGGCGGCCGGCATGGACCCATTGTCGCTCAGCCGGCAGCGGGCGTCAGGTTCGCTCGCGGGCGACGCCGTCCCGGCGCAGCCATTCCGCGTACTGTCGCGCGTCCTCGACGGTGATGGCGTCGATGGCCGGCGACGGGCGCGCGTTGGGCGGCACCGTGCTCGAGTACTGCGGATACTCGGCCGCGGACAGCACGTCTCGATAGTCCTCGTCGGCCAGATCGATGGCCCGCCGCAGGCGATCGAGGCGACCGTCGGCCAGCTTCAGCGCCGCCAGCCAGACGCGCACCGGCTCGCGATGCCACGCTCGCCGCCCGTACTCGGCCAGTAACGCCCGCGCCATCACGCTGCGGTCGCCCGGGAAGTCGCGGTCGAGGATGCGCTCCACGTCGTCCATCGACACGACGGGCACGGGCTGCATCACCGCCGCCGGCTCCGCAGCCGCGCGACCTCCGCGCGCAGCGCCTCGAGTTCGCGCCGCAGCGCGGCGGTGCGCGCTTCGAGCGCCTGCACGCCGGCCAGCGCGATGCCGTCGGCGTCGACGGTGTCGATGCCCAGCGGGTCCGCGCCCAGGCCGAACGCGGCGCGGAAGTCCTGCGCGGTCGGCCCGACGTGACGCACCGCGTCGTCCTGCGAGCGGTAGCTCCACTCGCGAATCGGCATCGCCCGCAACGCCGCGAGCACGTGCTCGCCGTCGAGATCACGGAAGTGCTGCGTGCGGTGCACGTCCGAGAGGTTGGTCCAGCTGCCGCCGCCGGCGGCGAGCGACACGCCGGCGTTCATCGCCGCGTTCGAATAGAACGTCGTTCCGCCGGCAGCGCGCACGCGGAACTGGTTGGCGCCCGATACGGTGAGCGGCGTGAACGACGAGTTGTCGGCGAAGCCGAAGGAGCCGGTGGCGGTGTTCTGCACGTCCGCGAAGCCCACCGCCACCGAGTAGTTCGCGGCCGCGTTCGACGTGAGGCCGAGGGCGGCGCTGCCGATCCCGGACGCGGTCGCGAGCCCGCCGAGAGCGAACGAATAGTTGCCCAGGGCCTTGGCTTCGCGGCCGAGCGCCACGGCATCATTACCGGTGGCCTGGGCTGTGTTTCCGAGGGCCAACGCGTCCCCGCCACTGGCCATGGCGCCCACCCCGAACGCCAGCGAGTAGAGGCCGAGGTTCGCGTCGTCCCACTCATTGCCGGTCGCGTCCCCGGCCCGCAGCGCCCGCTTGTTGGGATCCCACATCAGCCTCGTGCCCGGACCGGAAGGTGGAGCGCCGGCTCTTCCCGGGCTTCCGATGACGCTGAAGTCGCCGAACTGGCCAAAGGAGAAGGATGCGGGCACACGTGC
Organism: Vicinamibacterales bacterium; assembly: GCA_046331325.1. Lineage (GTDB taxonomy): Bacteria > Acidobacteriota > Vicinamibacteria > Vicinamibacterales > UBA2999 > CADEFD01. The sequence continues at coordinate 29,043 of JAXLRB010000010.1, read as the reverse complement.
CGCGATGGCCGCCGCGGTGTTCGCGTTGGCCGTGGCGATGCTGCGGGCCTCGCTGTCGGCGATGTCCGTGGTGAACTGCGTCCTCAGGCTGGACGCGCTGGTGGCCACCGCGTTGCTCGTGAACTGCTGCTGGCGCGCGGCCTCGTTCCTGACGGTGATGTCGAGCACGTCCACGTTCACGGCATCATTCACGTCCTGCGGACTGCCCACCTCGCGGATGCGGGACCCACCGAGTCGGATGCCGGCGGCGAACGTCTGCGGCGCGGTGAACGTGTTCGGCGTGTTCGTGGAGACGCCGCCACCGCCGCCTGCGCTCACGGGCGGGCGCGGACTACCGCCCGACGCCGCGCCGAACGCGAACGTGCCGGTCTGTCCCGCGCTGTCGTGCCAGGGTCCGGACAGTCCAGGGAACGCGACCGCAGCCGAGACGGCCACCGCCGTGCCTTCCGGCGTGGCGATCGTGAACCCGAAGCCGATGGTGCCGTTCGGGTTCGGCGTCGCGACGCCGACCAGCGGCGCGCGCGTGGCCGCGCCGCACAGGTCGTCGAAGCCGTCGAGCGTGTAGATCGCGCCCACCTGCGTGATCGTCGCCGTCACCACGTTGCAGTACGGCGCCAGCTGCCAGCGGAACTGCCCGAGCGACTGCGCCTCGACGCGGCCGGCCGTCCCCATCACCAGCATCGCCACGAGCGCGACCACTCCCCTGCGTGATTCCCTCATGCCCCCTCCGCGCGCGGCGCACCGCGCCTTGCGAGGAGTGGCGACGTGGCGGAATTCCTGTCGCCGGTCGGTCGCCCTCGGATCGGCCCGATCTTCACAGTGCACGGCCGTCCTGAAATCTGTCGCTCGCCGGGACATCCGGTGAATCACGCGCATTTCCGCTGCCGGACCCGCCTGTCGCTGTCTAGAATGCCGGCGTGTCACGTGCGCAGGCGATTGGGGGCGGGCTCGTCGCGCTGCTGGCGATGTGCGGCGGCACCCATCCGCAGGCACAGTCCCGGGTACACGCCGCCGAGCGGCTCACCCCCGGCCGGCCCGTGACGTTCGACATGCGGGCGGGCGGCTCGCACACGCTGACCGTCGACGCGGAGGCTGGCGAGGCGCTCTGGTTCCAGGTGGACGAGGCCGGCATCGACGTGGCGCTCACGTTCACCGATGCGGCGGGACGTGCCGCTGCGACCATGCAGACCAACCTGCGTCCGTGGGGACGCGAGCGGCTCGTGGCGCTGACCGACGACGGCGGGCCGCACACACTGCGCGTGGAGGCGATCCAACCGACGGGACGGGCCGGCACGGTGACGATTGGGTTGACGGCACGTCACGCCCGCACCGAGCGTGACCGACAAGTGGCCGATGCGCTTCAGGCGCTCGACCGCGCGGTGCGCCTGCGCACGTCGCGCGAGCGCGATCCCGGCACGGCTTCGCGCGACGCGGTGATTGCCGCCTTCGACGATGCCTTCGCGCGGCTCTCCGCGTCGGGCGAGACGTGGGGCGCCTCGCGCGCGGCCCTCGAATCCGCGGCCGAGTCGTTCCAGGGCGAACATCTCGACGCCGCCCACGCGTCGTTGACGCGCGCCAGTGCCCTGATCGACGAGCGCGACGATCCGCACGGCCGTGCCTTGGTACTGCTGCTCACCGGCCTGGTCGATCTGCGTACGGGCGACAACACCGCTTCGGCCGACGCGTCGGCATCGGCGCTCGCGCTGGCCCTCGCGCATGGCAACGCCGCCACTGCCAGTCTGGCGGCGAACAACCTCGGCATCGTGCGCAACCGGCTGGGCGATGGCGAGGGAGCCTACGACGCGTTCGAACAGGCCCGCGCCTTGCGCGTGCGGGCCGGCGCCGGGCTGCCGATCGCGACCTTCGCGACGAACCTCGGACGCGTGGCCCTGGGACTCGGCCGCGATCGCGACGCGCGGCGGTGGTTCGAGATGGCCGTGGCCGAGCATCGCCGCGACGGCAATCGCGATCAGGAGCGCCTGGCGGCCAACGGACTCGCCGACGCGCTGCGTCGCCTCGGTGAGGTCGACGCCGCACGGGAACATCGCGTGCGCACGCTCGACATCGCCCGCAACCTGCGCGATCCACGCGCCGAAGCGCTGGCGCTCGAAGGCCTCGCCGGCGACTGGCTGGCGCGGCGACGGCCCGACGAGGCCGAGGCCCGCGCACGCGAGGCCCTCGCGATCCGTCAGGAGCTGCACGATCCCGACGGCGAGTCGACGGCGCTTGGCCTGATGGGCGAAGCGCAGCGCGCGGCGGGACGTCCCGCCGAGGCGCTGGACACCCTGCGCGCGGCATTGTCGCTGCGGGAGCGCTTCGAAAGCCCGCGTGCGGTGCCGGCACTGTGGCATGTCATCGGACTCGCGCTCCGCGACCAGCAGCGCTGGCCCGAGGCCGTCGACGCCTTCAGGCGGGCGGTGCAGGCCTCGGACGCCCTGCGCGCGCGCCTCACGAGCCCCGGCCTCCGCGCGACGTTCACGGCCGCTGGTCCTGACACCGACGCGGCGCTCGTCGACGCGCTGATGCAGGTGGCCGCGAGCGATGCGCGCCAGCGCGACGTTCGCATCGCCGAGGCCTTCGCGGCCGCCGATCGCGGGCGGGCCCGGCTGCTGATCGAGTCGCTGATCGACGCCGGCGCCGACGTCCGTGCCGATGTCGAACCCGCGCTGGTAGCCGACGAACGCGTGGCGCAGCAGGCGCTCGACGAGGCCGGCGCCGCGGTGTCGCGGTTGCTGGGCACCGACGCGTCACCCGAGACGGTCGCGCGGGCGCGCACGGCACTCGCCACCGCAACCGAGCGCTGGGATCGCGCCCACTCCCGCGTGTTGCGCGCCAGCCCGGCGTACGCCGCCCTCGTGCAGCCGGACGCGGCGGGCGTCGCGGAGGTGCAACGCGCGCTCCTGGACGACGGCACGGTGTGGCTGCAGTACCAACCGGGCTCACCGCGCAGCTGGCTGTGGGCGATCACCACCACCTCGATCGAGGTCCACGAACTGCCCGATCGAGAAGTGCTGGCGAAACAGATCCGCCGACTCCGCGATCGGCTCGACTCGCCGGCCCGGCCGGGCGTCACCCGAGAAGCGCAGGCGTTGAGCACGATGCTCTTCGGTCCGATCGCGTCGCGTCTCGAGCGCGAGTGGCCGCGGCATCGCCTCGCCATCGTCGCGTCGGATGCCCTGGCCTACGTGCCCTTCGCGCTGCTGCCGCTGCCGGGGCAGCGCGAGCCGCTGGTGACGTCGCGTGAGGTGGTCGTGGTGCCATCGGCCGCGGCCCTGCGGTCGGCGCGGGCGAGGACGCCGGCCCCGCGTCCGGCCAGCGCCCCGCGTCTCGCGGTGTTCGCCGATCCCGTGTTCGATCGCACCGACCCACGCGCGCGGGCGGGCGTGGCGCCCGTGACGACCGCGCCGACGGCGCCGATTCGTCGCGAAGTCGACGACGATTGGACCGCCCGCCTGCCCCGGCTGGTCTTCGCGGGCGTCGAGGCCCGCGCCATCACCGCGTTGTTGCCGGCGTCGCAGGTGCATCGCGCCAGCGGGTTCGCGGCGACACGCGCGGCACTGGCGAGCGACGGCTTCCGCACGGCGCCCATCGTCCATCTCGCCACGCACGCCCTGGTGAGCTCGAGCCGGCCCGAGCTCACGGCACTCGTGGCGACGCGCGTCGACGCGCGCGGACGCACGGTGAACGGCCTGCTCACGCTCGGAGATCTGTTCAACCTGAAGCTCACGGCCGACCTGGTCGTGGTGAGCGCGTGCCGCACGGCGCTCGGCGCCGAGATCCGCGGCGAAGGCCCCGTCGGCCTGGCGCGGGCCTTCCTGCAGGCGGGCGCCCGTCAGGTGGTGGCGAGCCTGTGGCCGGTCGACGACGCGGCGACCGCCGAGCTGATGACGCGCTTCTACCGGCATCTGCTGCGCGACGGGCGTCCGGCGTCGGAAGCCCTGCGCCTGGCGCAGCGTGAGCTGGCGCGGGTGGCGCCGTGGCAGGCGCCGTACTACTGGGCGGGGTTCGTACTGCAGGGCGACTGGCGGCCATGAGCGCGGAGATCCCGGGCCCGGCGCCGTTGCTGGCGCGTCTCGACGACGACCCCGAGATCGCGCTGGCGCGCTTCGAGGACCTGCGTCGCACGATCGAGCGCTTCTTCGACTGGCGCGGCGCCAGCGCCCCGGCTGAATGCGCGGACGACGTCCTCGATCGTATGAGCCGCCGGCTCGCCGGCGGCGAGGTCATCGAGTCGCCACGCGCGTTCGCCTACGCCGTCGCGCGTCTTGTGTGGCTCGAGCAGCAGCGACCGGCACGACGGCTGGTGCCGCTCGACGCCGTGCCCGAGCCCGCGGCAGCCGCCACGGCGAGCGAGGAGTCGCCCCGGTTGATCTGCCTCGACCGCTGTCTCGAGACGCTGACACCCGACACACGCGCGCTGATCCTTCGCTACTACGCGCACGAGCGTCGCGAAAAGGTCGCCGACCACAGCGCCATCGCGGACGAGCTGGGCATCACGCGACAGGCGCTGCACAACCGCGCGCAGCGGCTGCGCGACAAGCTGGCGCGCTGTCTCACGACCTGTCTCGACGCGGCGCGACAGGATCGCGATGGCACGCGCACTGATGGAAACGGCCATGACCACCCCTGACACCGCCCGCTGGCGCACCCTGCTGCTCGACTCGCTCGACGACGACGCGCGGGCCGCGCTCGAAGCGCGCATGTTCCTGGAGCCGGGCCTCGACGACGCGATCGCCATCGCGGAAGACGACCTGATCGCCGACTACGTCGACGGCCGCCTCGCGGCGCCGGAGCGCACGCGGTTCGAGCGCGTGTATCTGTCGTCGGCCCCGCATCGGGCGCGCGTCGACATCGTGCGCCTGCTGCGGCAACGCAGCAACACGCGCACGCCGGCGCAACGGCCGTGGTGGCTCGCCGTGGCGGCCGCGGCCGTGCTCGCGCTCGCCGTGGGCGCGCTGCTGCTTCGTCAGCCCCCGGAGCCGCGGACCGCGAGCTCGGCCACGCGTCCTGCGCCGGTGCCGCCCACGCCGTCGGCCGCGTCGCCCATCGTCGCCACGCTGGTGCTGACGCCGCCCGTCACCCGAGGGAACGGCGCCATGCCGACCCTGAAGCGGCCGGCGGACGCGACGACAATCCGTCTCGAAGCGCCCTTCGTGCGCGACGCCGTCGGCGCCACGATCGAAGCGATCGATGCCGCCGACGCGATGCGCGCCGACACACGCCCCCTCGCGCCCACGGGCGTGGCGATCGACGTCGAGGCCCGCCGGCTGCCTGCCGGCGACTACACCATCACGTTCGTCGACGACCAAGGCCGCGCGGTGGCGCGCACGGCGTTCCGCGTCGAGTAGCCGCGTCAGCGCGGGCGGTGGTCGATCACACGCTTCGCCTTGCCGACCAGCGTGCGCTCCACCGAGCCTGGCGGGCCGACGATGACGGTGGTGCTCACGCCCACCATCACCTTGATGCGATGCTGCAACCCGCGCGCGATCGGCGCCACGTCGGCGTCGGCGTGCGCGGGCAGCAGCTCGACGCGCACCTCCATCTCGTCGAGCAGACCCTGGCGCGTCACCACGAGCTGGTACTGACCGGCCAGCGCGTCCTGCTGCAGGATCAGCTCCTCGATCTGCGACGGGAAGACGTTGACGCCGCGGATGATCAGCATGTCGTCGCTGCGGCCGACGATCTTGCCGATGCGCCGCATCGATCGCGCGGTCGGCGGCAGCAGCCGCGTGAGGTCGCGCGTGCGGTAGCGGATGACCGGCAGGCCTTCCTTGGTGAGGGTCGTGAACACCAGCTCACCCTCGGCGCCATCGGGCAGGACCTCGCCGGTCACCGGATCGATGATCTCCGGATAGAAGTGGTCTTCCCACACCACCGGGCCGTCCTTCGACTCGATGCACTCGCTGGCCACCCCCGGCCCGAGCACCTCGGACAGCCCATAGATGTCGACGGCGTCGAGGCCGGCGCGCGTCTCGATGTCCTTCCGCATGGCCTCGGTCCACGGCTCGGCGCCGAAGATGCCGACGGAGAGGCTCATCGTGCGCGGGTCGACGCCCTCGCGTTCGAACTCCTCGACGATCACCTGCATGTAGCTCGGCGTGACCATGATGATGTCGGGCCGGAAGTCGCGGATGAGCTGCACCTGCTTCTCGGTCTGCCCGCCGCTCATCGGCACCACGGTGCAGCCGAGCCGCTCGGCGCCGTAGTGCGCGCCGAGACCGCCGGTGAAGAGCCCGTAGCCGTAGGCCACGTGCACGATGTCGCCGGCGCGACCACCGGCAGCGCGCATGGAGCGAGCGACGAGCGACGCCCACATGTCGATGTCGGCCTGGGTGTAGCCGACGACCGTGGGCTTGCCGGTGGTGCCCGACGACGCGTGCACGCGCACGATACGCTCGCGCGGCACGGCGAACATGCCGAACGGATAGTGATCGCGCAGATCCTGTTTGGTGGTGAACGGGAAGCGCGCGAGGTCGGCGAGCGTGTGGAGGTCGCTCGGATGCACACCCTTGAGGTCGAAGGCGCGCCGATGGTGCGGCACGTGGTCGTAGGCGTGGCGCAGGCTCCACTGCAGCCGCTGGAGCTGCAGCGCCTGCAACTCGTCACGACTGGCGGTTTCGATGGGCTCCAGGTCTCCGGGGCGTGGCTCTCGAACGGGCATCGACGCTCCTGTCGGCGTCGATCGTATACGCGGGGACGGTCTGGCGCGCCTACGGCGTCACGGTGAAGGCGGCTGACGCCAGCGGCGCCACCAGCGTCAGCGTGCCCGGCTGCGTCACGCCCGCGAGCCAGGTGTAGGCACCCGTCGGCGCGCCGGCGAGCGGGAACGCGAACGGCGCCGACACCGTCGGCAACACGAGGCCGCGCGCGATCGGCACGAGGCCGGGCACGAGGCGTCCATCGAGCTGCAGCGAGAGCAGCACGCCGCCGGCCTGCACGACCACATAGGCGTCCACCGCGGTGGGCACCACGCCGCCAACGGCGTTCACCGTGGCCACCATGGTCTCGTTGGCGCGGAACGACGCCTTGTTCAGCGTGACCGACAGCGGCGACGCCGTGCCCGCCGCCGTGCCGCAGGCCTCGTTCGTGTAGGCGGAGGCACCCGCCACGTTGAACGCGCGGACGCGATAACAGTAGCTGGCGCCGGCGAGCGCAGCGGTGTCGAGATAGGCGACGGCGTTCGCCCCGAGCGCGGCGATCTGCTGGAACGCGCCAGCCGGCGCGTCGCGTCGTTCCACGAGGTAGCCGTCTTCGTCCGACGCGTTGTCGGTCCACGCCAGGGCCAGCGCGGCGGCGCGGGCAGGCGTTGCGAGGCCCGGCGCGATCAGCACCAGGGCGACGACCAGCGCGCGAACGAGTCCGGCCTGCCAGGGCATGTGCCGTACGAGCATAGCCGACGCGCGGGGCCACCTCGCGAGACCCGCCGCAGCCGTCCTAGAATCGAGGGTCACGTGCCCACGATCCCCCCGGCGTCCTCCGCCTCCAACCGCCACACGTCGAAGCTGCTCGCCATCGCCGGCATCGTGGCGATCGGCGCCGGGCTGTGGTGGACGCGTCCAACGTCGAGCCCGGCCGGCGCCACACCGCCCGACACGAGCGCGGCGCCTGGCGCGGCGCCCGCGGCAACGCTGCCGGCGGTGTCGCTGCGGCTCGTGCCGCTGCTCCCCTCGGCGGACGTCCCGGCGGTGGCCGTGCCACGGGACACGGCAATGGTGCATCTGCGCCTGGCCGGCACGGACATGCCGGCGGCCGAGGACCTGGTGGCCGAGATCAGCGCCGTCGGACGCGACGAGGTGAAACGCTGGCCGGTCGACGACGCGCCCCGCGCCAACGACGACGCGGATCGCATGGTGAGCGTGCCGCCGTACGCGGTGCCGCCGGGGGACTACACGCTGACGCTGTGGCGTGGCGACGCCGACATGCTGCGGCGCTACCAGTTCCGCATCACGCCCTGACGGGCGCTCACATCGCCAGCGCGACCAGCGCCACGAGCGCGGCCGCGCCAGCCGCCGCCGCCAGCTTCCACGTCGGCACGAAGAACAGGAACGCCACCTGCGGGGTGCGCGGGTCGTAGTGCACCGACGTCACGTCGGGCACGCTCGACGCCAGCCGCGTCGCCCATGCCACGGTGCCCCGCGGCGGACGCAGCACCGCCGGCGGATACCACGTGGCGCCTTCTTGGACGGCGCCCTCCACGGTGTAGCGGCAACGCACATCGGGCGTGAACTGGTAGGCGGGCGCCCCGAGATTCGGCCCCGTCACGCGCGTGACACCACGGTGCACGACCGTGGCGCTGGTGGTCGGCCAGGCGCGGGCCGCGGCCTGAGCACGCAGGGCCTGCACGCACGCCCACATGCCGCCGGCCCCCAGCAGCACGCCGAACACGCGGACGAGGACGGTCGCCATGCGCTCCAGCTTACCGGCAGGAGCGGCTTGCCAGCCGGGCTGGCGGCGAAGGACACTTCCCCTGCGACCCATGCCCGACCCGTCCCTGGACGCCTTGGCGGCCTCGCCGCTGTTCGACAAACTCACGCCGCGGGTGCAGGACGCGCTGGTGGCGGCCGCGGCGACGCGGCGGCTCAGGGACGGCGATCGCCTGCTCGTGACCGGCGAGCTGAACACGTCGCTCTTCATCGTGCTCGACGGCGCGGTCGACGTGGTACTGCCCGGCATCGACGCGCCGCACGTGCGCCTCGGCCCCGGCGAATGCGTCGGCGAGCTCTCGATCCTCGACGGGCAGCCGGTGTCGGCGGATGTCGTGTCCGTGGGCGCCAGCACGGTGCTGCAGCTCGATCACATCCAGGTGTGGTCGCTCATCGACTCGAGCGCCACGTTCGCCCGCAACCTGCTGCGCATGCTGGCCGGGCGCGTGCGCCGCGACCACGCCATGATCGCCGAGTCGAGCGACGAGCGACGGCGTTTCGAGCGGCTGTCGATGATCGACGGCCTCACCACGCTGCACAACCGGCGCTGGTTCGACGAGATGTTCCCGCTGCAGGTCGTGCGGCTCGCTCGCGAGGGCCGCCAGGGCACGCTGGTGATGGCCGACGCCGATCGCTTCAAGGACATCAACGATCGCTTCGGTCACACCGTCGGCGACGCCACGCTGCGCCGCATCGGCAAGGCGATCCTGTCGGGCCTGCGTCCCGGCGATCTGCTGGCCCGCTATGGCGGCGAGGAGTTCTCGGTGCTGCTCGCCGACGTCGACGAGAAGGCCGCGATCGAGGTGGCCGATCGCCTGCGCCGCCAGGTGGCCGACAGCGCCGCCGAGGGCGCGCCGCCGTGCACGATGTCGATGGGCATCGCCGGCCTGCGGCCGCACGAGCCGTTCGAAGCGCTGGTGGCGCGCGCCGACGCGGCGCTGTTCCGCGCCAAGGATGCCGGACGGAACCGCGTCAGCCTCTAGGGCCGCGGTTCAGACGCCGCGCACCTCGGGTCCCCAGATGTACTTGTGCAGCTGCAGCTGCACGCGCACGGCCAGTTTGTCGGCGAGCACCCATTCCGACAGCGTCTTCGAGTCGAGCGTGCCGTGCACGGGCGACATGTGGATCGCCGCGACCTTGCCAACGAGCGCCTCGCGGGCGATCACGTCCTTCGCGTAGTCGTAGTCGGCGCGATCGGCGACGACGAACTTCACCTCGTCGTGCGGACGCAGCCGCGCGAAGTTGCCGGCGTCGTGCTTCGCGGCTTCCCCGCTGCCGGGACACTTCACGTCCATCACGGCGGTCGCCCATGCGGGCACCTGAGCCAGGCTGCGGTGGCCACCGGTCTCGATGAGCACCTGCAGGCCGGCGTCATGCAGCCGCTCCATCAGCGGGTAGACATCCTTCTGAAGCAGTGGCTCACCGCCGGTCATCTCGACGAGCGGACATCCATAGGCGAGCACCGCCTCGACCACCTCGTCGATGGACATCTTCCGCCCCTCATGGAAGGCGTAGGGGCTGTCGCACCAGACACAGCGCAGATCGCAGGCGGTGAGGCGCACGAACACGCACGGCCGGCCGGCGTGGGTCGATTCGCCCTGGATGGAGTGGAAGATCTCGTTGACGGTCAGCATCGGACGGGGGCGCCCGCGGGCGCCGCTCGGTTTATTGTAGTGGCATGCCTCCGGTGACGTTCTACACCAAGCCCACTTGAACGACCTGCAAGAACGCCAGGAGTGTCCTGGCTGAACGCGGCGTCGCCATCGACGATCGCGACATCAACAAGCAGCCGCCGACGCGCGCCTTCCTCGAAGAACACATCGATGCGAAGGACTTCCTGCGCTTCGTCAGCACGCGCAGCCCGGTCTTCAAGACGCGGCCGCTGCCGAAGTCGAAGAAGGAAGCCATCGACCTCATGATGGACCAGCCGAATCTCATCAAGCGCCCGATCCTCGTGCAGGGCACGAAGGTGACCTTCGGGTTCGACAAAGAGGCGTACGCGAAGGTGAAATGACGCGGCGGATCGGCACCTCGGGGTGGAGCTACCCCGGGGGCCGGGGCACGTGGAACGGCGTGTTCTACCCGGCGAAGGACGCGCGCCCGCGCGACTTCGACGAGCTGACGTTCTACGCGCGGTGGTTCGACACCGTCGAGGTGAACTCCACGTTCTACGGGCAGCCGCGCGCCTCGGTGACGGCCGCGTGGGCCGACCGGACGCCGGCGGGCTTCGAGTTCGCCGTGAAGCTCTACCAGAAGTTCACGCACCCGGCGATGTTCCTCGAGGCCGTGGCGAAGGGCGCGCCGGGCACGTCCGACGCCGCGCTCGCCGCGGCCGGCGACATCCGGCAGGCCGACGTGGACGAGTTCCGCGCCGGCGTCGAGCCGCTGGCGCGGGCGGGGAAACTCGGGCCGCTGCTCGTGCAGTTTCCGCCGAGCTTCACCGCGAGTGGCGCCGGCGTCGACTACCTGGGCTGGCTGCTGCGCACGTTCGCCGACTACGCGCTGGCCGTCGAGCTGCGGCACAAGTCGTGGAGCGATCAGGGCGCCGACACCGCCGCGCTGCTCGAGGCTTACGGCGCCGCCTGGGTGCTCATCGACGAGCCGAAGTTCCGCTTCTCGATCCGCCAGAACTGGCAGGCGCCGGAGGGCGCGACGAGCGCGCTGGCCTACGTGCGCTTCCACGGCCGCAACGCGAAGGAATGGTGGAACCACGCCGCCGCCGAGGACCGCTACAACTACCTGTATTCGGGCGCGGAGCTCGAGCCGATGGTGGAGGCGGTGAAGGGGCTGTCGGTGGGCGTGAAGAAGGCGTATCTCTTCTTCAACAACCACTTCTCGGCGCAGGGCGTGGCCAACGCCGTGCAGTTGCGCCGGCAGCTCGGCGAGGACGTGCCCTCGCCGTTGCCGCCGGCCCTGGTGGAACGCTTCCCGTGGCTGGACGCGCCGCCTACTTGATGGTCATCCGCTTGATCACGTCCTCGGCCTGAATCTTCTGCACGACGTCCATGCCCACGGTGATCTTGCCGAACACCGTGTACTGACCGTTCAGGCGCGGCACCGGCGCCAGGGTGACGTACATCTGGCTGTCGGCCTGCGCCGGGTCGCCGGCATGCGCCATCGCCACGGCGCCGAGCACGTGCGTGCGCGTCTTCGAGATCTCGGCGACGCCGATCGGCTTGCCGCTGCCGCCCGTGCCCCAGCGGTCCTTCTTCGTCATGTCGCGCGTCTGCGGATCGCCCCACTGGATGACGAAGCCCGGCACCACGCGATGGATGCGCATCCCGTTGTAGAAGCGCTGCTTCACGAGTTCGACGATGCGGGCCACCGTCTTCGGCGCCTCGGCGGGATACGTCTCGAACTCGAAGACGCCGCGCGAGGTTTCGACGACGATCACGGGACCGGCCGGCGTGGCCGGCGGCGCCGGCGCCTGCGCCGACACCGGCTTCGCGAACACGAGGGCGACGAGCGCCACGGCCGGCACGAGCCGGCAGACACGGGACAGCATCAGACCTCTCCTTTTCTCGAGTGACCGATCTTCGTCACGCCGAGGCGTGGGCAGTCGGCCACGATCGCACAATCGTCGCACCGAGGGTACACCGGACGGCAGCAGTTCTGCCCCCAGGTGACCAGGTACAGGTTGATATAGGGCCACCAACGGGCGTCAGTGGCCGCGTACAGGGCCTGCTCGGTGTCTTCCGGCGTGTCGGTACGCACCCATCCGAGGCGATTCGAGATGCGGTGCACGTGCGTGTCGACGCAGACGTGGTCCTTGCTGCGGAACGCCAGGATCATCACCAGGGTGGCCGTCTTGCGGCCCACGCCTGGCAGCGTCACGAGTTCCTCGAGCGAGGTCGGCACGCGACCGCCGTACACAGAGACGAGGCGCTCGCAGCACGCCTTCACGTGCTCGGCCTTGTTGCGGTAGAAGCTCACCGGGTAGATCAGCCGCTCGATCTCGCGCAGCGGCAGTGCCGCCATCGAGCGCGGCGTGCGGGCGCGCTTGAAGAGCCGCGTCGACGCCGCGAGCGTGGTGGCGTCCTGCGTGCGCGCCGAGAGCAGCGTGGCGATGAGGATCTGGAACGGATCCTCCTTCTGCGACTCCGAGATCTTCTCGATCGCCGGCAGCTCCATGCCATCGATCTGCCGCGCCAGCTCGCGGAACACGCGCTCGACGCGCGCCGGGTCGGGCCGCCCCACCTTCACCTTCGGCCGCGGCGTGTCCGCGCCGAACGACGCGGGGGCGGCCGGTGCCGAACGCGGGCTCATGCGACCGGCGTGATCGGCGCGCGACCGTCGAGCACGTGCAGCACGTTCGAGATGGCCAGATCGGCCATGGCGGTGCGCGTCTCGGTGGTGGCGCTCGCCAGGTGCGGGATCAGCATGACGTTCTCGAGGCCGAGCAGATCCGGGTGCACGATCGGCTCTTTCTCGTAGACGTCGAGGGCGGCGCCCGAGATGACGCGCTCGCGCAGCGCCCAGGCCAGCGCGGCTTCATCCACCACCGGCCCGCGCGACGTGTTGATGAGATACGCCGAGCGCCGCATGCGCGCCAGCGCCTTCTGGTCGATGAGGTGCGTGGTGGCGGGCGTGAGGTTCACGTGCAGCGACAGCACGTCGGAGGTGGCCAGCAGCCGGTCGAGCGACATCGCGGTGGCGCCGGGCACGTCGCTCACGACCTGATCGGTGTACGCCACCGACATGCCGAATGCCGGCGCCTTGTCGGCCACCGCGCGCGCGATGCGGCCCATGCCCACGAGGCCGAGCTGCTTGCCGCGCAGCTCCATGCCCAGCATGTGATCGAGCGCCCAGCCCTTCCACTTGCCCGCACGCAGCTCACGTTCGCCCTCGCCCAGGCGGCGCGTGATGCCGAGGATCAGCGCCCACGTGAAATCGGCGCAGGCGTTGGTGAGCACGTCGGGCGTGTTGGTGACGACGACGTTCCTGGCGCGGCACGCCGCCAGGTCGATGTTGTTGTAGCCGACGGCGACGTTGGCCACGATCTTCAGCTGCGGCCCTGCGGCGTCGAGCACCGCGGCGTCGACCGGGTCGGTGAGCAGCGACACCAGGGCGTCCTTGCCGGCGACGCGGGCCAACAGCGACTCGCGCGTGATGGCCACCGGCTCGGTGTGCAGGTCGAGATCGCAGACGGCTTCGAGGCGCGACAACACGGCGGACGGCAGGCGGCGGGTGACGAGCACGGACGGCTTGCTGGACATGGTTCGCGGACTCAGTGCCCGTAGCACTGGCAATGGCCGCAGTGATTGCACGTCACCGACGGCTCGATGAGACATTCGGTCTCGCCCGCCGGGCGGACCAGATGGAAGCGCACGAGGCTGGCGTGCACGGCGGCCTCGACGGGCGTGAGACCCGCGGCCAGCGCCGGCCGGGCCGGCGGTGTCGCGACCACGGGTGAGGCGGGCGCGGCAGGCATCGGCGCGCCGCCGAGATGGCGGGCGATGGCCTGGCGCACGAGCTGTCGCACCTGCTGTTCGTCCATGCCCGTGCCTACTCGGTGTCGACGTCGTCGACGATGCCGACGATGGCGGCGTCGACCGGCGCCAGCTTCCGGCCCAGGATCTCGCCGGCCGCGCGGCCTTCCACCACCACCAACACACGCTCGGTGACGCCGGCGCCGACGCCGTCCACCGCGAGCAGCGTCGCGCCCACCGGTACGCCCTCGGGCGTTTCCGGCTGCACCAGCAGCAGCTTCGCGCCCTCGAACTGCGGACGCTTCACGGTGGCCACGGCCTGCCCCACGACGCGTCCCAGAATCATTCTCCGACCGTCCAGTGATCGAGGATGCCGACGATGCCGGCGTCGGCCGCCACCTCGGTGGGATGGAACGGGAACGAGGCTTCCTTGCCGCGCACGAAGAACACGTGCTCGCCGACTCCGGCGCCCACGCTGTCGACGGCGACGAGCGGGCGGCCCTGCGGCGTGCGATCGACGCCGAGGGGCTGCACGAGCAGCAGCGGCACGCCCTGCCAGGTGGGGTCTTTGCGGGTGGCGACCACGTCGCCGATCACGCGGCCGATCTGCATGGCTACTTCGCGGACCCGCGCGGCGCGGGCACGTCGACGGTGTCGACGATGCCGACGACCACGGCGTCGACCGGCATGTCCTTCATGCCCGACGCCATGCGCGCCGAGCTGCCACTGACGATGATGACGGTCTCGCCGACGCCGGCATCGACGGTGTCGACGGCGACCAGGTGGTTGCCCTCGTTCTTCCCGTCGGGATCGACGGGCCGCGCCAGCAGCAGCTTGTGGCTGACCAGGCGCGGGTCTTTGCGCGTGGCCACGACCGTGCCGACGATGCGGGCGAGAAGCATGGCGGACCGGGCGGCGGAGGCGGCGCCTCGCTAGCCCTTGGCGTTGGCCTTGCCGATCGGCAGGACGTCTTCCAGGTTGGCGTGCGGGCGCGGGATGACGTGCACCGACACCAGCTCGCCGACGCGACGGGCGGCGGCCGCGCCGGCGTCGGTGGCGGCTTTCACCGCCGCGACGTCGCCGCGCACGACGGCCGTGACGTAGCCGGCGCCGATCTTCTCCCAGCCGACCAGCGTGACCTTGGCCGCCTTGACCATGGCGTCGGCCGCCTCGATCATCGCGACCAGCCCCTTCGTCTCGACCATTCCGAGCGCTTCGCCCATTCGATTCCTCCGCCCGGATGCCGGGCCGGCCCGTCAGGACCGCGTGCTACCGCACGCTCTTGACGGCCTCGTCGATGAGGGCCGCCAGCTGGCCGTATGTTAGCCGAATCTCTCCGTCCGTGCCGAGCCGCTCGGGCGGGCTCGGCGGCAGCGTCGGCGTGTCGGCCACGAGACGCGTGGCGGCGTCGGGCGCGTCGACCACCTGGCAGTCGACGCCATCGCCGGCGGCGGGGTCGGCGCAGATCGGCGCTGGCGCGCTGATCCCGTACATGCCGCGCAACCCCTGCAGCCGTGCCACCTCGTCGCGCGACAGCAGGTGCTCGCGTCCGAGCTGGCGCGCCACCAGGCTGATCTTCGCGAAGTGCTCGATCGTCTCCATGCGGTAGTAGGCCGCGAAGAGATCCTTCGCCACCGCCAGCGCGCCGTGATTGGCGAGCAGCAGGCCGTCGTGCACCTTGATGTACTCGCGGATCGCCGCCGGCAGCTCCGCCGTGGAGGGCGTCGCGTATTCGGCGATCGGGATGCCGCCCAGCGTGGTGATGACTTCGGCGAGCACGGCGCGCGTGAGCGGCACGCCGGCCACCGCGAACCCGGTGGCCGTGGCCGGATGCGCGTGCACGACGGCGCCGATGTCGGGCCGCTGGTGATAGACCTCGAGGTGCATCTTCAGCTCGGACGAGGCGTCGCGCTCGCCGCGCACCTTCACGCCGTCCATGTCGGTGACCACCATCATCTCGGGGGTCATGAACCCCTTCGAGACGCTCTTCGGCGTGGTCAGCAGGCGATCCGGGCCCAGGCGCACGCTGATGTTGCCGTCGTTCGACGCCACGTAGCCCTGCATCCACAGACGACGGCCGACCTCGACGATGTCGAGACGGGTCTGCGATTCGTCGGGATAGGTCACGATCAGTTACGCCGGCCGAACGCCTCGCGGCAGGCCTCGGAGCAGAACCACACGGTGTCGCGGCCGCTGGCGAGGCTCAGCGCCTTGCCAGGCACGACGAACGTGCCGCAGACCGGATCCTTCGCCATCTTCATGGGGACGTCGACGGGACGCGACGGTCGCGGCGGCGCCGCCGGGCCGGCCGCGCCCTGCACGAGCCCGCCGAGGAAGCGGCCCACCGCGCGCACGAGCAGCGTGGCGAGGATGAAGAGAAGGACGATGCGCAGCAGGATCGCCACGCGCGGCGGCTCCTACGACCCCGAGCTGCCGGCGGCCGGTCCGCCCGGATGCGCCTGCTGCAGGCCCTCGAGCGCCTTCTTGGCGGCCTGCGCTTCCTGGCTGTTGGGCGCGGTGGCGATCACCTGCTGCCACGCGGCGGCGGCGCCGGTGAGATCCTGCTTGCCGAACGCCTTCACGATGCCCATGTTCAGCATGGTCTTCGTGTGCTTCGGATCGATCTTGAGCGACTGCTCGAACTGCGCGATCGCCTTGTCGGGCTGATCGGTGTAGTAGTAGGCCACGCCGAGGTCGGTCGAGACGTTGGCGTCGTTCGGCGAGATCTTGAGCGCCTGCTCGTACCACGACACCGCCTCGGGATAGCGCTCGGCGTCGAAGTAGAGGTTGCCGAGCTGGATGCGCGGGCCCGGGTCGGACGGTGCGGCGGTGGCCGCGGTCTGCAGTTCCTTGGCGCGGTTCTCGTCGAGCGGCGCGGCCGCGGGCCGCGCGCCCTCACCGCCCGCGGGCGTGGCCGGGGCGGCGGCGGCCGCCGGAGCCGCGGCAATGGCACGACCAGGAGCCTGCTGGGCCCCGAGAATCCATCCGACGATGACGCCGAACAGCATCCCGGAGAGGGCGAACGCAATGGAATCGGCGCGCATGTCGGGTACCAGGGATCAGGATAGCAACGTCCGTCTCAGCCAGTCCACCAGCGCGGCCGCCACATCGGGGTCGCGCTCGAGGATCACCGTGCCGTGCGCGGCGACCAGCGACAGCCGCTCTTCGCGGGCCGGCGGCGCCTCGGCCACCAGGCCGCGCAACGTGCGGGCCGCGAGCGGATCGTCGGTGCTGGCCACGAGATACAGCGGCCGCGCGCCGTACTTCTTCACGGCGGCGTCGACGCGCACACCGCGGTAGTCGGACACCAGCGACAGCAGCGCGACGCCGCGCACGGCCGGCGCATCGGCGGCGGCGATGAGGGCAGCAGACGCCCCGAGCGACGCTCCGACGACCGCGATCCCGCGCACGCCCGGACGGGCGGCGAGGAAGTCGATGGCGGCGCGGACGTCGAGCGCCATGGCCGGGGCCGGCGCCGACGGCCCGCCGGATCCGCCATGGCCGCGCAGGTCGATCGCCAGCGCCGAGAGTCCCGCGGCGTTCAGCTTCTCGGCGAAGGCGCGCCAGTCGTCGCGCGTGCGTGTGTACATCGGCACGAGCACCACGGCGGGCGCGGAGTCATTCGCCTCGTACCACGTGGCTGCGATGGTGACGCCGTCGCTCGTGCGGAACTGCACCGGCGTGGCGCCCTCGGCGCGCGTGGGCAAGGCGGCCGCGAGGGCGAGGGCCGCCGCCACGGCGAGGCGCCACGGACGCGTCACGCGTCGGTCCTCACGGCCTCGAGATAATCACGCACCGAGGCGGCCAGGCCCACGAACAGCGCGTGGCTCATCAGCGCGTGGCCGATCGACACTTCGTCGAGATGCGGCAGCTGACGGAACAGCGTCAGGTTCTTCAGATCGAGGTCGTGGCCGGCGTTCACGCCGAGGCCGCGGGCGTGCGCCGCCTCGGCGGCGCGCACGTACAGCGCGAAGCTCGCCGCCGCGGCGTCGGCCCCGCGTTCGAACGCCCGCGCGAAGGGCTCGGTGTAGAGCTCCACGCGGTCGGCGCCGAGGTCGGCGGCAAGTGCGATGGCTTCCGGCGTCGGATCGACGAACAGGCTGACGCGGATGCCGGCCTCGCGCAGGTCGCGCACGGTACGGGTCATCGACTCGCGCGGCATGTCGGGGGCCAGCCGGCCTCGCTGGTGATCTCGCCGGGCTTCACCGGCACCAGCGTGCACTGGTGCGGCCGCACCTCGTGCACGAGCGCGAGCAGATCGGGACGCGGATCGCCTTCGATGTTGTACTCGATGCGGTCGCGCATCGGCGCCAGCAGCGCCGCGATCTCGCGCACGTCGCGACCGGTGATGTGCCGCTCGTCGGCACGCGGATGCACGGTGACGCCGGGTGCGCCCTGCGCCACGACGACCCGCACGGCCTCGAGCACCGACGGCTCGGCGCCGCCGCGCGAGTTGCGGAGCGTGGCGACCTTGTTGACGTTGACGGACAGGCGAATCATGGACCAGCGGCTCGCGGGCTAGCGGCTGGCGGCTAGTCGTGCGGGCGTCTCCGCCACCAGCCTATCACCGGCGCCGTGCGGCCCGGCGCGCTACGCGAGCGTGGTGCGGACGGCGTCGGCGATTTCGTTCGCCCACGCGGTGATCTCGCCCTGGTCCTTGCCCTCGAGCATGATGCGCAGCAACGGCTCGGTGCCCGAGTAGCGCACCAGCAGCCGGCCCTGGCCGGCGAGGCGCGCCTCCACGGCCTGCATGACCGACGCCACCGCGGGCACGGTGGCGACGTCGGTGCGGGCCTTCACGCGCACGTTCACGAGCACCTGCGGGTAGCTCGTGAGCGCCGAGGCCAGCGTGGCGAGATCCTGGCCCGAGCTGATGAGCGCGCGCAGCACCTGCAGCGCCGTCGCGATGCCGTCGCCGGTGAACAGGTGCCGTGCGAAGATCACGTGGCCCGACTGCTCGCCGCCGAGCGCGAGGCCGCGCTTCAGCATCTCTTCCATCACGTACTTGTCGCCGACCGCGCAGCGCACGAGGCCGACGCCGCGCTCCTTCAGCGCCAGCTCGAGGCCGATGTTGCTCATCACGGTGGCCACGATGGCGTCGCCGTCGAGCGCGCCCTCGCGGCGCAGCAGGTCGGTGCAGACGAGCATCACGGCGTCGCCGTCGACCTTGCGGCCGCGGTGATCGACGAACAGCGCGCGATCGCCGTCGCCGTCGAAGGCCACGCCGAGCCGGGCGCCGCTGGCGACGACCGCCTGCTGCAGGCTCTCCATCGCCGTCGACCCGCAGCCGGCGTTGATGTTGCGGCCGTCGGGCGTGACGCCGATGGTCTGCACGTCGAGACCGAGATCGCGGAAGAGCGCCGGGGCCACGGTGGTGGTGGCGCCGTTGGCGCAGTCGATGACGACGCGCGCCCCGGCCAGCGGCCCGGCATGATCGAGGATCTGCCGGAGGTGGTCGACGTAGTGCGCCACGAGCGGCGCACCCGACGCGATCGGGACGGGACCGTCGGTGGCGACGACGAACGACGGATCGGCCACGAGGCGCTCGATCTCGCGCTCCTGGGCCGGCGTGAACTTCTCGCCGGCACCCGAGAAGACCTTGATGCCGTTGTCGTGATACGGGTTGTGCGACGCCGAGATCACGACGCCGAGGTCGAAGCCGTCGGTGCGGGCGAGATACGCCACGGCGGGCGTGGGCACCACGCCAAGGCTCGTGACCGATCCGCCGCCGGCGACGATGCCTCGGGCCAGCGCCGCTTCGATCGCCTCGCCGGATTCGCGGGTGTCGCGGCCGATGACGACGCGCGGCGCGTGCGTGGCGCCGCGAGCCAGCGCGGCCCCGACGCGCGTGACCGTCGTGTCGTCGAGTGGCGGGCGTCCCGCCTCGCCGCGAATTCCGTCCGTTCCGAACAGCGTCACGATGTCTCCAGCCGGCTACCGGCTGGGGCCGGGCCGTCCATAACTGACCGTCGCCGGCGCGATGGCGCGGACGACGAATCGGGGGGACGACTCGCTCTGCACCACCAGCTCGCGCCCGGGCGCCTCGCCCTGGACGTCGACGAAGAGCGTGATATCGGCGGGCGTCAGCCCGCGCACGATCTCCGCCGCGCCCTGCACGGTGACCGCCACTTCGGCCGGGCTGAGCCGGCCGGTGGCGCCGCCACGCACGGCGATCGGCACCCCGGTCAGGGTCCGCTCGGTTGTATCGGCCGCAATGGTCACCGTCACCACCGCCGTCGCGCCGCCGGTGAGCCGGAGCCCCATGTCGGCGGTGTCGATGGTGACCGCCTCGCGCACCAGGCTCGAGGCGCCCTCGATCGACACCGGTTCCGTGTAAAGCTCGGTCAAACCGCGCACCACGCTGGCCGGGCCTTCCACCCGCACCTGCGACGGCGTGACCGACACGTTCGACACGGCATGGCCGGCGACCGGCGAGCCATCGACCCGGGGCTTCACCGGCACGGTAGCGGTGGCCGTGGTCTCGAAGACGAGCGGCACCGACTGCGGCGTCACCTGGGTGACCTCGACGCCGAAGGGCGCCGTGACCTGCTCGGGTGTGAGCGGGAACAGGCGCCGGCCGGTGCGCACGCCGTCGAGATCGACCACCATCGACAGGTCGCCGGGCGCCAGCGCCGAGAGGCGGCTGGCGGCGCCGCGCACCCGCACCTGCACGGTGTCTGGCACGGCGCCGACCAGCTCCAGATCCGCCGGCGCGCGTTGCAGCTCGATACCGACACGCAGCGTGCGCTCGACCACGGCGTCGCCGGTGACGACCAGCCACAGCAGCGTCGCCACCGCGATCGAGAGCAGCTTCAGGCCGACGTGACGGATGCGGAGGCGCGCCATCAGTCGATCGCCGCCACGGCGCGGCGCTCCGGACGCACGGTGGTGCGCTTGAGCAGCCCGCGCAGCCGCTGCCGCAGCAGTTCGGGTGAGAGACCGCGCTCGATGCGTCCGTCGAGCACGAGCGAGACGGTGCCGGATTCCTCGGAGACCACGAGCGCCACGGCGTCGTTCTCTTCGGTGACGCCCAGCGCGGCGCGGTGTCGCGATCCCAGTTCACGCGCCAGCCGCGGATTCACGCTGAGCGGCAGGAAGCACGCCGCCGCGGCGATGCGATCGCCCTGTACGATGGCGGCGCCGTCGTGCAGCGGCGAGGTCGGCTGGAAGATGCTGACGATGAGGTCGTAGGTGAGGCGGGCGTCGAGCGGGATGCCGCTCTCGATGTGGTTGCGCAGGCCGATGCCGCGCTCGAGGATCACGAGGGCGCCGATCTGCTTGGCGGCCAGCGTCTCCATCGCCACGACGAGTTCTTCGATCGAGTCTTCGTCGGGCTCGACGCGTCGCAGGTACTTGAAGAACGGGGCGCGGCCGAAATGCACCAGCGCGCGGCGGATATCGGTCTGCAGCAGCACGATGGCGCCGAACACGACGTAGCCGACCACGTTGCGGATCAGCCAGTTCACGGTCTCGAGGCCGAGGGCGCGCGACAGGTAGAACAGGCCGACGATGGCGCCGAGCGCCACCGCCATCTGCGACGCGCGGGTGCCGCGAATCAGCTTGAGGACTTCGTAGACGAGCACCGACACGATGGCGACATCGAGGAGGTCCCACCAGGTGAGGGCGCGGTCGAGAAGGCCGTCGAGCCAGGGCATGGTCGTTGACTGGCGGCCAGCGGCCAGGGGACTGGCGGCTGGACGTGCGGCGCGGACGGACGCCTAACGAGCGGCGGAATCGCCGTCGGCGGCGGGGCCCGATCCGTGCGTTCGGATCATATCCGCGGTGCGCGCGACCTGCACCATTTCCGGCACCGCGTGGACGCGGACGATGTGCGCACCGCCAAGCACCGCGGTGGTGACCGCCGCGGCGGTGGCCCAGTCGCGGGCGGCCGGTGGCACGTCGCCGATGGCGGCGGTGAGGAACGACTTGCGCGACGGGCCCACCAGCAGCGGCCGGCCGAGGGCGGCCAGCGCCGGCAGGTCTGCCAGCGCGGCCAGGCTGTGCGGCGCGCGCTTCGCGAAGCCGATGCCGGGATCGAGGATCAGGCGGTCGAGCGGCACGCCGCGGCTGACCGCGCGTTCCATGGCCCGAGTGAGGTCACGGGCGATGTCGGCCACGACGTCGCCGTACTGCGCCTGCGCGTACATGTCCGCCGGCCGGCCGCGCATGTGCATCAGCACCAGCGGCGCGCCGCGCACCGCGACGATGTCGCCGAGGGCCGGGTCGTGCTGCAGGCCGCTGACGTCGTTCACGATCGTCGCGCCCTCGTCGAGCCCGAAGCGTGCCACCTCGGCCTTGGTCGTATCGATCGAGATTGGAATGCGCAGGCGGTGCAGGCGGCGCATCACCGGCAGCAGGCGGGCGCGTTCCTCGCGACCGGTCAGGCCGGGCGCGCCCGGACGCGTCGACTCGGCGCCGATGTCGATGACGTCGGCCCCTCCCGCCTCCATGGCCAACGCGTGGTCGAGCGCGCGCTCGGGGTCGAGCGTCCGGCCGCCGTCCGAGAACGAATCGGGGGTGACGTTCAGCACGCCCATGACGAGCGTACGCGGTCCCAGCACGAGCGGATCGCGGCCGGAGAGCGGAAGGGTGAAGGTCGCGCGCGGCGCGAACATCGGCGGGTACACACGTCGCGGCGCCGGGATGCGGCGCCGCGACGGCTGAAGGCTATTCCTGGGCGAGCGGCTTCGGCACGATGGGCAGCAGCGGCGCACGCTCGCGGTCGCGGGCGCGCTCGCGCGGCTCGTCGGGCGGGGCCGGCGGCGTGACGGGCGGTTCGTCGATGGGCAGGCCGTCGACGATGCGACGCACCTGCTCGCCGTCGAGCGACTCACGGCTGAGCAGCGCCTCGGCGATGGCCACGAGCGCCGTCTTGTGCTCGGTGAGCAGCTTGGTAGCGCGGTCGTAGTTCTCGCTGACGATGCGCTTCACTTCCTGGTCGATGCGCTCGGCGGTGGTGCCGCTGTAATCCTGCTGCTGCGCGATCTCGCGGCCGAGGAAGATCTGCTCTTCCTTCTTGCCGAAGGTGAGGGGCCCGAGCTCGCTCATGCCCCATTCGCACACCATCTTGCGCGCCATCTCGGTGGAGCGCTCGAGGTCGTTGCCGGCGCCGGTGGTCAGATCGCCGGTGGTGAGTTCTTCCGCGATGCGGCCGCCCAGCAGGATCGCGATGCGATCCATGAGGTAGACCTTCGAGTAGTTGTGCTTCTCGTCGAGCGGCAGCTGCGTGGTGAGGCCGAGGGCCATGCCACGCGGGATGATCGTGACCTTGTGCAGCGCGTCGGCCTGCGGCAGCAGCACGGCCAGCAGCGCGTGCCCGGCTTCGTGCACCGCCGTGACGCGCTTCTCTTCCTCGGTGACGATCATCGAGCGCCGCTCGGCGCCCATGAGCACCTTGTCCTTGGCGAACTCGAAGTCGACCTGGGCCACGGCCTTCTTGTTCTGGCGGGCGGCGTTCAGCGCCGCTTCGTTCACCAGGTTGGCCAGGTCGGCGCCGGCGAAGCCCGCCGTGCCGCGCGCGAGCGTCTTCACGTCGACGTCGTCGGCCATCGGGATCTTCTTGGTGTGCACCGCCAGGATGCCCTCGCGGCCCTTCACGTCGGGACGGTTCACGACGATGCGGCGGTCGAAACGGCCGGGACGCAGCAGCGCCGGGTCGAGCACGTCGGGGCGGTTGGTGGCCGCCACGAGGATCACGCCCTCGTTCGACTCGAAGCCGTCCATCTCGACGAGCAGCTGGTTCAGCGTCTGCTCGCGCTCGTCGTGGCCGCCGCCGAGGCCGGCGCCGCGATGACGGCCCACCGCGTCGATCTCGTCGATGAACACGATGCAGGGGGCGTTCTTCTTGCCCTGCTCGAACAGGTCGCGCACGCGGCTGGCGCCGACGCCGACGAACATCTCGACGAAGTCGGAGCCGCTGATCGAGAAGAACGGCACGTTCGCCTCACCCGCGACCGCGCGGGCGAGCAGCGTCTTGCCGGTTCCCGGAGGGCCCATGAGCAGCACGCCCTTCGGAATGCGGCCGCCGAGCTTCTGGAACTTCTGCGGTTCCTTCAGGAACTCGATGATCTCCTGCAGTTCGTCCTTGGCTTCATCGACGCCGGCGACGTCGCGGAACGTCACCTTCTTCTGCGCCGACGACGACAGCTTCGCCTTGCTCTTGCCGAACGACAGCGCCTTGTTGCCGCCGCTCTGGACTTGTCGCATGAAGAAGACCCAGAAGCCGATCATCAAGAGAATCGGCGCCCAGGAATACAGGATGGCGGCCCACGGCGACTCGGTCGGCGCCTTGCTCTCGACGCTGACGCCGCGCTCGATCAGGCGGTTGACCAGGCCGTCGTACTGGAAGGGCGCGTAGGTGCGGAAGTTCTCGAGGCCCTTGGTGACGCCCGTGATGTCGTTGCCGACGATCGTGACGCGCTGCACCTGACCGGCATCCACCCAGGAGATGAACTCGCTGAAGTTGATGGCGTTCTCGGCGCGCTGGAGCCTCGACGAGAAGTTCCACACGAGGAGCCCGACCACACAGAGGATGGACCAGAACACGAGGCTCTTGGCGGTGGAATTCACTATCCCTCCGAGCCGGGCACGTCCGGCGGCTCAAACGTCAAGACTATCACGTCACCCGCAGGCGCCACGGCCACCGCATCGGCGTCGGCCGCGTGTCCTGCCACCCACACGATCCGTCCGGAGGCGTCGGTGACGACGGGCACCAGATCCCGGATGCCGCGCGCCACCTTCCGGTCGACCAGCAGGTCCTGCACTTTTTTCGACCCACCCAGCCCGACCGGCCGTAACCGGTCGCCCGGTCGGCGGCTTCGGACCGTGAGAGGCGTGGGCACCGTGCCCTTCAGCGCCACCCGCGGGCCGACGCCCTCGACGGGCCTCGTTCCCTCTATCGGCCGCTCGGCGCGGAGCCGGCACGTCGGGCCGGCCTCTGGCAGATCCACGACGCCCGGCACCGGCAGCGTCCGCACCGGCAGCGCGGTCACCGGCGGGGGCGCCGGTGTCCTGATCAATAAGACAGCATCGGCGGAAAAACGTTCCACGCGCAGTCCCGCGGCCCAGGCCGCCCGCGGCCCGTGCCGGCCAGATACGGTCAGCACCGCCTCGACATCAGCCAACGTCGCGCCTCGCGGCGCGCCGGCAGCCTCGAGCGTGCGGCGAACGACGCGGCGCGCCAGGGCGAGCGGCAGCGCCTTCAGACGAGAGGCCGAGATGACCGGCGCGGCCGCCGTGCCGCTCACCACGCTGCCGGCCGCCTCGGCCGCGAGCGCCTCGAGCAGCGCATCCTCGGCGTCGGCCACCTCCGCCGTGCGCGCGAGCAGTCGTGTCACCGCAGGCTGGTAGTGACGGGACAGCAGCGGCAGCAACTCGTGCCGGACGCGGTTCCGCGGCAGGGCGAGATCCGCGTTGGAGGCATCTTCGCGCCACGTTTCTCCGCACGCGGCGAGGTGCGTGCGCAGATCCGCGCGCGAGCAGCTGAGCAGCGGACGCACCACACGCCCGCGCAACGGCAGGATCCCACGCAGGCCGCGCGTGCCGGCGCCGCGCAGCAGACGCAACAGCACGGTCTCGGCCTGGTCGTCTTCGGTGTGCGCCACCGCGATGCGGTCGGCCTGCAGCGCCCGCCGGGCCTCGTCGAGGAAGGCGTAGCGCGCACGCCGCGCCGCGGCCTCGATCGAGGTCTGCCACTCGGCGGCCAGCGCGGCGACGTCGGCGTCGCGCGCCACGAACGGCACGTCGAGCCGCGCGCACAGGTCGCGACAGAAGGCCTCGTCGGCATCGGCCTCTGGGCGGAGCCGGTGGTTCAGGTGCGCCGCCCCCGCCAGGACCAGTCGACCGGCGGCCGCGAGATCCCGCAGCACCAGCAGCTGGGCGACCGAGTCGGCGCCGCCCGACAGCGCCGCGACGACACGCGTATCCTGGCGCCACAGGCCGTGACGGTCGACGTGGCGCTGGATGCGGTCGAGGAGCGGACGGCGCACGCGAGGCGATTGTGTGCCGCGGTCGGCGCCCCGACACGCGGTTTTCGAGGGGGACGATCGGATGGGGATGTTCCCCCGGCTGCGCCGTCGGTGTCAGCCGACGGGCCAGCCCGGGCAGCCTTCCAGTAGCTCGGAGAAGGCTGGTGCCGGAGGGCGGACTCGAACCGCCGACCCTGCGCTTATGAGACGCATGCTCTAACCGGCTGAGCTACTCCGGCAGGAACCCCGAATAATATCACGCCCCTCCGGGCGTTGTCCGCTCCACGACGGCCGCCGCCAGCAGTGGAATCAGCAGCTCGTGGTGCCCCGTGAGGTTGTAGCCGCGGCCGATGCCGGCGGTGGGTCGGCGCACGACATTCGTGAGCGGCCGGTAGTGCGGCAGGAAGTCGAAGTTCACGGTGGTGAGACCTGTGAGGTCGTGCCCATGATTGCGCGCGACGGCCACCGCCTTCAGGAACACCTCGGGCAGCACCACCGCCGATCCGCAGTTCATGTAGACGCCGCCGCCGAGCCTCGAGACCGCGGTGGTGAACACGCGGAAATCGCGCAGACTGCCCTCGCCAATCGCCGCGCCCGACGCGTCCGGATGCATGTGCACGATGTCGGTGCCCATCGCCACGTGAACCGTCACCGGCACGTCGAGCCGCGCCGCCGCGCAGAGCAGGCTGACGTCCGCGTGCGGCGGATGCGAGGCGTGCAACCACTCGGCCACCGATCGCCCGAGACCATGCCCTTGCTCGACGCCCCCGCGGATCGCGTCGTTGATGCCGGCGCCGGTCTCTTCCGCCATGCCGAACGCGCCGGGCCCGAGGGCCGCGTCGACGTCCTCGGAGGTGCCGCCGCCAAGGGCGAGCTCCACGTCGTGGATGACGCCGGCGCCGTTCAACGCCAGCGCCGAGACGAGGCCGCGTTCCATCAGATCGATCACGACGGGCGACAGGCCGGTCTTGATCACGTGCGCGCCGAGCCCCCAGACGATCGGCGCCGGCCGCGCGTGGGCGGCGACGATGGCGTCGACCACGGCGACGAAGTCGCTGGCGGCGAGCAGCTTCGGCAACCGGGCGATCCATGCGCCGATTGACGCTCCGGGCTCGTGCGGCGCGGCGAGGTGCGCGCGCTGCACCTTGCTCTCGCGCGACGCCAGCGGATAGCGGCGCACGCCAGACAGGTCGAATTCCTCGTACGGCAGCTTCATCGGGAGAAGCATACCTGTCGCGAGGGTCAGTCGATGAACATGGCGTCGCCGTAGCTGTAGAACCGGTATCGCCGAGCGATGGCCTCGCGGTACGCGCCTCGAATCGTCTCGAGGCCGGCCAGCGCCGACACCAGCATCAGCAACGACGACTTCGGCACGTGGAAGTTGGTGACGAGCGCCTGCACGAGGCGGAACCGGTAGCCGGGCGAGATGAAGAGCGCGGTGTCGCCGCGACCGCCCATGACCTCGCCGTCTGGCGTGATGACGAGCGACTCCAGCGTGCGCGTGCTGGTCGTGCCGACGGCCACGATGCGGCGTCCCGCCCGGCGCGCCCGCGTCAGCGCCGCGGCCGTCTCGTCGCTGACGTGATACGACTCGTGCGCCATGCGGTGTTCGGCGATGCGCTCGACGCGCACCGGCTGGAACGTGCCGTAGCCGACGTGCAGCGT
Source organism: Vicinamibacterales bacterium (assembly GCA_046331325.1). Lineage (GTDB taxonomy): Bacteria > Acidobacteriota > Vicinamibacteria > Vicinamibacterales > UBA2999 > CADEFD01. The sequence continues at coordinate 1,560 of JAXLRB010000010.1, read as the reverse complement.
GACCGTCACGCGTTCGATGCCGCGGGCGTCGAGGGCCGCGAAGGTCTCGGGCGTGAAGTGCAGGCCGGCGGTCGGCGCCGCGATCGAGCCCTGGTGCCGCGCGTACACCGTCTGATAGCGGCTGCGATCGCTGTCGGCGTCGGCGCGCTTGATGTACGGCGGCAGCGGCATGTGGCCGATGCGCTCGATCGCGGCCATCACCGGGCCCCCGTCCGGCGTCGAGAGCCGCACGATGCGGGCCTGCTCCGCGCGTTCCAGCACCTCGCCCTCGAGCACCACGCCGTCGCGCTCGAATCGCAGCCGCGTGCCCGGCCTCACGCGCGCGCCCGGACTCACGAGCGCCCGCCACACCTGCGCGTGCTCCGCCGCGTCGGGCCCGTCGGTGCGCGCCACGAGCAGGCACTCCACCGCCCCGCCGCCCGGCAGCCGCTCGCCGAGGAGCCGCGCTGGAAACACCTTCGTGTCGTTGAGCACCAGCAGATCGTCGGCTCGCAGCAGCGACGGCAGATCCGCGAACGCGCGATGCGACACCGTCCCGCGCGCCCTGTCGAGATGCATCAATCGCGACGCGCCCCGCACCTCTGGCGGCGTCTGCGCCACGAGCTCGGGCGGCAGATCGAAGTCGAAGTCGGAGAGGTGGAGATCAGGCATCACCAGATGCAAGCATCCGATCACCCGATCACCAGATCAACCGATCACGAGATGCGGGAACAAAAAATTGGCCCGGGCACCCCTGGAAAGTGCCCGGGCCGAAGCGGACGAACGACGGGATGTCTCAGTGGACGCTGGCGGTGCGCGTCGGGCGGGTCTCGGTCCAGTCGGTGCTGACGATCGCCCACAGCACCTGATCGAGGGCCTCGCCGTTCACGCGGCGGGCGCGTCGCAGCAGGCCTTCCTGGGTCGCGCCCAGCTTGCGCAGGGCGCCGTTGGCGCGGCCGTTGCGGACGTCGATGCGGAACTCGGCGCGATGCACGCGCATCTGGTTGAAGAGGCAGCCGAGCACCATGCGGCCGGCGGTCTGGAAGAGCGGCGTGCCGCGGAATTCCTGGGCGACCACGGCGAAGCCTTCGACCATCGACGCCTGCGGGTCCATGGCGCGCACGCCGATGATGCCGACGGGCACGTCGGAGTCGTCGGGCACGATCGTCCAGCACGCGAGCTGGCCGGCGCGCCGACCCGCCTGCACGCGCTCGATGAACGTCTCGTAGCCGCTCACGCTCGCCGGCGGTGGATCGACGAGTACCTGCTCGGGGGCGTCGGCCGGCAGCGCGGTGAAGAGGGCCACCACGTCGGCGGCGACGGGCTCGCGCAGCGTCAGGCCCGGCCGCGTCAGGACCGGCAGTTGCTCGCGCCAGTTCGCGACCTTCGGCGCCGCCGCAGGCGGTGCGGCGACGGGAGCGGCGGTGAGTTCCGAATCGACCTTGGCCATCTGTCTCTCGTCTCGTGAACCACGCTGGACTCCAGACCGTGGTGGCCTGGAGTCCCTCGTGGGTGCCGGCCGAACGCTGCCGCGCTGGGGGAGAGGAACTGGTCGAAGCCGGGGGAACTTCGATGCCTCAT
>JAXLRB010000009.1:0-130586 GCA_046331325.1 Vicinamibacterales bacterium | reverse complement strand
GGCAGGGTGGCCTGCATCTTTCGTCCCCAACGGATTGTCTGGCCGACTGTTCTCGGCTCGAACGACCTCACCGTCGATTGGCGCGAGCACCGGCTCGCCCCACGAGTAGAAATCTTCGACCTTGGTCGGCGTGCCGGGGGCGAGCTGCCGCTGCGACGCACCGCCGACCTTCGCGAAATCGACCCCAAACGCCTGGGCCGGCTGACTCAGGTGTTGATTGACGTTCGGGGTGTCGCCACCCTGCATGACGAACCAGCGGCCGTTGAACGGCAGTTGCAGGTCTTGAGCAGCGGCCGCAGAGCAGCAGCTGAGTACGAGTGCCGTCGCGATGAGCTTCATGGCTGGTTCGTGTAGGCCTAACGGACGCGCGTAAGCCGCGGCGGCCGGTTCGCCGCATGATGCCACAGACCCGGCCGCCGGCGGCTTCACGCGCAGGTTAGACGGCCGTTCGCTTCGACGATCGCCGGGCGCCCGACGCCGGTGCGCGAGCGGTCGCCCGTGCTCCGACCCGTGACGGCCGCGAGCCACGCACCCGCGAGACCCGCGCCCGCCTGCCGGCACGACCTCGCTGCTCGGAGGAACCGAGGCGCGAGACACGCAGCGGAACGGCCCGAGCGAGCCCCGCGATCAGCGCGCGATCTGCACGCGGCGCGCGGACCGCAGGACGTGTGAGCCCGACGCCACGACCGCTCGTGCCTCGATGATCTGAAAGACTGATCTCTTACCAGTCCGTCTAACGACCGCGCATCAGCCGCGGCGGTCGGATGCCCCGCATGATGCCACAACGCCCGACCGCCGTCGGCTGCATGCGCTAGTTAGGCGGCGTCTGCCTTGCGCTTCAAGCGGCGGCGATAGACGAATACGCCAACGGACAGGGCCACTAGACCGCCCGCTGCAATGCGGTCCGTGGTGGTTGGCGGCAGCTCGCGAGCGCCGTGCGCCAGCGAGGCACCATGCCCCTGCAGAAGGCTTCCCGCCAAAAGCAACGGCCACAGCCACCAAAGAAAGCCGAAATCCAGGGACCAAGAACGCTTGGGCCCAATTGCCTCTGCAATAGCTTGCTTCTCGGCCGCGGTCAGGTCGCGGCCGAACCGCGGCTCGATTGGCGGCGGATCGCGAAACGGAGGGCGACCTGAAAGCGGACTCTCTTGGTGCCCCGGTCGGCTAGTGGCAGTCGCGACCGGCCGCTGCCCCTCCACCACCTGCAGCGCCCAGTTGATGTCGCGCATGCGTTGCGCGGCGGCGGCTTCGTTTGCGGGGTTGCTCGCCCACCGGTCTGGGTGCCACGTCTTTGCGAGCTCAAGATACCGCGCCCGCACCCGCCCTTCGCTACTGCCGCGTGGCAGCTCCAGGATGGCATACGCCCGCTCTACCTCGTCGTGATGCTGCAACGCACACCCTGTCGACGTGTCGCCCGCCTAACGACGCCAAATCAGCCGCGCGCCGACGAGCGTCCCGCGGCGCGTCGGCTGCATTTGGATGTTAGCCGGCAGTTCATGGCAAATGTCTATCGATGAACGCGCGGACCCCGATCACGAGCGAAGACACCTCGGCCTGCGTGAGGTCTGCGAAGTGCCCATGGTCTGCCTTGTTTCGCGTGTCGCCCCAGGCAGTGATTTGCTTGGTTTCGGAGGTGTTAATGATCTCGATCTGGCTGGCCGGTTGGTAAAGAAGCGCTTGAAGCTTCGCGATGGTTGTTCGCTGTGGATCGTAAGCGAGGCCGGAGGCGTCGCACAGCCGCCGCAGTGCGTCTTCTAGTGCGGCTCCGGCCAAGAATGCGGCTACTGCCAGACTCAGCTGCTTCGGAGTAGTCGCTGATGCAGATTCGGCGAGTTGAACCTGCGCCTGCGCAATCTCTAGGAGATCGCCTTCAATTTCATGGGCGATTCTGAGGCGTGGGCCGGGCAGGGCCCCATCGTCGTAGGCGGCCAACACGCCGCGGTTCGCGCCCAAGAGTCGCGTCCAGTCGCCCGACTTGGCGGCCTCCTGGAGTAGTCGCATCAACGGATGAGCGCCGCCAACCGTATCGTGGACTACGGTCTGTGCGATTGCGCACGCTTCCTGATGCTGCTCGATGCCTTGCTGGTCGGTTGCTAGGACCCGCATGCGCTCGACTCTCGCCTTGATACTGGCTTCTTCTTTCATGTCCCTGTCCGGCTAACGCCTCGGCTTCAGCCGCGGCGGCCCTCATGATGCGCCCGGGCCGCCGACGGCTGCAAGCCGTGGTTAGGCGGTGAGCCACGGTGCGAATACTAGGGGCAGTCGTGATCGACCACTTGGCCGCTTGATGTCTCGGCCCAGTGGACCAAGAGGTATTGGCTCATCACCCAACCCGGGGCCAATGTGACGGCAAAGCCTTCAACCTGCTTACCAGGCTCGATGCCGCGAGATGTCGCCGACTCGTTGAAGGACCAATCGATGGTCTGCCGCGGCTCCCCGGTGCCCAGCTCCGCAGTCCAGCCATCGGGCGCGTGCACGCTCACCACGAGGTACTTACAGAACGCGAGCGTGAAGCCCTGGAGTGGCCCGCCGAGCAACCGCACGATTGCGGATAGCCAGACGTAGCTCTTTACGGCCGGCGTCGCACCGGCCCAGAAGTTCGAGGTCTTCGTGACCGACCAGGCCAGGAATGTGGCCTGCGGGCACGACTGGTGCCGTGGCGAGCACCACGGAACCGCTGCCTGCAATAGCCCGAAGCTCAAGACCGCGAGAAACGTGGTTCGTCAACGAATCCGCCTAACGGACGCGCGTAAGCCGCGGCGGCCGTTCGCCCGCATGATGCCACGAACCCGGCCGCCGGCATGGCTTCACCGCGCAGGTTGGGCTTGACGGGTCGCTTCGACGATCGCCGGAGCGCCCGACGCCCCAGGCGCGAGCGGTCACCCGTGTGCCGATTCGGCGGAAGCGGCCGCGAGCCGCGCACCCGCGAGACCCGCGCCCGCCTGTTGGCACGATCTCGGCGGCCGGAGGAACAGAGGCGCGAGACACGCAGCGGAACAGCCCGAGCGAGCCGCGATCAGCGCGCGATCTGAACGCGGCGCGCGGACCACCGCGCGGACGTGTGAGCCCGACGCCACGACCGCTCGTGCCGATCATCTGAAAGACGATCTCTTACCAGTCCGTCTAACGGACGCGCGTAAGCCGCGGCGGCCGATGCCCGCATGATGCCACAGACCCGGCCGCCGGCGGCGCTGCGCGCAGGTTAGACGGCCGTTCGATTCGACGATCGCCGGGCGCCCGACGCCCGTGCGCGAGCGGTCGCCCGTGCTCCGATCCGTGACGGCCGCGAGCCGCGAGCCCGCGAGACCCGCGCCCGCCTGATGGCACGGCCTCGGTGGCGCAGGCACTGAGGCCGCCAGACGCAGCGAGACGGACCGGCCGAGCCCTGCGAACAGTGCGCGCTCTGAACGCGCGCGCAGATGGCAGACGTGTGAGCCCGATGCGATGACCGCTCGTGCCTCGATGCCCTGAAAGACTGATCTCTTACCAGTCCGTCTAACAATGATTAGACAGGTCTGCCTAAACCCGGCCGGCCCGCCACTGCCAGCAGTCTACGCGTGCGGTCGTCGCAAACCCAAGCCGCATCAGGCTTTGCGCAATCGTGTGCGGGTCAATTCGCCGGTCGGCCTAAATCGTTTATCCCGCGAGGCTCGCGGCCAATCGAACGAGTCACGAGCGCGACGACAGGCGGCCTGCATGTGACTCCGGACGGCGCTCATGGAGAAAAATGTGATGCGAGGCCGCGCTCCCACTCGCGCGGCGGCGTGGCCTGTCAGCCGGCGGACGTCCGGAGCAGGCCGCACACGCGTGAGACGTCAAACGACAAGGCGGCGCCGAAATCCGGCTGGGGTGTTCTGGTTCGTCGCGACGCTTGTGATCTCGTCGCGCTGAGTTGCCAGGGCCCCAGCCTTCGGCCGACTTTCTTCCCCCGCAGTCGTTTGACGGCGTGCGGACCGAGGCCCCGCGACGCCGGACTTCACGCGTCGTGGGGTGAAGGAGGCCGGACGCCGGCTGACAGGCCATGCCGCCGCGCAGTTATCCGCGGCGCTGCGAGCAGAAGCGCTACGCGATGATGTCGTGCAGTACGGTGCCCGACACGTCGGTGAGGCCGGAGATCGCGGCCGCTGTAGCCGGTAGGTGAGCTTCAATGTGATCGATGCCGAGCTGGTGCAGGATGGTCGCGTGCAGGTCGTGCACGTGCACCGGCTTGTCGATGGCCTTGAAGCCGAAGTCGTCGGTGGCGCCGTAGGTCATGCCGCCCTTGAAGCCGCCGCCGGCCACCCACACGCTGAAGCCGAACGGGTTGTGATCGCGGCCGCTCTGCGCGGTGGCCATGCCGCCCACTTCCACCACCGGCGTGCGACCGAACTCCGAGCCGCACACGACGATCGTCTCGTCGAACAGGCCGCGTGACTTCAGGTCCTTGATCACCGCCGCGAACGGCTGGTCCGAGTCCTTGGCGTTCTTGCGGTGCTGCTGGATGTCGCTGTGCGCGTCCCACGGATCGCCCTTGGCGTAGTAGACCTGCACCATCCGCACGCCGCGTTCCACCAGGCGCACCGCCATCAGGCAGCCGCGCGCCGTGCTGCCAGGGCCGTAGAGTTCCAGCGTGGCCTTCGATTCTTTGCGGATGTCGAAGACGTCGGGCGCCTCGGTCTGCATCCGGTACGCCGTCTCCATCGCGCTGATGGCGGCATCGAGCTGCGGATCCTGCGGCGCGCCGCCGAGGCCGTCGAGCGACTTCAGCAGGTCGAGCTCGCGCCGCTGTTCCTGCAGCGTGAACTCCTTGTTGGTGATGAACGACACCAGCTTCTTCGGATCGAAGTCCTTGCCCACGATCTGATCGGGGCGCTCGACCTTGCTGGGGATGAACGTGCCCTGGTGCACCGCCGGCAGGAACGCGCTGTTCCACAGCGGCGGCCCCACGGTGGTGGGCACGTCCGGGCACAGCACCACGTAGCCGGGCAGGTTCTGGTTCTCCGTGCCGAGTCCGTAGGTGAGCCACGAGCCGATCGACGGCCGCCCCACCTGGATGTGTCCCGTGTTCATCATGAGCATCGACGGCTCGTGATTCGGGATGTCGGTGTGCATCGAGCGGATGACGCAGATGTCGTCGGCGCACGCGCCCACGTGCGGGAAGAGCTCGCTCACCTCGAGGCCGCTCTTGCCGTACTTCGTGAACGTGAACGGCGACTGCATCAGCGTGCCGGTCTTGCGTTCGGTGGCCACCGGCCCGCCGGGCAGCGGCTGGCCGTGATATTTCGCCAGCATCGGCTTCGGATCGAAGCTGTCCACCTGCGAGAGGCCGCCGTTCATGAACAGGAAGATGACGTGCTTCGCCTTCGCGGGATGGTGCAGCCCTTTGAAGGTCTTCGCGACGGCCTTCTGCGGTGCCGCGCCCGCGGCGGCCAGCGAGTCGCCGAGCATGCCGGCGAAGGCCATCATGCCGAAGCCGCTGCCGATGCGGCAGAGGGCGTCGCGGCGCGTGAACGGCGGAAGCGATCGGTGCGCCATGGGTCTCAACTCACGAAGACGAACTCGTTCGAACTGAGCAGCACCTTCACGTAGCGGCCGAAGGCCGTCACCGGGCGCATCTTCTTCTGCTCGTCGGCGGGCGCGTTCCTGCCAGGTGCGACGCCGGCCATCATGCCCGAGTCGGTGGATGGCGCGGCGTCGGACTTCGCTGCGTCGTCGGCCGCCGGCGGCGTCGCGTCCTTCGCGGCCGCGCCGTCCTTGCCGATCTTCGTCGTCGCCGCCGCCCGTCGCTCGTCGTACTGCTTCAGCGCTTCGCCGGCCAGGAACTCCTGCCCGGCCTTCAGTTCCGCCGCGGTGGGGGCCCGCCCGAAGATCCGCGTGTAGACCGCGGTGATGCGGGCGGCGTCGTCGGCTTCGCCCGCCACGTCGTCGGCCAGGCGTTCGGCGTGCTGCTGCACGAAGTCGCTGTTCATGAAGAACAGCCGCTGCAGGGGCACGTTCGTGCTGAAGCGCTGCTCGGCCGTCTGGCTGGGGCTGGGGAAGTCGAAGAGCTGCAGGAACTCATCGAGCTTGTAGCGGCTCACCTTGCCGTAGATGGTGCGGCGGGTGGCCAGCGGCGTGAGCGCGATCGACGGCCCGCCGATCTTCGTGTCGAGTGCGCCCGACACGGCGAGCACGCTGTCGCGGATCTGCTCGGCGCTCATGCGGCGCCGGTTGGCACGCCAGTACAGGCGATTGCCGCCGTCCTTCGCGCGCGCCGCCGGCTGGTCGTCGGCGCTCAGCTGATACACGGCGCTCCGCAGGATCTCCTTGTGCAGCGCCTTGATCGACATCTTGTGGTCGACGAAGTAGCGGGCCAGGTAGTCGAGCAGCTCGGGATGGCTGGGCGCCTCGCCGTTCTTCCCGAAGTTGCTGGGCGTGTTCACGAGGCCGGTGCCGAAGTGTTCTTCCACATGCGGTTCACGATCACGCGCATGGCCGGGGGCTCGGCCAGGATCGCCTGCGCGAAGCTCCAGACGGCCGCTGGGTGAAGGTCTTGCGGCCGTCCTTCCCGAGCACGCTCACGAAGCCGCGCGGCACCGTGTCGCCGAGGCGCAGCGGGCTGCCGCGCAGGTGCACCTTCAGGTCCGTGACCTCGGGCAGGTCCTGCACGCCGTGCACGTACGAGTACTTCGGCGGCATCGCCTTCTCGGCCGCCTCGATCGCCTTGCGCATCACCTCGATGGTCGAGCGGCGGTCGGGCCCGAGGCGCTGCTCGAGCGGCCAGCCGCGGAAGCGGAGCAGGCCCGGATTGGTGCGCTGATCCGGCGGCAGGCCGTCGTCCCGCAGGTCGATCACGAAGACGTCGCGGTAGAGCGCCGTGCGCTCCTTCGTCATGCTGCGCAGCTCGAGGCCGCAGCCGGGACAGAAGTCGTCGTTGGTCTTGAACTCGTGCGGCAGATTCGCGGGCTCTTTCGGCTTCGCCGTCGGCAGCGCCCGTGCCTTGATGATGTCGTTCTCCTTGCGCACCTCGCGTTCCTCGATCACGAGGCCGACCAGCAGATCCTGGAACGCGGTGGCGAGCGTGTCGGCCTCTTTCGCCGTGCCGCCCTTCGCGATCATCGCCTGCCAGTCCTTCAGGAAGGGGTAGTAGGTGGCCGGCCGGGCCAGGAACTCGATCCAGCGTTCGAACAGCTCGTAGTCGAGTTGTTCCTTCTCGCGCACCTCGGCCTTGTTCTTCTTCGGCTCGCCGGTGACCTGCCACGCCGCCTTCATGTACTTCGCGGACTGGAACGCCAGCGACGCGGCCAGCTGCTCGCCTTCGGTCTTCAGGAAGTCGGCGAGCATCTCCTGCTGTTTCTTGAGCGCCTTCTCCTTCGCCCTGTACTCGTCGACCACGGCTTTCGGCGCCAGCGGGTACTCGTGGTACTCGGTGTTCAGGAACACGCCGCCGAGCGCGTAGTAGTCGGTGGTCGGAATCGGGTCGTACTTGTGATCGTGGCAGCGCGCGCAGCCCACGGTGAGGCCGAGCAGGCCGCGGCTCACCGCGTCCACGCGATCGTGCCGTTCGTCGGCGCGCGTGATCTCGACAGCGCCGTTGTCGTAGAACCACGGGCCGAGGCCGAGGAAGCCAAGCGCCGCCAGGTGACGCACGCGATCCGGGCCCTCGAACTTGTCGGCGGCGAGCTGCGCGGTGACGAAGCGGTCGTACGGCAGGTCGTCGTTGAAGGCGCGGATCACCCAGTCGCGATAGAGGTGCGCGTTGGGATACGGATTCAGCCCGCGGCCCTCGGGATCGAGGCTGCGGTAGTCGTCCTCGCCGTAGCGCGCCACGTCGAGCCACACGCGGCCCCACGCTTCGCCGTAGCGCGACGACGCCAGCAGCCGATCGATGACGGTCTCGAACGCGGTGGGCGAAGCATCAGCGAGGAAGGCCTCCACCTCGGCCGGCGTCGGCGGCAGGCCCGCGAGATCCAGCGTCACGCGGCGCAGCAGGGTGCGCTTGTCGGCGGCGGCCACCGGCGCGAGTCCTTCGCGTTCGAGACGCGCGAGCACGAAGCGATCGATGTCGGTCTTCGTCCACGACGTGTTCTTCACCGTGGGCGGTGCCGTGGAGGCCAGAGGCTGGAACGCCCAGTAGGCGCGGTGCTCGGCGGTGATGGGACGCTCGTGCGACGCGGCAGGCGCGGGCGCCGCGGCGGAGGCCGAGGTGGTCGATGCCGGCCACGGCGTGCCGGCCCGCACCCACGCGACCAGCAGATCGATGTCGGCCTGCGGCAGCTTCGCGCGGCCCTTGGGCATGGCCGGGAATCCGGGCGCGTGCTGCAGCACCTTCAGGAACGTGCTGGCGTCGGGCGTGGCCGTGTCGATCACGGGCCCGGTGTCGCTGCCGCGCAGCAGCGCCTCGCGCGAGTCGACGCGCAGCCCGCCCATCGCGGCGTCGGCGTGACACGCGTAGCAGTTGGCGGCGAGCAGCGGCCGGATGCGCGCCTCGAAGACCGCCGGAGACGTGACATCGGGCCCCGCGGAGCCGGGTGTTGGCGCGGGTTGTTGACGCGCGGCCACCGCCACCGACAAGCCGAGCGCGGCGGTGGTGAGGCAGAGCCAGCCAGCCCGCAGGGGGGATCGCAGGGGTGCTCGCATCGGGGCGCCCGTATTATGCCTCCGCATCGTGGTCATGCCTGGAACGAAGAACGAGCGCGCCGTCGCGCCACTGCGCGGCACTACAATCCATCCCTGCATGCGCCAAACGGCCGCAACACTCCTCATCGTGTCGGCCGTCACCGCCTCGGCCATGGCTGGGCTGGCCCAGTCCGCGAAGCCGTCGCCCCCGTCCCGCCCGGCCGACGAACTGCCATTCACGCGGCTCAAGGCCGACGCCACCATCGGCATCGCTCTTCGTCCCGGCGCCGCTGTGGCCGACAACGCCCTGTGGACCGCGACCGCCGAGGGCGTGGTGCGCATCGACGCCGCCTCCAACGCCGCCGCGTCGCCCATCGCGCTGCCCGGCGCGCCGTGCGCCTCGCTGGCGTGGGGGCTGAAGGCGCTGTGGGTACCGCAGTGCGCGGCCCGCGCGCTGGTGCGCGTGGACGACGCCTCGCGCGCGATCACGACCGCCGCGGTGCCGATCGCCGATCCCGCGGGCAGCATCGCCGTGGGCGTCGGCTCGATCTGGATCGCGTCGGACGCGTCGGGCGTCGTATCGCGCGTCGATCCCGACACGCGCGAGGTGGTCGGCGAGGTGTTCCTCGGCCGCGAACCCGCGGGCGTGGCGTTCGCGGACGACGCCCTCTGGGTGACGAGCGCGGCGACGAACAGCGTGACGCGAATCGATCCGTACACGAACGCCGTCGTAGAGACGGTGACGACGGGGCCGCGTCCCGGCCGCGTCGTCGTGGGCGAAGGCGCGGTGTGGACGCTCAACCGCGGCGACTCGTCGGTGACGCGCGTCGACCCGAAGACGAACACCGCGGTGACCACGATCGCGGTGGGACACGACGTGGGGGCCGGCGACATCGCCGTGGGGCTTGGCAGCGTGTGGCTCAGCGCGCCCGGCAGTCCGCTCGTGCGCATCGACCCGGCCGCCAACCGTGTGGCCCAGCGTTTCACCGGGGCGGGCGGCGGCGCCGTCGTGGTCGCGCATCAGGCGGTGTGGGTGGCGGCCGGGCCATCGCTCACGTGGCGGCTCGATCCGAAACTGGTGACATCCCTGCGTCCATGACGGACGCGACGAACTCGACGATGACGATGGAGGACATGATGCGGCGACGACTCGGTGGAATGGTGGCGGTGGCCCTGGTGGCGACGGCGCTCGTGACGGTGCGCGCGCAGGCGGTGCCCGAGGTGAAGCTGCCGCCCTCGCCGCAGGGCCAGGCGTCGGTGCAGGTCGGCGGCCGCTGGGAGAAGACCGACAGCGGCGGCCAGCGCTACGTCGACGGCAAGTGGATCGTGGTCGACTACGGCCGGCCGCTGCTGCGCGGCCGCGCCGGCATCTTCGGCAGCGGCGCCGACTACGGCAAGACGATCAGCGACGGTGTGTCGGTGTGGCGCATGGGCGCCAACGACACCACGCGCCTCACGACGCAGGTGCCGCTCGCGATCGGCGGCAAGACGCTGGCGCCCGGCGTCTACAACGCGTTCGCCGAGCTGAAGAACGGCGCGTGGACGCTGGTGCTCAGCACGCAGGCACGGCAGCCCAGCGACGACCCCAACGACAAGGTGCTGCTCTACGGCTCTTACAACTACGACCCGAAGTTCGACGTGCTGCGCGCGCCGATGACCGTGCGCCAGGGCGACCCGACGGTGGAGCAGCTCACCATCGGCTTCGTCAACGTCACCGCCACCAGCGCCACCCTGTCGGTGGCGTGGGAGAAGACCGTGGCGACGATCGATCTGAAGGTCGCGGCGAAGTAGCTGCGGATGTCCATGCGCGCCGTCGTTCGCGCCGCGGTGACGTGTGGGCTCTGCGCCCTGCTGACCGCGGTCGGCGCTCGCGAGGCGGACGCGCAGGAGACGGCGACCGTCGTCGGGCACGCCGTCGATGCGACGACCGGGGAGCGGATCGGCGCGACCGTGGTGCTGATCGCGGACGACCCGGCGGTGCCACCCCAGCTCTCCGGCGTGACGCCTGGCGGCCTGTATCACTTCGAGGGGGTGCCGCGGGGCACGTTCCGCGTGCAGGTCCTCGATGCTGTGACGTCGGTGCGCTTCACCGTGCCTCCGGCCAACGGCGTCGGCGAGATCGACATCTTCGGCCGCGTCATGTTGCCGGACCTTCGGGTCCGGCGGCGAGACGAGGCGCTCTCGGTGGATGAGCGGAGCGAGAAGATGCTCGACGGCCACGATGGGCGCCGCGTGGTGGGGCTGCTCCCCCTCCCCGTCGCGGCTCTGGTGCGTTGCGGTCCCCATCCGCCGGCCGATGTCAACACGACGGCCGGTCGCGTCTACTTCCTCCGTGGCGACCGTACTCCGGATGGCACCGAGTGCAGTGACCTCTACGTGATGCTGTTCCGGACCGACGGCGTCATCGAGGAGGTGCCGACGCTCGAGGTCGGCTACGAACACAAGGCGTTCATCGTCCTCGAGCGCGTTGGCAGGCGGGCCCGTATCGCCCTCCGGAACGGCTCGACCTGGCTGACAGACGCCGATGCCCAGGCGTTCGTGTCGTACCCGACGCTCGTGGTCGACACGCTTGCGTTCCTCCGCGAGGGGTGGGACCAGCGTCTCTGGCGCACCCCGGGGAGCGCGCCACCGGAAGCGGCGTCGAGGGTCTGGCTCGAGCAGGAGAGGTACGGCGTCATCGACGTGGACGTGCTCGAGGTGCGCGTCGTGGGCGGCCAGCCGTGGGTGCACGTGCGCCTCGCCGTCGATCGGTGTGGCGGCGATCCGCCGCCCGAGAGCACGCTGCCGTCGGGCTGGGTGCCGGCCTACCGCTCGTCTGGCGCGACGAACGTCTGGTTCTACTCGCGAGGCTGCTAGCGCGCATCGCCCGCGGCGCCCTCAGGGGTGCGCGGCGCAGTACTTCGATCCGCGGCACGACGTCGGCACGAACACCTCGGTCTGGATCCGCCACGCGCCGTCCACCTTGCGCCATTTCGCCAGGTAGGTGCCGCGGATGTCGACCACGCCGTCGGGCTCGGTCCACCGTCCGGTCCACTCGCCGCGCTCCGACGCCACCTGCCACTGGTCGAACACGTCGACCGTGACGGGCGTCCGCACGTAGACGGTATCCGGCCGTCGCGCGAACTGCTGGCTCATGCGTTCGCCGTTCACGTCGCGGCCGGTGCCCTGCGCACCGGTGGAGGTGACGATGTGGACGTCGGCCAGCCAGTGGCGCTGGATGCCGGGCACGTCGTGCGCCGCGATCGCCGCGTTCGACTGCGCCCGCGCCGCGCGAATCGCCGCGGCGTCGTCGGCCGCGGGCGGCGCCGCCGCCGCCATCGCCACCGCGCCGGGCACCGCCATCGCCGCCGTCAGCGCCATCCACACGAGGTCCATCGATCGCACCGCACGTCCTCCCCCGCGTTCGTGAGAACGCGGCAGCGCCATCGTAGACTGTCGGGCATGGATCGCCGCCGCTTTCTCGCGCTCTCGTCCCTGCCGCTGGCCGTCGGTCGTCTCGACGCCCGCTCCGCCCCGGACACGTCGACCGCGCAGGCCGCCGACGCCCGCTTCGAGGACATCGCCGCGCTGGTGCGCGAGAAGATGCAGGCGTATCGCGTGCCCGGTGTCGGGCTCGGCATCTTCGCCAACGGCGCCACCACGCTGCGCGGCTTCGGCGTGACCAGCCTCGACGATCCGCGGCCGATCACCGACGACACGCTGTTCACGATCGCGTCGATCTCGAAGACGTTCACCGCCACCGCGGTGATGAAGCTGGTGGAGGCACGGCGGGTCGACGTCGGTTCGCCGCTGCGCGAGTACGTGCGCGAGTTCCGCGTGCTCGACGAGGCGACGTCGAACGAGGTGACGTTGTGGCACTGCCTCACGCACACCCCTGGCTGGGAAGGGCAGCTCTCAACCGAGGACCGCGGCATCGACGCGCTGGCGCACTTCGCCGGCACCATCCTGCCGACGCTGCCGCAGATCGCGCCGCTCGGCCGCGTCTGGAGCTACAACAACGCCGGCTTCGCGCTGGCCGGCCGCGTCATCGAGAAGGTGTCGGGCAAGGGCATCCACGACGCGCTCCGCGAGCTCGTGTTCGCGCCGCTCGGCCTGACGCACACGTTCACGCGGCTCACCGACGCCATGACCTATCGCTACACGCTCGGTCATCGCGATCGCGGTACCGGCGTGGAGGTGATTCGGCCGTTCCAGACCACGTCGAGCACCACCGCCGGCGGCGTGCTGACCTCGATCGCCGACATCATGCGCTACGCCCGCTTCCACATGGGCGATGGGCGCACGCCCGAGGGCGCGCCGTATCTCGCCGCCGACCAGCTGGCGATGATGAAGACGCCGCAGTTCGTGAAGGCCGGCACCACCGATCAGATGGGCGTCGGCTGGCACGTCCGGAACCTCGGCGGCGTGCCGACGCTGGCGCACGGCGGCACCCTGAACGGCCACTGCCTGCTGCTGCAGCTCGTGCCGTCGAAGGGGCTGGCGTTCGCCGTGTTCACGAATCACGTCGACGGCTGGCGCCTCGTGCAGGACGTCGAGGCGGCGGTGCTGAAGGCCTACGCCGGCCTGGCGCTGGCACCCGGGCAGATGATCGCCCATCGCGGCGTGAACGAGGCGATGACGTTCCACGCCTCGGCGATGGCGAACCAGCCGCGCGTCGACGAGTACGTCGGCACCTACCAGCGTCCGCCGGTCGGCACGGTGGAGGTGCGGCGCGACGGCGCCGGGCTGGTGGTGGTGACCGGCGGCGGCCAGGCCGATGCGCCGATCGCCTTCTACGGTCCGGACGTCGCCTACGCGACGGCCGGCCAGTACGTGGGCATGCCCTACGAGTTCATCCGCGACGACAAAGCGGTCGTGCGGTGGATTCGCGTCAACGGCCGGATCGCGCGCCGCGCCTGAGGTCGCGATACGTATGATCGTGTTACGATCATACGTATGGAGAAGCTGACGCTCAGCATCGATCCTGCGGTGATCGCGCGGGCGAAGCGCTACGCGAAAGCGCGGGGCACCTCCGTCTCCCGTCTGGTCGAGCAGATGCTCGACCTGGCCGCCTCCGGCGGCGCGAGCGCCGAGGGCCGTCGTGCCAGTGCGCCGACCGCCAGCGACCCGCCGCCGGTGTTGGCCCGTCTGCGCGGATCGCTGAAGGGCGGATCGCGCGACACCTACCGCGCCTATCTCGAGCGCAAGTACCGATGACGCGGCTGCTCTTCGACGTCAACGTCGTGCTCGACGTGCTGCTCGACCGCGCGCCGTTCGCCGACGCGTCGTCGGCGGCATGGGAGGCGGTGGAGCGGGGCCGCGCCGACGGTGTCCTGTCGGCGCACGCAGTCACGACGATTCACTACCTGAACAGCCGCGCCGTGGGCGCTCGCGCGGCACGGCGCACCACCGATGCGCTGCTCGACGTGTTCGGCGTGGCGCCAGTGGACGAGACGGTGCTGCGGTCGGCGCTGGGCCTGGGCTGGCCCGACTTCGAGGACGCGGTCACCGCCGCCGCTGCCCGGCGCGCCAGGTGCCACGCCATCGTCACGCGCGATCCGAAGGGCTTCAGGCGCAGCCCGGTCCGCATCGTCACGCCGGATGAAGCCGTGGCATGGCTGGCCTCCAGCTAGTGCGGACGCGTTCGCGGCGCGCTCAGCGGGCCGCGCAGCCCGGCACGCGCACCGCGCCAATGCGCGTCGAGTAGCTGGCGTCGCCGGCCTTGAGGTAGTCGCCCACGTACCAGATCGTGCAGTCGTCGGCCGGATCGACGGCCGTCTGCGTGTAGTCCTCCCACCGCAGCGTCGTCGTCTGCGACGCCTGTCCGTCCACCAGCGTCGTCTCGCGGAACGTGAGCTGCCCGGCGGGATCGCCGGCGAGTCGCGCCGCGATCCGCTGCCCGGGGAAGTGCGTGGCGTCGCCGAACGAGTAGCCGATCACGAGATTGCCGCGGGCGTCGAGCGCGGGACTCGCCATCCAGCGGTAGGCGCCGTCGGGCGCGAAGGTGCCCTGCTGGCGCAACGAGACGTCGCCCGCGCTGTCGACGTCGAGCTCGTACCAGCGCACGCCCCCGCCTCCGGCCGCGGTGTCGACCGAGTGCACGGCGACCAGCGACTGCCGATCGCCAATGCGGCGATAGACGAGGCGCGCCATGATCTTGTCGCCCTGTGCGTCGAGCCGCCGCTCCACACCGGGTTGCGGCACGCAGCTCGTGAGCTGACCGCCGCACAGATAGCGATACGGCGTGACGAGGAGCTTGCGCGGGCCCTCGATGGTCGTGTTCGACGGTCGGTCCCAGTCCACGTGCACCTTCCACACGTAGAGGCCGTCGTCGTCGATGTCGTGGTGGAGCTGCGTGCCGCCGGTGGCGACGACGAGATTCGGCGCGCCGGCCGGGGGCAGGGTGGTGCCGTCGAGATCCGACGTGTTGAGGAAATTCACGCCGTCGACGACGAGGCACTGTTCCGACGCGGGGCGTCCGGCCAGCATCTTCGTGCGATCCACGACGCAGACGTGCTTCTGGATCACCTCGTCGCCGGTGCTGGTCGGCAGGTAGTAGCCGTCGGGCCACACCGCCGGGCGCGGGTAATCGGGGAACAGCCGGCGCTCGAATACGTAGCGATGGTAGGTGCCGAGCGGATCGGTCGAGGTGCTCACGGCGTAGCAGATGGCGTAGGGCGCATCCGCCGGTGCGGGCGCGAGCTCGGGCGGCGTGGCGGGCAGGGGCGCCGGACGCGCCGGGGCGCCCGGATCGAGGCCTGACCCGGACGCGCCGCGACACCCGGAGGCGCGATCGCGCCCGGCGCGGTCGTCGTGACGGCGCGGCGGAAGATCGGCATCACTATCAGCCAGCGCTTCGCCAGCTGGTCGTAGCGCACCACGGCGTCGCCGTTCGGACGCGCGCCGCACACCTCACCGAATCCCTGGAAGAACGTCTGCGTGCCGATCGGCCCGTAAACCAGCCGTCCCTGCTTCGTGAACACCGTCACCTGCGAGTTCACCGTCTGCATCACGTGGTCGGGGCCCACGGCCAGGCTGTTGTCCGACGGATTCCGCGGCGGCGTGTCGCCGGCGTGCAGCGCCGCGCCGAGGCCGTCGAACGAGGCCACGAGCGGCAGCGACGGCCGGGTGCCGTGGGTGGTCTGTTCGATCGCGGCGCTGGCGGCCAGCGGCGGTGGCGGCGACTGCGCGGCGCCCATCGCCGGCGGCAGCAGAAAGGTGGCGGCGAGGACGGCAACGGACTGAACGCGCACGGCGCGCGATCATATCCCGCGCGAACGGTCGTATCATCCCCGGCATGGCTGCGTTCACCCTGCTCGTCAATGGGAAGCGGCACTCGGTCGACGTCGAGCCCTCGACGCCGCTCCTGTACGTGCTGCGCAACGATCTCGATCTCTCCGGGCCGCGTTTCGGGTGCGGCCTCGGCCAGTGCGGCGCCTGCACGGTGCTGATTGGCGGCGAGGCGGTGCGCTCGTGTGTACGGCCGGTGTCGCAGTCGGCGGGCGTCGAGATCACGACGCTGGAGGGCCTGTCGAAAGACGGCGTGCTGCATCCGGTGCAGCAGGCGTTCCTCGACGAGCAGGTGCCGGCCTGCGGCTTCTGCCAGAACGGGCAGATGCTCACGGCGGTGGCACTGCTCTCGAAGACGCCGAATCCGAGCGACGAGCAGATCCGCGAGGGCATGAAGCGCACGCTGTGCCGCTGCATGACGTACTACCGCATCAACTCGGCCGTGAAGCTGGCGGCGCGGAGGATGGCATGAGTCCGCCGGCCCGTCGCGAGTTCCTGCGGACCAGTGGTCTCCTGGTCGCGTCGGTGGCGGCTGTGCCGCTCGACGCGATCGAGGCGTTCGCGCAGCGCGCGGCCGCCGGGCCCTATCCGGATCCCGACTTCCTGCAGCTCGACTCGTGGATCGTGATTCGCCCCGACAACACGGCCACGTTCTACGTCGGCAAAACGGATCTGGGCCAGGGCACCGGCACGGCGTTCCGCCAGATCATGAGCGACGAGCTCGACATCGACTTCGACAAGACCACCTGCGTGATGGGCACGACCGACATCACCGTGGACCAGGGCGGATCCGGCGGGTCCGACGCGTTGCAGACCGACGGCTACCCGATGCGGCGTGTCGCCGCGGAGGCGCGTCGAGTGCTGCTCGAGATGGCGTCGAAGCACTTCGGCGTGCCGGTGTCGGCGCTGGTCGTGCGCGACGGCGTCGTCAGCACCAACACCGGCGACTCGGCCGACAAGAGCGTCACCTACGGCGAGCTCATCGGCGGGAAGAAGTTCAACGTCACGCTCACCGGGCGGAACATCGACGCCACCACCGGCAAGGCGCCGCTGAAGCCGGTGCAGCAGATGAAGCACGTCGGGACGTCGCCGCGTCGCGACGACATCCCCGCGAAGGTCGACGGCACGCAGCGCTGGGCCGTCGACATGAAGGTGCCCGGCATGCTGCACGCGCGAAACGTGCGGCCGCCACTGGTGGGCGCCACGCTGGCGCGCATCGACGAGTCGTCGGTGGCCGACGTGCCGGGTCTCGTGAAGGTCGTCAGCAAGGGCAACTACGTCGCGGTCGTGTGCGAGCGCGAGGAACAGGCGATTCGCGCCGCGCGGCAGTTGAAGGTCGAGTGGACGCCGCCCGCGGTCAAGCCGTTCCCGCCCTCCGAGGATCTGTTCAAGTACATGCGCTCGACGGCCCCGTCGTCGAGTTCGCCGCTGATCGAGAACGGCGATGTCGACACCGCGATGCTCAGCGCCGCGACGACGGTGCAGGCCGAATACGACGTGCCGTTCCAGGGGCACACGTCGTTCGGGCCCGCGCACGCGCTCGCCGATCCGTCGAACGGGCAGCTCACCATCTACTCGAACGACATGAAGTCGTACGGGCTGCGCACCGGTGTGGCGCAGTTCCTGAAGATCCCGAAGGAACAGGTCCGCGTCGTGTGGATGCAGGGGCCGCAGGCCTACGGCCGCACCGCCGCGGAAGACGCCGGCTTCGAGGCCGCGTTCCTGGCGTGGGCGCTGAAGCGTCCCGTGCGCATGCAGTGGATGCGCCAGGAAGAGACGGCGTGGGACACCAAGGGCCCGGCGTACGCGGCGACGATGCGCGGCGGGCTCGACGGCCAGGGCCGCGTGGTGGCGCTCGACTACGACCTGCGCGCCGCCGACTACAACCACGTCGGCTACAACGAGGCCGAGACGGTGCTCATCGCGCAGCTCACCGGCGTGCGCAAGGCGAAGCCGGCCGAAGGCCGGGCGTCGTTCCCGTCCGACAAGTACACGGTGCCGACGCGCCGCATGCGCGGCAGCGTCGTGCCGCTGCCGCTGGCCTTCGAGACGCCGGTGCGCATGGGCAACCTGCGCGATCCCGACGGCCCGCAGGTGACGTTCGCCTCCGAGAGCTTCATCGACGAGCTCGCCGCCGCCGCGAAGGCGGATCCGGTAGCGTTCCGTCTCGCCATGCTCGAGCAGGGCACCGGCGATGACGCCGGCTTCAAGCGCGCCCGCTCGATCGCGTGCATCAAGGCGGCCGCGGAGAAGTTCGGCTGGACGCCGCGTCCATCACCCGGGCCGAAGGGCACTGGCGATGTGGTGACCGGGCGCGGCATGGCCTACGCCTTCCGCAGCGAGACGGTGGCGGTCGAGATGGTGGAGGTGGAGGTCAACCGCCGTACCGGCCGCGTGTGGGTGAAGCGCATCGTCTGCGCGCACGACTGCGGGCTCGTCATCAACCCGGTGGCGCTGACGCACGCGCTCGAGGGCGGGCTGCTGCACGCGGTGAGCCGCGCGCTCTTCGAGGAGGCGCGCTTCGACGACCAGAAGATGCTGTCGGTCGACTGGGTCAGCTCGCCCACGCTGACGCACGCCGACGTGCCGGCCTCGATCGAGATCGTGCAGGTGAACGGCGATCCGAACCCCGATCGCCCCGATCTGCAGCACTACGGCGCCGGCGAGACGGTGTGCAAGCCGATGCTCGCCGCTGTCGCCAACGCCATCTTCGACGCCACCGGCGTGCGGATGCGGCGCGTGCCGTTCACGACCACGCGGGTGCTGGCGGCGCTGAAGGCGTAGCCGTGGGCCTGGTGGGGCTCAGCCGCGCGCCAGCGTGGTGAGGCGCTCGGTGGTCGGCAGGGCGAACGACGTGTCGAAGACCTCGCTCGCGCGCGGCACACGCTTCAGGTGCTTGGCGGCACACAAGGCCGCGATGCCACGCGTGAGGCGTGCCTCGTCGATGGCGCCGATGCCGAGCCTGGCGCCCTCGGGATGGCCCATGTCGAGGCGCAACGTGTGTTCGAGGCGCGCGCGTTCCGCGACGTCGTGCATCGCCGGCACGCGCCGTTTCGTCGCCGCGAGCGCGGCGGCCTGATCGGCCACCACGGCCTGCACCCCGCGATTCACGGCGCGCACCAGCGTCCGCACCACGTCGGGCTGCTCGCGCACGAGCCGGCGCGACACCATCAGCGCGCTGCCGTAGAGGTCGGGCGTCAACGTCGCGTACGGGAGGAAGCGCACCCGTGCCGTCGGCGTGCCGGCGGTGATGAGCGCCGCGGTGATCGTGGAGTCGTAGCCGAAGCTGCCGTCGTATTCGCCCGCCAGCATCCCGGACACCACCGCGCCCATGCCCGCCTCGCTCGTCGAGATGCGTACGCGACTGGCGTCGACGCCGTGCGCGGCGGCCAGCACCGGGAAAGTCTGCAGCGCCACGTCGGTCGCGTGTCCGCGCAAGTGCCGCCCGGCGAGGTCGGCCGGCGTGCGGATCGACGAATCCGCCGGTACCGCGACCACCGACGGCGAGCGGTTGAACATCATGAAGACGGCGACCGGCGCCTGGGCATTGCCGGCGGCCACCGCTTCCACCAGCGCGTTCACGTCGCCATACCCGACGTCGAAGCCCTCGTCGGCGGTGCGGCCCGCGGCCGTGTAGGCGCCGCGTCCGACCGTGTACTCGAGCGCCAGTCCGGCGTCCTTGAAGAATCCCCGGTCGTCGGCCAGTGTGAACCACGTATTCACGCTCGAGTAGTCGGAATTGAGCAGCACACGCAGACGGGTCTCGGCACGTGCGGGGCGGGCGGCGCCCAGAGCCAGCGCAGGAGTGGCCGCCAGCGTGCGCAGCAGGTGTCGACGGGTCAGCGTGGTCATGGGGTTCTCGCGAACGATGCCGCGACTAGCCGCGGGCCAGGGTGGTGACGCGTTCCGCCTTCGGCGGCAGACACGCGCGCGTGAAGATCTCGTTCGGCGCCGGCACGCGTGGCAGGCCGCGACTCTTCGCGATGAGCGCGATGCCGCGGGCCAGCCGCCCGTCGTCGACGTCGCCGATGCCCAGCGTGCGGCCCTCCGGATGGGCCATTTCCATCGCGAGCGTGCCGGCCAGGCGCGGTCCATCGACGTCGGCGCGCACGGTGGCATCGCGCTTCATCACGCTGGCCACGGCGGCGTCGAGGTCGGTGACCGTGTCGGCCAGGCCACGATTCACGGCCCGCACGAACGCCGCCACGTCCCCGGGCCGTTCGGCCAGCAGGCGCCGCGACACCATCAACGCGTTGCCGTAGAGATCCGGCGTGTGATGGCGGTACTCGAGGAAGCGCAGCCGTGCGCGGCCGTCAATGCCCGCCGGCTTCACCGAGGCGATGATCGTGTTGACGAAACCGAACACGCCGGCACTCTTGCCCGCCAGCATGTCTTCGACCAGCGATCGCATGCTGGCCTCGGACCGGCGGATCGTGACCCGGGCGGCGTCGATACCGGTGGCGCCGGCGAACTCCGGAAACACCTCGAGGGCCGCGTCGATCGGGTGCCCGGCCACGATGCGCCCTTCGAGATCCTTCGGCGCCCGCACCGGGCCGGCGGCGTCGACGGCGATGGTGAGCGGCGTGGTGTTGAAGGTGACGTAGATCGCGATCGGCGCGTTGGCCGTGTTCCTGGCCACGAGCGGCACCAGCGCGTTCAGGTCGCCGTACCCGAAGTCGAAGCCCTCGGCGCCGATGCGAGGCACGATGGCCGCGGCGCCGTCGCCGCCGGTGAACGTGGCGTCGAGCTCGGCCGCCGCATAGTAGCCGCGATCCTGCGCCAGGAAGAAGAACGCCTGCGGCCCGGAGATGTTCGAGTTGAGCAGCACGCGGAAGGGCCGCGGCCGCGGCTGCGCCGTGACGCTCGGGGCGTGGAGCGCGGCGAGCACGCCGCCGGCGGAACGAAGGAACGTGCGTCGCTGCATGCGCGCCATCATGGCACGCCGCACGACCCGGCGCGCGTGCTACCGTGTCGCCACATGTTCCGACGTCTGGCCACGCTCAGTCTCGCGCTCTCGACGGTCGTCACCGCTGCGTGCGGCTCGTCCGGCACGCCCGCCGATCTCGCCATCATCGGCGCGTCGGTCGTCGACGTCGCGTCTGGCACGGTGCAGGCAGGCCGCACCGTGATCGTGACGAAGGGCCGCATCACCGCCGTGGCGGATTCGCCGACCGGCTATCAGCCCATGGTGACGGTGGATGGCGCAGGGCGGTTCGTGATGCCGGGCCTGTGGGACAACCACGTGCACTTCGGCGGTGGCGACGCGCTCATCGACGAGAACCATCGCCTGCTGCCGCTCTACGTCGCCCACGGCGTCACCACCGTGCGCGACGCCGCCGGCGACCTCAGCCCGAGTGTCCTGGCCTGGCGGGACGCCGTCGGGAAGGGCACGCTGCAGGGGCCCACCATCTTCACCTCGGGTCCGAAGCTCGAGGGCATCGACTCGGTGTGGCCGGGCGATCTCGAAGTGGGCACGCCCGCCGAGGTGCTGGCCGCGCTCGACAAGCTGAAGGGCATGCAGGTGGATTTCGTGAAGATCACGGAGAACACGCTGAAGCCCGAGCTCTACCTGCTCGGCATCCGCGAGGCGCGGGCGCGCGGGTGGAAGGTGTCGGCGCACGTGCCGGTGCCGGTCACGCTCGACCAGGCGTCAGAGGCCGGCCTGAGCTCGATCGAGCACATGTCGTACCTGCTGCGCGGCGGATCCCCGCGCGAGGCCGAGCTGAGCGCCGCGGCGGGGAAGGGCGCGATGACGGCGGCCGACGCCACCACCGCGATGATCGACTCGTTCGACGAGGCGACGGCGCTGGCTACGTATCGGCGGCTCGCGCAGCGCGGCACGGCGGTGACGCCGACCCTGAACGGCAGTCGCATCCTGGCGTATCTCGATCAGGACTCGCACGCCAACGACGCGTATCTGAAATACCTCGGGCCGGGATTGAAGAAGACCTACGAGGGACGCGTGACGCGGGCGGCGGGCGACGACGCGGCCGCCGTGCAACGAAGGCACGATCGCTTCGAGAAGGCGGCACACCTGCTGCCGCTGCTGCGCCAGGCCGGCGTCACCATCCTGGCCGGCACCGACGCCGGCTTCCTCAACTCGTTCAACTATCCCGGCATCGGCATCCACGACGAGCTCGAGATCCTCGTGAAATACGGGCTCACGCCGCAGCAGGCGCTGACCGCGTCGGTCGTGAACGGCCCGGCGTTCCTCGGGCATGCCAACGACTACGGCGCCGTCGCCGCCGGCAAGGTCGCGGATCTCGTGCTGCTCGACAAGAACCCGCTCGACGACATCCGCGCCACCCGCGGCGTGCGCGGCGTGGTGCTGCACGGCCGCTATCTCGACCGGGCCGGCCTCGATGCGCTGCTCGCCGACGCCGCCGAGAAGGCCGCGGCGCGGCCCGCCTCCGCCGCGAAATAGGCGGTCAGTGCGCGGGGGCGGCCGCCGGCAACGGCAGACCGAGCTCGCGCATCATGAACGCCAGGTCCATCGCCGTCTGCTGCACGCGCAGGCTGAACGGCATGCCGTAGTTGGCGGCGTGGCCGCCCTTGGGGTGGTACCGAAGCAGCACCTGGCGGCCCGACGTCGTCGACGCCTGCAGCCGCGCCGTGAACTTGCGCGCCGCCAGCGGCGGTACGCGCGTGTCGAGATCCCCCGAGGCGACGAGCACCGCGGGGTACGCCGTGTTCGGCCTCACCGCCTGGTACGGCGAGAACGTCTTGATGACGTCGAACTGCGCCTTCACCGCGGCGTCGCCATATTCGAGCAGCGCCGGCATGTTGTTGTTGGTCGTGTACTGGTTGAAGCGCAGGGTGTCGACGTCGGGGAAGCCGCAGAGCACGGCGCGGAAGAGATCCGGCCGCTTCGTGAGCGCGGCTCCCACGAGCAGGCCGCCGTTGCTGACGCCCATGATGCCGAGCGTGGCCGGGCTCGCGTACTTCTCCGCGACCAGCCATTCGCCCGCCGCGATGAAGTCCTCGAACACACGGGGCTTGTTCGTCAGCATCCCGGCGCGGTGCCACGACTCGCCGAATTCGCTGCCGCCACGCAGGATCGCCATCGCATAGACGCCGCCCGCCTGCACCCACGCGGCCGCCAGCGGCGTGAACGACGGCTTCTGCGCCGCGTAGAAGCCGCCGTAGCCGAAGAGCAATGTCGGCGTCGTGCCGGTACGCGCCACGCCCTGCTTGTGCACCACCCACACCGGCACCTTCGTGCCATCGGCGGATGTCGCCATGCCGTAGCGCACCTCGATGCCCGTGGCGTCGTACGAGATCTCGGGCCCGCGCTCGACCGTGCGGGCGCCGGTGGCGAGATCCACGCGCCAGGTCTGCTCGGGCATCGCGAACGACTCCACCGTGAGCAGCGCGAATCCTGGACCGTCGCCGCGAATCGACGCGCTCGACATCGGCGGCACCTCGACCTCGCCGGTGCGCGTGCCCGTGAGATCGAAGCGGAGGATGCGGCTCGCCGCGTCCTTCAGCACCTGCGCGTAGATGGCGCCGTCGATCACGGTGACGTCCTCGATCACCTCGGGCTGCTCGGCGATCACGGTGCGCCAGGCGTCGCGTTGGGGACGGGCGAGATTCACGGCGACGACGCGGTTGTTCGAGGCGTCGAGGTCGGTGCGCATCCACAGCTCGTCCTTGACGAAGCGGGGGTAGAAGCGGGCGCCGAGATCCTTCGCGATGACGACCGGCGTGGCGCCCTTCGCGCGCGTGTCGAGCGCGAACACGTCGGTCGAGGCCCAGCCGTGCGTGACGGTGAAGACCAGCCAGCGGCCGTCGTCGCTCTGCATCACCGAGACGAAGGCCGTCGGGCCATAGCCGTCGCCGAAGAGCAGCGGATCGCTGGCCGTGTCCGACTTCCACAGGTGCTTGCGGATGCGCGCGCCGGTCTGCCGCGAGCGGAGGCTGTAGTAGAACCCGTCGCCCGACGCGGTCGGCACGATGGTGCTGTAGAGGCCGGGCGCGAACGCGTCCGGCAGGTCGGTGCCGCTGGCGAGATCGCGGATCCTCGGCACGTGCTCGTCCTGGCCGCCGTCGCGCACGGCGTAGACCAGATACTTCCCCGCGCGATCCACGGCCACCAGTTCCACCCGCGTCGTGAAGTCGGGGCTGAGCGGCGCCGGATCCACCACCACCTCGTAGCGCTGCGTGGGATCGATCGGCGTGCGCGTCGCCGGCGCCGGCCGCCGGACGATGCTCGCCAGCTCTTCGCCCACCCGCCGCAGCGTGAAGTACTCGAAGGCGCCGGCCTTGCGCGGCGCGCCGATCTCCGCGCGATCCATCAACGAGGTCAGCGTGCGTTCCAGCGCGCGCCGGGTGTCGTCGCGCGGCAGCTGCGCGTCGGTGTACGCCTGCTGTGCCGCCAGCCACGCCCGCGTCTCGGGCGCGTCCTGGCGTTCGAGCCAGCGGTACGGATCGGGGAACGCCTCGCCCTGGATCGTGTCGGTCACCACCTCGACGCGGGTCGCGGGTGGACCGGCCGGTGGCGCCGGCGGCGACTGGCAGCCCGCGATCCACACACCCGCCGCCGCGGCGGCCCAGCTCCGTCGCATCATCGGAACCATCCCTCGCGTTCGAGCTGTTGCCAGACCGTCTGCACCACGCGCCCGCCGTCGTTGACCACGCGCGCTTCGTCGTCGACGACGAGGCGGCCATCGAACACCTGCCAGCGGCCGTCCACCGCCACGTGGCGCACGCTCGAGCCGTGGGCGTACAGCAGGTGATTCAAGGGCTCGGGTGGCAGCGCGCCCGTGCCGACCAGCAGGCCCGTGACGTCGATGGCCGTGACGTCGGCGCGCGCGCCGGCGCGGAGGCGCCCGAGGTCGTCGCGGCCCAGCGCCGTGGCCGGCACGCGCGTGGCGCTCTCGACGGCATCGGCGATGGTGGGACGGCCGAGCGGCGCCGGACTCGTGCGTGCCAGCAGGCCGTGGCGCGCCTGTCCGTAGAGCACCGCGAGTTTCAGGTTCTCGACGTAGTCGTTCGAATGCGTGTCGATGCCGATGTTGACGCGCACCCCGGCGCCGAGCGCCTCGGGATACGGCATCGTGTCGCCGCCGGCGCCGCCGGCCGACGGACAGTGCGCGAACACCACCCCCTGCTGCTTCAGGACCGGTCCGTCGGCGTTCCAGTCCACGCCGGCCATGTGGGCGCCGAACACCGGCTGGTCGAACGCGCCGAGCGCGGCCAGCCAGCGCACCGGCGACTGTCCCCAGAGCCGCGTGACCGTCTCGGTTTCGCGCGCGCCCTGGGCGAGATGCAGGTGCAGGCCGTTGCCCACGGCCTTCGCGGCGTCGATCATCGCCCGGAGGGTCTCGGGGGTGTGCGTGTCGGTGGCGTGGGGCGCCATCTGCGCGCGGATCAGGCCGTCGTTGGAGCGCCTGTACTTCTCGGCGAAGCGGCGGGCCGCGGCGATCTCGTCGAGTGTGCCCGGCACCGAGGCCGTGAGCGTCGCGTCGTCTTTGCGCTGCCAGATGCCGAAGAGCCGCGACGTGCCCGGCACCATCGGCGCCGGATAACCGCGCGCGCCCCAGCGCGTCGCCACGCGGACGTACGACTCGGCCTGCCGCAGGCTCAGGCTCATCTCGACCTGCGTCGTGCAGCCGCTGCGCAGCAGCTCGGCGAGGTTGATCGCGGTGAGCGCGTCGAGGCTCGCGTCGTCGAGCGACTCGACGATCTCGAGCGGCCGCGCGTACGATCGGCCGCCCTCGATCAGCCCGCGCGTGGGCGTGCCGGAGCAGACGTGCGTGTGGCCGCTGATGAAGCCCGGCAGCACCAGCATTCGTCGCGCGTCCACGCGCGGGAGTCCGGCACGCGCCGCGCCGGTCCGCACCTCGGCGATGACGCCGCGCTCGACCACGATGGCGGCGTCGCGCACCAGCGCCGGGCGGTCGGCGGCGTCGGTCGTCAGGGCCCAGCCGGCGTCAATGACGTAGGCGCCGTCGGGCGGGCGGGACGGCGCCTGGGCCGCGGCGAGCCCGGGGGCTGCCAGCGCGGCCGCGCCGATGGCGCCCTCGCGAAACCAGGCGCGGCGCGACAGGCGCCGCGCCGGTGTCGGCGCGGCCGGGGGCGCGCCGCCGTCGGGATGACACACGCAGGCCATGGCCGGACACTATAAAGGACGAGGTCCGTTGACGGATGCGCGGATCCGGGACTAGACTCCGGGCGAAATCCATGCACTTGGGCGTCCCGGCGTGTTGTTGTCGCAGCCTCTCGTCGCGAGAGTCCCGGACCCGCATGCCCTGAGGCGCGTTCGACCGCGCCCGCATCCAGTGTCCAGACGGCTCTCTCGCCCGCGGGAGGGCCGTTCGTGTTTTCGGGCCGGTGACACCCCGGTCCGGTGGGCCGCGTCATAGGAAGCGTTCGATTTCCGGAGTCCGTATGAACCTACTCGTGCTCGCCAACCTCGCGGTGTTCGTGCTCACGCTGGGCTTCCTCTATCAGCGGCGAAAGGGCGGCGCCTCGATTGCGAGCAACGTGCTGCTGTCGGTGCTGCTCGGGGTGATCCTGGGCGCGCTGCTGCAGACGGCGTACGGACTCGGTCACGCGGCCATCAGTGGCACGCTCACCTGGGTGGGCGTGGTCGGCGGCATCTACGTGCGCCTGCTGCAGATGGTGGTGGTGCCGCTGGTGTTCGTCTCGATCCTCGGCGCCGTCTCGAAGCTGCACGATGCCAAGGCGCTCGGGTCGATCAGCGTCGGCGTCGTCGGCCTGCTGCTGCTCACCACGGCCATCTCGGCCGGCATCGGCGTCGGCATCACGAACCTGTTCGGCCTGCGCGCGGAGAACCTCGTGCAGGGCGCCCGCGAGCTGGAACGCGGCACCTACATGGAAGGCAAGATCGGCGAGGCCGCCAAGCTCGACCTGCCGTCGCTGCTGCAGCAGATGGTGCCGATGAACGCGTTCGCCGACCTTTCGGGCACGCGGTCGACGTCGGTGATGGGCGTGGTGGTCTTCGCGGCCATGCTCGGCTTCGCCGCGCTGGCGCTGAAGCGCGACAAACCCGAGGTGGGCGAGCGCGTGCAGATCGGCATCGACACGCTCAACCAGTTGATCCTGCGTCTGGTGCGGATGGTGCTGCGGCTCACGCCGTATGGCGTCCTCGCCCTGATGACGCGTGTCGTCGCCTCGTCGAACGTCACCGACATCTACAACCTCGGCGGCTTCGTGGTGGCGTCGTACATCGGCCTCACGATCATCCTGTTGCTGCACGCCGCCATCCTCACCGGCACCGGTCTGAACCCGGTCACGTTCTACAAGAAGGTGCTGCCGGTGCTGACCTTCGCATTCACGTCGCGGTCGAGCGCGGCGGCCATTCCGCTCAGTGTCGAAACGCAGGTGGCGCGTCTCGGTGTCGCGCCGGCGGTGGCCAACTTCGCCGCCAGCTTCGGCGCCACGCTGGGCCAGAACGCCTGCGCGGGTCTCTATCCGGCGATGCTCGCCGTGATGATCGCGCCGGGCGCCGGCGTGGATCCCACATCGCTCTCGTTCGTCGCGTCGGTGATCGGCGTCGCCACGCTGGGCTCGGTGGGCATCGCCGGCGTGGGCGGCGGCGCCACGTTCGCCGCCATCGTCGTGCTCTCCGCGCTGAACCTGCCGGTGGCGCTGGCCGGCCTGCTCATCTCGATCGAGCCGCTCATCGACATGGGGCGCACGGCCGTGAACGTCAGCGGATCGATGACCGCCGGCACCGTCACCAGCAAGCTGCTCGGTCAGCTCGACTTCGCGACGTTCGCCGCGCACGACGCGCCGCCCACCGAGGCCGACGACACCGACACGGTCGAGGCGCCCGCGGGCGAGCCCGAGCCGGCGCCGGCGCGCTAACGACGACGCCCCGCCGTCACGCGCGGCGGGGGCCCCGTTCTGGTTGGCGCACGACGTCCGGGTGTACGCTAGCCCGGGAGTCGTTCCGCCATGCGTCTCACGTCGTTCCAGCGCCTCGCGATCGTCACGACCGCGCTCACGTATCTCCTGATCGCCGTCGGCGGGCTGGTGCGGGCCTCGGGCGCGGGCCTCGGGTGTCCCGACTGGCCGCGCTGCTTCGGCTCGTGGGTGCCACCGGCCTCGGCGGCGGATCTGCCGGCGCAGTTCGATCGGGCGCTGTTCAACCCGACGCTCATGTGGACCGAGTACCTCAACCGGCTGCTCGGCGTCAGCGTCGGCTTCGCCATTCTCGGTACCACGATCGCCGCCTGGCGCCGGCATCGCCAGCAGCCGCGCATCGTCTGGCCGGTGGTGGCCGCGCTGCTGCTCACGGGCTACGAAGGCTGGCTCGGCGGACGCGTCGTGGCGCACGAGCTCGCGCCGTGGATCGTCACCGCGCACATGGTCGTCGCGCTGGTGATCGTGCAGCTGCTGCTGTGGGCCACGATCGAGTCGCTGCGCGCCCATGACGCGCAGGCGGCGCCCGACGCCCCGGCCCGCCGTCAGCTCGGCTGGATCACGTGGGCGACCACGGCGCTGCTGCTGGTGCAGGTGGGACTCGGCACGCAGGTGCGGGGACGCGTCGACGACCTGCTCGACGCCGGCACCGCCCGCGCCGACGTGCTCGGCGGCGTCGGCGACCTCGACACGCTGCACCGCGAGCTGGCCGCCGTGGTCACGTTCGCGGTGGTGGGCCTGTGGATCTGGGCGTGGACGCGCTTCAGCGCGCACGCGATGATCCAGCGCGCGGCCAGCGCCGCCCTGGCGTTCGTGATGCTGCAGATCCTGGCCGGCATGGTGCTGGCGGGGGCGGCATTGCCGCCGCCGGCGCAGGTCACGCACCTCACGGTGGCGAGCCTGCTGCTCGGCGCGCTGACCGCGCTGGCGCTGGTGGCGTGGCGCTGGCCTGCGCCCTCGCGCGGCGCCGTCACGACGCGCAGCGCTGCCTGATGCCGGTCGATCCGCTGTTCGCGGCGTTCCTCAGCTTCACGTTCGTCTTCGTCGCCACGCCGGGATCGACGACCGCGGTGGTCGTCCGCAACACGCTCGACAACGGCCGGCGCGCCGGCTTCTTCACGGCCGGCGGCGCGGCGCTGGCCAACGCCACGCATGCCACGGTGGCGGGCGTCGGCGGCGCGACGTTGCTGCGGCTCTGGCCGGGCGCCCTCGACGTCATCCGCGCCATTGGCGCGGCCTATCTGGCCTGGCTCGGTCTGCGCAGCCTGTGGCTGGCGTGGCAGGGGCAGGCGCCGATCGTGACGGCGCTCGCCGAGGGCCACCGCGCCCAGCACGCGAACTTCCGCGAGGGCCTGGCGGTGAACCTGTTCGGACCGGCGACGATCACGTTCTATCTCACCGCGGTACCGACGTTCATCCGGCCGGGCTGGCCGTCGTGGGCCTACGCCGGCCTGGCGGCCTGCCATGTGTCGATGGCGTTCGGCTGCCACGCCACCTGGGTCGTCGCCCTCGATCGCCTGCGGGCCCTGTTCCGCCGACCCGGGCCGCGGCGTCTGCTGGGCGTGGCCACCGGCCTGGCGCTGCTGGCTCTGGCGGCGCGGATCTTCGTGTCGCGGCCACGGTAGCGCATTCAAGCCCGCCCCGCGGGTGGCCGATTGGGGAGACGAGTCCCTCTGTGGCCCGTCCCGTCATCACCCCCCGCGCCCACGAGCGTCCGTTCGCGGCGCACGAGCTGTTCTTCTCGACGACCGACCGCAAGGGCATCATCCGCAGCGGCAACCAGGTGTTCGTGCGCGTCAGCGGCCATCCGCTCGACGCCCTGCTGGGCGCGCCGCACAACGTGATTCGCCATCCCGACATGCCGAAGGCGGTCTTCCACCTGATGTGGGGCTACCTCGAGCAGAATCGGCCGTTCGCCGGCTACGTGAAGAACATGGCCGCCGACGGCGCCTACTACTGGGTGCTGGCGCTCGTCGTGCCGATCGATGGCGGTTTCCTCTCGGTGCGCCTCAAGCCATCGAGCGAGCTGTTCCCGGTGGTGCAGGGGCTGTACGCGGAGGTGCTCGCGATCGAACGCGCGGCCGGTACCGAGGGCGGCGCGTGGCGACGCGGCATGGAGGCGGCGACGGCGCGCCTGCACGCCGCCATCGCCGGACTCGGCTACGCCAGCTACGACGACTTCATGCGCGCCGCTGCCGCCGTCGAACTGGCGGGCTTCCGCGCCGCCGCGCGCGCCGCCGACCGCGGCGCCTCGGGAGATGTCGGCGCGTTCGCGGCGTCGGCCGACGCCTGTCGCGGCGTCGAGCGCGGTCTCGACGATCTGTTCTCGCGCGTCGACCGGCTGCTCGGCACGATCGATCAGCTGGACAAGGCGGCCCGGTTCGTCCACGACCTCGCCGGCGACATCCACCTCATCTCGCTCAATGCCCTGGTCGGCTCGTGTCGTCTGGAACGCGGCGGCGAACGGCTGTCGGTGGTCACCGAAGACCTGGCGCACCTGTCGCACCACTGCACCGAGAACGTCCAGGGCATGACGGCACGCTTGCGCGAGCTGGCCGGCCTGCTCGGCGACACCGCCTTCAGCGTGACGGCGGCGCGCCTGCAGTCGGCGATGACCGCCGACTTCATCCGCGAGCTGGCGCGCGAGCGACAGGCCGCGCCCGACGCCGATCTCGACTCGCGGCTCGTCACCGATCTGCGCACGCTGGCCGTGTCGCTCGGCGCCAGCACTTCGGCGCTGGTCGCCACGCTGCCGAAGGCGCAGGCGCCCCTGCCAGCGCTGCGGCGGTTGCAGCACGAACTCGAGTCCGATCTGCGCCGCCTGTCGAGCGTCTATCTCATCGGCGCGATCCAGGCGGTGGGCATCCCCGAGGCGTCGATGTTCCGCGAGCTGCTCGATCGCATCGTCGGTCAGCTGGAACGGTCGTCGGCCGAGCTGGCGCAGCTGTCGGAAGGCGTCGAGAACCTGCGGACGCATCTGCCGGAATTCGAGCGCACCGCGCACGGCGCGCGTCGCGCCACGCAGGCGCTGCACCAGGCCGCGCTCGCCGCCTGACGCGTCGTCCCAGCACCCGTCCCGCGCCGACGTGCCCGCCTCGTGCGTGCACCCGCCGGACCTGCTACCGTACCTGAGTGCGTCGGTCGATCGTTCTGGTAGCGGTGCTCGTGGCGGCGCCGAGTCTCGTGTGGGCGCAGGGCCCGTCGGCCGTGCCGGCCGCCGCGTCCTCCGTGGTTGCGACGTTCTCGGGCGTCGATCGTCAGACCCGCGTGCCGGCGCCGCGCCTCGATGCCGAGATCACGATCGACGGCGTGCTCGACGAGCCCGCCTGGCAGCAGGCCGCGCATCTCACCGGCTTCTCGCGGTACGCGCCGGTGGACGGCGGCCCCGCCGATCGCACGACCGAGGTGCTCGTGTGGTACTCGCCGACGGCGATCCACTTCGGCATCCGAGCCGCCGCCGGTCCCGACGGCATCCAGGCCACGCTGGCCGATCGCGATCGCATCGACAGCGACGACCACATCCAGATCTTCCTCAGCACCTTCGCCGATGGCCGTCAGGCATTCGTGTTCGCCGTGAACCCGCTCGGCGTGCAGATGGACGGCGCGCTGGTCGAGGGCCTGCGCACGGGCGGCGGCGGCTTCTCGGGGTTGTCGGCGGGACGCGAGGACTTCGATCGCAGCCCCGACTTCGTGTTCCAGTCACGCGGCACGGTCGCGGCCGATGGCTACGTGGTCGAGGTGCGCATCCCGTTCAAGAGCCTCCGCTACCAGTCGGGCGGCACGCAGGTGTGGGGGCTGCACGTCACCCGCGTGAACGCGCGCGCCGGCACCGAGGAAACGTGGGCGCCGGCTCGTCGTGAAGGGGCCTCGTTCCTCTCGCAGGCGGGCGCGATCGAGGGCCTGCACGACCTGAAGCGCGGTCTGGTCCTCGACCTCAACCCCGTCGCCACGGCCAAGGTCGACGGCGCCCCCGACGTCGCGGGCGGCTGGGCCTACGACGGCGGCCGTCCCGATCTCGGCATGAACGTGCGCTGGGGCGTCACCGAGACGCTCACGTTGAACGGGACGGTGAATCCCGACTTCTCGCAGGTCGAGGCCGACGCCGGCCAGTTCCAGTTCGATCCACGCGCGGCGCTGTTCTTTCCCGACAAGCGCCCGTTCTTCCTCGACGGCATCGAGCAGTACGCGGCGCCCAACAACCTGATCTACACGCGTCGCGTGCAGGCACCGGTGGCGGCCACCAAGCTCACCGGACGCGTGTCGCGGGCCACCAGCGTGGCGTATCTCGCGGCCGTCGACGACGTCACCACCTCCGCCACCGGCAAGGACCACCCGGTGTTCAACGTGCTGCGCGCGCAACACGACCTGGGCACGTCGTCGAAGGTGGGCCTCGTCTACACCGACAAGGTCGACGGCGCGCGCTCGAACCGCGTGTTCGCGCTCGACACGCGCCTCGTGTGGAAGGAGGTCTACTCGCTGCTGCTGCAGGGCGCGGCGAGCCGCACCGACACGCCCGCGGCCACGCTGACGGCGCCGCTCTGGCAGGCCACCTTCAACCGCACGGGCCGTCGCTACGGGCTGCGGGTGCAGGCGCGCGGCGTCGATCCGGACTTCCAGGCGCAGGCCGGCTTCATCAACCGCACCGGCATCGCCAACGTGGCGATGACCAATCAGCTCGTCACGCTGGGGCGGGCGGGGCAGTGGTTCCAGCGCTTCTCGAGCGACGTCGTCCTCGACGGCACGTGGGTATACGACACGTTCATGGCCGGCGGGGCGTCGCAGGATCGGAAGCTGCACTTCAACCAGAACCTCACGCTGAACGGCGGCTGGAAGGTGGGCGGCTCGCTGCTCATCGAGTCGTTCGGCTACGACGAGCGCCTGTATCGTGACTACGTCATTGCCACGCCGCAGGCCGACGGCACCACGCGCTACGTGCCGTACACCGGCACGGCGCGGCTGCCGAATCTCGACTTCGTCGCCTCGGGCGAGACGCCGACGCGCAAGGGGCTCAATGCCACGCTGCTCGTCGTCGGCGGCAAGGACGAGAACTTCTTCGAGTGGTCGTCGGCGTTCGTGATGTTCGTCGACGCCAACCTCACCTGGCGACCCACCGACCAGCTGCGCGTCGAGGGCCGCTACCAGTGGCAGTCGTATCAGCGGCGCTCCGATCAGTCGTACGCGGGCCTGCGGCGCATCCCCCGCCTTCGCGTCGAGTACCAGGTGGCGCGGCCGGTGTTCCTGCGCCTCATCGCCGAGCAGGACGCCAACTTCCAGGACGCGCTGCGCGACGACTCGCGCACGCAGCTTCCGATCTACCTGCGGCAGGCCGACGGCACGTTCGTGCCGGCCAGCCGGTTCTCGACGCGCCGGCTGCGCATCGACGGGCTGTTCTCGTACCAGCCCACGCCGGGCACGGTGGTGTTCGCCGGCTACGGCAGCGGTCTCGCCAACGACGACGGCCCGCGTCCCACGCGGGCGTGGCGGCGCACGCGCGATGGCTTCTTCGTGAAAGTGAGTTATCTTTTCCGACTGTAGAGTTCCGACGGCCGCCGTTCCCCCTCGGTCGCACGACGAGTGACTTCTCGAGGAGGAAACGTGTCCATGACCGGCATGAGGATTCGACGGTCCGCTGCCATCGGCGTGCTCGCCCTGCTGCCCGCCACCACCTTCGCCCAGGCTCCTGCCGCCCCGCCCCCACCGCCGCCTCCGGGCTGGACGGGATCGATCGGCGCCGGTCTCGCCGCCACCAGGGCAACAGCGACACGTCGACGATCAACATCGGCGCCGACGTGCTGCGCGACTATGGCACCGACGTGCTGTTCAAGGCCACCGGCCTGCTGCTCAAGGGTCGAACAACGGCGTGTCGAACGTCGATCGCTCGCAGGCCGATGCCCGCGTCTCGACTACCGCCTGTCGCCGCGCCTCTCGGCCTTCGGCCTCACGACGTTCGCGCGCGACAACTTCAAGGCCATCGACTACCTGCTGGCGCCCACCGCGGGCCTCAGCTACAAGGTGGTCGCCCTGCCGCGCACCGAGTGGACCACCGACGGCAGCGCCGGTGTGGTGTTCGAGAAGAACAAGGGGCTCGACGTCGACACCAGCGGCGCCGTCATCGCCGGCGAGAAGCTCGTGCAGAAGCTCGGCGAGAAGTCGAAGTTCACGCACGCGGCGACCGCGCTGTGGAAGTTGAAGGACTTCGACGACGCCTTCTACACCTTCTCGGCGGGTCTGCTCACGTCGCTGGCCGGCAACTTCGACCTGAAGACCGAGTTCCTCAGCACCTACAAGAACAAGCTGACCAACCCCGCGTTGAAGAAGGCCGACCAGTCAATCGTGGTGTCGGTGGTCTACAAGTACTAGCGGCTAGGGGGCGGGCGGCTCGGAAGCGCGGGCCGCCTGCGCCAGTACGGGTGCGGTCGTGTGCAGTTGACGGCGCCCCGCAACAGGCGTAGCGTCGAACGTACAAACGCTTAAGACGCCGCAAGGCGACGCGGGGGACCCACCGGCACGATACCCGTGCCACGGGGCGAATCCGGCGGTGCGAACCGCTGGTAGAGGACTCCAACCTCGAGCCCGTCAGCTAACTCCGTAGGCGTATTGGAGGTTCGTCGTGTCTCTGCTGCCTCGGATGGCGGCCGGCGATCTGCCGGCCGTGCCTGCCCGCTTCCTCCGTCGTTCCACCCTCGCGATCGCGGCGCTGACCCTGCTGGCCGGCGTCGCCCTCGCCGTCTGGATCGCCGGTTCGCGCAACCCGTTCACGCCGGCCGGTTACGTCGGCTATCTCACTCGCGGCGCCGTGGTGGGGCAGTCGCGTTTCTACGGCGTGCAGCGCGGGCCGGTGTCGCCGGGACGCTCGTGGCTGCTCAGCGTCACCAACGTGAGCGTCACGCCCTATACCTACAGCGAGGACTTCGTCGGCGACGAGGCCGTGCTGAGCCGCGACAACCTGAAGATCGGGTTCCGCGTGCACACGGTGTGGCGCGTCGACGCCGCGAAGGTGCGCGACTTCATCGAGGGCTTCAGCACCACGGTGAGCCGCAACGCCATCGAGCACGATCCCGACGCCATCGTGAAGGTGGCCTACGCGAACTTCGTGCGCGAGCCGCTGCGCACGTTCGCGCGTGACGAGGTGCAACGCCGCAACGGCCTCGAGGTGAAGGAGGCGCTGATCCCGATCGGCGACGCGGTGCTGTCGCGCATCCGTCAGTACGCGGCGCAGAGCCCGTTCGTGATCGAGTCGGTGGCGGTGGGCGGCGTGCAGTATCCCGAGGAGGTGGCGAGCGCGGTGTCGCGCAAGCTGGCCGCCACCCAGGAGCTGGCGCGCAAGGACACCGAGATCGACATCGAGCGGAAGGAACGCACCAAGCGCGAGGTGCAGGCCGAGGGCATCGCCAACGCGATGCAGATCATCCGCGGCCAGCTGACGAATCTCTACGTGCAGCACGAGGCGATCGAGGCGCAGAAGGCCATGGTGGGATCGCCGAACCACACGGTGGTCTACATCCCGGTGGGGCCGATGGGGGTGCCGCTGACCGGCACGCTCGACGCGGCGGGCGGCGCGCCCGTGCGCGCCACGCCTCGATAGGGCAGAGCGGGGCGTGGGGACGGCGCGGGACGCCGTCCCCACCTCGCGGTTACTTCGCGCCGGCGCCCTTGTAGGCCACCTTGCCGCCGACGATCGTGTAGGCGACACCGGTGGTCGGGATCTCGTCCTCCGCCACGGTGAGGATGTTCTTCGTGAGCACCGTCACGTCGGCCAGCTTGCCGACGGCGAGCGAGCCCTTCAGCGTCTCTTCCTTCGCCGCGTAGGCGGCGTTCCAGGTGTACGACTTCAGCGCTTCCTGGCGCGTCATCCGCTGGTCGGGGGTGAACGGCGTGCCGTCTTTCATCTTGCGGGCCACGCTGGCGTAGAAGTTCGGCATCGGATCGATTCGCTCCACCGGCACGTCGGTGCCGTTCGAGACGACGGCGCCGCTGTCGATGAGCTTCCGCCACACATACGCGCCTTCCTTCACGCGCGCCTCGCCAAGGCGCGCCGTCACGTAGGGCGCGTCGGACGTCGCGTGGATGCCCTGCATCGACGCGATCACGCCCAGCTTGGCGAAGCGCGGGATGTCGGCGGCGCTCAGGTGCTGCGCATGCTCGATGCGCCAGCGCCAGTCCTTGCCGTTCGGGTTGGCCGCGAACGTCGCCTCGAAGATGTCGAGCGTCTCGCGGTTGGCGCGGTCGCCGATGGCGTGCACGCCGAGCTGCACGCCGTTGGCGGCGGCGATGCCGGCCAGCGCCTTCACGTCCTCGACGGGCGAGGTGTTGAGGCCGCTGGTCGTCGGCACGTCGCTGTACGGCTCGAGCAGCCACGCGCCGCGCGAGCCGATGGCGCCGTCGATGGTCTTCTTGATCGCGGCGATGGTGAGGTGGTTGTCGTTCAACCCGACGGCCTTGTAGCTGGCCATCTTCGCGGCGATGTTGTCGTTGGTGTCGCGCACCATCACCCACAGGCGGATGCCGAGCGCGCCCTTGCTGGCGGCGTCCTTGATGACGTCGATGGTGGTGAACGGCTCGCCGGCGTCCTGGAACGACGTGACGCCCTTCTCGAGGGCGGCCTGCACCGCCAGATCGATCGTGCGGCGCTGGTCGGCGGCGCGCTCTTCAGGCGTCTTCGTCTCCCGCCATTTCGTATACGCCGCGTCCACAAGGCCCTGCGCCGTCTCGACCAGCACGCCGATGGCCTTGCCGCTCTTGTCGCGCAGGATCTGACCGCCGGCCGGGTTCTTCGTGGTGTTGGTGATGCCGGCCAGTTCCATGGCCTTCGCGTTCACGTAGCTGGCGTGACCGCTGGCGTGTTCGAGCATCACCGGGTTGTTCGGCGACACCGTGCTGAGCGCGTCGTGGAGGGGGAAGCCCTGCACGTTCGGCTGCGGCACCGAGGTCCATTTCTCCTGGTGCCAGCCGCGGCCCTCGATCCAGTCGCCGGGCTTCGCCTTCGCCGCCGCCTCACCGACGCGCCGGACGATCTCGTCCCAGCTCGTGACGTCCATGAGATCGATGACCATCTTCGACTGGCCGAGGCCCATGAAGTGGCCGTGGCCCTCGATGAGGCCTGGCACCGCGGTGAGGCCCGCCAGATCGATCACCTGCGTGGCCGGGCCCACGTAGGCCTTCATCGCCTCGGCGGTGCCGAGCGCCACGATGCGATCGCCGCGCACGGCCATCGCCTGCACCTCGGGCGTCGCCGCCTCCATCGTCACGATCGTGCCGCCGGTGAGCACCATCGTCGCTGGCTCGATAGCCGGCGCCCGGTTGCAGCCCGCGACCGCGCCCACGAACGCCGCGATCGTCATCATTCCCCACGAACGTCGAACCACTGCCATCCTCCCGGACGCGCGAGACGCGCGCCGCCCGCACTGTCGCCGGTTGCCGCGGGGCGTGTCAACCAATACGATTCGGAGGATGCGTGCCTTCGTCGAGACCCTGCGGACACGGCTGGCGCGGCCGTTGCCGGGACTCGACGCGCAGCTCGGTCTCGCGCCACAGCCGCGTCCCGGCTGGGATCCGCACGTCGTGCCGCCGGGCATGCGCGATGCCGCCGCGCTCGTGTTGCTGTATCCGCGCGAGGGCGTCTGGCGCGTGCCGCTCACGGTGCGCGGGTCGACGCTGCGTCATCACACCGGCCAGGTCTCGCTGCCAGGCGGACGCGTCGATCCGGGCGAGACCTTCGAAGCGGCGGCGCTGCGCGAGGCGTTCGAGGAAGTGAATCTGTCGCCGTCGGCGGTGGAGGTGCTCGGCCGCCTGTCGCCGCTGCACATTCCGGTGAGCCGTCACCTGCTGCACCCGATCGTCGGTGTCGCCACCGCGCGGCCGTTCCTCGTGCCGGCGCCGGACGAGGTCGATCGCGTGATCGAGGCGTCGATCGACCGCCTGCGCGCCGCCGACGCCGTCGCCTGGGAGCAGCGCGAGCGCGCCCCCGGCGTGCTGATGGACGTGCCGTACTTCGACGTCGACGGCGAGCGCGTGTGGGGCGCCACGGCGATGGTACTGGCGGAGCTGCTGGCCGTGCTCGACGGCCTCGACGGCACGATCGGCTGACACGCGCCTGCACGCGCGTGCAACGCGCCGGCCCGCCCCCGCGACTATTCGTCCCAGCCGGGCGGGCCGATAGTTCTGAGGTGACCGACCCGCGTGCGGACGTCCCGCCGCACATGGTTCTGGCCATCGGCCAGGATCTGCAATCCCAGCTCAGCACCACGTTCGCCGACGCCGGCTTCGTCGTGACCGTCGCCGCCGACGGCGGCGAGCTGGCCGCCGCGTGTACCGAGCCGCCGCAGCTCATTGTGATCGACACGGCGCTGGCCGGTGGGCGCGAGGCCTCGGGTTGGCTGCTGGCGCTGCGCGCGCAGCCGGCGCTGGCCGATGTGCCGGTGCTGCTGCTGATCGAGGCTGGCGACGAGAGCGCGGTGCCCGAGGGGATCTCCCACGGCGCCACCGACTTCGCCACCCGCCTGGCGCCGCTGTCGCTGCTGCGGCACCGCGCGCTCGAGATGGTACGAGCGTCGCGGGCCATCACCGACCTGCGGCACAGCGAGTCGAGCCTGGCGCAGGCCCGGCAGATCGCGCGGCTCGGCAACTGGTCGTGGGAACCGGTCGAAGACCGCGTGGCGTGGTCCGCCGAGGTCCATCGCCTGCTCGGCGTGCCCGATTCGATACGCACGGCGCCGATGAGCCTGTTCCTGGGCCGCGTGCACCACGACGACCAGGCGGCGGTGCGGGCGGCACTGGGGCGCGTGCTCGACGGCGCGCCGGCGTTCGCGATGGACCTGCGCTACGTGCAGCCGGGCGGTCACACGCGCGTGCTGCACACGCAGGGCGAGGCGGTGCACGACGACCAGGGGCGCGTCGTCCGCGTGCTGGGCACGCTGCAGGACGTCACCGAGCGGGCCGCCGCCGAAACGCGGATCCGCTTCCTGGCCTACTACGACAGCCTCACCAACCTGCCCAACCGCGTGCTCTTCACCGAGCGGCTGCGCGGCATGCTCGGCGCGGCCCGCCGCCGCAATCAGCTGGTGGCGACGCTGTTCGTCGATCTCGACAACTTCAAGAGCATCAACGACACGATGGGGCACACGGCCGGCGATGAGCTGCTGAAGACCGTGGCCGCCCGTTTCCGCGACACGATCAGGGACACCGACGTCTTCACCCGCGACCGGCACGGCGACGACGAGACGCACACCGTGGCCAGGCTCGGCGGCGACGAGTTCATCCTCGCCATCGGTGATCTCGATCGCATCGAAGACGTGCCGCGCATCGCCCGCCGCCTGCAGGACGCGCTGAAGCAGCCGATCACGCTGGCGCCCTACGGCGAGCTCTTCGTCACCACCAGCATGGGCATCAGCGTCTTCCCGCAGGACGGGCAGACCGTGGAAGAGCTCTTCAAGCACGCCGACGCCGCGCTGTACCACGCCAAGGACTCGGGCCGCGACTGCTTCCAGTTCTTCAGCGCCTCTCTGAACGAGGCGGCGCTGCAGCGCCTGCTGCTCGAAGGGCATCTGCGGCGCGCGGTGCAGAACAACGAGCTGGTCGCCTACTTCCAGCCGCAGGTCGACGCCCGCACGAACCGCCTGGTGTCGCTCGAGGCGCTGATGCGCTGGAACCGGCCCGAGGCCGGCCTGGTGGCGCCGGCGCAGTTCATCCACGTTGCCGAAGAGAGCGGCGCCATCCACGAGCTGGGCCGCTGGATCCTGCAGACCTCGAGCCGCGAGTCGATGACGCGCGGCTGGCACACGCGCGGCATCAAGGTGTCGGTGAACATCTCGATCCAGCAGTTCAAGCGGCCCGATGTCGTCGACACGCTCACCGAGGCCGTCACGTCCACCGGCCTCAGCCCGTCGTCGGTGTCGCTCGAGATCACCGAGAGCGTGCTGGCCGATCACGCCCGCGCCGTGCCGACGCTGCGGGCGCTGAAGGACGCCGGCTTCTCGATCGTGCTCGACGACTTCGGCACCGGCTACTCGTCGCTGACCTACCTGAAGGCGCTGCCGCTCGACGCCCTGAAGATCGACCGTTCGTTCATCCGCAACATCACGACCGACGAACGCGATCGCGCCATCGTCACCGCCATCATCGGGGTAGCCCGCAGTCTGTCGATGGACGTCGTCGCCGAGGGCGTGGAGCACAAGGCGCAGCGCGACATCCTCCTCGACCTCGGCTGCACGGTGATGCAGGGGTACTACTTCGGGCGCCCGGCGCCCGTGGACCAGCTGCACTGCTGAGGCTGCCGGGCCGTCACGCGAACGTGACCATGATGTCGTCGCGCGCCGGCACGTCGAACGCCTTCAGGATGGCGTGCTGGCGGTGCGTGAAAATCTGGCGCAGGTCGCGGCGCACGAACAACCGATCGACGGGGAAGCCGAACGGCACGGCGTAGTCGACGTCGTCCTCGACCAGCGTGCCGCCCGCCGTCTCGCGGAAGCGGTGCGTGTGCACCCAGCGCCAGTACGGGCCCTTCAGCTGCGTGTCGATGAACATCCGTGGCGGTTCCCAGGCCGAGATCTCGGTCTTCCACGTGATCGGCACGCCGTGCACTCTCAGCCGGTAGTCGATGAGCGCGCCGGGCCGCATGTCGATGGGCAGCGGCGTGAGGATCCGGAAATCGACCCACGGCGGGGTGATCTGCTGCAGGTTGGCGGCGTCGGCGAAGAAGTCGAACACCGCCGGCACCGGCCGGGGCACGAACAGGGACGTCTGCAGGCGAGCCATCGCCCTAATGACGCCGCCACCGGGCCGGGCGATCCGTGGGCCGGCGCCGGGCTGTCGGCGGTCAGACCACGGCGTTCTGCATCGCCCACAGCGCGGCCGCGGCCCGCGTCGACACCCCGATCTTGTTGTAGATGTGCTGAATGTGGTGGTCGGCGGTCTTGGGCGAGATGAACAGCTGATCGGCGATCGTCTGCGTCGTCAGGCCGCGGGCGGCCAGACGCAGTACCTCGACTTCACGCCCTGACAAGCCGCCGGGGCGTTCGGGACGCGCCTCCGCGACGGTGTGCGCCACGCCGTGGCCCGCCGCCACGAGCACCGCCCGGCAGGCCCGCGGATCGAGCAGCCCCTGGGCCTCGAGCCGCGCGAGAGCCCCGGCCGCGTCGGCCGGGATGTGCGCCGGGCGGTCGGCGCGATCGGCCGTGAGACCGACGTAGACCTCCACCGCGGCCAGCAGCGCCGCGCCGGCATCGGCGGCGTCGGACTTCAGGCGCTTGTGATAGCCCGAGCCGTCGAGCCGCTCGTGATGCGCCGCCGCGAGGTGCGTGAGCCGCGCCAGCGCCGGTGAGCGGCGCAGCATCTGCTCGGTGAGCAGCGGGTGCAGCTCGACGCGGTCGAACTCGGCGCGGGTCAGCGCGGCCGGCTTGTCCCAGATCGAATTGGGTACGGCGGTCGTGCCGAGGTCGTGGACGAGGGCCGCGTGCCGCAACGCCGTCACGTCGGCGTCGGGCAACCCGAGCACGCGCGCCGCGTCGACGACGAGCTGGGCACAGCGCCGGCTGTGGCCGTTCATGAACGGCGACTTCATGTCGGCGAAGTCGGCGGCGACGAGCAGCGCCTCGTCGAGCGCGGCGCCGTCGAGCCCGCGGTGCGGACGCGGTTCGAGATCGAGCACGGCGTCCCATGGCTCCACCGTGCGCAGACGCTCCAGCCAGTCGCGCCCATGCGCGAGGAAGACGTCGACCACCGCCGGATCGTAGGTGCGATCGCGCCGGTCGCGCACCGCCTCGAGTGCGCGGTCGACCGAGAACCGCCGCGCGAGTGCCTCCATGTCGTGCGTGAGATGCACGACGCGCATCGGCAGGGGAATCGCCTCGCCGGCCACGTGCGCCGGGTAGCCCTTGCCGTTCCAGCGTTCGAACGTGAAGCCGAGCGCGTCGCGCACCGGCGCCGCGATGGGCAGGCGGCGCAGCAGCATCTCGCCCACCTCGCAGCCCGAGGTGAAGTTGTGCACGGCCCACTGCGGCGCCGACGTCTGGATCAACTGGAGGATGGCGCCGCGCTCGTCGCCGGTGCGGCCGGCGGTGGCGTACTCGATGACGTCGCGGATCACCTCGGGCGGGTTGGCGGCGTCGTGCACCAGCGTCTGGGCGCGGATGGCGATCTCGTCGCCGAAGAGCGTCGCCACTTCGTGCGCGTGGCCCGTGCACCCGATGTAGCGCAGCAGGGCCACCCAGTAGGCGGTGTCGCGGACCCGACGGTCGTAGCCGGCGGCATCGCACAGCCACACGGCCAGCAGACAGGAGCGGAGCTGCGATT
This sequence comes from Vicinamibacterales bacterium, assembly GCA_046331325.1. Lineage (GTDB taxonomy): Bacteria > Acidobacteriota > Vicinamibacteria > Vicinamibacterales > UBA2999 > CADEFD01. The sequence continues at coordinate 88,562 of JAXLRB010000009.1, read as the reverse complement.
CGAGCGGCTGGCCGAACGCGTTGTCCTGCGCCAGGGCCAGCGTCGCGACGAATTCGCCGAGGCGGAGCGAGGGGGATTGAGAAATGGGGAGTTCTCCCGATGCGGCGGCTGCAGGCGGCGGGGCACATTCATAGCACACGTGACGTGCCGGTCACCGCGCCTTGCGGATCCGCGACGTCCGGAAGGGAAGTGACCGCATGGTGAACCACTCCGCTCGCAGCTCAGGCCCGATCCGCGTTGGCGTCATCGCCGAGCAGACCGGCGCCCTGTCGTTCGTCGGCCTCGCCAACGCCAACGTGGCCCGCATGGTCATCGGCGACCTGAACGCCAAGGGCGGCCTGCTCGGACGCCCGCTCGAACTGGTGCTGGAAGACGGCGCCACCGACGACGCCACGGCGGCGGCCGCCGCCACCCGGCTGGTCGAACGCGAGCACGTCGACGTGATCTTCGGCGGCATCTACAGCTCGACGCGCCAGGCGATCAAGGGCCCGGCCGTCGATCGCGGGCAGACGCTGTACGTCTATCCCGAGCAGTACGAGGGGCAGGCCGGCGAGCCCCTGATCTTCTGCACGGGGCCGGTGCCGGCGCAGCAGCTCGACCCCTTCATCCCGTGGCTGATGCAGACCACCGGCGCCACCCGCTTCTACCTGCCGTCGGCCGATTACATCTGGCCGCGGGTGATGAACGCGCGCGTGCGGGCCCTGGTGACGGCGCGTGGCGGCGTCATCGTGGGCGAGGAGTACCACCCGATGGACCACATGGACTACGACGCCACTGTCGACCGCATCATGGCCAGCGGCGCCGAGGTCGTGTTCAACACCATCGTGCCGCCCGGCGTGTCGCCCTTCTTCGCGCGCCTCCACGACGCCGGATTCCAGGCGCGTGGCGGCACCCTGGTGTGCACCTACTTCGACGAGAACTTCCTGAACATGGTGCCGGCGGCGCACGTCGAGGGGCTCTATAGCTGCCTCGACTACTACGAGACGGTCACCGACCCGTTCAGCCGGACACTGCTGGCGCAGTACGACTCGCTGTATCCCGGCCACGCGAAGTTCACGGGCGGCAGTGCCTGCTCCGGTCTGTATCGCGGGCTGATGCTGTGGGCCGCGGCCGTCACGGAAGCGGGCACGGTGTCGCGCGACGCGGTGGTCGCCGCGCTCGACCACGCGCGCATCGACGAAGGCCCGGGCGGACCCGCCGAGATGGTACCCGGTCAGCACCACGCCCGCCTGCACATGTACATCGCTCGCGCCCGCGACGGCCGCTTCGAGGTCGTGCAGAGCCTGGGCGCCATCGACCCGAAAGAACCCGTGGTGACGGCGGCCGTGCCCACGGCCTGACGCTCGCCCCGATCACCGAACGTTCACCGTACGACCCACCAATCAACTGACAGGAGAGAGACGATGATTCTGGCAACGACGCGCGTGGAAGACTTCGATCGCTTCATGACGGTGTTCTCGGCGGCCGGCGCCGCCAAGCGGCAGCAGCACGGCTCGAAAGGGGCGCTGGTGTTCCGCGATCCCGAGCAGGCCGACCGGGTGTTCGTGATCTTCGACTGGGACGAGCAGGGCTGGCAGCAGTTCGTCTCGGATCCCGAGGTGCCCGGCATCATGAAGGGCGCCGGCCACAAGTCGCGGCCGCAGTCGATCGCGCCCGCCGGGCGCTGCAACGCCTAGCGGGGCCACGCCGCCGCGTCCGGGCCGGGTATCTTGCGCACGTGTCAGGTACCCAGCCCGGGCTCGTCCACGGCCGCCTCCGCGGTCGCCGGCGCATCGGCAGTCGGGGTAACATGCGCGGCCAGCATGCAACCCATCGCCGACATCGCCGCCCGCCTCGGTCTCACCGACGATCTCCTCGAGCCGTACGGCCGACACACCGCCAAGATCCGCCTGGAGACGTTGGACCGTTTCCCGACCCGCCGCGGCCGCCTCGTGCTCATCACGGCCATCACGCCGACGACGAGCGGCGAAGGCAAGACGGTGAACACGATCGGCCTCACCCAGGGCCTCGTGCACATCGGCAAGCACGCCGTGGCGGCGCTGCGCGAGCCGTCGCTCGGCCCGGTGTTCGGGCAGAAGGGCGGCGCTACCGGCGGCGGCAAGGCGTCGCTGCATCCGGTCGACAAGATCAACCTGCACTTCAACGGCGACTTCCACGCCATCACCTCGGCGCACAACCTGCTGGCGGCGCTCATCGACACGCACCTGCATTTCGGCAACGAGCTGCGGATCGATCCGAAGGAGCTGCTCTGGCCGCGCTGCATGGACATGAACGACCGCTCGCTGCGGAAGATCGCGGCGGGCATGGGCGGCCGCGAGAACGGACCGGCCCGTGAAACCGGCTTCATCATCACGGCGGCGTCCGAGATCATGGCGATCATGGCGCTGGCCGAGAGCCGCGCCGACCTGCGGGCGCGCCTCGGACGCATCGTCGTCGGCCTGAACTACGACGGCAAGGCCGTCACCGCCGCCGACCTCAAGGCCGTCGGCCCGATGATGGTGTTGCTGAACGACGCGCTGATGCCGAACCTGGTGCAGACCGGCGAGGGCGCGCCGGCCATCGTGCATTGTGGACCCTTCGCCAACATCGCGCACGGCACCAGCAGCGTGCTGGCCCAGCGCCTGGGTCTGCACCTGGCCGACTACGTGGTGAACGAAACCGGCTTCGCCGCCGACCTCGGCGCCGAGAAGTTCTTCGACATCGTCATGCCGATGTGCGGCCACGTGCCGTCGGTGGCGGTGATGATCGTCACGCTGAAGGCCCTGCGCGCGCAGGGCGGCGCGCCCGACGGCCCGGTGGAGAAAGGCTTCCCGAATCTGGCGCGGCACGCCGCCAACGTGCGTCGCTGGGGCGCCGAGCCGGTGGTGGCCCTGAATCGATTCGCCGCTGACTCGGAGGCCGATCTGCGGGCCGTGCTCGACTACTGCGCCTCGATTGGCGTCGAAGCGGCGTTGTCGGAGGGGTACCTCAAGGGTGGGGAAGGCATGGCCGATCTGGCCCGCAAGGTCGTGGCCGCCGCCGATCGTGCCGACGTGTCGAAGGTGAAGCCGCTGTACGGCCCCGAGCTCTCCTTCGAACAGAAGATCACCGAGGTGGCGACGAAGGTGTACGGCGCCAAGGGCGTGGCCTTCAAGCCGGGCGCGAAGACGCGCCTCAAGCAGTACGCGGACCTCGGCTACGGCCACCTCCCGGTCTGCATCGCCAAGACGCAGTACTCGTTCACCGACGACGCCAAGCTGATGGGCGCGCCGTCCGACTGGACGCTCACCATCTCCGACGCGTCGCTGTCGGCCGGCGCCGGCTTCGTGGTGGCGATCGCCGGCAGCATGATGCTGATGCCGGGTCTGGGCAAGGTGCCACAGGCGCAGAAGCTCGACGTCACCGATGCCGGTGAGGTCGTGGGGATGGAGTACTGACCAGGGGCTAGCGGCTGGCGGCCAGGGCGAGCCGTTGTCGGCTCGCTGGCACGCACGGACGCGCGGCTATAATCGGCGGTCAGCGTGGAATACCTGATCAAGCAGTACGCCCTCGAGGCGGGTGCCCTCGAGATCGAGTACATCGAGGAGTTCTTCGGCGAGTTCCCGCGGCGGAAGACGGCGGCGGAGGTGCTCGAACGCCTCGGTGGACGCGAGTCGCTGATTCTGATGGCCGAAGCGGCGCTGCCCGACGACCCGGGCACGCGCGTGCCCGTGGCCTACAAGGTGGTGCACGAGTTGCGGGCGGTCGAGACCGATCCGAAGCTGCGCGACCTGGTGGAGCGGCTGCGTGGCTGCGTCACCTTCGAGGACCGCAAGGTGCTCTACTCGTGGATCGGCGCGACGCGTCGCGACTGGCGCGGCCAGGGCCATTTCCGCGCCCTCACCGAGGAATCCGAGACGTGGGCGCACGCCCTCGGCTTCCACGAAGTGGTCGTGAAGACTAAGAACCGCTTCTACGACATGCGCGCCGTGCTGGCGCAGCTCGGGTTCGACGTCGTGAAGTTCGAACGCCACCCAGTGGGCGCCGCCGAGTCGAAGGTGTATCTCAGCAAACAGCTCGGCGCCGATCTGGTGCGCGGACACCGCAGCCGCCGCACCGTGGTGCACGCGGGCGGCTAGCAGCCTGCCGTCAGGGACGGCGGTGCAGCGAGGCGCGGCGATTGGCGTCGACGCGCGTGAGGCCCTCCGGCGTGGCGTCGTGGCGGTCGAGCCAGAAATCGCCCGGGGCCGACGCCGCGATGAAGGCATCGACGTCGTGCACGGCGACGCACGCGGATCCCGCGGCCGAGGCCAGGAACACCTCCGGGTAGGGACAGAACGCCGCGAACACGCGATGCCCGGCGATCGCCTCGCGCTGCGCTAGCAGCAGCCCTTGCGCCGAATTGCCCACGTCGAGCCGCTGTGAACGGAAGGCGATTCGGCCTTCGGCCGTGAGCGCGGCCGCCACCGCCAGGATGGCGACCAGCCACGCGCGCGCCTGCGCACCCTCGGCACGGAGCGACGTCCACGCCTCGCGGATGAGCAGCGCCCCGACCAGCGCCGCTCCCGGGTAGAACGGATTGAGGTACCACGCCAGCCGCGTCGGCACCACCGTGGGCACGATCACGGTGGCCACCAGCCAGCCGCCGGCGATCCAGTGCTCGTGTGATGGACGCGCCATCCAGCGCGCCCACAGCCGCCGCACCGCGGCCGGCGCCAGGCCGGCGACCAGCGCCAGCGCGGCGAGCCAGTCGTACCAATACCGCGAGAGCACACTGCCGTAGAACCACCACGGCTCGTCGTGGCCTTCGATGGGCGCGGCCACACGCGCACCGATGTCGTAGTTCAGCATGTGGTCGAAGAGCGCCCAGCCGTCGACGAGCCAGCGTGCGACCGCCCACACCGCCACCGGCACTGCCGCGAGTCCCACGCCGGCGGCGAGCGCGCCCCACCAGGCGCGTTCGGCCCAGCTCCAGCGCACCCGCCAGACCGCGTCGGCGATCACGATGGGCAGCACGAACGCCCCGGCGCCAGGGCCTTTCAGCATGAAGGCGGTCGCCGCCAGCGGTCCGATCCACATCGCCGTTCCGGGATGGTCGTGCGCGCGCCAGGTCGCGATCGCCGTCAGCGACACCACCAGCGTCAGCATCGCGTCGGCGTTGCCGGTGCGCCCGGCATGCACGTAGAGGAACGCGTACGTGGTCGCGAGGACGAGCGCCGCGAGATTCGCCGTGGCGTCGTCGGCGAGACGGCGGGTCCACGCCCGCACGACGGCGATCGTCGCGAAGGCCGAGGCCACCGACCAGGCGCGCAGCGTCCACAGGCCCGGCCCGATGAGCTTGAACAGCAACGCGATCAGCCACACGTTCAGCGGCGGCTTCGAGTTGTAGTAGTCGGGCTGGCCAAGGAAGGTCGTGACGAGCCAGTCGCCGCAGCGCACCATCTCGAGGGCCGAGTTGGCGTAGAGAGACTCGTCCCACACGTCGACCATCTCGCCGCCGAGGCGCAGGCCGAGGTTCGCCGCCGCGAGCGCCAGTACAGCCATCCCTGGGACGGCCAGCACCCGGCGCCGGGCTCCGGGGGAGGGAGCATCGACCCGCATGAGTGGCAGAGCTGGCGGAGTCTATCCGATTGTCATGAATTGTGATCAATGTAAAAGATGTAAATCCAAGAAAATGCCCGCGGGGCGCGCCAGCCGGGCCTTCGAGTCCGTGTAGTACCCTCCCGACGTGCCGAAGCCTCCGATTCAACTGGCCATCACCTGGGAGGGCGACCTGCGGTTCTCGGGCCTGCCCGACCGCGCGCCGCTCGTCATCGACGGGAAGTCGCAGCAGGGCCCCTCGCCCGTCGAGGCGCTGGCGCTGGGCCTGGCCGGCTGCATGGCCGTCGACATCGTCGACATCCTGCAGAAGGGCCGCTACGCCCTCACGGCGCTGACGGCCTCGTTCAGCGGCGAGCGCGCGCCCGAACCGCCGAGCCGGTTCACCGCCATCACGCTGCACATCACCCTGGCCACCGACGCCCCGGCCCCCGCGATTCAGCGTGCCATCGACCTGTCGCACGACAAGTACTGCTCGGTGTGGCATTCGATGCGGCAGGACATCGACTTCCGCACCACCTACGAGGTCGTGCCCTGACGACGGGGGACGCGCCGCGTCCGCGGCGCGAGTGGCTCGACTGGGCTCGCGGCCTGGCCGTGGTGCTGATGGTGCTGGCGCACGTGGTCGACGCGTGGACCCGCGGCGCCGATCGCGATCGCACGGCGTTCTACTGGGCCACCTTCTTCGGCGGACTCGCGGCGCCGGCGTTCCTCTTCCTGGCCGGCCTCGGCTCGGCGTTGTCCGGCGCCTCGAAGCTGTCGCGCGGCGGCTCGCGGAGCGAGGTCACACGCCTGCTCGTCTGGCGGGGCGTGACCATTTTCGGACTGGCCTTCGCGTTCCGCGTCCAGGCGTTCATCCTCGGCCTCGGGCATCCCGTGGACCTCCTGAAGGTCGACATCCTCAACGTGATGGGGCCGTCGCTCGTCGTCGCGGCAATCGTCTGGGGCCTCGGTGCCGGACCCGTGACGCGCGTGTTGATGGCGTCGATGGCGACGATGGCCGTCGCCTTCACCTCGCCGCTCGTCCGAGCCGCCTCGTGGATCGAGGCGCTGCCGGCGCCGATGCAGTGGTATCTGCGTCCCACGCCCGGGCACACGAACTTCACCCTCTTGCCGTGGGCCGCGTTCGTCACGGCCGGGCTGGCCGTGGGTGTCGCGTTGGCCGCGGTGCGGAGCGACGCCGGCGAGCAGCGACTGCAGGCCGCGCTTGGCGCGCTCGCGGTCGGTGGCGTCGCGGCGGCGTGGTGGGCGAGCTTCCAACCCTCGATCTACGCGCCCGGCGTCTCGACCTTCTGGGGACCGTCGCCGACCTTCTTCTTCATCCGCCTCGGCATCGTCACCGCGTTCCTGCCGCTGTGCTGGCTGCTGCGACGGGCGATGCCGGCGCGCGTCGCATCGCTGCTCGCGACGCTTGGCGCGTCGTCGCTCTTCGTCTACTGGGTGCACGTCGAGCTCGTCTACGGCGGCATCGCGATCCTGATCAAGCGGCACCTGCCGTTCGAGCTCACGCTGGTCGCGACCGCCGTGGTCGCCTACGGGATGGCGCGGCTGGTGCCGGTGGCGAAGGCGTGGGTGGCCCGTCGTGACGAGCGGCCCGTGCTGGCGCGACAGCTCGTGGCCCGGTTGCTCTGACCGGCCGTCGGGCCGTGCCGCACTTTGCTAGAGTGAGGCGCTCGGAGGCCCGATGACCGTACGACGCACCCTGCTGGCGCTCGCCGCGCTGGCCCTGTTCACGACGCCACGCGCCGAGGCGCAGGAAGCCCGCCGCCGCTGGGAGATGCAGCGCCAGATCCGTCTCGACAAGTTCGAGCAGGTGCTGCCGGTGGCGATGAAGAACACCGGCATCGACATGTGGATCGTGGCGGTGAAGGAGAACCACACCGATCCGCTGTGGGACGACATGGGCCGCGGTTACGTCAGCGGCACCGGCTTCTACGTCTTCTTCCTCAAGGGCGATCGGGTGGAGCGGCTCGCGCTCGGCCCGAGCGGCTACCTCGTGGAGCAGTCGGGCGCCTACGACACCTTCGGCCCGGCCTCGGATCTCGCGAAGGTGGTGAAGGCCCGCGATCCGAAGCGGATCGGCGTGAACATGTCCGAGGAGATCGGCCCCGCCGACGGCCTCAGCGTGACCATGCACGCGCAGCTCGTGAAGACGCTGGGCGAGCCCTACGCCTCGCGGCTCGTGAGTGCCGAACGGCTGGTGTCCGAGTTCCGCTCGCGGCGTGTGGCCTCGGAGATCGTCGCATTCGGCGAAGCGGCCGGTATCGCCATCCAGCTCACCGAGCGGGCGCTGTCGAACGAGGTGATCACGCCCGGCAAGACCACGCTCGAAGACACCGCGTGGTGGCTGCAGGATCGGCTGCTCGAGCGCGGCCTCGGCTCCGCGTTCGACATGCCGTCGGTGTACGTCACCGGCCCCGACGGCATCGTGGCGACGTCGAGTCCGCGCATCGTCCAGCCCGGCGACGTCATCATGATCGACTGGGGCGTGCAGCTCATGAACTTCGGCACTGACGTGAAGCGCGTCGCCTACGTGCTGAAGCCGGGCGAGACCGAGCCGCCCAAGAGCATCCAGAACGCGTTCACGAAAGCCATCGCCGCCCGTGATGCGATCAAGCCCGCGATCAAGGCCGGGCGCACCGCGAAAGAGACCATGACGGCGATGGACGCCGCGCTTCGAGCCGCCGGCTACGGCGTGATCGAGTTCAACAAGCCCAACGCCGACCAGAAGACCGACGTGACCTACGGCTTCCATCCGGTGGGCAACACCGGGCACGACATCGGCCCGTCGCTCACCACCTGGCAGCCGCTGCAGAGCACCTTCACGATGCACCTGCAGCACCTGTTCTCGTTCGAGTTCTTCGCCTACACACCGATTCCGGAATGGGGCGGGAAGAAGCTGCGCATTCCGATCGAGGACGACGCCATGCTGATGGAGCACGGCATCCAGTTCGTCCACCCGGCGAACTACCGGCTGCTCGTGATCAAGTGATGCTCGTCGCGGCTTCGGGCTAGATGACGTACACCTTCTCCAACTTCGACTTCGAGTGCGACGCGCTGGAGCTCCGCCGTGAGGGGCGCGTCGTGCGGCTCGAGCCGCAGCCGGCGCGGGCGCTGGCACTGTTGCTGGCGAACGCCGGCGAGGTGGTGACCCGCGAGGAATTGCGCGCCGCGATCTGGGGCGACGACACGCACGTCGACTACGACCGCGGGCTGGCGTACTGCATCGGGCAGATCCGCACGGCGCTCGGCGACAGCGCCGAGCAGCCGCGCTTCGTGCAGACGCTGCCGCGGCGGGGGTTCCGGTTCATCGCGCCGGTCTCGAGATCCGGCTCCGCGTCCGCCACGCGCATCGAGGCGCCGGCGGAACCGCAGGCCACGGCCCAGGCGGCTCCGGCGCCACCGAGGCCATGGATCTGGGCCCTGGGCGGCGCGCTCGCGATGCTGGTGTCGCTCGGCGTCTGGAACCTGTGGGCCGCGCGCACGCCGGTCGTCGTCGCGGTGTCGCTCTTCGACAACGAAACGGGCGATGCCAGCCAGGACGCGTTCGTCGGCGGCCTCTCGGACGTCGTCGTGGCGCACCTGGCCCAGCGCGACCCGACGCGGCTCGGCGTGGTGGGCAACGCGCCCGCGCTGCGCCGCACACGCAATATCCGCAACCTCGACAGCGTCGCGGCCACGGTGCGCGCCGACTACGTGATCCTCGGTCAGCTCCAGCGCCAGGACGACCGCCTGCGGTTCATCGTCCACTTCATCCGCCTGCGCGACCAGGTGCATCTGTCGGCGCAGAGGTTCGTGCGCGAGCCGTCCGACGTGCGTGCGTTCGAGTCGGATGTGCTGGCCGAGGTGGATCGGGTGCTGCGCGCGCACCTGCCGGGCGCCTGACACGACGCCGCAAGTCGCACGGACGCAACTGGTTGCGCCCTGATGCGATCCTCGCGCGATCCGGGGTTGCCACCGTACGCCGACGATTGCAGCCTCGCGGGCATGTCACAGCCGTTTCCGTCCACCGCCCGTACCCGCCGTCTCTCGCGCCGTCGCTTCGCCACCACGCTGCCACTCGCCGGGCTCGTCGGCGCCGTGCTCCCGCCGCACGCCATCGTGCGCGCGCAACCCGCACCGGCCGCCGCCGCGTCGGTGGCGGACTGGTTCCCACGTCAGGATCCGGCCCTCGCGGCTGAGGTGGTGGCCGTCTCGCACCGGGACTTCGCCCGCGTTCGCGAGCTGGTCGAGCGCCAGCCGAACCTGGCGAAGGCCGCGATCGACTGGGGCTTCGGCGACTGGGAATCGGCGCTGGCGGCCGCATCGCACACCGGCCGTCGCGAGATCGCCGAGTTCCTCATCGCCCACGGCGCTCAGCCCACGCTGTTCTCGGCCGCGATGCTGGGGCAGCTCGCCGTGGTGCGGGCGTGGGTGGAGACCTCGCCCGGCATCCAGAAGACGCCGGGACCGCACGCCCTCACGTTGCTGGCCCATGCGCGGGCCGGAGGACCCGACGCCGCGCCGGTGGTCGCGTATCTGCAGCAGGTGGGCGACGCCGACCTCCGCCCCGCCACGGCCGCGCTGTCGACGGCGGAACGCGACGCCATCGTCGGCCGCTACGCCTTCGGCCCCGGTCCGCGCGACGTCCTCGTCGTCGACGTCCGGAACGACCAGGTGGGCATCGAGCGTCCAGGGGCGTCGCGCCAGTTTCTTTTCCATACGGGCGGCCTGGTCTTGTTCCCGTCGGGCGTGCCGTCGGTGCGGATCGCCTTCGAGCGGGCCGGTGGACCGGCCGTTGGGCTCACCGTGGCGGATCCCGACGTGCTGGTGAGGGCGCGCAGGGTCTGATGCCCGAATCCGCGTGATTCCCAGCCTTCGGGTGGAAGCCCGAGAGAAGAATCGGCTTGCACGCGATTGCGCAGGATGGCCGCGGTCCGTCCCGCTGTCCGGCCCTCGCGCCGACACGGCAAGCCACGCTTCTTCAAGCACATGCAGGGATTGGCTCGGGCCCGGACACGGGTGGGTCCAGGGGCGGTCCCCCGAAAAAACCGTTGGTGCCGTCGCCGCCGCTCGGTAAAATCCGGCCGTCCAACGGACCCTTATGATCAGCGTCGCCGCGATTCGGATGCAGCAGTTCGGAGTGCAGTTCTACCAGGCCTCACTCACGGCCAGCGACATCGACAAGCTGGTGCGCTTCGAGGTGCTCAGTTACGGCGACCAGGGCGCCGGTGGCGTGCGGGGCGGCAAGAAGGCGCCCACCAAGATCCGATGGGACCTGCTCGAGCGACGGATCGCGTCGAGCGAGAAGGCCTACCAGCGGCAGATCATCCGCAAGAAGATCGACGAGCTCGTGCAGTACTACGAGCAGTGCCGTCAGGCCCGCGACCTGCCGTCGATTCCGGGCGCGGTCATCATCTCGTGCGACGAGAAGCTGAACTTCGAGGCGGTGGAATCGGGCAGCTCGCTCGGCCGTCTCAAGGTGCCCGAGCGCGAAGGGATCCTGCGCGCCATCGACGGCCAGCACCGCCTGCTCGCGCTGCACGCCGACATCGACAACTTCCACGACGAGTCGTTCACCGTGCCGGCGATCATCTTCGACCGCCTGCCCGAGGATCACGTCGTGCAGATGTTCGTCACGATCAACGCCAAGCACACGCGTCTCAACGCGTCGCACCTGGTCACGCTGTCGGGTCGTCAGCTCTATCGCGATGAAGCGCTGGCCGCGGCGCACGACGTGGTGCGGGCGCTGAACGATCGCGAAGACTCGCCGCTGCACAACGAGATCAAGCTGCTGGGCGTGGGCAAGGGCCGGGTGGCGCAGGCGCCGCTGGCGCAGGAATTCAAGCGCCTGTTCGCCAACGAGGAGGCGCTCGGCGGTTCGAAGAAGGCCTCGCAGTTCCGCGACGAGTCGAAGACGTTCTTCGTGAACTACCTGAAGCAGGTGGCCACGGTGTTCGAGACGGCGTGGCAGGGCCGCAAGTACAGCATCCGCTCGGCCACGGCACTCCGCGCCTTCGTGCGCGTCGCGCCGGACGTCGTGCGCGCGGTGGACGAACAGCACGCCGAGCGCACCGACTACCGCGCCATCGGCCGCGCCATCGCGCCGTGGGGACGCCGCATCGGCGCACTCCGCTTCGAGACCGACGGTGCCTGGAAGCGCAGCGGCGCCTCGGTCGACGGTCTCGCCAAGGAACTGCGCCTCGCGCTGCAGTATCCGGAAGGCGCAGGACAGTAACGGGGACGGCAGGTCAACAGATCGAATCGGCACATCTGGTGATGTGCGATCTGGCGATGTGGCGATCGGATGCGCGCATCGGTTGATCGGATGATCTGACGCGCGCCACGGCTGCCAGGGCGCTGAGGCCGTGGCGTTGATTCGCGGCAGGACGCCGCGATCCGGCATCGAGCAGATTCCCCCCGGCGCCGTGAGTTCGAGCAGCGCCCGGTCCCCCAAGATCGCGAGATAGATCTCCAGATCGATAGATGTGGGTGTCCAGATCACCCAATCACCACATCAACCGATCAGCAAATGACAAAGGGCGGCACCGGTATACCCGGGCCGCCCTCGGAGAAAGGTGTCGCCAGCCTGGCTCCCCCCAGCGTTCACGGCACCAAACCGCAAACAACAGAACTGGCGACGCCTGCCTGTATTTCAAGCGTCGTGCCGGATGCCATTCCCTCGAAAATCCTAGGAAACAGCCGGGCCGGACGGCTGGCAGCCGCACGAAGTTCGTCGGTGCGGTTACGAACTCGTCATCGGCGCGTGAGCGGCGTGATGGTGACGCCGGCGTCCTCGAGCCCGCGGCGGATGGCGGCGGCCAGCACGACGGCCCCGGTCGTGTCGCCGTGCAGGCACAGGGTGTCGGCCTCGAAGCGGATGCGCGAGCCGTCAGTGGCGACGACCGACGACTCGGTGACCATGCCGACCGCCCGCGCGACCACCGTGTCGACATCGTGGATGACGCTGCCTGGCTGCGAGCGCGGCGCCAGCGAGCCGTCGGGCATGTAGGCGCGGTCGGCGAAGGCCTCGGCCGCCACCGGCAGGCCGGCGTCGAGTCCTGCCTGGATCAGCGCCGAGTCGGGCAGGCCGAAGAGCACCAGCGTCGGGTCGACGGCGACGACGGCGCGGGCGATGGCCTCGGCCAGCGCCTCGTCGCGGCAGGCCATCGTGTAGAGCGCGCCGTGTGCCTTCACGTGCTGCAGCGTCACGCCCTCGCTCTTCGCGATCGCCGCCAGGGCGCCGATCTGGTAGAGCACCAGCGCCTCGACGTCGGCGGGCGAGACCTGCATGTCGCGGCGGCCGAAGCCGACCAGATCGGGATAGCCGGGATGCGCGCCCACGCCCACGCCGTGCCGCCGCGCCAGCCGCACCGTGGCCCGCATCGTCGACGGGTCGCCGGCGTGGAAGCCGCAGGCGACGTTGGCCGACGAGATGAGCGGCATGAGCTGCGCGTCCTGCCCCATGGGCCACGCGCCGAACGCCTCGCCGAGGTCGGAGTTGAGGTCGATCCGCATGGGCGGATTGTAACGGGCCGCCGCCCCGGCCCCCAGCCCCTGACCGCCAGCCGCTAGCCGCCGAACAGGGTGACGAGCATCGCCTTCTGCGCGTGCAACCGGTTCTCGGCCTGGTCGAAGGCGACCGAGATGCTCGACTCGATCACCTCGTCGGTCACCTCCTGGCCGCGGTGCGCGGGCAGGCAGTGCATGAAGAGCGCGCCCGGATTGGCGCGGGTCATCAGCGCCTCGTTCACCTGGTAGCGCGTGAAGATCTTGGTGCGCTCGGCGTACTCGACTTCCTGGCCCATCGACGTCCAGACGTCGGTGTAGATGGCGTCGGCGCCCTTCACGGCGTCCTTCACGTCCACGTACTGCTTGAAGGTGGCGCCGTGCTGCGCGATGCGCTCGAGACCCTCGATCGCCTCGGCCGGCAGCGCGTAGCCCTTGGGCGTGGCGATGCGCATGTGGGCGCCCAGCATCAGGCCGGCGTGCACGAGCGAGGCCGCCACGTTGTTGCCATCGCCGACGAACGTGATGGTGCGGCCGGCCACGCTGCCCCAGCGCTCCTGCAGCGTCTGCATGTCGGCGAGCGCCTGGCAGGGATGCTCTTCATCCGACAGCGCGTTCACGATGCGAAGCGCCGGCGCCGCCTCGGTGAAGATCGACAGGCGCTTCTGCGCGAACGTGCGGATGACGACGGCGTCGACCCAGCGCTCGAGGTTCCGGGCGACGTCGTGCAGCGGCTCGCGATCGGCGTGCATCACGTCGGAGGGGATGTCGACGACGCTGCCGCCGAGTTCCTCGACCCCGATCGTGAACGTGACGCGCGTGCGCAGCGACGGCTTCTCGAACAGCAGGCCCACGTGCCGGCCGGCCATCGCGCCGGCGTGCGGCGAGGCCGCGCGGGCGCGGCGCGTCGACTTCAGCTCCGCCGCCAGGGCCAAGGTGCGCGTCAGGTCGTCGGGGGTGAAATCGAGAATGGAGAGGAAGTGCTTCGGCATGGCGTTACGTCCGGTACTCCGCGTTGATCTGGACGTACATCTTCGAGAGATCGCACGTCCACACCGTGGCGCGGTGCTGGCCCCCGACGCCGAGATCGACCTCGATGTCGAGGTCGGTGCCGCCGAGATAGGCGGCAGCCTGCGGCGCGCGTTCGTCGAACGGACGCCCGTCCTCGAACATCACGAGCTCGCCGATGCGCACGCGGGCGCCGGCGAGCGCGAACTGCGCGCCCGAGCGGCCGGCGGCGGCGATGAGGCGGCCCCAGTTGGGGTCGGCGCCGTGAATCGCCGTCTTCACGAGCAGCGAGTTGGCGATGGCGCGCGCCGCCGTCCAGGCGTCGGCCTCGTTGAGCGCGCCGCTCGCCGTGATCGCCACGAGCTTGGTGGCGCCCTCGCCGCCGCGCACGATGCCGAGGGCCAGCGTCTTCGCCACGGCGCGGAACGCCTCGAAGAGCGCCGACTCGGTGCTGTCGTCGATCGTCACGCCCGAGGCGCCGTTGGCGAGCGCGAACACGCAGTCGTTGGTCGAGGGCTCGCCGTCGACCGTGATGGCGTTGAACGTATAGCGACACGCGTCGACGAGCACGCGGCGCAGTCGCGTCGCGTCGATGGCGGCGTCGGTCGTGAGATAGCCGAGCATCGTCGCCATCCGCGGCTCGATCATGCCCGAGCCCTTCGTCATGCCGCCGACCCGCACGCGTCCCCCGGGCAGCTCGATCTCGACGGCCGCGGATTTCGGGAACGGATCCGTCGTCATGATCGCGTCGGCCGCCGCCGCGCCCCCGTCGGGCGACAGCGCATCGATGGCCGTCGGAATGCCGCTGCGCAGTGCCGGCATCTTCAGGTTCACGCCGATGACGCCGGTCGAGGCCACCAGCACGTCGCGCGGATCGCAGCCGATGCCCTGCGCCGTGAGCACCGTCATCTCGCGGGCGTCGGCCATGCCCTGCGGGCCGGTGCAGGCGTTCGCGCAGCCGCTGTTGGTCACGACGGCCCGCGCGCGCCCGCCCGACGCCGCCAGATGTTCCTGCGACACGAGCACGGGCGCCGCCTGGGCCATGTTCGTCGTGAAGACCGCGGCCGCGGTGGCGGCCGTGTCGCTGACGAGCAGCGCCAGATCGGGCTTGCCGCTGGCCTTGATGCCGCAGTGCAGGCCGGCGGCGCGGAAGCCGGCCGGGGCGGTGACCCCGCCGGGAATCTCGGTGATCGTCATCGTCACTCCACGCCTCGCGTGCGCGGGAGGCGTCCCGCGCGTCCCGTGTCGGTGAGCGACACGGCCACCGCCGATTGCCCGCAGCGCCGGAAGAGCGCGCAGCCCTGGCAATCGGCCACGATCTTCTCGCCCAGCCAGTGGTGCGGCACGAGCGAGAAGCCGAGCCCGACGAAATAGCCGGCGCCGTGCGTGAACGCGCACAGCGTATCGAAGCCCTGCACGCGGGCCCGGCGGGCGAGCTCGTCCACGAGCTGACGGCCCACGCCGGCGTGGCGGGCGTCGGCGTGCACCACCAGCGACCGCACCTCGGCGACCCGCGTCGACAGCGGCGCAAGCTCGGCGCACGCCAGGATCCGCGTTCCGTCGGTGGCGACGACGAAGCGGGTGGCCTGCGTTTCCACGTCCTGACGCGTGCGCGGCAGCAGGTGGCCCTCGTCCAGATGCGACTCGACGAGCGCGTGGATGGCCGCGGCATCGGCCGCACGTGCCGAGCGCAGCGTGACGACGCCGGGCGGAACTGCCGCGTGGGCGGCGGCGAGCGCGCTCACGGGCACGGCGCCGGCGGCGGTGGCGAGCTGCAGGCTCACCAGATCACCTCTGCGCCGGCAGCCCGGCGAGCACGGCGTCGAGGATGCCGACGGCCTCGTCGACATCGGCGCGCGACACGGTGTACGGCGGCAGCATGCGCACGACCGTCTCCGACGTGCGGTTCACGAGCAGGCCGCGGGCCAGCGCGCCCTCCACCACCGGCGTCGCATCGACCGTGAGATCGAGGCCGCGCATCACACCGGCGCCGCGCACTTCGCGCACCACGGCGTGCGTCGCCTTCAGGCCCTCGAGCTTCGACGCGAAATAGGCGCCGACCTCCGCGACGTGCGTCATGAGGCCCTTGTCCATCAGCTCTTCGAGCACGGCCAGCGCCGCGCGCGTGGCCAGCAGGTTGCCGCCGTAGGTCGTGCCGTGATCGCCCGGCATCACCTGCGCGGCCACGGCCGCCGAGACGAGCGCCGCGCCCACCGGCACGCCGCCGCCGATCGCCTTGCCGACGGTGACCAGATCCGGCGTGAGGCCGAGCGCCTGGTAGTAGAACGCGTGCCCGGTCCGGCCGAGACCGCACTGAATCTCGTCCGCGATGAGCAGGGTGCCCGTCTTCGCGCACACCCGCTCGATGGCGTCCGCGAACTCGCGCGAGATCGGACGGACGCCGCCCTCGCCTTGAATGGGCTCGACGACGATGGCCGCGGTCTCGTCGGTGACGGCGGCTTCGAGGGCCGCGATGTCGCCCGGCGCGACGAAGGTCACGCCCGGGATGAGCGGCTCGAACGGCTCGCGATAGTGCGGGTTCGCGGTGACCGACAGCGAGCCCATCGAGCGGCCCGAGAAGCCGTGCTCGAAGGCGACGTACTGCGTGCGGCCGCGCACCCCCTGCGTGAACCAGTAGCGGCGCGCGAACTTGAGGCACGCTTCCATGGCCTCGGTGCCGCTGTTGCAGAAGAACGACCGCTGCAGTCCCGAGAGCGTCGCCAGCCGCGCCGCCACCTGTCCCTGCAACGGGTGGTAGTAGAGGTTCGACGTGTGGATCAGCGCCGCCGCCTGATCGGCCACCGCGGCGGTGAGCGCCGGATGCGCGTGGCCGAGCACCGAGACACCGATGCCGGAGATGAAGTCGAGATAGACCTTGCCGTCGATGTCCTCGAGGCGCGTGCCGGCGCCCTTCACGAACACCACCGGCTGACGCTTGTAGGTCTGCAGGACGAACTCGGCCTCGCGGGCCTGAATCTCGAGTGCCTTGGTCACGGCCATCCTCACTTCACCTCGGTCCATGCCGTCGACGCCTTGCCGGCCAGGGCGTCGGCCAGCAGGGACGGCGTGCGTCCATCCACGATGCGCACCGCGCCGACACCCGCGTCGATGGCGCGGCGGCATGCCGTCAGCTTGGCCACCATGCCGGCGCTGGCCGCGCCCGACGCGATCATCGCCTTCGCCATCGCGCGGTCGACCACCGGCAGGGTGGCGCCGGCGGCGTCGAGCACGCCCGGCGTGGCGCCCGCGATGACGAGCCGCGCCGCTTTCAGGCGCGCGGCGACGTCGGCGGCCATGGTGTCGGCGTTCACGTTGAAGAGCGCGCCGTCCTTGCCGGCGCTCACGCTGGCCACCACCGGCACGTAGCCCTGGCGGGTGAGTGCGATGAGCAGATCCGGCGAGGTACGGCCGGCCGGTTCGCCGACGCGCCCCAGGCTCACCGTGGCGCCGGCGGTCGTGAGATGCGGTTTCGCCGGGCGCACGGGCGCCACCGTGGCGTCGGCGCCGGTGAGGCCCACGGCCCGCACCCTGGCCGCGTTCAACGCGGCGACGAACTGCGTGTTCACCGCGCCGGCGAGCACCGACACGACCACCTGCAGCGTCGCCTCGTCGGTGACGCGCAGGCCGTCGACCTGCTGCTTGGCGATGCCCGCCGCGAAGAGGGCCCGATCGATCTCGCGACCGCCGCCGTGCACGACCACCAGCGGCCCCTTGGCCGCCGCCTGGCGAATCACCTTCGCGATCGCCTGCACCCGGGCGGGCTCCTCGAGCAGCTCGCCGCCCAGCTTCAACACCGCGATGCGCGCCATCAGAAGAGCCCGGTGGTCTCGTCGATGCCGACGAGCAGGTTGTAGTTCTGCACGGCCTGCCCGGCCGCGCCCTTGAGCAGGTTGTCGATGACCGACACCAGAATCACACGGCCGCTCGCCTCGTCGACGCGCCAGCCGATGTCGCAGAAGTTCGTGTAGGCCACGTGCTTGATCTCGGGCAGCGCGTCGCCGGTGAGGCGCACGAACACCGACCGTGCATGCGCCGTCGTCAGCGTGTCGGTCACCTGCGCGGCGGTGACGCCTGGTGCCAGCCGCGCGTACATCGTCGAGAGGATGCCGCGATCGAGCGGCACCAGGTGCGGCGTGAAGGTGACCTCGCGGCCGAGGAACTGCAGCATCTCGGCGGTGTGCCGGTGGCCGAAGAGTCCGTAGGCCGCCACCGAGCCATGGTTCTCGCAGAAGTGCGTGCGATCGCTCGGCGCCTTGCCGGCGCCCGACACACCCGACTTGGCGTCGACGATGACGTCGCTGCCCGGCTTGAGCAGCCCCGCCTCGGCCAGCGGCTGCAAGGCGAGCAGCGAGGCCGTGGGATAACAGCCCGGGCACGACACGAGACGCGCGCCGGGAATCTGCGATCCGGTGAACTCGGTGAGCCCGTAGACGACGCCGCCCGGCAGCGTCTTCGTGGCGGGATACCAGCGCGCGCGAGCGGCGTCGTCGCGCAGGCGGAACGCGCCTGAGAGATCGATCACGCGCTTGCCGGCGTCGAGGAACTGCGCGCCGAGCTCGGCCGAGGCGGCCTCCGGCAGCGCCAGGAACACGATGTCGGCGGCGGCGGTGACGGCAGCGACGTCGAGCGGCTGCACCTCGCCGTCCCACAGCCGCGCCAGCGCCGGCAGGCGGCGCGGCGTGCTCGATGCCTGCGAGGCGGTGGCCGTCGCGAGCGTGGCATGCGGGTGCCGCGCCAGCAGCCGCACCAGTTCCTGCCCGGCGTAGCCGGTGGCGCCCACCACGGCCACCTTCGGCGCCGTGCCCACGGTCTGAGAATGGTTATTCATGCGAAAGAATAACTATTCAACGCAGGCGTCGCTATGTCAAGGCTTTGCACGTATTTTCCGCTGACCCTGCGATGCATACTGGTATACGCTGGACTGCATAAACATGAAAGCCCGTCGTCAGGCCGCCGTCGTCGACCTCGTGAGCCGCGAGCCCGTGCGCAGCCAGGAACAGCTGCGACAGCGGTTGTTCCAGCTCGGCTTCGACGTCACACAGGCGACGCTGTCGCGCGACATCAAGGAACTCGGGCTCATGAAGCGCGCGTCGGACGGCTCCTATCAGCCGGCGCCCGACGACGACTCGACCACCACGGCTACCGACGCGGCGCGGCACATGCTGCAGCGCGCGCTGGTCGACTACCTCGCCGGCATCCAGCAGTCGCAGCAGCTGCTGGTGCTGCGCACCGGCCCCGGCGAAGCGCAGCCGTTGGCGCTGGCGATCGATCGCGCACGCCTGGCCGACGTGCTGGGCACGATCGCCGGCGACGACACCGTGCTCGTCATCGCACGCGACGCCAGGGCCGCCCGCACGTTGATCCTGCAGTTCGAAGGGCTCGCGGCGAATTAGCCACGGCCGCGTCGTGATGTCCCGCCTGGTCCTGCCCGTGCTCACGCCTGCCGCCTCGGCCACCGTCGCCCATCTGGCGGGCGATGGCCGCTTCGACGTGGTGGCCGTGGCCGTGGATGTCGGCCAGACCCCGGCGCTCGACGGCGTGCGCGACGCCGCGCTCGTGGCCGGCGCGTCGCGCTGTCATGTGGTGGATCGCCGCGACACGCTCGCCGAGGCGGTGCTGTGGCCGGCGCTGCGCGTGGGCGCGATCGCCGTGCCCGGGGCGCCTGTGCTGACGGCGCTGTCGATGCCGGTCGTCGCCGATGCCGTGGCCGAGGTGGCGCGCTACGAGGGTGCGTCGGCCGTGGCCGCGTGGGCCGATGACGCACTCGATCGGCAGCGCCTGCGGGCGTTGTTGCGCACGGCCGCTCCGGGCCTCGGCATCGTCTCGGTGCCGCAGGGCACGACCGGGCCCGCGCGGAACCTCTGGGCGACCGTGCGGATCGCCGACACGACCGCGTCCCGCACGGCGCCTGGCGCGGCGTCGACCGCCGCGGCCCGCCTGCGGGTCGGATTCGAGCGCGGCGTGCCGGTGAGCCTCAACGGCGTCAACGTGTCGCCCGCCGAGATGATCGACAGCCTGGCCACGATCGCTGCCGATCACGGCGTCGCCCCGTGCATGGTGCGTGACGAGGCGACGGGCGCGACGTGGCAGGTCGACGCCCCGGCGGCGCAGGTGCTGCATCAGGCCATGCAGGCGCTGGTGGCCCGAGTCGCCGACGCGCCGACACACGAACTGCTCGACACACTGGCGCCGGTCTATGCGACGCTCGTGCGCGACGGCGCCTGGTACAGCCCGGCGCGGGCCGGCATCGACGCCTGTGTCGACCGGCTGCTGGCGCACGCCGACGGCGAGATCACGCTGCACATTTCCGACGGACGCATCGAGGGGGACGCATGAGCGGGGGACATCTGTGGTCGGGGCGGTTCGATGAGGCGCCCGATCCGGCGGCATTCGATTTCGGCGTGTCGTTTCCATTCGACCGCCGGCTGTTCGAGGACGACGTCACCGGCAGCCTCGCCTGGGCCGACGCGCTCGGCCGCGCCGGCGTGCTCGATCCGGCGGCGATCGCGCGCATCAAGGACGGCCTGCAGCAGGTGAAGGCGCGCGGCCTCGCCGATCCGGCGTGGGTGAACGGCGACGACGAGGACATTCACGCGTTCGTCGAGCGACAGCTCGTCGCGCTCATCGGCGACGACGGCCGCCGCCTGCACACCGGCCGCTCGCGCAACGAGCAGGTGTCGGTCGACTTCCGCCTCTACCTGCGCCGTCGCATCCCGGTACTGCAGGCGCGGGTGCGGGCGCTGGTCGCCGCGCTCGCCGATCAGGCCGAGGCCGCCGGCGAGGCGCTGATGCCGGCCTACACGCACATGCGCCGCGCCATGCCGGTGCTGGTGTCGCATTTCCTGCTCAGCCATGCGGCGGCGATTCGTCGCGATCACCAGCGCCTCGCGGTGGCGATGGACGAGGCGGACGCGCTGCCGCTCGGTTCGGGTGCCGTGGCCGGCACCGGCTACGCCATCGACACCGCGGCGCTGGCGAAGGCGCTCGGCTTCTCGCGCGTCGTGCCCAACAGCATGGACACGTCGTCCGACCGCGACTTCGCGGTCAGCTTCCTGCACGCGACGTCGCTGGCGATGGTGCACCTCTCGCGCCTCGCGGAAGACGTGATCTACTTCACCGCCGAGGAGTTCGGCTTCTTCGACCTCGCCGACTCGTCGGCCACCGGCAGCAGCATGATGCCGCAGAAGAAGAACCCGGATCCGATGGAGCTCGTGCGCGGCAAGGCCGGGCGCGCCATCGGCCATCACGTGGCCTTGCTCGTCGCGATGAAGGGCCTGCCGACCGGTTACAACAAGGATCTGCAGGAGGACAAGGAGGGCGTGTTCGACTCGGAGCACACGCTCACCGTGTCGCTCGATGCCTGCACCGCCGTCATCTCGAAGCTGACCCTGAAGCCGCAGCGCACCGGCAAGGCGGCCTCGGGCCTGCTGCTCGCGACCGACGCCGCCGACTACCTCGTCCGCAAGGGCCTGCCGTTCCGGAACGCGCATGAAGTGGTGGGGAAGATGGTGCGCGAGCTGCTCCTGGCCGGCCGCGACTTCGACGACCTGTCGAAGGCCGAATGGCGCGGGTACTCGGAGCTCTTCGGCGACGACGTGCACGAGGCGGTGAGCGCGCTGGCCTCGGTGCGGGCGCGGAAGACGCCGCAGTCGACCAATCCCGACGCCGTGAAGGCCGCGCTGGCCGAGACGCGTGCCTGGCTGGCCGCCCACGCGTGAGCCGCCGGCGGCGTGCGAGGTGACAGCGCGTCGCTGAATGGACCAAGATCACGGGCGGCCGTGCCTCTCGCACGGTCTCGACAAGGAGCAGGCATGGCGGGAGTGCTGGACGGCAAGGTGGGTCTCATCGTGGGCGTGGCCAACAAACGGTCGATCGCCTGGGCGATCGCGCAGGCCGCGGCGCGCGAGGGCGCGACGCTCGTGCTCACCTATCAGGACCGCTTCGCCGAGCACATCCAGGAGCTGGCCGCCACCCTGACGCCGTCGCCGAAGCTGCTGCCATGCGACGTGCAGGACGACGCCCAGATCGACGCCGTCTTCGCCGACATCGCGGCGACGCACGGCGGCCTCGACTTCGTCGTGCACGGCGCCGCCTTCGCGCCTCGCGACGAGATCACGAACCCGTTCACGCAGACCTCGCGCGAGGGCTTCCGCATCGCCCTCGACGTCAGCGCCTACTCACTCATCGCCCTGGCCCGTGGCGCGAAGCCGCTGTTCGAGGCGCGCGGCGGCGGTTCGATCCTCACGCTGAGCTACCTCGGCGCCGAGCGCGTGTTCCCGAACTACAACGTGATGGGCGTCGCCAAGGCCGCCCTCGAGTCGATCGTGCGCTACCTCGCCGCCGACCTCGGCCCCATGAATATCCGCGTGAACGCGGTGTCGGCCGGCCCGATCAAGACCCTGGCCGCCGCCGGCATCGGCGGATTCTCGTCGATCCTCAACGTGGTGCGCGAACGGGCGCCGCTGCGCCGCACCGTGGAAACCTCGGAAGTCGCCGACGCGGCGGTCTTCCTGCTCGGCCCGGCGTCGAGCGGAATCACGGGTGAGGTGCTGATGGTCGATTCCGGGTTCCACGCCACAGGGATGTGACGGCGCGGAATCGACGGGGCGCACCGCGCATCTCGTGATCTGGCGATGTGGTGATCGTGTGATCGGATGCGCGCATCGATTGATCGGGTGATCGACAGCGCTTGCCGGTTTCCTTGGCGCTTCGCGCCTTCGGCTGCGGCCGGCTGCGGACGCGGCGCCTTGCCAGACTTCGGCATCGGCTCGCCTTCGATCAGCAGATCAATCGATGCACGCATCCGATCACGCGATCACCACATCGCAAGATCACGAGATGTGCTGACGTGACCTCGGTCGCGACGCTCACCTTTCCAGCACGATCTTTTCCGTCCCTATCCCCATCGCTGTCAGCGTGGCGACCGAGGTCTGGACGAACCCGGAGGGTCCGCAGACGAGGCAGAGCGCATCCGGCGACGGCAGGGCGGCGCGCAGCAGCGCGTCGTTGACGCGGCCGGTGCGGGCGCGGCCGACGGGGGTGCCGTCGTCGCGCGTGACGGTGAGGTGCACTTCGAGGGGGGCGGCGGTGCTCAGCGCCAGCAGCTCGTCGCCGCACGCGAACTCGTCCGGCGTGCGGGCGCTGTAGACGAGGGTCATCGGCGCCGTCGCGCCGCGCGCCACGCGGTCGAGGATCACGCTCCTGATCGGCGCGATGCCGGTGCCGCCGGCGACGAGCAGCAGCGGCGCGTCGGCGGCGTCGTCCGGCACGCCGAACTGGCCGATCGGGCCATCGATGTCCACGGTCTGCCCGCCCATGTCGAGCGGGTCCACGCCGGCGACGCCGAAGGCGCCCTCGGCCGCGATCAGGAGATCGATGCGCCGGTCGAGTCCGAGCGCCGGCGGCGACGCGATGGAGTAGGCCGCACGTGTCGTGCTGCCGGACAGCGACGCGAACACCGCCTGCCCGGCGCGAAACGACAGCGGACCATCGAGCGACAGGCGCAGCCATCGCGTGCGCGGCGTCGTGCGGTCGACCTCGAGGAGACGTGCAGGGATCACAGCGTTCTGACGTGGTGGGGAGTCGCGACGTTTCGCGGAGGGCGCGAGGTTGAGGCCGCCAGCCGATGTCCTTCGCCGCCAGCCCCTAGCCCCTGGCCGCCACAGGAATCTCTAAAGCACGCCCGCCCTCGCGCGCTCGATCTCCGTCTCGGTGACGTCCGGCGGCAGCACCGGCAGCCGAACGCCCGAGCCGAGCCGATCGGCGGCGCGGCTGGTGCTGCGGCCGGAGCCGCGGCGCGAGGTCTTGTCGCGATACATGCGGGCGTCGCCGGCCGCCAGCAGCGCCTCGTAGGTCTCGCCGTCGTGCGGATACACGGCCGCGCCGACGCTGATCGAGAGCGGCACACGCTTGCCAGGCCGAGCCTCGAACGAGACGTCGGCCATCGCCTTCTTCAGCTCGAGCCGCTTGCGCTCGGCCTCCTCGGCGCCGCAGCCCGAGAGCACGACGATGAACTCGTCGCCGGCGTAGCGCACGCACAGGTCGTACGGCCGCACGCCGGCCTTCAGCACGTTGGCGACCTCGCGGAGGGCGCGGTCGCCGACGTGGTGGCCGTGCGTGTCGTTGATCTCCTTGAAGTCGTCGCAGTCCATCACGAGCAGCGCCACTTCCGACTTCAGGCGCTCGGCGCGGGCCAGCTCGCGGGTGAGGTGCGTGAACATCGATCGCGTGTTCGGCAGCCCGGTGAGCGCGTCGGTGAGCGAGTCCTTCTCGGTGCGCTCGAACAGGCTGGCGTTGTTGATGACGGCGCCGGCCTGCTCGCACACCCGGTCGATCAGGCGGCGGTGATCGTCGGTGTAGGCGTCCTCGGTCTCCTGGTACACCGCCAGCACGCCGATCAGGCGCTCGCTGAACATCAGCGGCGAGACGATCGCCGACTTCAGCGACGTCGGCGTGCCGCCGAGGCCGGCGGCCTCGAAGTCGGCGGTGGGGCGCGCGTTCACGAGCGGACGGCGGTTGCGCGTGACCCAGCCGGTGAGGCCCTGGCCGCTCTTCACCACCATGCCGCCGATGATCTCGGAATCGACGCCGGTGGCGAAGCGGCAGCGCAGCACGTCCTGATCCTCGTCGTAGAGGAAGAGGGCGCAGGTGGCGAACGGCACCAGGTTGCTCAGCTTCGAGCTGATGAGCGCCATGGTGTCGCCGACGCCGAGGCTGGTGCCCATCGACTGCGCGATCTCGTACAGCGCGTAGATCTCCTTGTGCGCCAGCGCGATGTCGTCGAACACCGTGTTGGTGCGGGCGCCGACTTCGTTCTCGAAGCCGACCGCAGGACGCCCGAGTTCCGAGGTCGGTTCGAGCGTGAGGCGGCGCGACGGCGCCTGCTCGAGGCGGTCGGCCTCGGCGGCGAGCAGCGGCAGCTGCTGCACGAACAGCGACACGATCGCCGGATCGAGCGCCTTGCCCGCTTCCTGGCCGAGCAGCGCCAGCGCGGCGTCATGATCCATGGCGCGGTGGTACGGGCGATCGCTCGTGAGCGCGTCGAAGTAGTCGACCACCGTGAGGATGCGCGCGCCGAGCGGGATGTCCTCGCCGCGCAGGCCCTGCGGGTAGCCGCGGCCGTCCCAGCGTTCGTGATGGCTGAGGATGAGCGGCGCCACCGGATACGGGAACGGCACGGCGCTGATGATCTCGGCGCCGACCTGCGGGTGGATGCGGATCTTCTGGAACTCTTCCTGGGTGAGCGGGCCGGGCTTCGACAGGATGTGCTCGGGCACGGCCAGCTTGCCGATGTCGTGCAGCAGGGCCGCCGTCTTCACGCCCTGGATCTCCTGCTCCGACATGCCGAGCGCCTTGGCGAGGCCGGCGGCGTAGACCTGCACGCGGCGGATGTGGCTCTGCGCCGTCTGGTCCTTGGCGTCGATGGCGAGGGCCAGGGCTTCGATCGTCGCCAGGTGCAGGTCCGACATCTCCTGCACGTGCCGGCGCTCGTCTTCGATGCGGCCCAGATAGATCTTGTAGGTCCGGTAGATGAAGTAGACCGGCGCGGCGATGAGCAGCAGGCCCATCCACAGGCCGAGGTTCAGCACCGCCCAGCCGGTGATGAAGGCCACGGCCGCGCCGACGAAGTAGCTCGGCGCGCTCCACAGGAAGTTCTGGTTCCACGAGGTGATGAGCGACTGCCGCGTCGACAGGGCGATCGCGCACGACACCAGCACCGTGTTGAAGAGGAAGTAGGTGGTGGCGGCGCCCACCAGCGCCGCGGCGACCGTGAACGAGTTGGCGAAGGTGCCGGGCACGCCGCCGAGCATCTCGTAGGCCTCGCCGGCCGCGCGCACCGTGATGGCCAGCGACGCCATGCTGAAGAGCGTGCGGTACCACGGCGTCGGCTGCTTCATCCGGAACGTGCACTGGCTCCACGCGCTGGTGATGGCGATGAGGATCGTGGGCGCGGGACCGAGCAGCAGCAGCGAGGCGAAGTCGATCGTGTAGCTCACCGACAGCGTCGACCCCGACGCCGACAGCAGCGCCACCTTGAACGCCGAGGTGACGTTCGACAGCACCAGCAGCGCCGCGAACAACAGCCAGTTGTCGACCCGCACCGACGGCAGCGCCCACGCCGCGATCGCCGCGCCGGCAGCGATGACGGCGACGATGAAGATCTGGGCGGAGACGGGGAGCGAACGCATTGCGGAGATCAGGCCGTGACGGCGTCGCGGCGGCGGCGGGTGGCCGCCGGTTCGAGGGCGTACTCGTCGATCTTGCGGTACAGCGTGCCGCGGCTGATGTCGAGCACCCGCGCCGCTTCGAGCTTGTTCCAGTGTACCGCCTCGAGCACCATCGCGATGTGCGTGCGCTCGGCATCGCGCAGCGTCGGCAGGCGTCCGGGCGTCGCCGGCCCATCCGTGAGCGGCGCATGCAGGAACTGGATGTCCTCGGCACGGATCACGTGGCCGGGCGCGGACAGCGACGCGCGCGAAATCGTGCTCTCGAGCTCGCGGATGTTGCCGGGCCAGTGGTAGCTCAGCAGGCGATCGACCGCTTCCTGCGAGAGGCGCTTGGCGTCGAGCGGCAGGCCGTTGGCAGCACAGTAGCGGGCGATGAAGCGGTTGGCGAGCACCGGGATGTCGACCGACCGCTCCTTCAGCGAGGGCAGGCGGATCGAGAAGGCGTTGACGCGATAGAAGAGGTCTTCGCGGAAGCGGCTCTCGCGCACGAACTGGTCGAGCGGGCGGTTGGTGGCCGAGATGAGCCGGAAGTCGACGTGGATCGACTTGCTGCCGCCGAGGCGCTCGAAGCGGCGTTCCTCGAGCACGCGCAGGATCTTGGCCTGCGCCACCAGCGAGAGATCGCCGACCTCGTCGAGGAAGAAGGTGCCGCCGTTGGCCAGCTCGAGGCGGCCGGGCTTGCGGTCGTGCGCGCCGGTGAAGGCGCCCTTTTCGTAGCCGAAGATCTCCGATTCGAACAGCGTGTCGGGCAAAGCGGCGCAGTTCACCGCCTGGAACTTCTCCTGGCCGCGGCGCGACAGCTCGTGGATCATGCGCGCCACCACTTCCTTGCCGGCGCCCGTCGGGCCGAGGATCAGCACCGAGATGTCCGACTTCGCGGCGGTGCGAATCCACTCGAAGATGGCCAGCATCTTCTCGTCGCGGCCGATCATCTCGCGGAAGCGCTGCACCGAGGGCGAGGTGTCTTCGATGCCGACGGCGGCGCGTCGCTCGAGGAACGTGTCGAGCTGCTGGCCGAGCGGCGTCGCCGGATCGAGGCGGGCGATCGCATAGGTGAGCGGTTCGCCGGGCACGCGCCGCACCACCGTCGACTCCACCAGTTCGCGGAGGCAGTTCTCGACGTCGAGCCGCATGCGCCCGAAGGCCTGCATGATGGCCTCGGCGTCGAACGTCTCGTTCGGACGGGCCGCGAGGAAGCGCAGGATGCCGGCGCGCAGCGGCGACTGCACGAGCTGGCGGAACCGGCTCTCGGCGTCGGTGTCCTGGCGGGGAGCCGAGCTGGAGGCCCGGCGAGCGGCGAACGTGATGTCGTCCACGAGTGTCTCGTTTCTCTACTGTCCATCTATCGGACACTCGACGCCCGAGGTTAGCCCATGAGGCGCATGCGCGCCGTGCCGTGCAGGGCCGTGAAGATTCCGGACGCGGTGATACTCTACCCGTCGAACGATTTCGGAGGTCTCACGTCCGTGCCCCATCGCGCACCCGGCTCCACCGGCAAGAAACGCAATCACCTGGGCGGCCGCCCGATCCGCTACTACCGACCGCGCGGCAGCGCCGAGGTGCGGACGCTGATCGACGAGGGCTTCCAGGCGTTCAACGCCGCCAGACTCGGCGAGGCCTGCCGCATCTACGCCGACAAGATGCTGGCGCCCGACCACGACACCACCATCGCGCTCACGGTCGCCGGCGCGCTCACACCCGCCGGTCTCGGTGGCGCGATGATCGAGCTGATGGAGCGCGGCCTCGTCGACTTCGTCATCTCGACGGGCGCGAACCTCTATCACGACCTGCACTACGCGCTGAACTTCACGCTGCATCGCGGCTCGCCGTTCGTCGACGATCGTCAGCTCTACGACGACGGCGTCATCCGCATCTACGACGTGCTGTTCCCGGCGCAGGTGCTGCTCGACACCGACCGCTACGTGCGCGACTTCCTCGTGCAGTCGGGTCTCGACGGTCCGGTGTCGACCGCGGAGCTGCACTACGCGCTCGGCGAACACCTGCGGAAGACGCATCCCGGCTGCGAAGAGCATTCGGTACTGGCCGCGGCGTCGCGCGCGGGCGTGCCGATCTACACGTCGTCGCCGGGCGACAGCTCGATCGGCATGAACGTCGCGTTCCACGAGCTGATGAACGGCGGGCGGCTGATGGTCGACCCCAACAAGGACGTCAACGAGATCTGCGCCATCATCCTGGCCGGCCAGAAGAACGGCGCCGTGATCCTCGGCGGCGGCTCGCCGAAGAACTTCTACCTGCAGGGCCAGCCCACGCTGTGGGAGGTCTACGGCATCCCCAAGGGCGGCAACGACTACTTCATCCAGATCACGACCGATCAGGTGGTCTGGGGCGGCCTGTCGGGCGCGACGCCGGCCGAGGCGGTGAGCTGGGGCAAGGTGAATCCCGGCGTGCTGCCCGACACCGTCGTCGCCTACTGCGATTCCACGATCGCGTTCCCGCTCTTCGCCGAGTACGCCGTCGGGCACACCAACAACCGGCGGCCGCTGAAGCGACTCGTCGAGAAGCGCGACCAGCTCGTGGCGGCGCTCAAGGCCGAAGCCTCGAAGCCGCGCGACGACGCGGAGTGACGCGGTGACTCGCCTGCGCGGCGCCCGGCTCGTGACGCCCGATGGGGTGCGCGATGGCCTGGCCGTGACGCTGGCGGACGGCCGCATCACCGAGATCGCGCCAGACCACGGATCCTCCGCCGCCGACCTCGACTGCGGGGGCGGCTGGCTCGTGCCGGGGTTCGTCGACGTGCACGTGCACGGCGTGGGCGGCATCGACGTGCTCAGTGGGGGCGACGCAGTGGCGCGCGTCGCGGCGACGCTGCCGCGTTACGGCGTCACCGCGTTCCTGCCGACGTCGGTGGCGTGTCCGCCCGACGTGCTCGCCGGGTTCCTCGCCGCGGTCGCGGCGGCGTCGGCCGCGGGCGCCAGCGGGGCCCGCGTGCTCGGCGCGCATCTCGAGAGCAACTTCATCGCCCCCGACTACAAGGGCGCGCAACCGGCGCGCTGCCTGCGCCGTCCGCCGGCGGCTGGCGAGCCGCTCGTCCTCGAGGGCGAGTTCACGGGCGCCGCGATCCTGGCCACGATCGACCGGCACGCGGCCGCGGTGCGCGTCGTCACGCTGGCGCCCGAGCTGCCACACGCGCTCGATCTCATCAGCCGCCTCGCCGCGGCGGGGCATCGCGTGTCGCTGGGCCATTCG
Organism: Vicinamibacterales bacterium; assembly: GCA_046331325.1. Taxonomy (GTDB): domain Bacteria; phylum Acidobacteriota; class Vicinamibacteria; order Vicinamibacterales; family UBA2999; genus CADEFD01. The sequence goes on along the minus strand of JAXLRB010000009.1, from coordinate 59,076 downwards.
GGCGCCACCTACGAGCAGGGGCTCGCCGGCGTCGCCGCCGGCGCCCGTCATGCGACGCACCTCTTCAACCGCATGCCGCCGCTGACGCATCGCGCGCCAGGCCTGGCCGGCGCGGTGCTGACCGCGACCGAGGTCACCTGTGAAGTGATCGTCGACGGCGTGCACGTCCACCCTGGCGCCATCGCGATGGCCATTCGCGCCAAGGGACCGGCCGGCATCGCGGCAATCACCGACGGCACGGCCGCATCGGGCCTGCCGGTGGGCGCCACGACCGCGCTCGGCGAGCATGTGCTCCACGTGCGGGCCGATCGCGCCGAGCTCGCCGACGGGACGCTCGCCGGCAGCGTCGCGACGATGGACGGGGTGTTCCGGCGGCTCGTCTCCGACGTCGGGCTCGACCTGGTCGAGGCGTCTCGGCTGACATCCACGACGCCGGCCGAGGCGGCAGGCCGCCCCGACCTGGGACGACTGGCGGTGGACGCCGCGGCCGACCTGGTGTGGCTCGACGACGATCTGCGGGTGCGCCGGACCTGGGTCGGCGGACGGGACGTGTGGAACTCCGGCGGGGCGGTCGACGTCTCTCCGGCCGAGGTGCGGCGATGATTCGACGAGCGGCAGGCGTGGCAGGACTCGTAACGCTCGCGGCCGGGCTGGCCGCCTGCACCGTGAACGTGAACACCGAGGGCGCCACCGCGCAGGAAACCCACACCTTCACGGTGGGCAGCGCGCCGACCATCTCGCTCGAGACCTTCGATGGCGCCATCGAGGTGCACTCGTGGGACCGCCAGGAAGTCGAGGTCGTCGTCGAGAAACAGGCCCAGGACGACGGCCTGCTGCAGCAGATCGTGGTGGAGAAGTCGCAGGAGGGCAACCAGGTCACCCTGCGCGTGAAGGGACCGGCCGGCGGCGGACGCGACGGCATCCAGATTGGCATCACCTTCTCGCCCTCGGCCAAACTGCGCGTCGCCCTGCCGAAGGCCGCGACCCTCGATCTCCGCAGCGGCGACGGGTCGATCACCGTGGAAGACGTCTCGGGTCAGCTCTCGCTGCGCACGGCCGACGGATCGGTGTCGGGCCTGCGTCTCTCGGGCGACCTGCGGGTCCGCACCGACGACGGCTCGATCCGCCTCCGCGAGACCACCGGCAAGGTGGATGTCGAGACGCTCGACGGCAGCGTCACGGTCAACGGCCTGCTCACGCTGCTGCGCGCCAAGTCGGGCGATGGCTCGGTGCGCGTCACCGCCGAGAAGGGCAGTGCGCTCGGCGACGACTGGTCGGTCGAGACCAACGACGGCACCGTCGAACTGCGCCTGCCCGAGGATCTGGCCGCCGAGATCGACGCCGTCACCTCCGACGGATCGATCCGCTCGTCGCATCCGCACCTCACGGTGCCCGATCGCCGCGCCGAGGGCGAGGATCGCGACGAGGATCGCAAGTCGCTGAAGGCGACGCTCGGCGGCGGCGGCCACACGCTGCGCGTGCGCACGGGCGACGGATCGATCCGCTTCGAGTCGTAGCGGCCGCGCCCGCGGACCTCAGCGATCCGCCGCGCGCGGCGATGCCGCGGCGTACGGCGTCGGGTCTTCCACCGCCGCCTCGGCGAACGCGTCCCGACGCTCACGGCACTTGCTGCACCGGCCGCAGTGCCGATCGTCCACCGGGTTCATGCACGACAGCGTGAGCTCGAACGGCACGCCCAAGCGCGCCCCGAGCTCGATCACCTGCGCCTTGTGCAGCGTGCCGAACGGCGCCGCGATCGAGAGCACGTGCGCGAGGCCGCGCGACAACGCCTCGGCCATCGCGGCGAAGAACGCCGGCGTCGCGTCGGGAAACGGGTTGCCGGCGAGTGGCCCCAGCACGATGCGGCGGGCATCGGCCCGCGCCGCCACGATCCCCGCCTTCGCGAGCAACGTCACGTTGCGGCCCACGAGATACACGGCTTCGTCGGGCGTGTCGTAGGCCGGTGGTGTGCCGGTGAGCGCCCAGTGATCGGCGGGATAGACGTCAGCCACCGGCAGGTCGATGACCGCCAGCGGCCGCAGCCCGGCGTACACGGGCGACATCAGCAGCCGCGACAGCATCCGCAGCTCGGCGGCTTCCCACGCCAGGCCCGATCGTACGTAGACGGGCCGCACGTCGAACTGTGTCGCTTCGTGCGCGAGCAGCACGGCGCTGTCGAGGCCGCTCGACACCAGCACCACCGACGACGTTCGGGACGACATCGAGGGCGAGGATACAATCATCGCCGTACGTGACGCAGCCCCTTCCTCCGGATCGCCAGCCATGAGCGGGCCGATCACCGGGCTCATCGCCTTCGACCTCGACGGCACGCTGGTGGATTCGGCGGCCGACCTCGCCGCCGCGGCGAGCGCCCTCACCGAGTCGCTCGGCGGACGCGCGCTCGCGCTCGACGAAGTCGTGGCGATGGTGGGCGAGGGCGCGGCCCTGCTGGTGAGGCGCGCGCTCACCGCGGCCGGGCTCGATCCGGAGACGCCGGACGCGTTGGCGCGCTTCCTTACGCTCTACGACGAGCGTCTGCTCGACACGACCGCGCTGTATCCCGGCCTCGGTCCGGTGCTCACACACCTCGAGCCCCTGCTGCCGATGGCGGTGGTCACCAACAAGCCGCTCGCCCCGGCATTGCGCCTGCTCGACGGTCTGCGGCTGCGCCACCACTTCGTGGAGGTGCTCGGGGGCGACGGGCCGCTGCCGCGCAAGCCCGATCCGGCAGGGCTGCTGTCTCTGGCGCCCCACGCGCACGGCGGCCCGATCGTGTACGTGGGCGATTCGCACGTGGACGCCGAGACGTGCGTGCGCGCCGGCGTGCCCTTCGTGCTCGCGGGCTACGGGTTCGGCGCGCCGCGCGTGGCGCCCGGGGCCACGCCGTTCGTCGCGGCGACGCCGCGCGACCTGCCGCGCGTCATCGGCGACGCGCTGCGTCTCGGCCGCCTTCACGGCTGACCGCCGCCTCGGCGCGCGGCACGTCGACCAGCAGCTTCGACGCCGCTCGTGCGCCGAGCGTGAACGCCGTGCCGTCGGCGCCGCGCAGCTGCACCGCGTCGGCCGCGTCCTCGCGCCCTTCCACCGTCACTCGCATCCCCGGCTTCAGCGCGTGCCGTTCGACGAAGCGCAGGAACACCGGATCCTGATCGCTCACGCGTGCCACCACCACCTCGGTGGCCAGCGGGCAGGTGAGCAGCGTCTCGAAGTGGCGTTCGCGAATGGTGCCCTCGGGACCGGGAATCGGATCGCCGTGCGGGTCGGTGTCGGGGTGGCCGAGCATCTCGTCGATGCGATCGAGCAGGCGATCGGAGACGACGTGCTCGAGGTGCTCGGCGTCGTCGTGCACTTCGTCCCAGCGCATGCCCATCACCTGTACCAGGAACAGCTCGACCAGGCGGTGCCGGCGCAGCACCGTGGTCGCCAGCTTCGTGCCGGCGCTCGTGAGGCGCACGCCGTTGTACGGCTCGTACTCCACCAGGCCCGACTCGGCCAGGGCCTTCACCATCGTGGTCGCGGTGCCCGGCGTGACGCCGAGGGCGGCCGCCAGTTGGCCCATGGGGAGCAGTGTGGCGCCGGCCGGCAGCCGTCCGACGCCCAGATAGACCTCTTTCAGGTAGTTTTCGACGGTACTGGATGGCGGCATGCGACCGGGAGGCATCGTAGCAGACCGCTCCGGAGGCTGGAGTTGACTTCGGGTGTGGCCGATATATGATTTTGAGTAATCAAAATTACCGTGACCCCGCTTCCCTCGCTCCTCATCGTGTTCGCCGCGCTCGGGCTGGCGGCTGCCGCCTTCTGGCCGTCGACCGGCCTGGCGTGGCGCTGGCGCCGGTCGTTGCAGGCGTCGGACCGCATCGAGGTGGAAGACGCCCTCAAGCACCTGTGGGACGGCGAGTACCGCCAGCGGCCCGCCACACTCGAGAGTCTCGCCGGCGCCCTCGGCCTCAGCGGACGCGCCGCCGCCGAGCTGGTCGACCGGCTCGGCCGTCTCGATCTGCTGCATCACGACGACGCCGCGCTGCGCCTCACTCCCGACGGTCGCCGGGAAGCCCTGCGCGTCATCCGCATCCATCGCCTGTGGGAACGGTATCTCGCCGACGAGACCGGACTGGATGCCCGCGAGTGGCATGCGCATGCCGAGCGTCGCGAACACGGCATGAGCGCGCAGCAGGCCGAAGCGCTGGCCGCCACGCTCGGCCATCCGCGCTACGACCCGCACGGCGATCCGATCCCGCTGGCCAGCGGCGAGTTGCCGCCGCACCAGGGCCAGCCGCTCACGCAGCTCGCCGTCGACGTTGCCGCCGAGATCCTGCACATCGAGGACGAGCCCGAGGCCGTCTTCGCGCAGATCGTCGCGCTGGGGCTCGTGCCAGGGATGCAGGTGCGCGTGCTCGAGAAGTCGCCGCAGCGGCTGCGCGTGCAGGCCGAGAGCGACGAGGTCGTGCTGGCGCCCGTGGTCGCCGCCAACGTGACCGTGCTGGCGATCGAGGAAGCGCGCGAGCCGGCGTCGATGACGCGCCTCTCGGCGATTGCTCCGGGCGAGTCGGCGGAGGTTGTGGCGCTGGCCGCGTCGTGCCGCGGCGCCCAGCGCCGGCGGTTGCTCGATCTCGGGCTCGTGCCCGGCACCCGCGTGACGAGCGAGCTGCGCGGGCCGTCGGGCGATCCGACCGCGTATCGCATCCGCGGCGCCCTCATCGCGCTGCGCTCGGATCAGGCGGCGCAGATCTTCGTCCAGCGCACGGAGGCCACGGCATGAGTCATCCATCGCCCGAGGCGTGCGCCACCTGCCCGGCGCACCATCTCGGCAACCTGCAGAAGCTCGGCGTCGACATGACGGGGCACGACTACGTCGTGGCGCTCGCCGGCAATCCGAACACCGGCAAGAGCACGGTGTTCAACGCGCTGACCGGTCTGCGGCAGCACACCGGCAACTGGCCGGGCAAGACGGTGACGCGCGCCGAGGGCGCGTTCGCCACCGGCGACAAGCGCTTCAAGATCGTCGATCTGCCGGGCACGTACTCGCTGCTCTCGGCCAGTCTCGACGAGGAGGTCGCGCGCGACTTCGTGCTCTTCGGCCAGCCCGACGTGACCGTCGTGGTGGTGGATGCCACGTGTCTCGAGCGCAACCTCAACATCGTGCTGCAGGTACTCGAGATCACCGATCGCGTGGTGGTCTGCCTGAACCTGATGGACGAGGCGCGACGCCGCGGCATCGAGGTGGACGACCGGCGCCTGGCGCGCGACCTGGGCGTGCGCGTCGTGCCCGCGGCCGCCCGTTACGGCGAGGGCCTGCCCGAGCTGATGGCCGCGATCGCCGAAGTGGCGCGCGGCGAGGTGCGCGGGCGCGCGCACGGCATCGGCGAACGCTCGCCGGCGCTGCAGCGCGCGATCGCGCGGTTGAGCGAGGGTGTGCGGCGGCTGGTGCCCGACCTGCCGAACGCCGCCTGGGTGGCACTGCGCCTGCTCGACGGCGACGAGCGCATCCAGACGGCGCTGGCGCGGGGCGAACTCGGCGATCTGCACGTGCCGACCACCGGCGAGGAACGGCCGCCGCTGGTGCCGCCGCCGGCCGGCGAGGTCGAGGCGCTGATCCAGCTCGCGTCCCAGCTGCGCTGGCAGGTGGGCGCCGATTTCCACCAGTCGCTGATGGAGGCGATCTACACCGAGGCGGCGCGCATCGCCGATCGCGCGGTGTCGCACGACGGCGTCGCGAAGCGCTTCGATCTCGATCGCACCATCGACCGGCTCGTCACGAGCCGGGTGTGGGGCGTGCCGCTGATGGTGCTGATGCTCGCGGTGGTGTTCTGGCTGACGATCGCCGGCGCCAACGTGCCGTCGGGCCTGATCGCGTCGGTGCTGCTCGACTGGGCGCACCCGCTGCTGAAATCAGCGGCGGATGCGGTCATGCCGTGGTGGCTCAGCGGCCTCCTCGTCGACGGCATGTATCTCGCGACCGCGTGGGTGGTGAGCGTGATGCTGCCGCCCATGGCGATCTTCTTCCCGCTCTTCACGATGCTCGAGGACTTCGGCTACCTGCCGCGTGTCGCCTTCAACCTCGATCGCACGTTCCGGCGCGTGGGCGCGCACGGCAAGCAGGCGCTGACGATGGCCATGGGCTGGGGCTGCAACGCCGCCGGTGTCGTGGCGGCGCGCATCATCGAGAGCCCACGCGAGCGGCTCATCGCCATCATCACGAACAACTTCGCGCTCTGCAACGGCCGCTGGCCCACGCAGATCCTGGTGGCGACGATCTTCGTCGGTGGCGCCGCGCCGGCGCATCTCGCGGGCCTCGTCTCGGCACTCGCGGTGGTGGGGGTGGCCGTGCTCGGCGTGGTGCTGACGTTCGCCACGTCGTGGGTGCTCTCACGGACCGTGCTGCGCGGCGAGGTGTCGGCGTTCAGCCTCGAGCTGCCGCCCTACCGGCCGCCGCGCGTGCTGGCCACGCTCTACACCTCGCTCATCGATCGCACACTGTACGTGCTGTGGCGCGCCATCGTGTTCGCGCTGCCGGCCGGCGCGGTGATCTGGCTGGTGTCGAACGTGCCGTGGGGCGACGTGAGCGTCGCCGAGGCGCTCGTGCACTGGATGCAGCCGTTCGGCGGCCTCATCGGCCTGTCGGGCGTCATCCTGCTCGCCTACGTCGTCGCGATTCCCGCCAATGAGATCGTCGTGCCGACGATCCTCATGCTGACGGTGCTCGTGAGCCGCGTCAACGGGTTCGGCGGCGGCGCCGGCGTGATGTTCGAGCTCGATTCCACGGCTGACACCGCGGCGCTGCTGCGCGGCAGCGGCTGGACGCTGCTCACCGCGGTGTGCCTGATGCTCTTCAGCCTGGTGCACAACCCGTGTTCCACCACGATCTACACGATCTGGAAGGAGACGCGCAGCGTGAAGTGGACGACGCTGTCGGCGCTGCTGCCGGTGGCGATGGGCTTCCTGCTCTGCTTCGTGGTGGCGCAGGGCTGGCGCCTCGTGGCCGGATGAGCCGTCAGCTCGACGCCGCGTTCACGTCGCCGGCGGCCAAGGCCGGACACGTCCGGCGTCTGTTCGCCACCATCGCCGATCGCTACGATCTCATCACGCGCGTGCTGTCGTACGGCATGGACGCGCGCTGGAAGCGGCGGCTCGTCGCGCTCGCCGACGTGCGAACGGACGAGGTCGCGCTCGACCTGGCGAGCGGTACCGGCGACGTGGCGCGGCTCGTCGCCGCGCGCGGCGCCCACGCCGTCGGCCTCGACCTCACCCTGCGCATGATCGAGATCGCGCGCGACAAGCCGGCGCCGGCCGCGGCGGCGCCGCTACGTTGGCTGGTGGGGGACATGCACGCGCTGCCGCTGCCCTCGGGTACGGTGTCGCTCGTGACGACCAGCTACGGGCTCAGGAACGTGCCCGATCTCGACGTCGCGATCGACGAAATCGTGCGCGTGCTCACGCCGGGAGGACGACTGCTCTCGCTCGACTTCAACAAGCCCGAGTCGCCGCTGGTGCGGCGCGCGTATCTCGCGTATCTGCGGGTGGTTGGCGGCGTACTCGGCTGGTGGCTGCACGGCGATCCCGACACGTATCGCTACATTCCCGCCTCGATCGAGCGCTATCCGGGCGCCGCCGGCGTGGCCGCGCGACTGCGTCAACGCGGCTTCGCCGACGTGAAAATCGTGCCGATTCTGTTCGGTCTGATGACGATTCATGTCGCCCGACGCTCCGGCCCGCTCTGAGCGCTAACGTTGCTGTTCGGACGGGCCGAAACATGTCATGCAGGATGACAGGCGAAGACGGGGCACGAGAAACAGTGCACCGTCGCGCAGCTGACCGGCCCGAATGTCGATGCCTCTCGTAGATTCGCTGCTGACCGCGGTGGTGCGCTCCGACGGAGACGCCCTGGTGCTCCACGTCGGCGAAAAGCCGTACGTGGTCGCGGCGGCCGGTCCGGTCGAGCTGTCGCGTCAGGGCCTGGGCCTCGGGGCCATGGAGGGCATGCTCTCGCAGCTGCTCAGCGCCGACGCCCTCCGCAGCCTGCGCGAGATGGGCGCCGTCGAACACGAACTCGAGGAGCGCCCCGCGTCCGGCGGCGACCGCTTCACGGTCGTGGCCGCCCGTGGCGGCGACGACATCTGGATCGAACTGCGCCGCCACCGCCGCGTGGCCCCGACTGCCGCGCCCGTTCCAGCGCCGGCGCCCGTGGCGGCCGAGCCGATCCGCGTCGAACCCGTCGCGCCCGCCCCCGCGCCCGTTCCGGTCGCACCGCCGGTCGTCGCAGCTTCCGAGACGGTCGTCGTCGCCCGGGCCGCCGAGCCGGGCATTCGAGATGCCACGCGTGCCGATGCCCGTCGTGGCGGATCCCGGCGCCAGTACGTAACGACGCCCGCGCCGGCACCGGCTGAGGCGAGCGCGCCCGCGCCGGAGCCGGCCGCGATCGTGGCCGAGCCCGAGGCCGAGGTCTACGAGCTGCCGACGTACGACGTCGAGGAGATGGCCGCGGAGGTCGTGACTCCCGCGTTCGCCGCGCTCGAACCGACGCCCGCCACGGCGGAGCTCGTCGCGCTCGAAGCCGCCGCCGATGCCGTCGCGGAGTCCGACGATCTGAGCACGGCGCTCGACGTGCCGATGGCGGCCGTGGCCGACACCGCGGCCGACGCCATGCCAATGCCCGCACCCGCGGCCGAGGCCGTGTTCGCGGCCGCGACCGATCCCACCGCATTCGAGGCGCCCGTGGTCGAGTTGGTGCCGGCTCCGGCGAGTGCGCCGGTCGAGGCGCCGGCCGTCATGCCCGTCGCGCCCGAAACGCCGGTGGCGCCCGCCCCGACGGTCGTGTCGGAGCCGGTCGTCGCCGTGGCCGTCGCACCGCCCGTGGTCGCCGAGCCCGCGCGCGCGGTCGCGCCGCCGCCCGAGGCCGTACCCGCGTTCGTCATCCCGGAACCCGTCGCCACGCCCGCGGTGGCCGTGGCCGCCCCCGTGCCACAGACCGCGCCCGAACTCGCGGCTCCGGCGATCGTGCCGCCGCCCGCGCGTGTCGACGCGACGCCCGTGTCCGCGCCCGCCCCGGCGGCCGTCGCGCCGACGCCGGCCGTCGCGGTGCCCGTGTCCGAACCCACGCCCGCCGCCACGCCGCGTCCGGCTCCGGTGGCCGTGCCCGCGTGGCCGGCGTCCGCGCACATCGAGGCGTCCGAGCCGCGTTACGTGCCAGAATCGCACCCGATGCTGCCGGGCCTCGCTTCGGAACTCGACGCCATGGAACGCGATGCCGAGGCGTCGCTCACGGCGACGGACCCGCTGCCCGCCGTGGTGCTCTCACTCACGCGCGACGGCGCGCGTGGGTCCGGTGGAAGCTCCCGCGGCGCGGTGCGCCCGGGCGGCATCGAGCGGCTGCTGCGGCTGGCCTCGGCGCGCGGCGCCTCGGCGCTGTATCTCACCACGCAGGCGCGCCCGGCCGTGCGCGTCGATGGCGACATCCGCCTGCTGGATGGCGAGCCGGCGCTCTCGAGCGGCGACGTCGAAGCGGCGGTGCTGGAATTGGCGCCCGAGGGCGCGCGCGACAAGGAAAGCGCGGAGTGGATCCGCGATCTGCAGGACGTCGGCCGCGTCCGCATCACGACCTTCCGCGACTACCGCGGTCCCGGCGCGCTGCTGCGCATGATCCAGGCGAAGGCCACGTCGGCCGAGCAGCTCGGGCTCGTCCGCGAGATCCAGGCGCTGGCCACCGAGCCCGAGGGCCTCGTCATCGTCACCGGGCCGCGGGCCAGCGGCAAGTCCACGCTGGTGTCGGCGTTCGTCGACCTCATCAACCGCCAGCGCAGCGACTACGTGATCACGCTCGAAGGGCAGATCCGGCTGGTGCACGAAAGCCGCGGATCGCTCATCAGCCAGCGTGAACTGCGCGGCAACGCGCAGGAGGTCGTGTCGGCGGCCCGCGCCGCGCTGCGCGAGAACCCCGACGTGCTCGTCATCGAGGATCTGCGCTCGCCCGACGTGCTGCAGGTGGCGCTCGACGCCGCCGGATCGGGCCTGCTGGTGTTCGCGTCGGTCACCGCGGCCTCGGCCACCGCGGCGCTCGAACGTCTCGTGGATCTGTGCCCGTCCGACCAGCGCCGCAACGTGCGCGCCGCCCTCGCCGAGCACCTTCGCGGCGTGGTCGCGCAGGTGCTGCTGCGCAAGGCCGGCGGCGGCCGCCTGGCCGCGCGCGAGCTGGTGCTGAACACCAACGCGGTCGCCGCGCTGGTCAGCGACGGCCAGATCGCGCAGTTGCCGCGCGCCATCGACAGCGGCCGCAAGCTGGGCATGGCGCCGCTGAACGACGCGCTCGTCGCCTTCGTGCAGAGCGGCGCCGTCGACGTGCGCGAGGCCTACCGCAAGGCCGACGACAAGGCCGGCCTGCTGGCGCTGCTGCGCCGCGAAGGCATCGACACCTCGTTCGTCGAGCGCCTGGCGTAGCCACGCGCGAGTGCCGGCGCGCACGGATCGCGCCGCCGTCCTACCGCGCGTGCGCGTCGAAGCGATACAGACTGATCTCCTTGTCGCGCCACGGCCGCCGGCTCACCAATCGGAATGCCGGGGCCATGCGGTCCAGCTGTGCGGTCATCCGGCGGTAGTCGCGATCCGACATGAATTCGCCGTGCAGCGTGACGTAGCGCACCTGCAGCCCCTGCAGACGCTTCACGGCGCTCCTCGTCGGGAAGCGACTGCATCACCTGCGTGACACGGTTGTAGCGATCCGAGAAGAAGCCGCTGTAGCCGTTCACCAGCGTTCGCCAGTGATACGTCGAGCAGCATGGTAGGTCGGCACTTCGACGGTCACCGGGAGTTCGAGCAGCACCGCCGGTTCATGCGCCCGCAAGGGACGCACGAACGGCACGTCGGCTGACTCGCCCCGATCAGCGCATCAGCTCTGCGCATACTCAGCGGCCGCGTGCGCCACGGTGGTGAGTCGATCGGCGCTACCCACGAATCTGCGCGGATACCACCCGCCAGCATCACCAGAATCGCGATGAGCCCCGCGGGCCGACAGGCGCGCCTGCAGGCGCGCCGCTCCCTGAATCCGGCCAGGTACGGCCAGCACGAGCCTGACCACCAGGCCCATGCGGGCCGGCACCTGCAGGCTGCGCAGCAGGAACGCGTGATCGGCGCCACGGATACAGCCAGCCGTTGAAGCCACGCGACAGCTCACCGTGATGCCGAGCGCCAGCAGATAAGCCACGCGCGTCGACGACCACGGCGGCTACAGCGCCACGATCGCCAGCAGCACCACCATCACGCCGGGGAACAGCCGCCGCTCCGTGCCGCCGAAATACTCGGCGCGGCTCCCGTGCAGGCGGTTCCAGGGCACGGCCGCCAGATAGTCCGTCAGCTCGGCGCTCATGTGCCGCTTCCTCGCGCCCGCGTTCGCCGACGACGGCTCGTGCCTTCAGGTGCGCGATCGCGACGGGCGCCGAGAGCAGGCCTGCCACGACGATCGACGCGGCCACCGCGCGCAGGCGGCGCGACGCCGACAGCTCGCGCCACACGAGCAGCACCGGTCCCACCACCGCCAGCAGCACGCCGAGGAAGATGGCGTTGTAGACCGACGTCATCACCTGCAGGCCCACCATCACGCCGAGCATCGATACCTGTCGCGGACGCGCCCGCGGTCGATCAGGCGATGCAGGAACCACAGCGCCAGCGGCATCCACCGCGTCTGCAGCAGCTGGAAGTGCGCGTAGTGGTCGAACCGGAACGGCAGGAACGCGGAAGATCGTGCCGGCCACCAGCCCGGGTTCCCCTACGGCCCGTGCAGCCGTACACGAGCGCGGCGACGCCGACGCCGGAGGCGGCGAGTCCGAGCAGCAGCAGGAAGTTGTAGACGCCGATCGGCCCGGCGCCCAGCCAGAAGAACGGCGCACCGATGAGGGCGGGCGCCAGCAGCGTCTCGGAGTAGGCGAGCGTGCCGCGCTTTCCGGGATGGAAGATGTTGCCGGCGTCGAAGACGTGCGCCGGCGCGGTCGGCAGCCGCGCGACCCAGGCCAGGGCCCACGCGTTCAGCAGCGGATCGCCGATGTCGGAGACGCCGTCGCGGATTCGCGCAGCGCCTGCGGCCACGTCATCAGCCAGGGTCAGCGCCACGAACACGACGATCGCGGCAGCCAGCAGGCGCGGGCCGCCGAGCGACGGGGACCCGCGTCGGCCTCATCGCGTTCGGTTGGCGCTTGGGCGCTCGAACCAGGGCATCAGCTCGTCGAGCAGCGCCCCGGCCACGTCGTCGTCGGTGATGGCCTCGATGCGCGCGCCGTCCTTGAGGGCGCGCTCCGAGCGCATCGTGCGGCTGCCGCGCGACCGCACCACGGTCAGCGTGGACGCGGCGGATCGAACGTGCCGTCAGGGTCAGCTCGATGCCGTCCTCGCGCGTGCGTTCGGGCACCAGCCGCACACCGCCCGACGGTGTCATCACGTCGAACGGGATCCCTTCGCTCTTCAGCACCTGCGACATGCTGCGGAAGACCGGGATGGCCCATCGTTCAGCAGCGCGTCGTAGGCCTTGCGCGCCTCGTCAGCGCGGGTGCGGCGCGCGGCGCTGCTCGCGCTTCTCGCGCCCTCGATCGCCTGTTTGACACTCTTGCGCAGCAACGCGACATCCATCGTCATCCCCTCACCGCGCCGTTCGCCACGAGCGCCTCGATCCCCGCCTGATCGTAGCCGAAGTTCGCGAAGCACCGCCGCCGTGTGCTGGACTCAGCGTGGGCGGCGCCGTGCGCACCGAGCCCGCGTCCGAGAGTCTCGCCGGCACGGCCGGTGACCTTCACCGGGCCCAGCGTGGCGTGATCGACTTCGACCAGCATCTCGCGCGCCGCTGCCTGCGGATCGGCGAACACCTCGTCGAGGCTGCGCACGGCGCTGTTCGGCACGCCGGCCTCGCGCAGCGCACCGACTGCCACCGGCGGCGTGCGCGACGCGAACACCGGCACGAGCGTGGCGCGCAGCTCGTCGTAGTGGGCGAGGCGCAGGGCGTTGGTGGCGAAACGGATCGGCGCCCAGCGCCGGTAGGCGGTGGGCGGCGGCACAGAATGCTCGCCACAGGTTGTCGTTGCCCACTGCGATGACGTCGCCGCCGGACGTCGCGATGCTCACGGCGCAATCGTCGGATGGCGGTTGCCGAGGGCGCCCGGCGCCACGCCGTTCGCGAAGTAGTTGCCGGCCTGGTAGGTGAGCAGCGCGGCTCGCCGCATCCAGCATGCCGATGCCGACCACCTGGCCCTTGCCGGTGATGCCGCGCGACACCAGGGCCGCCAGGATGCCCTGCGCCGCGAACATGCCCGAGACGATGTCGACGATGGCGACGCCGAGGCGATAGGGTACGCCGCTGGGCGCGCCCGTGCTCATGAGGCCGCCCTCGGCCTGCATCACCGCGCGTCGTACCCGGGCTCTTTCGCGTCGAGGACCGGTCTGCCGTAGCCCGAGATCGAGCAGTAGACGATGCGGATGGCGCGCGCGCACCGAGGCCGCGTCGAGCTTCAGCGCGTCCAGCGTGCCGGGGCGCGGACAGTTCGCCCGACCACGACGTCGGCCATGGTTAGCAGTCGCTCGACCACGTCGAGCGCGCCGGGCTTCTTAAGTCGATGGCGACGCTTTCCTTGCTGTGGCTCCGCCGAGGAAATACGCGCTCTCGTCGCCGAGAACGGCGCCCCCAGCGCGGCGCGTGTCGTCGCCGCGCCCGGGATGTTCGAGCTTGATGATGCGGCGCCGAGATCGCCGAGCGCCATCGTGCAGTAGGGGCCCGACAGCACGCGGGTGAAGTCGAGCACGGTGAGGCCGTGAAGAGGTCCCATGATGTCCGGACGCGGCACCCGCGGCGGCGTCGCGGTCTGGTAAGTTTGTCGGCGATGTCCGAGACGTCGCTCGCGCTGCGACCCGTGGTGGTCTACGCCGGTGAGGGCCGACTGGCCTGCGACCAGGTGAAAGCGTGGCTTTCCCAGGCCCGGGTGCCCTTCACGGTGCGCAACGTCGACCAGGGAGGATCCTCGACGCCTACGACGAGCTGCTGGCGCTCGGCTATCGGACGGTGCCCGTCACCGTTGCCGGCGCGCTGACGATCGTCGGCTACCGGCCCGAACAGCTCGACGCGATCGTCAGCGCCCGGGCAGTGACGCGGCCGATCAGCGCCTGCAGGCGCGCCAGGCCCTCGAGCACGTAGCCGACGTGCTCGCCGATGCCCAGCCGTAGGCATCCGTCGAGTCCGAACTGATCGCCCGGCACGATGAGCACGCTTCCTCGTCGCGCAGGCGCGTGACGAGGTCCGTCGAGTTGAGCGCAGGTTGTAGCGCGAACACGAACGCGCCGGCGTCGGGCGAGTGCCCAGCCGACGGGCAGTCCCGAGTCGCGCAGCCAGCGCTCCACCGCCGGGACGTTCTCGCGCAGGATCGCCCGTACGTGCCAGCAATGCCGACCGCACCGCCGGCGACAGCGCGAACGTGGCCAGCCGATCGCTTCAGCGCGCTCGGCGATCGACGTAGTCGATACGCCCACAGCGACGCCGCCACCTCCGGCGGCGCCACCGCCCAGCCCACGCGCAGCCCCGGCAACCCGGAACGCCTTCGACAGCCCGCTCGTGACGATGACGCGATCGGAACGGCCCCACATCGACGGCGATTCCACGCCGTCGAGTTCGGCGCCGCGATAGATCTCGTCCGACACGACCCACGCGCCGACGCGTCGGCCGCCCGCGCCACGCGGTCGAGATCGACGGCGTCGAGACGGGCGCCGGTGGGGTTGTTCGGTGTGTTGATGACGATGGCGCGCGTCCTCGCGGTGACCAGTGCGTCGAGCTCGTCGAGGTCCGGACGCCAGTCGTCGGCGCCGCGCCGCATCGCCCACTCACGCACCACCCCGCCGAACGCCCGCACCAGTCCGGCGATCTTGCAGTACGCGGGCACCAGCACCACCACCTCGTCGCCCGGCTCCACCAGCCGCCAGGTGACGACGAAGTTGGCTTCCGACCCGCCGTTCGTCACCCGCACGTGCTCGGCCGTGGCGCCCGGATAGGCGCTCGCGATCGTGGCGCGCAGCCCTGGGGTGCCGTTGGTCTGTGTAAATCAGCGGCGCGTCGAGCAGGCCGAGGACGTCGTCGTCGCCCACGAGCTGGCGGACGCCGGAGCGGCCGGACGCCGCTCTCCGACAGGCGAAGCGCACCTGGAAAGTCTCGACTGGACTGGAAGCGTTCGGTTCGAACGGCTCGATGCGCATGGGCCGAGTATACTGACGCCTCTCCATGCGTGAGGAGCTGCTCCCGGTTCGTCGAGGTTCCCGCCGGCGAGTTCGTGATGGGCTCGGCCGATGGCGAGGACGACGAGCGTCCTGCCCGGCGCGTCCACGTCGATCGCTTCTTCATCGCCACGCATCCGGTCACCAACGCGCAGTACGCCGAGTTCGTGCGCAACACCGGCCATCGCGCGCCCGACGTGCGCGATCTGCCGTCGTTCGTCGCGCCGACGGCCGAAGCGGCCTTCCGCGAGCTGGCCTCGCCCTACATCTGGCGTGGCGGCGATCTGCCACGCGATCGCGGGCTGCATCCCGTCACGCTCGTCACGCACGCCGACGCCGTGGCGTACTGCGTGTGGCTCGGCACGCGGCTGGGCCGTCCCGTGCGTCTGCCCACCGAAGCCGAGTGGGAACGGGCCGCGCGTGGCGGCGTCGAACACCAGCGGTATCCCTGGGGCGATGAGATCGACCCCTCGCGGTCGAACTTCCTGCCCGACACCGCGCTGAAACGCATGCGCGGCACGCGCCCGGTGGGCACGTTCCCGCCGAACGGCTACGGCCTGCACGACGTGGCCGGCAACGTCTGGGAATGGGTGGCCGACTGGTACGCGCCCGACGCCTACTCGACGCAGCCGGCGACGAACCCTGGCGGACCCGTGCACGGATCGATGCGCGTGTTGCGCGGCGGCTCGTGGGTGACCCACGACGTGCTGCAGCTGCGGTGCGCGTACCGCCACAAGGTGCCCCCCGACACCTACGCCTACAGCATCGGATTCCGCGTGGCCTACGGCGACCTGCCGGAGCTCGACGACGAGGCCGCGCAGGGGGAGGCCCTGCAATGACGCGTCGCGCCGTCGTCGTCCTCGTGGCCCTCGTGTGCGCCGTGCCGCGTGCGGCCGGTGCGCAGACACCGCCGCCCGCGCCGGCCCCGCCCACCGTGGTCGCCCGCGGCGACGGGGAAGTGCGCGCCGTGCCCGATATGGCCATCCTCGTGATCGGCGCCGAGCAGCTCGCGAAGACGCCGAAAGAGGCGCAGGCGGCCGTGGCCGCGGCCATGACCGCCGTGCAGCAGCGGCTCACCGGCGCCGGCGTGCCGAAGGACGCGATCCGTACCACCGCCTACGACGTGCAGGCGCAGTTCGACTACGGAAACGGCCGGCAGACGCTGCGCGGCTACATGGCGCGCCACGCGATCGACGTGCGCGTCGACGACGTGTCGCGCGTGGGTGCGCTGCTCGAAGTGGCGATCGCCGCCGGCGGCACGTCGGTGCAGGGCGTGCGCTTCGACCTGAAGCAGCGCGAGGCCCTCGAACGCGAGGCCCTCACGAAGGCCGTGGCCAACGCGCGGGCGCGGGCTGAGGCGATGGCGGCCGGCGCCGGCACCGCGATCGCCGCCGTCGTGCGCATCGAGGAAGCGGGCGCCGCTCAGGGACCCGAGCCCGTGATGATGCGCATGGCCGCGGCGCCCATGGCCGCCGACGCCGCGCCGCCGGTCGCCCCCGGCGAGACGGTGATCCGCGCCAGCGTCACCCTCACCGCGCGCCTGAAGTAGGCGCCTCGCCCCGAGCCCCTGTTCTTACGGTTCGATGGAGCGCCAGAGATACCAGCTGGCGATCGAGCGATACGGGGCCCAGCGTGTCGCGAACCGTCGCCCTTCGGCCGGTGTCGGCCTCCGGCGCTTGCGATAGATCCGCTGGATCGCCGTGAGCAGCGCCAGGTCGGCGGCGGGGAAGACGTCGAGCCGCTGCAGCTGGAAGATCAGGAACACCTCGGCCGTCCACGTGCCGATGCCGCGCACGTCGGTCAGTGCACGGATGACGGCGGCGTCGTCGAGGTCGCAGATCGAGGCGAGCGGCAGCCGCCCATCGACCACGTGCGCCGCGAGATCCCGCACGTAGCGCGTCTTGGTCGGCCCGAGGCCCGTCGCGCGCAGGGCCTCCTCGTCGAGCGCGAGCAGCAGGGGCGCCGTCACGGCATCCGTCCCGGCCAGGGCGAGGATACGTTCGTAGACCGTGCGGGCGGCTCGCGCCGACACCTGCTGGGCGACGATGGCGCGCAGCAGCGCGTGGAACGCGTCCGGGGCCACGCGCCGGTCGAGCCGGCACGGGCCGACACGTTTCACCAGCGCGAGCATCTCAGGGTCTGTCCGGGCGAAGTGTCGCCGCGCCCGGCGGATGTCGAGAGCCATCGGGCGGAGATTCTGTCACGATGCGCGTCCCGCATTCGTCCCAGCGAATTGTTCGGTGACGGGCCCGTCACAGGGCCGTCCTAAGCTGCTGAGGTCGCGTCCGTGCCGCCGTCTCCGTACCGCCTCGATTCGTCCATCGTCGCCGCCATCGGCAACACGCCGCTGGTGCGCCTGTCGGCGCTCGAGCGCGACGTGCCCGGCCTCGAGCTCTACGGCAAGCTCGAAGCCAGCAACCCCGGCGGCTCGGTGAAAGACCGCGCCGGCAGGCACATGGTGCTCGAAGGGATCCGCTCGGGGGCGCTGGCGCCGGGGAAGCGCCTGCTCGACGCCACCTCGGGCAACACCGGCATCGCCTACGCCATGCTGGGCGCCGCGCTCGGTTTTCCGGTCACGCTGTGCCTGCCGTCCAGCGCCAGCCCGGAACGGAAGCGCATCCTCCCGGCCTACGGCGCCGAGCTCGTCTTCACCGATCCCATGGATGGGTCCGACGGCGCCATCGTGGAGGCGCGCCGGCGCTACGCGGCGTCGCCCGACGCGTGGTTCTATCCCGACCAGCATAACAACGACTTCAACTGGCGCGCCCACTTCGAGACGACGGGCCCCGAGATCCTGCGCGACACCGGCGGCCGCATCACGCACTTCGTCGCCGCGCTGGGCACGAGCGGCACGTTCATGGGCACCGGGCGTTTCCTCCGCGCGCACGTGCCCGGCGTCACGTTGATCTCGGTGCAGCCCGAGTCGCCGCTGCACGGGCTCGAGGGGCTGAAGCACATGGCCTCGGCGATCGTGCCCGGCATCTACGACGAGACGCTCGCCGATCACGCCGCCGAGGTGTCGACCGAAGACGCGCACGAGATGACGCGTCGCCTGGCGCGCGACGAAGGGCTGCTCGTGGGCGTGTCGAGCGGCGCGAATCTCGCCGCGGCGCTGAAGTACGCGGCGCTGGCCCGCGCCTCGCGCGATCACGTCGTGATGGTGGCAATCCTCTGCGACGCGGGTGATCGCTATCTCTCCGAGCACTTCTGGGACGAAGGGCGCGTGGCCGCTGCGGCGGCTCGCGCGGGTGATGCGCGATGACGCCGATCACCCTCGGGCGCGGCGTGCGCGAGGCCATCGAGGCCCACGGCCGCGAGACCTTCCCGCACGAATGCTGCGGCGCGCTGCTCGGCGACGGCGATCGGATCATCGCCACGCATCCGCTGCCGAACGTCACCACCGAAGGCCCACGGCGGCGCTTCCGCATCGACGACAAGGACTACCTGGCGTCGGAACGGCAGGCCTCGACGCGCGGCCTGTCGCTGCTCGGCTTCTACCACTCGCACCCCGATCATCCGGCGGTGCCGTCGCAGTACGACCTCGACCACGCCTGGCCGACGTTCGTCTATCCGATCGTCTCGGTGATGGCCGGCGAGCCGGTGGCGCTGCGGGCGTGGCGGCTGCGCGAAGACCGCACGACGTTCGACGAATGCCCGATCGTGGATATCGACGCGCCGGCGTGATAATCACGCTCTTCCCATAGACGAGGACCCGCATGCCCGTTCCGGTTCACATCCCCACGCCGCTCCGTCCGTTCACGGCCAAGCTCGACGTGGTGCAGGCCGAAGGCGCCACCGTTGGTGAAGTGCTCGCGCACCTCACCACCACGTATCCGGGGCTGAAGCAGCATCTCTACGCCGCCGACGGCCGCCTGCGCAGCTTCGTCAACGTCTACGTGGGCGACGACGACATCCGCTACCTGCAGAAGGACCAGACGCCGGTGAAGGACGGCCAGAGCGTCAGCATCATCCCGTCGGTGGCCGGCGGATCGGGCGCCACGGCCACGGCGCTGCCGGCGCTCTCGGCTGAGGAAGTGCGGCGCTACAGCCGCCACCTCATCCTCTCGGAAGTGGGGATGGAGGGGCAGCAGAAGCTGAAGGCCGCGAAGGTGCTCTGCATCGGCGCCGGCGGCCTCGGCTCCCCGGTGGCGATGTATCTCGCCGCGGCGGGCGTCGGCACGATCGGCATCGTGGACTTCGACACTGTCGACGTCAGCAACCTGCAGCGCCAGATCCTGCACGGCACGTCCGACGTGGGACGCCCCAAGCTGGCGTCGGCCAAGGACACCCTGCTCGAGCTGAACCCGCACGTGAACGTCATCACGCACGAAGTGGCGCTGAGCTCGGCCAACGCGCTCGACCTGTTTCGCGGCTACGACGTCGTCGTCGACGGCACCGACAACTTCCCGACGCGCTACCTCGTGAACGACGCGTGCGTGCTGCTGGGGATTCCGAACGCCTACGGCAGCATCTTCCGCTTCGAGGGCCAGGCGTCGGTGTTCGCCACCAAGGACGGCCCGTGCTATCGCTGCCTCTATCCCGAGCCGCCGCCGCCCGGGCTCGTGCCGAGCTGCGCGGAAGCCGGTGTGCTGGGCATCCTGCCGGGGCTGATCGGCACGATCCAGGCCACCGAGGCGGTGAAGATCATCCTCGGCGTGGGCCAGACCCTGGCCGGTCGTTTCATGATCTATGACGCGCTGCGGATGAAGTTCCGCGAGCTCACGCTGCGCAAGGATCCGGATTGCCCGGTGTGCGGCACGCACCCCACGGTCACCGCGCTCATCGACTACGAGCAATTCTGCGGTGTGGCGCCCTCGCAGGCGCCGGCGGCGAGCTCGGCCGACGCGATGAGCGACATCAGCGTGCTCGAGCTGAAGGCGCGCATCGATGCCGGCACGCGGCCGTTCATCCTCGACGTCCGCGAGCCCACCGAGTACCAGATCAACCGCATCGAGGGCTCGGTGCTGATGCCGCTCGGCGAGGTGCCGCAGCGCTTCCAGGAACTCGATCCGTCGATCGAGATCGTCTGCCAGTGCAAGGGCGGCGTGCGATCGGCGAAGGCGGCGGCGTTCCTGCGCCAGCAGGGCTTCACCAACGTCCGCAATCTCACCGGCGGCATCATGGCGTGGGCGGATCAGGTGGATCCGTCGATGCCGAAGTACTAGCAGCTAGCGGCTCGGGAGGGTCGGGGACACCGACGGGGCGCGCGTCGCGCGCCTTCGCGGGGGCCTCAGGGCTGAGGCTTCGCCGACGGCGTACGCAGTAGCGCGAACGCACCCAGGCACACGACGCCGACGGCGAATTCCAGCACCAGCATGCCGCTCGTGCCCCAGCGATCGTGGGCGGCGCCGTCGATGCGCAGCATCGTCAGGCCGAACAGCGTGTTCATCGCGAAGAAGACGTTCATCTTCGTGGCCGTCGCGCCCCGGCCGGCGACCTCGAGCACCATGCCGGTCAGGGTGGCGTTGCACAGGCCGACGGCGGCGGTGTAGAGCAGCGTCACCACGACGAACGCGGCGGCGGTGCGTGGCGCGACGGCGATGAGCAGGGCGGCCACGGCCGACACGCCGCACGAGAGCGCGTAGGCGCGTGCGCCCGGCAGACGAGCGGCCAGCGCGCCGCCGGCCATGCAGCCGGCCACGATGGCGACGCCGCCGACGAGCCCCAGCGTCAGCGAGACGGCATCGGCGGATGCGCCCCACTCGGTGCCGAGCGATCCGAACAGGAACTGCGCGGCGCCGGTGCCGATGGGCATCGCCGCCAGCAGCAGGCCGATGCGTCCATCGCGACGCGTCAGCATCGCGCCGAGCTCGTGCCAGGCGTCGCGCGCCCGCGCGCCGATGCCGCCGCCGCGCACCACCGCCGGCGGCTCATCGAGTCCGACGAGCGCGAGCGTGCACGCGGCGAGCAGCGCCGCCAGCAGCGCGCCGGCCATCCACGGCGCCGCGAGGTGCTGCGTGAGCCACAGGCCAAGCCCGCCACCGGCCGTCTGCCCGAACTGGTTGCCGCTCTGGAACCAGCCGCTGGCGCGGCCCCGGCCGCCGGGCCCGGTGTTGTGCGCCAGCAGGCCCTCGGTCGCGAAGGCGACGAACGTGGCCGCGAGATTGCCGACGAAGACGAGGGCGGTGACGAGCGGCACCGTGGCCCCGCTGAGCGGGGTGGCCGTGAGCGCCACGATCACCGCCGCCATCACCGCGATCGCCAGGCGATACCAGGTCTTCCGCGTGAGTGAGTAGTCGACGACCGGCGCCCACAGGAACTTCAGCGCATGCGCGAAGAACGCCACGCCGACCATGGCCGCCGCCGCCGACACCGGCAGCCCCGCGCGTGTGGCGAGATACCCGAGCGCCACGCTCGGGTAGCCGATCATCAGGCCCATCGGAAAGTAGAGCGCGGCGTAGCGCGACGGATGGACGGCGGCAGACATGAGGACGACGCGGGAGCGGCGAGTATAGTGGCGGCCGTGCCCACCATCACCTGCGCGACGCCGCCAGACCCGGCGGACGATGCCGCGGTCACCGACGGCCTGCGCGCGCACCTGCGTCAGACGTGGGGTGAGTGGCGCCGCGCCGACGTGTCCTGGTATCTGCGCGACGACGACGGACGGCTGGTGGGAGGGGCGATCGGGCGCCTGGCGTGGGGCTGGCTGTATCTCGAGCGCGTCTGGGTCGACGCCGCCTGGCGCGGTCAGGGCCACGGCGGGGCGCTGATGGCGGCGGCCGAGGCCTGGGCCCGCGAGTCCGGCTGTGCCGGCCTGCACCTCGACACGTTCGGCGAGGAGGCGCTGCCGTTCTACCAACGGCTGGGCTTCGAGGTGTGGGGCACGTTGGACGGCCAGCCGCCCGGCAGCCGGAAGCACGCGCTCCGGAAGCCGCTGCCGTCCAGGTAGCCCCAGGGCCCCTCGGACGAACACCGACTTGTGCAGTCGGATATCCGTCGCTAATATAAGACTTGCATGGTCGGATTTGTCCGGCCCTGCGCCGGAACCACGTGCTGGGTCGCCCTCCAGGGGGCGGCCAGTCTGGACACGTCGATGCTGAGGCTCTCAAGAAAGGCCGACTACGCGCTGATGGCGATGCGGCACCTGGCCGCCGCCGAGAAGGGCGAGTCGGTGAGTGCGCGCGAGATCGCCGAGCACTACGCCATCCCCGCCGAGCTGCTGGCCAAGGTGCTGCAGCGGCTGGTGCGCGCCCGGCTGCTGGTGTCGGTGCAGGGCACGCGCGGCGGCTATCGCCTGGCGGGCGATCCCCACGCCCTGAACGTCGCCGACGTCATCCAGGCCATCGACGGGCCGGTGGCGGTCACGGCGTGCTCGCCCGACGACCACGCGTGCGAGCAGTACGAGCGATGCGGCATCCGCGATCCGCTCTGGAAGATCAAGTCGCGCATCGTCGACGCGCTGGCCACCGTGAGCCTGGCGGAACTGGCCGAGCCGGCGCCTGCCTCCGGCACGCCGGTGCCCATCGCGATGTACGTCCGCTCGTCGGCCGACGGCCGGCCCGAGGTGGCGGAGTAAGCCCGATGACGCGCCGCCCGATCTATCTCGATCACCAGGCCACGACGCCCGTGGACCCGCGTGTGCTCGAGGCCATGCTGCCGTACTTCACCGAGCAGTTCGGCAACGCCGCGAGTCGCCAGCACGTGTTCGGCTGGACGGCCGACGACGCCGTGGAAACCGCGCGTCACCACGTGGCGCGGCTGATTGGCGCGCGCGCGAAGGAGATCGTGTTCACGAGCGGCGCCACCGAGGCGAACTCGCTGGCGCTGCGCGGGGCCGTCGCGGCCCGTCGCGAGCGCGGCGCCCACCTGGTGACGGTGGCCACCGAGCACAAGGCCGTGCTCGACACCTGCGCGCGGCTCGCGCAGGACGGCGTCGAGGTCACGGTGCTGCCGGTCGAGGCCGACGGACGCGTCGACCTGGCGCGGTTCGACGCCGTGCTGCGCGCCGACACCGTGCTGGCGTCGGTGATGACCGCGAACAATGAAATCGGTGTGCTGCAGCCGATCGCGGAGCTCGCGCGCCTCTGCCGCGCCCGCGGCGTGTGGCTGCACACCGACGCCGTGCAGGCCGTGGGGCACGTGCCGTTCGACGTCGAGGCGCTGGGCGTCGACCTCGCCTCGATGAGCGCGCACAAGATGTACGGCCCGAAGGGCGTTGGCGCGCTCTACGTGCGGCGCTCGCCGAAGGTGACGCTGGAACCGCAGACCGTCGGCGGCGGCCAGGAACAGGGCCTGCGCGCCGGCACGTCGAACGTCCCCGGCATCGTCGGTTTCGGCGCCGCCGCGGCGATCGCGCGCGAAGGCATCGCCGCCGAGCAGCCACGGGTCGCGGCGCTGCGCGATCGGCTGCTCGCGGGCCTCACGCGCGCGCTCGAGGGCGTGTCCGTGAGTGGCACCCTCGAGGCACGCCTGCCGCACAACCTGCACGTGCGCTTCGCCTCCGTCGACGGCGAGGCACTGATGACGAGCCTGGCCGACGACGTCGCCGTGTCGTCCGGCGCCGCCTGCGCGTCGGGCAGTCGCGAGCCCTCGCACGTGATGCTGGCGCTGGGGCTCGACGTGGTCGACCGCTGGGGCGCCGTGCGCTTCGGCCTGGGCCGCGGGACGACCGCGGACGAGATCGATCGCGCCGTCGAGTGCGTCGTAGAACGAGTGACGCGTCTGCGGGCGATGTCGCCGGTGGGCGCGGGAGGGCGGGCCTGATGGGCGCGCTCTATTCCGAGGCGGTGCGTGCGCGATGCCGTGATCCACGGCGCGCCGGCGGCTGGCCTGAAGACTCGCCCGAGGTCGGCACGGGCGAGCAGGGCAGCCTCGAAAGCGGCACCTGGACGCGCGTGCAGGTGCACGTGTCGCCTGGCGCCGCGGTGATCGACGACGCGCGCTTCCGGGTGTTCGGCTGCAGCGCGGCGCTGGCCAGCGCCCGCTGGGTCGCCGATGCGCTCGTCGGTCGCGACGTCGTCGAGGCGCGTGGACTCGTCGCCGACGCGGTGGCGCGCGCGCTCGATCTGCCCGCCGACAAGGTGGCGATGGCGGCGCTGGCGACCGCCGCGGCCGCGGCCGCGGTGGCGGACTGGGAAGGCAAGGCGGGGCCCGGCGATCGGGCCCTGGCGGCGGGGGGATCGCGATGATCGCAGTGACGGACAGCGCGGCGCGGGTGATCGCGCGGCAGATGTCGAAGCAGGGACTCAGCGAGGGCGGGCTGCGCGTGGCCATCAAGGCCGGCGGCTGCTCGGGCTACAGCTACGTGTTCCGCTTCGAGCCGGCGCCGAAGGCCACCGATCAGGTGTTCGACGGGCCCGGCGGCGTGCACGTCTACGTCGACCCCAAGAGCCACGCGCTGCTCGACGGCACGGTGCTCGATTTCGACGAACACAACCTCATGGCCACGAACTTCACGGTGCGCAATCCGAACGCGAAGAGCGCGTGCGGGTGCGGCACGTCGTTCGGGGTGTAGCGGCTAGGGGCTGGCGGCTGGAACGGCCGGGGCCCGGGGCAAAAACGGACATGGAAACGGAAACGACGAAGGTCTTCGAAGAGCTGGCGGGGCAGGACTACAAGTACGGCTTCGTCACGGACGTCGAGCAGGAGATCGTCCCGAAGGGACTGAACGAGGACGTCGTCCGCCTGATCTCGGCGAAGAAGGGCGAGCCCGAGTGGCTGCTCGACTGGCGGCTGAAGGCGTTCCGCGCCTGGCAGAAGATGGACGAGCCGGCGTGGCAGAACGTCACCTACCACGCCATCGACTACCAGGACATCAGCTACTACGCGGCGCCGAAGGAGAAGCCGAAGCTGAACTCGCTCGATGAGGTGGATCCCGAGATCCGTCGCACGTTCGAGAAGCTCGGCATCCCGCTCGAAGAGCAGAAGCTGCTGGCCAACGTCGCCGTCGACGCGGTGTTCGACTCGGTGTCGGTGGCTACCACCTTCCGCGACAAGCTCGCCAAGGCCGGCATCATCTTCTGCTCGTTCTCGGAAGCCGTGCGCGAGCACCCGGACCTGGTGCGCAAGTACCTCGGGTCGGTCGTGCCGCACACCGACAACTTCTTCTCGGCGCTCAACTCGGCGGTGTTCAGCGACGGCAGCTTCGTGTTCGTGCCGAAGGGCGTGCGCTGCCCGATGGAGCTGAGCACCTACTTCCGCATCAACGCCAAGGGCACCGGCCAGTTCGAGCGCACGCTGATCGTCGCCGAGGAAGGCGCCTACGTCAGCTACCTCGAAGGCTGCACCGCGCCGATGCGCGACGAGAACCAGCTGCACGCCGCCGTCGTGGAGCTGGTGGCGCTCGACGACGCCAGCATCAAGTACTCCACCGTCCAGAACTGGTATCCGGGCGACAAGGAGGGCAAGGGCGGCATCTACAACTTCGTCACCAAGCGCGGCGCCTGCCGCGGCGCCCGCTCGAAGATCACCTGGACGCAGGTGGAGACGGGCTCGGCGGTGACGTGGAAGTACCCGAGCTGCATCCTCCAGGGCGACGACTCGGTGGGCGAGTTCTACTCGGTGGCGGTGACCAACAACCACCAGCAGGCCGACACCGGCACCAAGATGATCCACCTCGGGAAGAACACGCGCAGCACGATCGTGTCGAAGGGCATCTCGGCCGGCGTCGGCCAGAACACCTATCGCGGCGCGGTGAAGATCGCCAAGGGGGCGGTGAACGCCCGCAACTACTCGCAGTGCGACTCGCTGCTCATCGGCGACAAGTGCGGCGCGCACACCTTCCCGTATCTCGAGATCAAGAACACGTCCTCGAAGGTCGAGCACGAGGCGTCGACCTCGAAGATCGGCGAGGACCAGATGTTCTACTGCGAGTCGCGGGGCATCTCGAAGGAAGACGCCATCAACATGATCGTCAGCGGCTTCTGCAAGGAAGTGTTCCGCGAGCTGCCGATGGAGTTCGCCGTCGAGGCGCAGAAGCTCCTCAGCATTTCGCTCGAAGGTTCGGTGGGTTAGGGATGACGACGATGCTTGAAATCAAGGGACTGACCGCGAAGGTGGAGGAGAAGGACATCCTCCATGGGATCGATCTGACGGTGAAGGCGGGCGAGGTGCACGCCATCATGGGGCCGAACGGCTCGGGCAAGAGCACGCTGGCCCGCGTGCTGGCGGGCCACCCCGGCTACGAGGTGACCGGCGGTTCGATCACCTACAAGGGCGACGACCTGCTGGAGCTGGCGGCCGACGAGCGCGCGCGCAAGGGCGTGTTCATGGCGTTCCAGTACCCGGTCGAGATCCCGGGCGTGAACAACGCCTACTTCCTGAAGGCGGCGCTCAACGCCACCCGCAAGGAACGCGGCCTCGAAGAGCTCGACGCCATCGACTTCATGACGCTGGTGAAGGCCGAAGCGAAGCGCCTGCAGATGGACGAGAGCATGCTGCAGCGCTCGGTGAACGAGGGCTTCTCGGGCGGCGAGAAGAAGCGCAACGAGATCTTCCACATGGCCGTGCTGCAGCCGAGCCTGGCCGTGCTCGACGAGACCGACTCGGGCCTCGACATCGACGCCCTGCGCATCGTGTCGGAAGGCGTGAACGCGCTGCGCAGCCCCGAGCGCGCCTTCATCGTGGTGACGCACTATCAGCGCCTGCTCGAGTACATCGTGCCTGACGTGGTGCACGTGCTGAGCGAGGGCCGTATCGTGAAGACGGGCGGGCGCGAACTGGCGCTCGAACTCGAGGAGAAGGGCTACGGCTGGATCGAGCCCGCCGCCGCGGGGGGACGCCGGTGACCAGCGCCACTGAGACCCTCGACTGGATCCGCGACGGCCAGCGCGGCCTCGGCACGCGCGCGCCCGAGTGGCTCGCCGAGCACCGCGCCGCCGCGCTCGACACGTTCGAGACGCTCGGCTTCCCGACCACGCGCGACGAGTCGTACCGCTTCACCAGCCTCGCGCCGATCGCGTCGCAGACCTTCGCGCTGGCCTCGCCCGAGGCGGAGGGCGCCGACGCGGTGGCCGCCGCCAACGAGATCAAGGACAGCGCCGCCACGGTGGTCGTGGTGAACGGCTGCTACGACGAGACCCTCTCGGCGTTCGGCGATCTGCCGCTCGGCGTCGTGGTCGATGGGCTGGCGAACGCGTTCGAGGCCGACCCGTCCACCGCGCGCGACCTCGCCGTCGGGCTCGAGTACGACGGCCTGCCGTTCGCGGCGCTCAATGCCGCGTTCCTCGAGGACGGCATCCACGTCGCGATCCCCGAAGGCACGGTACTCACGTCGCCGATCCAGGTCGTCGTGGTCACCATGCCCGAGGACGCGCCGGTGATGGCGCATCCCCGTATCGTCATCGAGGCCGGCGCGCAGAGTCAGGCCACGGTGGTGTTGTCGTTCGTGGGCGGCGGCACGCAGCCGTACCTGCTGAACGCGGTCACGCAGGTGCGCCTGGGCGAGGGCGCCGTGCTCGAGCTCGTCACCGACCAGCGCGAGACCGAACACGCCTGCCACGTGCACCACCTGCACGCCGTCTGCGAGGCCGGCGCGCTGCTGCACGCGCGCGGCGTGACGCTCGGCGGACGGCTCGTGCGCAACGACGTCTCGGCGGTGCTCGAGGGCGAGGGCGCCCATGCCACCGTCGACGGCGTCTACCTGGCCGACGGCGACGAGCTGGTCGACAACCACACGTCGATCGATCACGCCGTGGCGCACTGCACGAGTCACGAGCTCTACAAGGGCATCCTCGCCGGCCGCGGCAAGGCGGTGTTCAACGGCCGCATCCTGGTGCGGCCCGACGCGCAGAAGACCGACGCCAAGCAGACCAACCGCGCGCTGCTGCTTTCGGACGACGCCACCATCAACTCGAATCCGCAGCTCGAGATCTTCGCCGACGACGTGAAGTGCACGCACGGCGCCGCCGTCGGCCAGCTCGACGACGAAGCGATGTTCTACCTGCAGGCGCGCGGCCTCAGCCCCGACCAGGCGCGCGACATGCTGCTGCACGCGTTCGCCAACGAAGTACTGGGCGAGATCTCGGTGGCCGAGCTGCGCCTGGCGCTCGAGCATCGGCTGTTCAGCCGTCTGAACCGGTATCTCGCGTAAGGAGCCGTCATGTCCGCGAACACCACCGCGTCCGTCGAGACCGCCGCCGCCGTCGAGCGTCTGCGCGAGGAGTTCCCGATCCTCGCCATCGAGGCGCACGGCCGCCGGCTGGCGTATCTCGACAACGCGGCCACGACGCAGAAGCCGCGCGAGGTGCTCGAGGCGATGACGACGTACTACACGTCGCAGAACGCCAACGTGCACCGCGGCGTCCACCTGCTGTCGGAGCGCGCGACGCTGGCCTTCGAGCAGGCGCGCGAACACGTGGCCGCGTTCTTCAACGCCGCTCGGTCGCACGAGATCGTCTTCACGCGCAACGCCACCGAGAGCATCAACCTGGTGGCGTCGAGCTGGGGCGGAGCAAACCTGCGCGTTGGCGACGAGGTGCTCATCTCGGCGATGGAGCACCACTCGAACATCGTGCCGTGGCAGCTCGCCTGCGAGCGCACGGGCGCCGCGCTGAAGGTGATCCCGATCGACGATCGCGGCGTGCTCGACATGGACGCCTTCGCCCGCCTGTTGTCGCCGAAGACGAAGATGGTGGCGGTGTCGCATCTCTCGAACGCGCTCGGCACCATCAACCCGGTGGCCGAGATCGCGCGCGCTGCGCACGCCGCCGGCGCCGTCGTGCTCGTGGATGGCGCGCAGGCCGCGTATCACCTGCCGGTCGACGTGCAGGCGCTCGGCGTCGATTTCTACGTCGCCACCGGTCACAAGCTGTACGGCCCCACCGGCATGGGCGTGCTCTACGGACGCGAGTCGAAGCTCGACGCCATGCCGCCCTATCAGGGCGGCGGCGACATGATCGCCTCGGTCACCTTCGAGAAGAGCACCTGGAACACGCTGCCGTACAAGTTCGAGGCCGGCACGCCGCACATCGAAGGGGCGGTGGCGCTGGGAACGGCGGTGCGCTTCATCCGCCGCGTGGGCTTCGACTGGATCGCCGCGCACGAGCGCGACCTGCTCGCCTACGCCACCGAGGCGGTGGCGGCGGTGCCGGGCGTGCGCCTGGTGGGCACGGCGCCCGACAAGGCGAGCATCCTCTCGTTCGTGATGGACGACGTGCACCCGCACGACATCGGCACGGTGGTCGACCGCGCCGGCGTGGCGATCCGCACCGGCCATCACTGCGCCCAGCCCGTCATGGCCCGCTTCGGCGTGCCGGCGACGGCACGGGCGTCGTTCGCGATGTACAACACGCGCGAGGACGTCGACCAGCTCGTCGCCGCGCTGCACGACGTGCGGAGGATGTTCGCGTGAACGACGGACTGCAGGACCTGTATCGCGAGGTCATCCTCGACCACAACCGCCGGCCGCGGAACTTCCGCGTGATCGAGCACGGCCATCACCAGGAGGGCTTCAATCCCCTCTGCGGCGATCGCCTCACCGTCTACATGACGATCGATCAGGGCGTGGTGAAAGACGTGTCGTTCGAGGGCGCCGGCTGCGCCATCTCGAAGGCCTCGGCCTCGCTCATGACCGAGGCGCTGAAGGGCCTGACCATCGACGAGGCGCGCACGCGCTTCGCCGCGTTCCACGCCATGATCACCTCGCCCACCGACGCCCCGCTGCCCGAGCTCGGCAAGCTCGCGGTGCTGGCCGGCGTGCGCGAGTTCCCCACGCGCGTGAAGTGCGCCAGCCTCGCCTGGCACACCGCGAAGGCGGTGCTCGACGGCAGCGACGCGCCGGTGAGCACCGAGTAGACATCCCACGGACGCCTTGACCATGATGCTGTCAGTGATTCCCAGTCACCCGGGCCAGCCGTCGGACGTGCCCGACGAGTTCGGCCAGCCGCTCGACCTCACGCCCGACGCCGCGCAGATGGCGGCGCTGGCCCCGCAGGTCGTCGATGCGCTGCGCACCGTGTTCGACCCGGAGATCCCGGTGAACATCTACGACCTCGGCCTCATCTACGACGTGCTGGTCGATGCCGACCGCAAGGTGGGCATCCGCATGACGCTCACGGCGCCGGCATGCCCGGCCGCGCAGACGCTGCCGGGCGAGGTGCGCGAGGCCGCGAAGCGCGTGGAAGGGGTGAGCAGCGCGAAGGTCGAGATCGTGTTCGATCCGCCGTGGGCGATGGACCGCATGAGCGAGGCGGCGAAGCTGCAGCTGGGACTGTTGTAAGCTCGGGCACACGTGCCCGAGATCCAGACCGCGCCGTCGCGCTACCTGTCGTTCGACCGTGCGGCGTGGGCGAAGCTGCGCGACA
Source organism: Vicinamibacterales bacterium (assembly GCA_046331325.1). Lineage (GTDB taxonomy): Bacteria > Acidobacteriota > Vicinamibacteria > Vicinamibacterales > UBA2999 > CADEFD01. The sequence continues at coordinate 28,606 of JAXLRB010000009.1, read as the reverse complement.
GCACGCCACTCACCCTGTCGGAGGTGGATCTCGCCGAGCTGCGCGGCCTCAACGAGGCGATGTCGATCGCCGAGGTCGAGCAGATCTACCTGCCGCTGTCGCGCCTGCTCAGCCTCTACGTCGGCGCCACCCAGGAACTGCATCGCGCGTCGCAGACGTTCCTCGGCGATCACCACGCCAAGGTGCCGTTCATCATCGGCCTCGCCGGCAGCGTGGCGGTGGGCAAGAGCACCACCGCGCGCATCCTGCGCGCGCTGCTCTCGCGTTGGCCCGGACATCCGAAGGTCGATCTGGTCACCACCGACGGCTTCCTGTTCCCCAACGCCGTGCTCAACGCGCGCGGCATCATGCAGCGCAAGGGTTTCCCGGAAAGCTACGATCGCGGCCGCCTGGTGCGCTTCCTCGCCGAGGTGAAGGGCGGCGCGTCCGAGGTGCACGCGCCGGTCTACTCGCACCAGCGCTACGACATCGTGCCCGACGGGGTGCAGACGGTGCGCCAGCCAGACATCGCCATCGTGGAAGGGCTGAACGTGCTGCAGGCGCCGACCGAACGCGGCGACTCGCAGGTGTTCGCCTCGGACTTCTTCGACTTCACGATCTACGTCGATGCCGAAGAGGACGACATCCGCCGCTGGTACGTCGAGCGTTTCCTGCGCCTGCGCGACACGGTGTTCCAGGACCCGCAGTCGTACTTCCACCGCTACGCGTCGCTGAACGAAGCCGAGGCCCGGCAGACCGCTATTGGTATCTGGACCGCGATCAACGAGGTGAACCTGCGCGAGAACATCGCGCCGACGCGGCTGCGCGCCCACCTCATCCTGCGCAAGGGCGCGACCCACGCCGTGGAGCAGGTGCTGTTGCGGCGATTGTGAGTGGGGCCGCGCCATGTTGGCGCCCGCTCCGGGCCCTGCTAGCATCAGACCAGCGGCGTCCCCCGGGCGTCTAACACAGCCATGAAGCCGATTCTGGCCGGCGGTCTCGCAGCAGCCCTCGCCCTGGGGCCGGTGGGCGTGCGCGCGCAGACGGCCGACCCGGCGCCGTCCCCCGCGTTCAACGCCGGCGCCATGGGCATCTCGCTCTCGCGCATCGCGCGGCGGCTCGACGCCGACTCCGAGGCGCGCAGCGAAGGCGTCTCCCCGCTGAAACTCGAGTACCACGTCGACGTCATCGGCAACGCTCCCAAGCTCCGCTTCTTCACCGGCCAGGATCTGATCTACGGCGCGGTGCCGGGAAGCGCGCCCACGCACCGCGACATGCTGAACCTGGTGACGCCGCAGGCCTTCCGCTCGCCCCGCGTCGACTTCCTGTCGCTGGTCACCGGCGCCGCGATGTACGGCGCGAAGAAGGCGCAGCAGTGGAGCTACGACCGCGAACTCGAGGAATACAAGAAGATGGTCGAGGCCGGCAAGAACGTGCCCGCCCCGAAGCCGCCGAAATGAGGCGCGCCGTCTAGCTGTTGGCCACGATCAACACGATGGCGCCGACCGCCGCGCCGACCCCGACCAGCTGCCATCGGCCCAGCCGTTCACCGAGGACGAACCGCGCCAGCATCACCGTGCTGGCCGGATAGAGCGACGCCAGCGTCGCCACCAGGCTCAACTGGCCCTGCCGGACCGCCGCGAGATACAGCGCGTTGGCGACCATGTCGAGTCCGCCGCACGCGATCGCCGGCGGCAGCGCCGACGCCGGCACCTTCCACGGCTGCTTCGTCGTGAGCGCGACGGTGAGGAACACCGTGACCGACACGGTGCGCGAGACGGCGAGCGGCCACAGCCCCGCCGGCGCCGCGGTGCGGCCGAGGCAGACGAAGAAGCCGCCGATCGCCACGCCCGAGGCGAGCGCGATGCGCACCGCCTGCGCCACGTGGCCGGCCGTGCGCACGACGCCGGTGTCGTCGGCGCTCGACGCGTCCTGCCCGAGCAGCACCACGGCCGCGATCGCCATCGCCACGCCCAGGGCCGCCAGCGGTGCGAGGTGCTCGCCGAAGAGCAACCCGGCGATGAGCGGAATCACCACCGCGCACACCGCCGTGATGGGCGCCACCACGCTCATGGGGCCCATGGCCAGACCGCGGTACAGCAGCGCCACGCCGACGCTGCCGGTCATGCCGGCGAGCGCGCCGAACAGCAGATCGTTCGGCGTCACCACGGCGTCGAGCATCAGCGGCGTGCCGAGCAGCAGCAACACGAGGCCGGCGCCCTGCGTGGCGACGACCGCGGCGAGCGTGCTGGCGCGCTTGGCCACCGTGCCGCCGAGGAAGTCGGCGGCGCCATAGATGGCGGCGGCGCCGAGCGCGAGGATCGACGGGATCACGGGCGTGGTCCCAGTCGCCGGCGCACGATCGACGACGCCGGCACGCGCAGGCGCAGCAACGCCTCGAGCGCATCGCCGGCGGCGTCGAGATCGGCCAGCGAGTACGGCGCGAGACGCTCGAGGAGGAAGAGCGCGTCGGTGGATGCCTCCGTGAGGCGCGTGCGCGTGCCCTGACGCCAGTTCCAGCGCCGGCACGTGACACCGCGGGCGTCGGTCCACGCCACCTCCCCGGGCGACGGCGGATCGTTGACGGGCGCGCCGTCCTTCGTGGCGTCGAACGTCTCGGTGCCGGTGGCGCGCACGAGACGGATGTCGCCCTCGTAGTGCGACAGGTCCTCGCCGCCCACCGGCAGCACGTGCCGCACGCTGACCGCGTTGTAGACGTCGACCAGCCAGTTCACGCGCGGCAGGCCGCCCGTGCGCGCCCGTTTCCACAGCGCGTCGACCGAGGGCGCGGTGCGCTGCGGCTTGGCGCCGAACGCGCGATAGGCCTCGTGCCACGCGGCGACGTGCGGATGCGGGGCCTCGGATGCCGCGCGTGCGAAGGCCTCCGCGTCGGCCAGTGCGGCCTCGGAATGCGCATCGCCAGGGCCGTTCACGAGCCCGGTGGCGACGAGGGCGAGGACGGCGAAGTCGGGACGGAGCGCGACGACGGCGTCGTCGACGGACACGCGATCCAGGAACATGCGGGGATCATATCAAAGTGAACTGCGTGTCCACTATACTGACCGCATGACCGACCCCCGGCAAGTCGAGCAGGCGCTGGCCAGGAACCTCCGCGAGTGGCGCGCCAAGCGCGGCTGGAGCCAGGCCGAGCTGGCCACGCGCGCCGGCCTCAGCAAGGGCATGCTGGTGCAGATCGAGCAGGCACAGACCAATCCCTCGATCGCCACACTCTGCAAGCTGGCCAACGCCCTCGGCGTCGCGCTGCCACGGCTGGTCGAGGCCGACGACGAGCCGGTGGTGCGGCGTGTCACCGCTGATGAGGTGACGTGGTTGTGGCGGGGGCGGACGAAGGCCAGCGCGGCGGGCCTGGTGGCCGGCATCGAGTCGCCGATGCCGGTGGAGCTCTGGACGTGGACGATCGGGCCGCGCGACGGCTACGACGCGGTGGCGCATCCGGCGGGCACGCGCGAGTTCGTGCACGTGCTCGACGGCGAGGCCGTGGTGACCGTGGACGGCGTGCAGGTGCTGGTGGCGGCCGGGGAGTGCGTGGTGTTCCGCGCCGATCGCCCACATCGCTACGCCTCGTCTGGCGGCAAGGCGGTGCGCTTCGTGATGGTGGTGATCGAGCCGATCCCGCCGCCCGACGTCAGCGCGCCGACGCGCCGTCGTCCCACCGCTCGTCGGGCGTGAGATCGGGTGGCAGGACCACGCCCATCGCGCGGCAGAGCACGGCGTGCAGCTGTCGCACGCCCTCGGTGAGCGCGGCCGGCCCCGGCTGCAGGATGTAGGTCGACTTCACTTCGTAGAGGCGATCGGCGACGACGAACGGCAGGTCGGCCCAGCCGTCACGCGCGCGCACCTTGGCCTTCTTCACCGGCTTGCCGCACCACGAGCCGATGTAGACCTCGGGCGCCGCGGCGATCACGCGTTCCGCCGTCACGATGCGATCGCGGCCCAGGCCCGCCGTGCGCAGCTCGGGGAAGATCGGCGTGCCGCCGGCGATCTCCACCAGTTCCTCCACCCAGCGGATGCCGCTGATCAGCGGGTCGGGCCACTCCTCGAAATACACGCGCGGCCGCGACGGGAAGCGCGCGGCCGAGGCGCGGATGGTGTCGAGGCCGGCGGCGAACGTGTCGGCGAGCTGCGCCGCCCGCTTCGGCACGCCGACGATCCCGCCGAGCACGCGCACCATCTGCAGGATCTCGTCGACGCTGCGCTGGTTGAACGTGAACACCGGGTAGCCGCGCTTCACCAGCTCGGTCGTGATCTCCGCCTGCAGGTCCGAGAACGCCAGCACCAGATCCGGCTGCAGCGCCGCGATCGTCTCGTAGCGCGCGTGCAGGAACGACGAGACCTTCGGCTTCCGTCGCGCTTCGGGTGGACGCACGGTGTAGCCGGAGATGCCCACGACGCGATCGCCCTCGCCCAAAAGGTACAGCGTCTCGGTGGTCTCTTCCGTGAGACAGACGATGCGGGAGGGGTAGAGAGACATGCGCGGAAGCCCGGCTCAGATTCGTGGCGACCCCGGATCGCGATCGAGATCGGCGAAGACGAAGCCGTCGCGGGTGACCACCTCGCCGGTGACCAGCGGTACCGGCGATGCGAACATCGGGCCGTCGTAGACGCACGAGTGGAATTCGCCGCGCTCGCCACAGGGATCGACGCCTGGTGGCAGGTCGCCGAGCAGCTGGCGGTCGAAGTCGCGGCCCGCGAACGACGCGTCGAGCGCGCGCGGGTCCACGGTGGAGAGCCGGGCGCGCAGGCCGGCGTCGATCATCCGCTCGGCGAGGGCGCGTGTGTCCGTCGTCTTCCACAACGGGAAGATCGGCTCGAGGCCAGTACCGGTCAGGCGGTCGATGCGGTACTGGCGCACGTCCTCGAGGAAGAGATCCCCGAACGCGACATGCGTGTAGCCGTCACGCACGAACCCGGCGTTCGCCTCGCGCATGATGCGCTCGTAGTCCTCGTTGCTGCAGGGCCACGGCAGGGGCACCACGTGCAGCGGCAGCCCGGCGGTGCGTGCCTGTGCTTCGAGCACCGTCCGTCGCACGCCGTGCATGGCCACACGATCGAAGGCGGCGTTGGTCGTCGTGACGAGTCCCGCGACGGCATCGCCGAGCGATTGCCGCAGCACGTGGAGCATCCACGCCGAGTCCTTGCCGCTCGACCACGAGACCAGAATCTTCACGGCGTCATCCGATCGGGATGCAGCACCCGCGCCAGACGCTCGATGGCGGCGGCCACGCGCGGACCCGGCACGGTGAGGCCCGTGCCACTCACGATGTGCACCCGCTTCGCGCGCACGGCCGGCACCGATGCCAGCCGCGACCAGTCGCCCGCCAGCGCCTGCAGCCGTTCGTCCGGCAGCGTGCCGCGATCGCGCAGCTCGAGAATCACGTCTGGCGCGCGCGTCAGGATCATCTCGGTGGACGCCTGCACCGATTCCTGCGCCACGTCGGCCATCACGTTCTCGCCGCCAGCGGCGACGAGCATGTCGTGCAGGAAGCCGCGTCCGCCCGAGACGTAGATGTTGCGCAGCGAACCTGCCTCGCGGCCGAACACCAGCAGCGTGCGGACGCGCGGTCCGCGGCCGGTGCGCGCGCGCACCGCCTCGATGCGCTGTTCGAGACGACGCACGAGGTCGTCGGCCTCGCGCGCATGACCCGTCGCCGAGCCGAGGGCGCGCGTGGTGGTGAAGATGTCGGCCAGGCCCGCGTGGCGATAGTCGAAGATCGGGATCGCCGCACGCTGGAGCTGGGTGCGCAGGTCCGTCTGCGAGCCGTAGATGGCGACGAGATCCGGTCGCAGCGACAGGATGCGCTCCGTGTCGGGATCGAGCAGCGCGCCAACCTTCGCGCGCGACTCCACCTCGGGCGGCTCGTGATCGTACGAGCTGACGCCGACCACCTGCGGCCCGGCGCCGATCGCGAAGAGCAGCTCCGTGAGCGCCGGCACCAGCGACACGATGCGCTGCGGCGCCTTCGGCTGAAGTCTGGCCCCGGCCAGAAGGGGGTCTGACCCCCAGGCAAGAAGTGCGATCAGCAGCGTGCAGATGCCGCGCATCAGCTGTGCCTCACGAGCTGCCAGAGGAAGAACGGCCCGCCGATCATCGCCGTGACGACACCCACCGGCAGCTCGAGCGGCGACAGCGCCGTGCGTGCCACCAGATCGCAGACGATGAGGAACGCGGCGCCCCCGAAGATGGACGCCGGCAACACAAGACGATGATCGGCGCCGACCAGCAGCCGTACGATATGCGGCACGACGATGCCGATGAAGCCGATGGGCCCGGCGAGCGACACCGCGGCGCCGGTGGCGAGCGACGCCGACAGGAAGGCCAGCCGCTCGGCGCGCACGACGTCGACGCCGCGCGCGGCCGCGGCGTCGCTGCCCAGGCTGAGCAGGTTCAGCGATCGCGCCAGCACCGCGAACGAGGCCAGCGCGGCCACGATGAGCGGCAGCGCGGCGACGATCGGCGCGTAGCCGCCGACGTCGAGATCGCCCATCAGCCAGCGCACCGTGCGGAAGGTCTGCGTGAAATCCGAGAGGTACTGCACGAACAGGATCAGCGCCGAGAAGAACGAGTTGAGCGTGACGCCCGCGAGCAGCAGCACGTTGGTCGAGAGGCCGCGCGACTGGCTGCGCGCCAGCGCGTAGACGAGCGCCGTCGCCACCATCGAACCCGCGAAGCTGGCCAGCGGCACCGACGACACGCCGAGCGCGCCCACGTCCAGTCCCGCCGCGATGGCGAGCATCGCGCCGAGTGCGGCTCCCGCCGACACGCCGAGGGTGAACGGCGTGGCGAGCGGATTACGCAGCAGCGCCTGCAGCACCACGCCCGAGGCTGCCAGGGCGCCGCCGACGAGGCCCGCGGCCAGCACGCGCGGCAGCCGTGCCACGAAGAAGATCTGCGCGTCGACGTTGTCGGCCCACGGGATGCCGCGATCGAACGCGCGTGTCAGGCTGATCGGCGTGCTGCCGACGATCGGCGCCAGCACGAGCGCCGCCACCGCCGCCGCGACGACCAGCGGCAGCACCGTCCACAGACGGCGGGTGACGGGCGCGGTCATGAGGCGCGATGCAGTGGCACCACCACGAGGTGGCCCGTCTCGGGATGACGGTGGACGTCGGCGTCGACGTCGTACAGCGCGCGGACGTTCGGGCCGGTGAGCACGTCCGTCGTGGGACCGGCCGCCAGCACACCGCCACGGCGGAGCAGCACCAGCTCGCGGCACACGCCCGACGCCAGCGCCAGGTCGTGCGTCGACACCACGATGGTGACGCCGCGCGTCTCGTTCAGCGTGCGCAGCAGCTGCGCGATCTCGAGCTGCGCGCCGAGGTCGAGCGACGACGTCGGCTCGTCGAGGAGCAGCACGTCGGTGGCCTGCGCCAGCGCCGAGGCGATCACGACGCGCTGCTTCTCGCCGCCGCTGAGGGTCATGAAGTCGCGATGCTCGAGATGCGCGGCGCCCACGGCCGCCAGTGCCTCGCGTGCCGCCGCCATGTCGGCCGGACCCTCCACCTCGAAGAGCCCGAGGTGCGGATGCCGGCCCATCAGCACCATCTCGAGCACCGTGTAGTCGAACGCGAGATGCGTCTCCTGCGGCACGACGGCGATGCGCGTGGCGAGCTGGCGGCGCGTGAAGTCGGCGAGTGGCCGGCCATCGAACATGATCTCTCCGCTCGTGGGACGTCGCATGCCGGCCAGCAGCGCGAGTAGCGTCGTCTTGCCGGACCCGTTCGGCCCGAGCACACCGACCAGCGCGCCGCGCGACACCTCGACCGACACGCCCGAGAGCACCGGGCGTGCCGTGTCGTACGCGAAGCCGAGGCTAGCGGCGTGCAGCAATGCGGATGCCCGCATAGAACGTGCGGCCGAGCGCCGGATAGCCGAACACGTCCTCGTAATCGGCGCCGAGCGCGTTCACCACGCGCGCGTGCAGCGACAGCGGGCCGCGCAGCGTCCACGCGCCGCCCACGGTGAGCATGCCGTAGCCGTCGTTGGTGTAGAGGCCGCCCGAGGCGCCGAAGTTCGGCTCGACGTCGAGCGTCTCGCCGCGCAGCACCGCGGTGGCGAAGGCCTGCCACCGCGCCGTCGCGATCGTGAGATCGACGCCGCCCTGATGCCGCGGCCGTCGCAGCAGCGGATCGCCGACACGGAACGGCGGCGGCGCCTGCGCGGCGGCGCCGTCCACCGCCAGCACCTCGGTGTCGAGCCAGGTGTAGTGACCGCGCAGCGACAGCGCGGCCGATGGTCGCCACGCCAGCGCCGTCTCGACGCCGCGGGCGCGCGCGTTGGCGATGTTGTCGGTGCGGTAGCGGCTGCTGGCGCTGAGGCGGCCCACCGAGATGATGAGGTCGTCGTAGCGGTTCAGGAACGCCGTGGCGTCGAGCTGCACGGCGCCGCCCGCGAACGTCTGCACGACGCCGGCATCCACGCTCGTGCTGCGTTCCGGCGCGAGGCCGTCGTTGTCGGTGAACGCGATCTCGAACGCATCCGGCGGACGGATGCCCGTGCCCGCCGAGGCGTGCAGGCGCGTGGCGCCGCCGCGCGGCGACGACGACTCCGCGAGCGTCCACGCCGCCGTCACCTTCGGGTTCACCGACACGATGGTGTCGGCGGCGAAGGCCGGACGCGGCGAGAACGCCGTGGGCTCGGCGGCGAGCGCGTCGCGCGTGATGCGCTCGGCGCGCAGACCCGCGGTGAACGCGACGCGCGCCAGCGGCTGCCAGCGGGCTTCGCCGAAGCCGGCGAACGCCGCGCGTTCCACCGGCACCTCGGCGCCGCCGGCCGTGATGTAGGTGCTGCGGCCCGATTCGCGCAGCCCGTCGATCCCCACGCTCACGCCCAGCGCGGGCGTGGCCGCGGCGTCGACCTGCACGCGCCCGTGCCGCCGGGTCGTATTGCCCTGTGAACTGAAGGCGCTGCGGAACTCGAGATCGAGGTCCGCGGCGTCGGCGTCCGCGCGCAGGCGCACGCGGCTCGCGGCGCCGCCGAGCGGCTGCGTCAGGGCCAGACCCGCCGACCGGCGCCACGTGAGGCTCCGCGCCTTGCGATCCACGCCGAAGAAGTTGCCGACCGGATTCGAGCCGTACGGACCTGGCGCGCCGCGATCGGTGTCCACGTAGTCGACCGTGCCGGTGGCCTCGGTGCCCGCCGCGCCGCGCCACGCGAGGCGCGCTCCCAGTTGGCGCAGGGCGCTGTCGTCGTTGGTCACCGCGGCGCCGTCGGCCGGCGCCGTGCCGGAGAAGCCGGCGTCCTGCTGGTGCGACCACGACGCACCGCCCGTCCAGCCGCGTCGGCCCGCGCGGAGCGAGCGCCGCGTTGCGCGCCTCGCGGCCGCCGCCTTCCGCGAAGCCGTCGACCGCGCTGCCCGTCCCATGATTCGTCACGATCTGGATGACGCCGCCGATGGCATCGGACCCGTAGAGTGCGCTCTGCGGACCGCGCACCACCTCCACGCGCGCCGCGCCGGCCACCGGCACCTGCGAGAGGTCCATGCCGCCGCCGAAGGCGTTGGCGCGGATGCCGTCGACCAGCACGAGCGTGAAGTCAGACTCGCCGCCGCGCGGGAAGAGGGAGGTGACCATGCCCGGACCGCCCGATCGCGCCACCGTCACGCCGGGCACGAGCCGCAGCGCGTCGCCGAGCGTGCGCATCTGGCGGGTGTCGAGATCGTCTTTCGTCAGCACCGACACGCTGTCGCCGCGCAGCGACAGCGGCGTGTCGATGGGCGACGCGGTGACGGTGAGCGTCTCGGCCACCGCCTTGAGGGCCAGCGGCAGTTCCAGGTCGGTGCGTCCCGAGGCCACTCGGCGCACGTCGCCGTCCATGCCCGGGGCGAACGCCCGCACGTCCACCGTACCGTGGGGGACATCGGCCGAGAAGCGGCCGTCGGAGCCGGTCGTCAGGGTGACGGGCGCAGCGGATGTCCCGGAAATGACCACGATGGCCCCGGCCACGGGGCGGCCGTCTGGTCCGGTGACGCGGCCAGCGACCGGAGCAGCCCAGGCCACGGCGGCCGCGGTCAGCGAGAACAGGGCGCACAGGACCCGAACGAGCCGGATCCGAAAGCGGGGTGGGGTCGTCCTACCGGACGACGGACGTGCGTCGTGCATGGGCCCTCCTCGGCGTTCTCCGCGCCGATCCGCCCCCGGAAATCGGGGGTCGGGTGAAGGACGTGGGCCCGTGGAGGAGGTCTCCTGACTCGCGGGTCATCGCGCGACGTCCGCGTCTTCCCCCCGCCGTGCCCCGAAGGGCGGTGGCGGCAGTGACGGGCTGCCCTGGAGGCCAGCCGATGGACGAGCGCTCTCCGCTTACAGTGGCGGGACCGTGTGGGCTTTACACCCAGCTTCCCTGGCCAGCCACGGGATCGCGTCGAGTTGTGCGACGAGTATAGCGGCGATTGCGGCCGCCCGTAAGGATTGCGTAAAATACAGCGTTTGTGTTTGGATGTCACACCGACCGGAAGGGCCGGTTACCTGAGAGGAACGCATGAGCAAGAGTTCGACCGTGACCGTTCGCGAAACCCCTGTTGAGGCGGTGGCCCGCGCGACGGCTGGCGGCCTTGTCATCCACGGCGAGAACTTCGTCATCGACACCGACGAGCGGCTGGAGCTCGTGGACCTCACCGACCGCGTGATGGAATACGTGCGGACCTTCAACATCAAGGAAGGGATGATCACGCTCTGGTCGATGCACACGACCTGCGCCGTGTTCATCAACGAGTTCCAGAAGGCGCTGCTCACCGACATCCGCCGGTTCCTCGAAGAGATGGTGGCCCGCGACAGCTACTACCAGCACAACGATCCGGATCACTCGGATTGTGATCGCATGAACGCCGACTCGCACCTCCGCGCCATGCTGCTGGGCCACTCGCTCACGCTGCAGATCAGCGGTGGCGAGGTGGTGCTGGGCCAGTGGCAGCGCATTCTCATGGCCGAGCTCGACGGCCCGCGGTCCCGCACCCTGCGCGCGCAGGTGTGGGGCGTGTCCTAGGTTCGTTCCGCTTCGAAGTCCGACACCGGGTCCCGGGGCCCGGTGTCCGCTTCCTGCCAGCACCGTCCATGCGTGACCGACTTCGCGCGGCCGGACTCGACGACATCGCCGACAAGGTCGAGGCGCGCCAGCGCCTGAGCTTCGACGACGGCGTCCGCCTGTTCGAGACGCCCGATCTGCTGGCGCTCGGCTGGCTCGCCAACCGCGAGCGCGAGCGGCGGCACGGCGCGAAGACCTTCTTCAACCACAACCTGCGCCTCGAGGCGACGAACGTGTGCGAGGCCTCGTGCCTCTTCTGTTCGTTCGCGCGCCTCAAGGAAGGCATGGCCGGCGCCCACACCGCGTCGGTCGAGCAGATTCTCGATCGCCTCCGCGCCCGCGCCAACGAGCCGCTCACCGAAGTGCACATGGTGAACGGGCTGCATCCGAATCTGCCGTTCAGCTACTACACCGACCTGCTGCGCGGCCTGAAGCGGGTGCGTCCCGGCATCCACCTGAAGTGCTTCACCGCGGTCGAGATCGCGTTCTTCGCCGACCACTACGGCAAGACGGATCGGCAGGTGCTCGAGGAACTGCGCGAGGCGGGCCTCGATTCGCTGCCCGGCGGCGGCGCCGAGATCTTCGCGCCGCGCGTGCGGAAGAAGATCTCGTACGACAAGTGCGACGGCGATCGCTACATCGCCGTGCACCGCATCGCCCACGCCCTCGGCATGCGCACCAACATGACGATGCTCTACGGCCACATCGAGACGCTGGCCGAGCGCGTCGATCACATGCTGCAGGTGCGCGCCATCCAGGACGAGACCGGCGGCCTTCAGGCGTTCATTCCGCTGGCGTTCCACCCCGACAACAACCAGATGCGCAAGCTGCCGGCGCCCACCGGCACCGACACGCTGCGTGTGCACGCCGTGGCCCGCCTGCTGCTCGACAACGTCGACCACATCAAGGCGTACTGGATCTCGACGTCCGTGGAACTGGCGCAGACGGCGCTGTGGTTCGGCGCCGACGACCTCGACGGCACCGTGCAGGAAGAGACGATCTACCACATGGCCGGGTCGACGACGCCGGCCGCGCTGAGCACCGACCAGATCGAGCGCATCATCCGCGACGCCGGTCGCGAGCCGATCGAACGCGACACGCTCTACAACGTGGTCCGCGTGCCCGCCGCCGTCGCCTGAGCGACGCGCTCCCGGTTTCGTCCACCGCGTTCGCGTTCGACGTACCCGTTCTCGCCGGCGCGGTGTCCAACTCATCACCGCGATGAACACGACGGGCGGAGGAGTGGTGGCGGACGAGCAGTCACAACCTGGCGGTCCGGCGATTTCCGACGCGGTGCAGGCGTGCATGCGCATGACGGCCGCCGGCCTCGCCATCGCCGTGCTGCCCTACGCGCTGGCCGCCGGCGCGACCGTCGGCTACGGTGGCCTGTCCGGCGATCGGATGCTCGGCGACGACGACCTCACCGGCGCGGCGCGCATCCTGCTCGTATGCACGCTGATTGCCGGGGCGGCCGTGATGGCGCGCGGCATCCGCGCCGCATGGACCGTGCGCGACATGCGCGGCGGCGGCCCGCGGACGTGGCTGGCCGTGGTCGCCGCCACGCTCGCGGCCTGGTGTTGGCCACCGCTGTGGTTCGTCGCCACGCCGTGGATGTTCGTGGGCGCCACGCTGGCGGTGCGTCCGCTGTGGTGGTCGCAGCGCGTATGGGGCGAGGTGACGGCCGAGGACGCCCGCGATCACCGGCAGTTGGCGTTCGCGCTCACCGTCGCCGTCACCGTGCTGGCACACGTGATGGCGTGGCTGCTGGTGTTCGCCGCCGCGCCGGTGGTGCCGGCGGATGAGTTCGCACGCATCGACAAGATCCGCCGCGGCGAGCACGTGGCTCCGCGTGAGGGGGAACGAGCACCCGCCGCGAAGAGTGACGCGATCGAATACCTGAACGAGCCGCTGGCGGGCGCAACCGCGGCCGGGCGTTTCGTCGGCGGTGACATGTCGCAGTGGACCGCGTCGCTCGGCCCGTGGCCGACCTTCGCGCAGAGTTGGATCGCGCGGGGGCCCGAAGGGCCGACGCGCCGCGAGTCGTGGTCCATCGCGGGTCTCGCGTTCATCGCCTCGATCGTGTTCTGGACGCCGCTGATGCTTGCGTGGACGTCGTACGGTCTGCCGGATCCACGGCGGCTGCCCGAGGCGCCCGCTGGCCCATCGCCGCTCGCGTGAACACGCGCTCCGCGCGCTAGCGCTGGCAGACCGGGCAGTAGAACGTCGAGCGGCCCGCCTGGACGATGCGCTTGATGGTGCCGCCACACGCGCGTCGCGGACACGGTGCGCCGGCGCGCTCGTAGACCTTGAAACGCGCGCCCGGCTTCGCGATCGCGCGCTCCAGCACCTTCACCACCGCGGCGGCCAGTGCGTGCGCCTTTGGCTTCGGCGCGCCGCCAGCGGTGGCGATGGTCGCGGCCTTCCGTTTCGGCGAGAGGCGCGCCTCGAAGCAGGCCTCGCTCGCGTAGATGTTGCCGACGCCGGCCACCACCGTCTGGTCGAGCAGCGCCACCTTGATGGGCGTCCTGCGCCGGTGGCACGCGCGCGCCAGGACCTCGCCATCGAAATCGGATGACAGGGGCTCCGGGCCGAGGTGCTTCAGCGCGGGATGCGTGTGCAGCGCGTCCTTCAGCGCCAGGTCCATCAGGCCGAAGCGGCGCGGGTCGTTGAAGGTGACGAGCATGCCCGAGGCCATCCGGAACACGACGTGGTCGTGCTTCGGGTCGTCGTCGTGATTGCCGGGCTCGGCATCGAACTCCGGGCCGATCGCCCGTTCCACGCGGAACCAGCCCGACATGCCGAGGTGCACGATCAAGGTCTCGCCGCTCGACAGCGCCGCCAGCAGGTATTTGGCGCGACGAGTGACGTCGATCACCGTGTGCCCCACGAGCCGCGCCTCGAAGTCGGCGGGGAAGGGAATCCGCAGATTGGCGCGCCGCACGAGCAGCGCCTCCTCGCGCTGACCGGCCATCACCGGCGCCAGCAGGCGGCGTACCGAATCGACTTCTGGCAGCTCGGGCACGCCCCACTGTAGCGCGGCACACCGCTCGCGCGAAGATCGCAAGGGCCGTCAAGCGCGCCGGTTCGAGGCCGCGCTACAGTTCGCCTCATGCGGCCCGCCACGCGCGACAGCTATCTCGACGCCATCCAGCGCGTGATCGCCCACGTGGCCCTGCATCTCGACGACGCCCTCGACCTCGAGTCGCTGGCGGCCGATGCCTGCCTGTCGCCGTTCCACTTCCATCGCGTGTTCCGCGGCATGGTGGGCGAGACGCCGATGGAGTTCGTGCGGCGGCTGCGCCTGGAACGCGCCGCCTGGCAGCTGGCCACCTCCATCGTGCCGGTCACCACCGTGGCGTTCGAGGCCGGCTACGAGGCGCACGAGGCGTTCACGCGCGCGTTCCGCCAGCACTTCGGCGCCTCGCCCAGCGAGTTCCGCGCCACGCCGCGCACGCGTCATCACCTGGCCGCGTCGTGCGGCGTCCATTTCGATCCGCGGGGCGGCGTGGTGCCGTTCGTGCCGCGATCCACTGGAGGCTCCATTATGCACGTCGAGATCGACCAGCAACCGGCGCGCCGTCTGGCCACGGTGCGCCACATCGGCCCCTACAACCAGATCGGCCGCGCGTTCGCCGAACTCGGACGGCGCCTCGGTCCCGCGATGGGCGCGCTGGCCATGCAGGGCCCGGCGATGATCGCGCTGTACCACGACGCGCCCGAGAGCGTGGCGCCAGACGAGTTGCGATCCGACGCCGCCGTCGTCGTGCCCGACGACTTCGCGCTGCCGGACGGCGTGGTCGAGCAGCGCCTGCCCGCGGGCCGCTATGCGTCGACCCTGCACGTCGGCCCCTACGAGCAGCTCGGCGACGTGTGGCTGCGCTTCATGGGCGAGTGGTTGCCGGCGAGCGGCGAGCGCGTGGCCGCCAGCCCGGCCGTGGAGACCTATCTCAACAACCCCGAGACCACGCCTAAGAGCGAATGGCGCACGCTGCTGTCGATCCCGCTCGCGTGACCGCCGGCGCGTCCGGCGGGCGCGTGTGACCAACGCCGGTGCGTCCACGTCTAACGTGGTAGCATCGAAATCAGACCAAGGTGCGACGCCCGCGATAGCTGGGCTTTCCGCCTTGGTCTTTTCGCGTCCGGAGATTGCGAAATGTTTCACAAACTCGCAGTCATCGCTGGACCGGGCGCGGCAGGGGAGTGAACGCGCGATGACCACGGGCACCTGGTTGCCGGTTCTGAACGAGGTGGAGAAGGCGAGCCTGCGCGAGCGGCAGCCGCTGCCGGAACGCTACCTCGGGCTGTCTGACGACGAGATGCAGGCGCGCATCGCCGCCGCCCGCGCCACGCTCGGCGATCGCCTCGTGATCCTCGGGCACCACTACCAGCGCGACGAGGTCATCCGCTTCGCCGACTACACCGGCGACTCGTTCAAGCTGTCGCGTGAAGTGGCGCAACACCCGAACGCGGACTACATCGTGTTCTGCGGCGTGCACTTCATGGCCGAGAGCGCCGACGTGCTGGCCCTGCCGCACCAGAAGGTGATCCTCCCCGACCTCGCCGCCGGGTGCTCGATGGCCGACATGGCGCCGGCCGACGAACTCGAAATCGCGTGGAGCGAGCTCGAGCAGCTCGGGATGGCGTCGCGCACCGTGCCCGTCACCTACATCAACTCCGCCGCCGCGATTAAGTCGTTCGTGGGCGAGCACGGCGGTACCGTGTGCACGTCGTCGAACGCGGCCGCCGTTCTCGAGTGGGGCTGGCGGCAGCGCGAGAAGATCCTGTTCCTGCCGGATCAGCATCTCGGCCGCAACACCGCCTTCTTCCGCATGGGCGTGCCGCTCGACCAGATGGTGGTGTGGGACCCGAAGCAGCCGTTCGGCGGCCTCACGCGCGAGCAGGTCGACCGCGCGCGTCTCATCCTGTGGAAAGGCCACTGCTCGGTGCACGTGCGTTTCACCGCGAAGCAGATCGACCTGGTGCGCCAGCAGCATCCCGGCGTGCGCGTGATCGTGCATCCCGAGGTGCCGTTCGAGGTGGTGCAGGCCGCCGACGACAACGGCTCCACGGAATACATCCTGTCGCAGGTGCGGAAGAGCACACCCGGCAGCGTGTGGGCCGTGGGCACCGAGGTGCACCTCGTGCATCGCCTCGCCGACGAGATGCGCCCGAAGGGCGTCACGGTGCTGTCGCTCGATTCGCTCGGCTGCCTGTGCTCCACCATGTTCCGGGTGTCGCCGAACCACCTGCTCTGGGTGCTCGAGGGGCTCGTGGACGGCCAGGTGCACAACCAGGTCGAGGTGCCGGAGCACCAGATCCGCTGGGGCCGGGTGGCGCTCGACCGCATGCTCGCGATCCACTGACGGCGTTCGGTGCGCGCCGGCACCCCCGCGCGCGGACCGGCGTCTCAGGTTTGATACGATCGGGAGCTGCAACCCGACAATTTCCGCCTGAGGAGGCCCGTTCCATGGCTCATTCCCTGCCTGCGCTGCCCTACGACCATGCGGCGCTCGAACCGCACATCGACACGACCACGATGCAGATCCACCACGGCAAGCACCACCAGGCCTACGTGACGAATCTGAACGCGGCCCTCGACAAGCACGCCGGGCTCCAGGACAAGAGCCTGGACGACCTGCTGAAGAACCTGGCGTCGGTGCCGGACGACATCCGCACCGCGGTGCGCAACAACGGCGGCGGTCACTGGAACCACGCGATGTTCTGGCAGCTCATGGGCCCGAACGCTGGCGGCGCGCCCACCGGCGACGTGGCCAACGGCATCGACGCCGCCTTCGGCAGCTTCGACGCCTTCAAGGAGAAGTTCGCGGCCGCCGGCATGACGCGCTTCGGCAGCGGCTGGGCGTGGCTCATCGACAACGGCGGCAAGTTCGAGATCATGAGCACCGCCAATCAGGACAATCCGCTGATGGAGGGCAAGAAGGCCATCCTCGGCGTCGACGTGTGGGAGCACGCCTACTACCTGAAGTACCAGAACCGCCGCGCCGACTACCTCGCCGCGTTCTGGCACGTCGTGAACTGGAACGCCGTCGCCGCGCGCCTCAAGGGCTGATTGCGCCCGCCGGTTTCCGCGTGCGTCCTGCTCGTCGCTCTGACGGCGGCGCCTGCCTTCGCGCAGGCGCCCGCCGTGGAGCCCGCGTCCTCCGTCGCGCCCGCGGCCCCGCCTGACTCCACGGCCACGCCCGTGGCCGGCACCACCTCGTTCGTCGTCGAGAACATGTCGCGCGCCGAGGTATGGCGCTACTTCCAGCCGAGGCCTGGCGCCGCTGTCGAGCCCGACTACGCGTTCATCGGTAACCGCAGCGCGCTCGGCGCGTCGTATGTCGGTTCGCGCTGGTCGTTCCAGGGCACGCTGCAGTACGTCCGGCTCGAGAACCTGCCGTCGAAGGCGATCGGCCCCGGTCTGCTGGGCACCGGCGCCTCCTACTACTTCCAGGCGGCCGGCGAGTTCAGTTACCAGTTCTACCTGCGCGGCCTCAGCCTGACGTGGCGCGATCGCGGTCGCGGGCTCTGGGCCGAAGCAGGACGCCTGTCCCGCGCGTCGTCGACGGAGCCCGCGAGCGGCGACGCCACGATCGACCGCCTCGTCCGAGACGAGGTGCAGGGGCGCCTGCTCGGCGACATGGAGTGGTCGTTCTACGAGCGCGCGTGGGACGGCGTGCGCGGTGGCGTCGCTACGCACGGTCGGGGGGCGACGCTCACGCTGGCGCTGCCCACGCAGGGCACCTACGAGGAATCCGCGAACCTGTTCATGGACCGCGTGCCGATCGCGGCGCTCGAGTTGTCGGCGCAGCCGGGCGCGCTCGTGCGGCACACGCGTCTCGACGCCTTCGCCATCCGCTACGACGACACACGTCGCATCAGCTCGCGCCCCGACAACTCCGGCCGCACCGCGGCGCGCGCGGACATCACCGTCGTCGCCGTTGGCGGCGCCGTCGTGGGTGCGTATCCCTCGCGCGTCGGCACCACCGACGTCACGCTGTGGGCGGCGCAGCAGGGCGGACACTGGTACGAGCAGTCGCATCGCGGACGCGCGGCCACCGCATCGGTGGGACAACGCTTCACCTCGGTCGCGGGCCAGCCGTGGCTGCGCGCGGGCCTGGCGTGGGCGTCGGGCGACGGCAATCCCACCGACGACCGCCACGACACCTTCTTCCCGATGCTGCCGTCGGGCGATCGCGTGTCGTCATTGAACGCCTACGCGCTGATGAACGTGCGCGACCTCTGGATGCGCGCGCACGTGACGCCGCCTCGCGCGGTGGAGCTCTCGGCCAGTGCCCGTCGCGTGCACCTCGCCGACGGCGCCGATCGCTGGTATCAGGGCAGCGGCGCCACGATCCGCGCCGGCAACTACTTCGGCTTCCAGGGACGCAATGCCCGCGGCGCCACCACGCTCGGCACGGTGCTCGACGCGCAGGTGACGTGGCGTCCGTGGCGGTGGTGGACGCTGCGCGCGATGGCCGGACGCATTCTCGGCGGCGACGTGCCGGCCACGCTCTTCGCGCGGCCGCGGCTCACCACCGGGTGGATCGAATCCACCCTGCGCTTCTAGAAGAGGACGACGTCCACGAGCGTGCCGGCCTCGACCGCCGTCACCTCTGCCGCGATCTCCACATAGCCATCGGCGTGCGCCATGCTGGTGATGTCGCCCGAGGCCTTGAACGCCGGCACCGCCCGCCCGTCGACGACGCGCACCGTGTAGAACTGCGTGCGATCCGGCGCGGAGGTGACCCGACGTGCCAGCGGCACCCGCACGACGTGCGGGCGATGTGGCGGCAGGTGCGCCAGCGTCCGCAGGAACGGCACTAGCATCACATAGGCGTTCGTGAGGCACGACGTGGGATTGCCCGGCATGCCGAACACCGGCGTGCCGTCGATGCGGCCGAACGCCGTCGGCTTCCCGGGACGCGTGGCGACGCCGTGGAAGACGACCTCGCCGCGCGCGTGCAGCAGGTCGATGAGCAGGTCGCGTTCGCCCACGGACGATCCGCCCGAGAACACGATGGCGTCGCACGCCGCCGCCTGCGTCAGTGCGTCGTTCAGCGCCTCGAGCGTGTCGGCGGCCACCGC
Source organism: Vicinamibacterales bacterium (assembly GCA_046331325.1). Taxonomy (GTDB): domain Bacteria; phylum Acidobacteriota; class Vicinamibacteria; order Vicinamibacterales; family UBA2999; genus CADEFD01. Next base: position 9,501 of record JAXLRB010000009.1, on the reverse strand, counting down.
GATCGGCACGGGCTCGCCACCGTTCGCCTCGACCACCGCGCACAGCGTGGCGCGGTTCACGTCGTGGATCTGGCCTGGACGAAGCGGCGTGCCCGGCGGCACCACCTCGTTGCCCGTCGACACGATGGCCACGCGCGGACGCGCGTAAACCGGCGCACTGGTGCGGCCCAGCGCCGCCAGCACGCCGACCCGTGCGGGCAGCAGGTGATCGCCGGCGCCCAGCACCACGGTGTTGGCGGCGATGTCGGCGCCGGCCCGCCCGACGTGCTGGCCCGGCGTCACCGTGGCACGGACGAGCACGCGATCGGGCGTCGCATCTGGCGCGGTGTCTTCCACCATCACGACGGCGGTCGCGCCGCCGGGGAGCGGGGCGCCCGTGGCGATCTCCACCGCCTCGCCCCTGGAGACGCGTCCATCGAACACGTCGCCGGTGAACACGCGGCCGATGATCGTGAGCGACCGAGGCGCGTCGAGTGTCGCGCCGGTGGTGTCGTCGGCGTGCACGGCGTAGCCATCCATCATCGCGCGCGCGAAGGGTGGCACGTCGGCCTGCGCCGTCACGTCGTCGGCCAGGACGCGGCCGGACAGCTGGTCGAGTGCCACCGACTCGACCCGTGCGAGGGCGTCGCGGCCTCGCGCAGCCGTCGCTGCGCCTCGGCGAGGGAGATGGTGGCCGTGAACGGACGCATCGCTACTTCGACGCCTGCTGCACGAGGTGCCGCAGTTCTGGCACGACCAGCGCCGTCATGCCCAGACGCACGGCCGCTTCGGAGCCCGGCAGCGCGATCACGATGCCGCCCCGCGCCAGGCCGGCGCAGGCGCGGCTCATCATGGCGGCGGCGCCGATCTGCTGGTAGCTCAGCATGCGGAAGAGCTCGCCGAAGCCGTCGAGCCGCTTCTCGAGCAGCGCGTCGATCGCCTCGTAGGTCGAGTCGCGCGACGTGATGCCGGTGCCGCCGGTGGTGATCACGGCCTGCGCGCCGGTGCTGAGCTGCTCGGTGACGAAGACGGTGACGGCCGCGGGATCGTCCTTCACGATGGCCGACGCGATCACGAGATGGCCGGCCTCTTTCAGGATCTCGCGGATCGCCTGGCCACTGGTGTCGGTGGCCTCGGTGCGCGTGTCGCTCACCGTCAGCACCGCCACGAGCACGTGCGCGGGCGCGGCGGCCTTGTGTTCGGACTGGGACACGCCCGCGATCATAGAACACCCCGCGCGGGCGGCGGGCCGGCGCACTAGAATCGGCGGATGCCGCGCGTCTCCGCCGCACTGGCCCTGTGTCTCGCTCTTCTGGTCGCCGCGCCCGCGAGCGACGCGCTGCGCGCGCAGGGACGCGCGGCCCGGCGGCCATCCACGCCGGCGGCGCCCGCGGCGGCCGCACCGCCGGCCTTCGCACCGGCGCTCGACCGCGATGCCGCGCGCTGGGTCGAGACCACGCTGAAGGGCTTCACCGACGACGAGCTGGTGGGGCAGGTGCTGATGGGGCGCTTCGACGCGACCTACATCAGCGCCGACTCGCCGGCGTTCGACGACCTCGCGGCGATGGTGACGGACCTGCACCTCGGCGGCTTCGTGGCGTTCGGCGGTGTGGAGCCGGTGCCGCAGGTGTTGCTGAATCCCACCTACGGTCCGACCATCCTCGGACAGCCGCTCGAACTCGCGGCGATCCTCAATCGGCTGCAGGCGGCGGCATCAACGCCGCTGCTCATCGGCGGCGACTACGAGCACGGCGTGGGTATGCGTCTCAACGGCGCCACCCGGTTCCCGCGCGCCATGGCCTACGGCGCCGCGAACGATCCCGCGCTGGTACGGGCGTCGGCGAAGATCACCGCCGAAGAAGCGCGGGCGCTCGGCGTGCACGTGAACTTCGCGCCGGTGGCCGACGTGAACAACAACCCGCGTAACCCGGTGATCAACATCCGGTCGTACGGCGAGGATCCGGCGCGCGTCGGCGCGCTCGTCAGCGAAGCCGTGCGCGGGCTGCAGGAGGGTGGCGTCGTCGCGACGCTGAAGCACTTCCCCGGACAGGGCGACACCGCGGTCGACACCCACCTCGGACTCGCCACCGTGCCGCACGATCGCGCGCGTCTCGACCGCGTGGAGCTGGCGCCGTTCCGGCAGGGCATCGAGGCCGGCGCGGCCTCGGTGATGGTGGCGCACGTGGAGATGCCGGCGCTGGACCCGGCGCCCGGTCCGGCCACGTTCAGCAAGCCGATCGTCACGGGACTGCTGCGCGAGCAGCTGGGATTCAAGGGCCTCGTGGTCACCGACTCGCTGCTGATGGACGCCATCAGCGCCATGACCGGGCCCGGCGAGGCGTCGGTGAAGGCGCTGCTGGCGGGCGCCGATCTGCTGCTCGACCCGGCCAACGTGCGTGACGCGGCGGCGGCCCTGAAGGCCGGCCTCGCCAGCGGCGCTGTGCCGCGCGCGCGACTCGTCGAGGCCGCGCGCCGCGTGCTCGAGTACAAGGCGCGCCTCGGCCTGCACAAGGCGCGCACCGTCGACCTCGACGCCGTGATGTCGCACGTGGGCACGCGCGCCGGCGTCGAGCTGGCGCGCACGACGGCCGAGCGTGCGGTCACGCTGCTGCGCGACGAGCGCTCGTCAGTGCCGCTCGCGACACCGCGCACCGGACGCGTGCTCTATCTCTCCGTGCTCGACTATCCCTCGGGCTGGCGCATCGCCGCGCCCAGCCGCACGTTGATCCCGGAACTGCGCAAGCGGTGGGGCAACGTGACCGCGATCGAGCTCACGGATCGCTCGTCGGCCGAGGAGCTCGACCTCGTGCGCACGATGGCCGCCAGCTACGACGCCATCGTGGCCGGCGTGTTCGTGCGGGCGTCGAGCGGCAGCGGCCGCCTCGACCTCGGGCCCGGCGTCGTGCGCCTGCTGCAGGACCTGTCCGCGTCTGCCGCGCGCCGGCAGCAGCCGCTCGTATCCGTCTTCTTCGGCAGTCCCTACGCGGCGGTGGCGGCGTCGGCCCTGCCGTCGGTGCTGCTCACCTACGACATGGGCGACTACGCGGAAACCGCAGCCGTGCGGGCGCTGGCCGGAGAGATCGCGATTCAGGGCCGCCTGCCCGTGGCGCTCGGCGAGGCGCTGCCCGTGGGCTTCGGCCTGCAGCGGCCGGCCGCGGCGGCAGGTCGTTGATTGCCACGACCGAAAGCTGTGGTAGTATTCGGTGTTTCCAGTCCCGCGCCCTTAGCTCAGCTGGATAGAGCGTCTGGCTACGAACCAGGAGGTCGCACGTTCGAATCGTGCAGGGCGCACCACTTCACGTCCGTGAAGTGATTCCTCTCCCATCCCGATAGATTCAGGCGGATGCCGTCGCCGCCCTCGCGTCTCGAGCGTGCCGTCACGCGCACCTTCGGCGATGCCGGACCCACGACGTTCGGGTCGGGGTGGATGTCGGGCACCGTCGCAGTCTTCCTGGGCGCCTCCGCGCTCGTCGCCACGCTCGCGTTCCGCTATCCCGCCCTCTTCACGACCGCCGAGTTTCGCGACCGTTATCCCGTCGGTCTGCTGCGCGCGCTGCTCGAGGTGATGCTCGGCGTCACGTTCCTGCTGGGCGCGACGTCGCTGATGCTGCGGCCACGCAAGGTGCTGGGGCTCACCGCCGTCGCACTGGTGTTCACCGCGCTGGCCCTGGGCGGCGCCCAGGTGGACGCCCATGCGTCGCCGGCGGTGCCCGTCACGATCGGCCTCGACTGGTTCGTGCTGAACGTGCTGCTGACGGCGACCGTGTTCGTGCCCGTCGAGCGCGTCTTCCCGCTGCACGCCGGCCAGGGCACGTTCCGCTTCGGATGGGTCACCGACGGCGTGCACTTCCTCATCAGCCACCTGGCCGTGCAGGTGCTTTCGTTCCTCACCTTGCTGCCGGCCACCAGCCTCGCGGCGCTCTGGCAGCCCGTCGGCCTCCAGCAGGCCGTGGCGGCCCTGCCGCTCGTCGTGCAGACGGCGGCGATCGTCGTCGTGGCGGATCTCACGCAGTACTGGGTGCATCGCCTGTTCCACGCGGTGCCGGCGTTGTGGCGCGTGCACGCGGTGCACCACTCGAGCGAGGCGATGGACTGGCTCGCCGGATCGCGCCTGCACGTCATCGACGTGCTGGCGACGCGAGGGCTCGTGCTGGTTCCGGTGTTCCTGCTCGGCTTCGCGCGGCCGGCGCTCTACACGTATCTCGTGCTGGTGTCGTTCCACGCCGTGTTCATCCACGCCAACGTGCGCTGGCGCTTCGGCTGGCTCGACCACGTGATCACTACGCCGCGCGGCCATCACTGGCACCACGCCGTGCGGCCCATCGACAGGAACTTCGCGGTGCACCTGCCGATCCTCGATCGGCTGTTCGGCACGCAGCACCTGCCCGGCGACGCCTGGCCGGAACGCTACGGCGTGGACACACCAGCCGTGCCCGAGGGCTGGTGGGCCCAGCTCACGTTCCCGTTCCGGCGCTGAACGCCTCGGCGGTCACGCCATTGCGCGCTGAATCAGCGTCCGCGCGTGCGCGATCTCGTCGTCGTTCACGAGGTGGCCCATGCCTGGATAGAGCCGCAGTTCGACCTCGGCACCCATCGCGCGCAGCACCTCGGCGCTTTCCTCGACGCGCCACTTCGGCACGTGGCTGTCGACGTCGCTGCAGCCGAGGAAGGCGGACATGCCGGCCAGGACATTCGCGTGCGAGGGTTGCCACGTCGTGCCCTGCGGCCCGATGAGCCCGCCGCTGAACGCGACGAGCCCGCCGTAGCGCGCCGGGTGCTGCCACACGTATTCGGTCGCGAGACACGCGCCCTGCGAGAACCCGCCGAGCACCACTCGAGAAAGCGGCACGCCCAGCGCCGTCACGTCGTGCACCAGCGCGTGCAGGCGGCCGAGCGCGGAGGTGAGTGACGGCTCGTTCTGTTCGCGCGGCACCAGGAACGACAGCGGATACCACGTGCGGCCGCTCGCCGCCGGCGCCAGGTACGCGACATCCGGCAGGTCGAGGCGTCCGGCCAGCTCGAGGATGTTCGGCGGCGCGGCGTTCCGTCCGTGCGCGAGGATGACGACCGCGCGTGCGGATGTCACCGGCGCGCCGACGTGCGAGACCGGCGCGTCCTTGTGCGGATCCAGATCCCGTGTGCTCATGCGCGGTACCGGATCGCCGCCAGCCCGCGTTCGATCTCGGCGCGATGCGGCTCTTCCCACGGCGGCAGCTTCAGCGCGCGCCCGAGCGCGTCGAGTGGCTCGTCCACGGTGAAGCCGGGCGCCACTGTCGCCACCTCGAACAGCACGCCGCCGGGTTCGCGGAAGTAGATCGACGTGAAGTACTGCCGATCGCGGATGTCGGTGACCCGCACGCCATCGGCGAGCAACGTGTCGCGCAGCGCCGCCTGTTCCTCGCCGCTGCCGATCGCCATGGCCACGTGGTGCACCGTGCCCAGGCCGTTCCTGGCGTGCGGCGCTGACGCATCCTGCAGCACGTCGATCCAGTGGCCCGGCGCATGCCCGCCGGTGGCCATGCGCGTGCGGGCCCCATCCACGCCGAATACGCGCCAGCCGAGGGCGGATTCCATGAAGGCCACTGTCGGTGCGGCGTCCGCCACCGTCATCGTCACGCTGTGCAGCCCGCGGATGGCCTGCGCCGCGTCCACGCCGCCGTGGGTGTAGGGGGGGCGCGCGTCGGACGCCACGCCCACGAGTTCGATCCACAGCCCCGATGGATCCACCACCAGCAGCGACCGTTCGCCGAAGCGCGCCTCGCCGTCGATGGGCGACAGGCCGTGGGCGGTGAGCCGGGTGCGCCACCCCTCGAGCGAGGCGGCCGGCACCGCGAACGACGTCGTGGTCACCTGACCGGCACCCTTCACGCCCACCGGCACGCCGCGTCCGTTGTAGGGGAACGTGGTCCAGATCGAGCCCGGCGTGCCGCGTTCGTCGCCGTAATAGAAGTGGTAGACGTGGTGGTTGTCGAAGTTGACGGTCTTCTTCACCAGCCGCAGGCCGAGCGCGTCGAGACAGAAGTCGAGATCGGGCTGGGCCAGGTCGACCGTGGCGGTCACGTGGTGGAGGCCGAGGATGCTGGGCGTCATGGCTGCACGGCCGGCGCGGGCCGTGCCGGGCATTCTAGTCCGTGCCGCCCGCGAGGTAGACTCAGCAGGTTGACGCGTGCCTGCCGTCCACCTCGGGACGGCTCGCGCGCCGGAGGACCCTCATGCTGCAACTCGGACAGATCGCACCGGACTTCGAAGCCGAGACCACGGAAGGCCGCATCCGCTTCCACGAGTGGATCGGCGATTCGTGGGCCATCCTCTTCTCGCACCCGAAGGACTTCACGCCGGTGTGCACGACGGAGCTCGGCTACATGGCCAAGCTGAAGCCCGAGTTCGAGAAGCGCAACACCAAGGTGATCGGCCTGAGCGTCGATCCCGCCGACCGCCACGCCAAGTGGGCGCTCGACATCGCGGAAACGCAGGGCACCGCGCCGAACTTCCCGATGATCGGCGACACCGACCTGAAGGTGTCGAAGCTCTACGGCATGCTGCCGGCCAGCGCCGGCGAGACGTCGGAGGGCCGCACGGCTGCCGACAACATGACCGTGCGCAACGTGTATCTCATCGGCCCCGACAAGAAGCTGAAGCTGCTCATCGCGTATCCGATGACCACCGGCCGCAACTTCGACGAGGTGCTGCGCGTGCTCGACTCGGTGCAGCTCACGGCCAGGCATCGCGTGGCGACACCCGTGAACTGGAAGCACGGCGACGATGTGATCATCGCTGGCTCGGTGTCGGACGACGAGGCCAAGACCATCTACCCGCAGGGGTGGAAGGCGCCGCGTCCGTACCTGCGCATCGTGCCGCAGCCCAAGGCGTAGGGCGGCCGGCGTCACCGACCTTTCACATTCGTAACGCCGCCGTGCCACGGCTTGCGCGTATCGTGATGCGCGCCAGACCTGAGAGGTGGAGGTGCGATGACGATTCGACAGGGGACCGCGGCGGCGCTGCTCGCCGTGTTCATGTGCACGACCGCCATGGACGTGTTCGCACAGTCGCGGCCAGGCGGTGGACGCCCCGGCGGGGGTAGTGGCGGTCGGCCGCCCGGCATGGGGGCGCCCCCGAGCGGTGGCACACCGCCTTCGGGCAAGCCGCCGTCCGGCTCGCCGCCCTCGGGCACGAAGCCTCCCTCGGGCACGAAGCCGCCCGCGGGCTCGCGTCCCGGTCACCCGCCGGGCGGCAACTGACGCATCCGCCGGCGCGCATGCTCGCGCCGGCGACCGCGGTGCAAGAGCGCCGCATGACGATGCGGTAAGCTTCCGGCATGGCCGCACAACCCGCGGCGCGGGGCCTGACGGCCCTGCGCCTGTTCCTCGGCGTCTTCTTCCTCTTCGAAGGCCTCGGCAAAATCGGCTGGCTGGCCGATCCCTCGCCCCTCGCCACGCAGCTCCAGGGTTACCTGCAGAGCGCGAACCACTGGAACCGGGCCTACCTCGAGACGGTCTGCATCCCGTACGCGGCGATCTTCGCGCGCCTGGTGCTCTTCGGTGAGCTCGCCACCGGCGTGTCGTTCCTTCTCGGCGCGCTGTCGCGGGTGGCGGCGATCGCCGCCTTCCTGATGGTGCTCAACATCCACTTCGCGAGCGGCGCGCTCTTCAGCGACCGCTTCCTCACCAACGGCTATGGCCTGCCCGTGCTCGGCGGCCTGCTGGCGCTCGCCGTGGGCGGCGCCGCGTTGCCGCTGAGCCTGCGGAAGGGCTGAGGCCGCGATGCCCACGCGATCCGGCCGCGACCGTTTCACTGAGCTGCTCTTCTACGCCGTCCTCGTCCTGATGGCGTACCTGGTGATGCTCGTGATCTGGCCCTTCCTGTCGCCACTGGCGTGGGCGGTGATCCTGGCGATGACGCTGCGGCCCGTCTACCTGCACTTCTGCGTGCGCGTCAGCAACGGCAACGCCGCCCTGCTCACCACGCTGCTCGCCGGGCTGCTCATCATCGCGCCGGCGGCGTTCCTCGTGACGGTGCTGGTGCGGCAGGTGCCCGACGCCATCGCCTACATCGAGAACATGTCGAAGACGACCCCCGCGCAGCTGCTCACGTTCTGGGCCTCGCTGCGCGGGCGCTTCCACACGCTGCCCGAAGATCCGATGACGCTGGTCTCCGCCGGCGCCAACGACATCGCGGCGTTCCTCGCCGGCAATGCCGGCGCGCTGGTGGCCAACGTCCTCTCGACGTTCGGCAGCATCCTGGTGATGCTGTTCGCGCTGTTCTTCTTCCTGCGCGACGGCCGCTCGTTCGGTGAGATCGTGCGCCGCGTGCTGCCGTTCTCGGATTCCGAGAGCGAGCGGCTGATCAACGACACCACCGAGCTCGTCGTGGCGAGCGTGGGGGCCGGCCTCACCGTGGCCGCCGTGCAGGGGCTCGTCGGCGGCCTGTCGTTCTGGATCCTGCACCTGCCGGCGCCGGCGGTGTGGGGCGCGGCCATCGCCATCTGCTCGCTGCTGCCGGTGGTGGGCGCCACGATCGTGTGGATTCCGGTGGCGGCGTGGCTCTTCTTCTCGGGCGACGTGACCAAGGCCGTGATGCTCACCGTGCTGTGCGGCGCGGTGCTGGGATCGGTCGACAACGTGCTGCGGCCCATCCTGCTGTCGGGGCGCACCTCGTCGAGCGGCCTCGTCGTGTTCATCGGCCTGCTCGGCGGCGTGAGCGCGTTCGGCTTCGTGGGCCTGGTGCTGGGCCCGATCGTGCTCGTGATCGCCGGCACGCTGATGGACGCGCTGACCCGTCACGTGCATGCCTCGCCCGAAGACTCGATCGCGGTGATCGATTGAGCGACGCGCCGTCCGCGTACGACGCGTGGATGACGCGCGCGCTGGCGCTGGCCGCCGAGGCCGAGGCGCAGGGCGAAGTGCCCGTGGGCGCGCTGGTCGTGATCGACGGCGGGGTGGTGGGCGAGGGCTTCAACCAGCCGATCGCGTCCGGGGATCCCACCGCGCATGCCGAGATCGTCGCCATGCGGCAGGCGGCCACGCGCGTGAAGAACTACCGCCTGAGCGGCGCCACGCTGATCGTCACCGTCGAGCCGTGCCTGATGTGCGTGGGCGCCATGATCCACGCGCGCATCGGCACGGTGGTCTACGGCACGGCGGAACCACGCGCCGGCGCGCTGGGCTCGGCCATCGCCGCGCACGAGACGCCGGGGTTGAACCATCGCCTGGCCGTCGTCGGCGGCGTGCGGGCTGAGGAGTGCCGCGCGCTGATGCAGGCCTTCTTCAAGGATCGTCGCGGCTAGCGGCGTCGTGGCGGCAGTCGATGGCGCGCGCCTCCACGCCTCTCACGCTCTCGCGTCCGCAGATCCTGCGCTTCCGCCGCCTGGTGGGCGCCCTCGATGCGCGGCTCCCCGCCGGCGCGCGGTCGTTCCGCATCGCCGCATGGGCCGGCCTGCAGGACTCGTCGCCACGCGCGGCGCTGCTGTCACTGCACGCGCGCGTGCGTGGCGTGACGGCGGCGTCGTGGGAACATGCGTCGCTG
>JAXLRB010000008.1:0-147695 GCA_046331325.1 Vicinamibacterales bacterium | reverse complement strand
GTTCGCGTGGCGCTGGTGCTCGCCGCGCTTTCGGCGGTCGTCTCGATCCGTGCCGCCGAGCAGCCGGCCGACACCGAGGCCGCCCTCGCGCGTGCCGCACAGGCCCGCTACGACGTCGTGCTGTTGCGCGACGGCATCGCCCTGGCGGGGAAGGGCGCCGACCGCCGCGTCGAGATCGCGCGCGGGGTGATTCTGAGCGACGGCACGCCGCTTTCGGGCGACGAGGTGCGACGTCGTTTCGGCGCCGACGCCGACCTGGTGCTGCGCCTGTCGTATCTCGACGGAGCCACGCTGCACCGTATCTTCCGTCCGGCCGCGCCCGCCGTTCCCCCGGTCGCCCCGACGGCGCCAGAGGCGCCCCGCGCCACGACGCCGCCGCCCGCGCCGGTGTTCGATCGTCCGCAGCCCTCGGAAGCCGTCCCGCCCCTGCGGCGCAGCGGCGCCCGCATCGGCGTCGCCAAACGCATCGTCGTCGCGGCCGATGAGGAAGTGCGGGACGCCGTCGTGTCGATCGGCGCGCCGGTGCGCATCGAAGGCCGCGTCCGCGACGGTGTCGTGGTGGTGGGCGGCGATCTGGAGCTGGCCCCGACGGCCGACGTCCGCGGCGACCTCACCGTCATCGGCGGCACGCTGACGATCGCCGACGGCGCGAAACACGCCGGCGCCATCCATCACACGATCGGTCTCGCCTGGCCGCAGTGGTCGTGGTCGTGGCCGTCGTTCGGCTGGGCCCGCTTCGAGCCGCAGGGCGCCGGACGCTGGCTGCCCCTGGCCGGCACGACGGCGCGGCTCGTGATCCTGGCGGTGATCCTCATGGGGCTGGCCGCGGTGGCCGGCCCGCGTCTGCAGCGCATCGGCGCGGCCGCGGCCGCCGCGCCGGTGCGATCGGGCCTCACGGGCCTCGCGATCCAACTGCTGTTCGTGCCGGTGCTGATCGTGGTGGCCATCGCCTTGGCGGTCACGATCATCGGCCTCCCGTTCGTCGCCATCCTCGTGCCGCTCGCCGTGCTGACGCTGCTCGGCGCCATGGTCGTCGGCTTCGCCAGTCTCGCCGTCCGCGTCGGGCACGCGGTCTGGGGCGGCGATCACGGCACGTCGGGCGCGGTGGCGGCGGCGCTCACGGGCATGGCGATCCTGTTGTTGCCCACGCTGGTGGCGCGCATCGCCGGCGTCGGCCCTGACGTGCTGCGCTGGCCGGCGCTGGCGCTGCTCGCGTTCGGCACCGCGATCGAATACGTTGCCTGGACCATCGGGCTTGGCGCGGCGGCGCGCACCGGCTTCGGACGCTGGGCGGTGGTGCCGCCGCCGATTCCGCCGACGCCGCCGATCACGCTGGATCCGCCGATGGCCGGCGCGCCCTCGGCGATCTGATCGAGACGGGTCGCGCGTCCGGCGCCTGATGCGGCGCCGCGCCGACGCGCGCCACGCGTCGCGTTGTGTTGCAGACGTCGCGTGCGTTGCACGACATCCGCCGCACGTGTGCACGCATGCGCGGCGCACGTCGCGCATCTCCGTGCAAAGACTCTCGGCGCGCGGCCTGACGGCTGAGATCGCGGTGCTAGACTAACGGGTGGTTCTGGAGACCCGCCCGATGCAGATTCCGTTCGAACTCCCCGTGTTGCGCGCCGTGACGACCGCCCCCGATGCGATGTCGGTGGATCTGGTCGTGGCGCTCTACGCGGGCGAGCCGGCCGACGCGTTTCGCGCCCGCCTGCCGGTGGCCGCGCGCGTCGAGTTCGACGCCGCGCTCGGCCGCGGCGAGTCCGTGGCCGACATCGGCCGCGTGCTCGTCGCGAGCACGGCCGCGGGCGGACGCGTCATCGTGGGGGGCGCCGGATCCGGTCCGCTGACGCGCGATCGCGTGCGGCGCGCCGTGGCCGCCGCCGCGGGGTGGGCCCGCGATCGTCGCTGCCGCCGCATCGCCGTCGCTCGCTCGCATGTCACGGACGACCTCGAAGGGCTCTCGGCGGTCGCCGCCGAAGCGGTCGTGACCGCGAACTTCAACCACGGCCACCTGAAGGCGGCCGATGCCACGCCGCCCATCGCCGAGGCGTCGTTCCACATTCCCGCCGGCCAGCGCGCCGCGCTCGAACGCGGTCTCGTCATCGGCGAAGCGGTGAACGCCGCCCGTCTGCTCGCCAACGAGCCCGGCAACGTGCTCACGCCGCGCGAACTCGCCGATCGTGCCGTGGCGCTCACCGCCGAACCCGGCGTGTCGGCCGAGGTGCTCGGCCCCGATCGCATCGAAGCGCTCGGCATGGGCCTGCTGCTGGGCGTCGCCCGCGGATCGGCCGAACCGCCGCGGCTGCTGTGTCTCACCTACACGCCGCCCGGCGTCACCGACGGCCCGGTACTGGGCCTGGTGGGCAAGGGCATCACGTTCGACACCGGCGGCATCTCGATCAAGCCGGCGGACGGCATGGACCGCATGAAGGACGACATGGCCGGCGCCGCGGCGGTCATCGCCGCCGTCCGCGCCATCGCTCGTCTGGGCATTACGCGCCGCGTCGTCGCCGTGGTGCCCACCACCGAGAACATGCCGGGTGGCAAGGCGCTCAAACCGGGCGATGTGATCCGCGGCGCCTCGGGCATCACCGTGGAAGTGAACAACACCGACGCCGAGGGACGCCTGATTCTCGGTGACGGGCTCTGGTACGCGCAGCAGAATGGCGCCACGCACCTGGTCGACATCGCGACGCTCACCGGCGCGTGCGTCGTCGCCCTGGGCAAAGTCACGTCGGGACTCTTCGGCACGCATCAGCCGTTCGTCGACGCGGTGAAGCAGGCGGCCGCGCGTGCCGGCGAGCCGGTGTGGCAGCTGCCGCTCGGCCCCGAGTACCGCGAGATGATGAAGAGCGACATCGCCGACATCATCAACAGCGGCGGCCGCGCCGGCGGCGCCATCACGGCGGCGGCGTTCCTGCGCGACTTCGTCGGCGACACGCCGTGGGCGCACCTCGACATCGCCGGCACCGCGTGGATCGACGACGTCCGCCCATGGGCCACCAAGGGCGCGTCGGGCGTGATGGTCCGCACCCTCGTCGAGCTGGCCGAAGGCGACCTGCCGCGGTGACGGCGCGCCGCCGGCGGCGCGGGTAGAATCGACTCGTGACCCAGTCCGCGCCGCCCGACGCCATTCCGGTCACGCCCGTCGTCATCACGGGCGCGCCCGACGCGTCGCGCGAAGTCAGCATGATCGACGTCACGGTGTCGGCGTTCACGCTCACCGGCTACATCATGGGCGGGGCGCTCATCGCCGGCCTGCTCGCGGGCGTGCTCTACACGAAGTTCCGGATGGGCCGCGCGATCACCGTGATCGAAGAGCGCGGCGGCAATCACAACTTCCTGCGGGAATAGCCGCGTCCTCGCGGCCGCGTCGGGCGGCGACGCGCGTCAGCGCGTGGCGACGGCGGTCTGCCGCTTCAGCGCGCGCTGGTACTGCACCACGGCGGCCTGCAGCGACTCCGCGATCTTCTGCCGGTAGGCCGGCGTCTTCAGCAGCGCCACTTCCGGCTTGTTGGTGATGAAGCCGATCTCGGCGAGCACGCTCGGCATCTGCGCGCCGATCAGCACCACGAAAGGCGCCTTCTTCACGCCGCGGCTGCGCATGCCGGTGTTCGCCTGCGCCAGGCGAGAGGTGAGCGCGCCCTGCACCATCTGCGCGAGATCGCGCGACTCGTCGAGCTTGTTGTTCAACGCGATGGCGCGCACGATGCTCGGCAGGTTGTGCATGCCGCCGGTGGAGGTGACGTTCTCGCGGGCCGCCACGGCCTCGGCCTCGGGGTTCGACGCGAAACTCAGGTAGTAGACCTCCACGCCCCGCGCCTTCGGATCCCGGCCGGAGTTGGCGTGGATCGAGAGGAACAGATCGGCGCCCTCGCGATTGGCGATCGCAGTGCGTTCCTCGAGCGGCACGAAGACGTCGGTACGGCGGGTGAGCACCACGTCGAGGCCGTCGGCCTTGAGCAGCTTCTCGAGCCGCAAGGCGATGTCGAGCACGATGCGCGCTTCCGTCGACCCGGCCGTCGGCGTCCCCGGATCGTGGCCGCCGTGGCCGGGATCGATCACGATGCGCGAGATGCCGAGGCCGAGCTGCCGCGCCAGCGAGAAGGTGCCGTCGGCGTTGCGCGACGGCGCACCGGGCGCGGGCGCCGGCCCGGGCGCGACCGGTTCCGCCGGCAGCAGGTCGTCGGCGGGCTCGGCGATCCACGGTGCGGCGGACGCCGGCGGGGCGGCGGTCGGTGGCGCCGTGGTCGCCGCCGGCACGACCGGGGCCGTCACGCGCGCGCGCCGCGACGGCACCGAGGTCGGGGCGGAGGCCGCTGCCGCGGCCGTGGGGGCTGGCGTGGTCACCGGCGCCACGACGGTCGCACCGCCTGCCGCGGCCGGCAGAGGCGGCAGGGCGTCGCTGTCCGGCGGCAGAACGGCCGGCACCGCCGGCTCGGTCCAGCGCGTCTCGTCGCTCATCACCACATCGGCCGTCGCGACCGCCGCGCGCGTGACGGGCGCCAGGGCTGGCCGCGCCGGGCGCTCGGCGTCGATGACGACACGATACGGGTTGTAGAGCGTGAAGACGCTCACCTTCGTCGCCGTCTCGAGATCGAGCACCACGCGCACGGCGCCGCTGCGCCGGCCCACGCGCACCTGGCGCACGCCGTCGCCGTCGAACTTCAGCGACGCGTCCTTCAGCGCCTCGGTGGTGACCGTGCCGAAGAGATCCACGAACGCGCGCGGCGGCCCGTCGATGACTTCGTGCGCGAACGTGGCCTCGCGATCGAGGGCGAGGGTGATGCGCACGGTGGTGTCGAGCACCTCGCGCTCGATGGCGCGCAGCTGCGCCGGCGCGGGCATCGACGCCGCGGCGACGGCCGTTCCCATGGGCGATGTGGCCGCCGGGACGACGGGCGCCGCCGGCGCGGGCCGTGTGGCGACCGCGGTGTTGCGCGCGGTCCGGGACGACGGCGGTCCGCCTGGCGCGGCCGGCACCGCGGCGGGCGCACCCGTCACGACCGGGACGACAGGGGCTGCCGGAGCAGGTGCCGCGGGCGACGCCGCGCTGGCCAGCGTCTCGAGCGCCGCCGCGCCGGCGCGCGCCTGTTTCTTCAGCGGGCTGTTGGGATACTCGCGCACCAGCCAGGCGTAATACCTGTCGGCCGACACGCGATCGGCGGCACGGCCGTAGCGCGCGTAGATCCACTGGGACAAGGCGCCCGCCTGCAGCAGCGCGTTGTCGCTGTAGCCACTCGACGGAAAGCGCCGCACGACGCCTTCGTAGGCGATGGCGACGCGCCGCGCCGGCTTCACCACGCGATCGATCTCGACGGTGTCGGCGGTGGGCGGCACCTGCTCGACCGCCGCGCGCGCCGTTGCCTCCTGCGCCTGCGCGGCCTCGTAGCGTTCCTTCGCCGTCGGCGCCCGGCCCTCGAGCGCCACCGCCGCCGACACCACGAGCGTCACGACGGGCAGCGCACGACGGAGCAGGGCAGTGGTGGTCATGATCAGCGGAGCTGCTCGTCCACTTCCTCGAAGTAGCCGCGATCCACGAGCACCTCGCGCGGCTTGCTGCCCGAGGCGGCCGACACGAGGCCGTCGGCCTCCATCATGTCGACCAGGCGGGCGGCGCGGCTGAAGCCGATGCGCAGCTTGCGCTGCAGCGACGAGATCGACACCTGGCCGGTCTGCACGACCATGCGGGCGGCCTCGTCGTAGAGCTCGTCCTTCTCGTACTCGATGCCGCCGGCCTTCTCGCCCTTCTCGTCGGCGGTGATCGTGTCGTTGTACATCGGCTTGCCCTGCTTGCGCAGGAAGCTGGCCAGGCGCGCCGATTCCTGTTCCGAGATGTAGGGCCCGTGCAGGCGCACGACGCGCGAACTGGCCGGCGGCATGAACAGCATGTCGCCGCGGCCCAGCAGCTGCTCGGCGCCGTTGCTGTCGAGAATCGTGCGCGAGTCGATCTTCGACGACACGCGGAACGAGATGCGCGAGGGCAGGTTGGCCTTGATCAGGCCGGTGATGACGTCGACCGAGGGCCGCTGCGTGGCGAGGATCAGGTGGATGCCGACAGCGCGCGCCATCTGCGCCAGACGGCAGATCGACTCTTCCACCTCGTTGCCGGCCACCATCATCAGGTCGGCGAGCTCGTCGACGACCACGACGATGAACGGCAGCGGCTTCGGCGTCTCCGGATCCTCGGCCGCCCCCGGCTCCTCCATCATGTGGCGGACGTTGCGGTTGTACTGCTCGATGTTCCGCACGCCGAAGGTGGCGAGGTGTTTGTAGCGCTCTTCCATCTCGCGCACCGCCCAGCGGAGCGCGTTGGCCGCCTTCTTCGGATCGACGACCACCGGCGTGAGCAGGTGCGGGATGTCCTCGTACATCCCGAGCTCGAGGCGCTTGGGGTCGATCATGATCATCCGCACGTCGTCGGGCGTCGAGCGGTAGAGGATGCTCGTGAGCATCGAGTTCAGGCCCACGGACTTGCCGGTGCCGGTGGAACCGGCGATGAGCAGGTGCGGCATCGTCGCGAGATCCGCCATGAACGGCTCGCCGTGGATCGTCTTGCCGAGCGCGATCGTGAGCTTCGACGCCGAGCGCGCGTAGGTCTCGGATTCGAGCAGCTCGCGCAGCGAGATGGCCTCGCGGTTCGGGTTGGGAATCTGAATGCCGACGGTGCTCTTGCCGGGGATGCGGTCGATGAGCACCGATTCGGCCTGCATCGCGAGGCACAGGTCGTCGGCCAGCCCGGTGACCTTGCTGTACTTCACGCCGGCGTCGGGCTTGAACTCGAACGTCGTGACGACCGGACCGGGATGGATCTGCACGACCGCGCCCTCGACCGAGAACTCGCGGCACTTCTCCTCGAGGTGGCGGGCGGCATCCATCAGCTCGCGCTCGTCGACCTTGCGCTCGCCCTTGGCGGGATCGAGCAGGGAGGCCGGCGGCAGCACGTAGGCGCCCTGGCGGCGCGCCGCCGGCGGCATCGGCTCGGCCTCGGCCAGCGGCAGCGGCGCGGGCGCCGGCATCGTGACCGCCGGCTTCGACGGCGGACGCTTCGCGACGACCGGTGGCGCCGCGGGCACGGGCGCCGGTTCCGGGCGCGGATCCGGGGCCGCGACGCGCGTGCGTGGCGCGGTGGTCTGCTCGGCGGCCTTCTTCAGCGCAGCCACCGTCTCCGGTGCGGCGCCATCCTTGGCGGCGTGCTTGGCGAGGACCTCGCGGCGCTGCTTCGCCCGGCGACGCTCGTCGAGGTACCCCGCGATCCGCTGACGCAGCGCCGATCCGCCGGCGCCGGCGACATCGACGCCCTGCTCGAAGAGGCGGCCGAACGACACCTGCGTGGTGAGCACGAGCGCCAGCGCCAGCAGCGTCAGCAGCACGATCGCGGCGCCGGTGCGATTGAGATACGCGGTGAGCGCGGCCGCGATCACCTGGCCGACGAAGCCGCCGGCCTCGTAGGTGCGCGCGCCCGAGGTCGCCGTGCCGACGACGAGGCTGAGCATCGCGCTCGTGCAGCCGAGCAGCAGCGTGAGGCCGAAGGCCTTGGTATAGGCGGCGTCGATCGGCCGGCACCAGAAGTAGTGCCAGCCGGCGGCGCCGACGAGCAACGGCAGCACGTACGACGCGAAGCCGAGCACCTGGAACGACAGCTCGGCGAGGAACGCGCCCACCGGGCCGATGAAGTTGGCCGGCACCTCGTTGGCGCCGGTGGCGAAGAACCACGCGGCGTCGTTCGGGTCGTAGCTGACGAGCGCGATGAGCCAGATCAGGCTCGCCGCGAACAGCGCCACGCCGACGATTTCACTGACGCGCCGCGACAACGGCGAGGCCAGGCCCGCCGACATCGTCACCGCCGAAGACACCTGTTTCGCCGCCACAGTCGCTAGATCTCCATCACCACGGGCAACACCATCGGGCGCCGGCCGGTCCGGCGCTTGAGGAACCGACGGAACTCACTGCGAATCCGTTCCTTGAGCAGGCCTTCGTCCGACCGCTCGCCGGCCGAGCACTCGTCGATGACCGAGGCGATGAAGGTCGCGCCATCGGCCAGCACGTCGCCGGCGGCGGCCTCGGGCACGAAGCCGCGCGCCACCAGCTCGGGCACGCCCTGGCGGGCTCGCGTCTGCCGGTGCATCACCACCACCGGCACCACCAGGCCGTCGGCGGCCAGCTGCCGGCGATCGCGAATCATCACGCCGTCCACTTCACCCGAGCCGCTGCCATCGATCAGCACGCGGCCGGTCGTCACGCTGTCGACCACGCGGCCGCCCTCGTGATCGAAGCGGATGCTATGGCCGTTCTCGGCCAGCAGCACCGTGGTGGGCGAGGCGTGGTTGCCGCCGGTCACCGCCGCGGCCACCTTCGCGTGCCGCGCCAGCTGGCGATACTCGCCGTGCACCGGGATGAAGTAGCGCGGGCGCACCAGCGCCAGCACCAGCTTCAGTTCCTCGGCGCTGCCGTGTCCCGACACGTGCACGTGCCGCGTGTCATTGGTGACGACGTCGACGCCACGCCGCGCCAGGTGATTCACGACGCGGCCGATCGCCTTCTCGTTGCCGGGAATCGCGCGCGCCGAAAAGACCACGGTGTCGTCCGCGCCCACCGACACGTGCCGGTGATCGTCGATGGCGATGCGCGAGAGCGCCGCCTGCGGCTCGCCCTGCGATCCGGTGACGAGGCACACGAGATCGCCCGGCGGCACGCTGCCGACGTCGCTGTCCTTCACGGCGATGCCGGTCGGCACGCGCAGGTAGCCGAGACGCTGCGCGATCTCGGAGTTCTCGACCATGCCGCGGCCCACGAACGCGACCTGGCGGTCGAACTGCGCCGCCAGATCGACCACGAGCTGCATGCGATAGATGCTCGACGCGAACGACGCCACCACCACCTTGCCGGTGGTCGTCGCCAGCACCTCGTCGAACGCGTCCTTCACGTCCGACTCGGATCCGGTCACGCCGGGACGGTCGATGTTCGTGCTGTCGGCGAGCAGCGCCAGCACGCCCTGGGCGCCGAGCGCGCCGAGTCGGGCCAGGTCGGTCGGCTGGTGGTCGAGCGGCGTGTAGTCGATCTTGAAGTCGCCGGTGTGGACGATCACGCCCTGCGGCGTGTGAATCGCCAGCGCCACGCAGTCGGGCATGCTGTGCGTGACACGGATGAACTCGATGCGGAACGGGCCGATCTCCACCGAGTCGCCGGGCTTCACCTCGCGGCGCCGGGCACCGAGCTCCTGGCCGTGTTCCTCGATCTTGTTGTCGAGCATCGCCAGCGTGAACGGCGTGCCGACCACCGGGCCGTCGACGCGCGGCAGCACGTAGGGCACGGCGCCGATGTGGTCTTCGTGGCCGTGGGTGAGCAGCAGGCCAGCCACCTTGCCGCCGCGGTCGTCGAGGTAGTCGAGCGCCGGCACCACGCGGTCGACGCCGGGCAGATCGGCCTCGGGGAACATCGAGCCGGCGTCCACGAGGATGGTCGTCTCCCCACACGAGACGGCCAGCATGTTGAGGCCGAACTCGCCGAGCCCGCCGAGGGGCACGATATCGACCGCCGGAGTCGGCGGGGTGGACGACGCGAACATAGGGATCCCAGTCCGGAGACGATCCGGAGTCGGGCACATGGCGGCGACGTCGCCTGGCAGCGATGTCACCACGCATGGTCGGTCGTCGGGGCTTCCCCCGATGCTCGTGACCGACCGGGACGCTGGGACGTCCCGAAAGAACGGCGGGCTGGGTCGAAACTATAGCACAGGTGCGGCGTGCCAGGCGTCCGCAAGTGCCGAGAATTCAACGAGGTGCAGCGTCTCAGGACGTCGGGTGCCATCCACGCCGGCGGCCGCGAACACCGCCGCCAGCTCGCGGCCCTCGCCCTGGGCCAGCGCCTTCAGCCCGTTCGACAGCGTCTTGCGGCGCTGCGTGAACGCCGTGCGGACGAGACGGTCCACCACGTCGGGATGCGTCACCGCCGGCTCCGGCGCGCGGAACCTCAGCCGTACGAGCGACGACAGAACCTTCGGCTGGGGCCGGAACGCGCCGGGCGGCAGATCGAGCAGGCGGGTCACCTCGGCCGAGAGCGACGTGAGGATCGTCAGCACGCCGTACTCGTGCGTGCCGGGCGAGGCGAGCAGCCGGTCGGCGACGTCCGCCTGCAGCATCACGACCGCGTCGGTGAGCCCCGGGTGACGGCGCCACCAGCGGCCGAGCATGAACAGGATCGGCGACGAGATGTTGTAGGGCAGGTTGCCAACCACCCGGAAGTGGCGGTCGGGCCGCCCATGGTCGAGCCAGCCCTCGAGCGCGCCGTCGACGTCGTCGGCCAGCACGTCGCCCGTATGCACGGCGAGGCCCGGCACCTGGCGTGCGGCGAGCAGCCCGGCGAGATCGCGGTCCACCTCGAACGCGAGCAGGCGCGCCACCTTCGGCGCCATCCGATACGTGATCGCGCCGCGGCCCGGGCCGATCTCGACGACCTGGTCGTCGGCGGCGAGGCGGCAGGCGTCGACCACTTTCACCTGCCACGCCGGCTCGAGGAAGTGCTGACCGAACCGCTTGCGGGCGCGATGCATCACGACGGCTCCCCGGGCGCGTCGTCGTCGGGCTCGGCCTCGCCGCGCCAGTAGCGTTCCTCGATGGCCATGATCTCGTCCTCGCTCATCCCGAAGTAGTGACCGATCTCGTGGATGAGGGTCTCGCCGATCACGCCGACGACGTCGCCATCCTCTTCGGCGTCCTCCTCGATCGGCCCCTGGAAGAGCAGCACGCGATCGGGCAGGTCGTTGCCGTGCGCCCACTGGCGCTCGGGCAGCGGCGTGCCCTGATACAGGCCGAGCAGCGTGTCGGGTGGCTCGATGTCCATCTCGGCGAGCAGCTCGTCCGACGGCGCGTCTTCGATCACGATCGCGACGTTGCGGATGTGACGCGCGAAGCGGGGCGGGATCGAGTCGATGGCCTCGGCCACCAGCGCGCGGAACGCGGCCCGCGTCATCGCCCCTTGCGGCGCGAGGCCGACGTGACGGTCTTCTTCGCCGCCCGCGCGGCCGGCGTGACGGTTGGCTTCGCCGCCCGCGCTGCTCTGGGCCGGGCGGCCAGCGGCCGTGCCGACGGCCTCGCCTTGCGCACGCCCGTGATGGCGTACGGACACAGCGTCCGCGCATGACAGGCGTCGCACTTCGGGCTCGGACCACAGATGCGGCGGCCGTGCAGGATCAACGTGTCGGACACCCGCGTCCACTGCGCGGGCGGGAACTGCGCGGTGAGCGCCGTCTCGGCCTTCACGGCGTCGTCGGTGTGGATGAGTCCGAGACGCGCCGCCACGCGCAGCACGTGACGATCCACGGGGAAGCCGGGCACGCCCAGCGCATGGCCGAGCACGACGTTGGCCGTCTTGCGGCCCACGCCGGGCAGCTTCACGAGCGCGTCCATGTCGGCCGGCACCTCGCCGCCGAACTGGTCGACGAGCGCCTGCGACAGCCCGATCACCGCCCTGGCCTTCTGCCGGAAGAAGCCGGTGGAGTGCACGAGGCCTTCGACGTCGTCCTGCGGCGCGCGCGCGAGCGCCGACGCGTCGGGGTACTTCGCGAACAGCGCCGGCGTCACCTCGTTCACCCGCTTGTCGGTCGACTGCGCCGACAGCACCGTGGCTACCAGCAGCTCGAACGGCGTGCGGAACCGCAGCTCGGTGTCGGCGTCGGGATGATGGGTGGCCAGCGCCTCGAAGATGGCCGCGGGCGTGGCGCCGGTCGTACGGGGCATGTCAGTGCACCGGCCCCTTCGGTCCCTGATTCACCGTCGACTCGGTGTAGACGCGCAGGTTCTCCTGCAGCGCGGCGATCAGCGGGCCGATGAACTGCACCGGCAGCACCATGCGCGCCTTCACGGGCGCCCGCACCACGTGGTCCTGCTCGGCATCCCGGATCTCGCGTTCCGAGAGCGGCGCGACATCGCAGAACGTGAGCGTGAAGTCGAACGGCGTGTGCGCCACGGCGCAGAAGTTGGCGTACTGCCGATCGGGCCCCGGCGCGTCGTCGTCGGGCGTGATGGTGAAGTTGATCTGCTTGGACTCGGCCATGCGCCAAGCTTATCAGTCCGCCTTCGCCACGGCCTCGCGGCCGTGGCGTCGGCGAGACGGCGTCCCGGGCGAAGCCGCGCCCGTTGGCGCGGGGCGCGGGCGAAGGCGGGGACTCAGTAGCGGCGCATCACGCCGACCACCACGCCCTGGATCTGCACGTCGGCCGGATCCGCGTAGATGGGCTGCATGGTGGCATTGGCGGGCTGCAGGCGGATGCGGCCGTTGTCGCGATAGAACGTCTTCAGCGTGACGTCGGAATCGCGCAGCAGCGCCACCACCATCTCGCCGTTGCTGGCGGTCTTGCGGTCTTCGACCACGACCCAGTCGCCGTCGCGGATCTGCTCGTCGATCATCGAGTTGCCCTTGACCTTCAGCACGTAGGTGTCGCGGCTGCGGCCGATGAGGGCCTCGGGCACCGAGATGGTCTCGGTGCCGGCAATGGCTTCGATGGGCTGGCCGGCGGCGACGTAGCCCATGAGCGGCAGGTCGATGGCGCGGCCGCCGCTCGGCCCCGGCAGCAGCTCCACCGAGCGGCTGCGGTTCCACGAGCGCTTGATGAAGCCCTTCGACTCGAGGTTCGTCATGTGCTTGTGCACCGTGGCGAGCGACGAGAGGCTGAAGCGCTGACCGATTTCCTCGAGGCTCGGCGCGTAGCCGTGCTGCTGGATGAACTCGTTCAGGTAATCGAGGATCTCTCGCTGACGCTTGGTGAGCGGCTGCTGCACGACATGCCTCCGAGGGGCGAAGAAAGAGCCAAAGCCCCGACGCGAGCCGAGCTTACACAAACAAAAAGCGAAAATCAACGACGGAGCGAAACCGGTATCATGCGCGGGCGTGCGCATCCCCGTGTCCCTGCCCGGCTCCAGGCCCTTCGACGTCCTGGCGATGGGCGAGAACAGCATCGACCTGCTGGCCGAGGTCGACGGACACCCGGCGCCCGACACCAAGATCCCGCTCGCCGCGCTCAGCGAACGGCCTGGAGGCCAGTCGGCCACCGCCGCCGTGGCCATGGCCCGATTGGGCCTCCGTACGGCCTACATCGGCCGGGTCGGCGACGACGACTACGGCCGACGGGGCCTCGAGAGCCTGGTGGCGGAGGGGATCGACGTCGCCGGCGTCGTCACCGTGCCCGGCGTCACCAGCCGTTTTGCCGTGATCCTGGTCGACCGGCGCGCCGGCACCCGCACCGTCCTGTGGCACCGCGAGGCCGGCCTGGTGATGATGCCCGGCGACGTGCCGCCCCACGCCGTGGACGCGGCCCGCGTGCTGTACGTCGACGGCTCGGAAGTGGCTGCCGCCACCGCCGCCGCCGAGGGCGCGCGGCAGCGGGGCACGCCGACCGTGGTCGACATCGAACGCGTGCAGCCCGGCACCGATCGTCTGCTGCGCAGCATCGACGTCGTCATCGCGGCCGAGGCCTTTCCCTCGTCCTATACCGGCGCCTCGAGCCTCGGCGAGGCGTTGGCCCGCCTGCAGGCCGACACCGGATCGCCCATCGTCTGCGTGACCCTCGGCGAGGAGGGCAGCCTGGCCCGCGTCGACGGGCGCGAGATACGCACGCCGGCCTTCCGCGTGCCGGTGGTGGATTCGACCGGCGCCGGCGACGTGTTCCGTGCCGGCTTCGTGGCGGCGTGGCTGCACGGCGGCGACGGCCTCGCGGTGGAAGAGGCGCTGCGCTGGGCCAACGCGGTGGCGGCCATGAAGTGCCGCGGCCTCGGCGCCCGTACCGCCACCCCGACCCTCACGGAATTGCGCGGTTTCCTCGACGGGGCCTTGTAACCTTTCGCGGCGTGCCCCGGTCCAACGGTTCGAGCCCCGTGTCATGCGTGCCGATGCCAGCTCCGCCCCGTGGACCCTTGCCGCCGCCGCGGCGCCTGCCATGACCGCCGCGTCCGCCTTCGACACGGCGGACGACGCCGTGCTGGTCGAGGCGGCCCGCCGCGGCGACCAGACCGCGTTCGACCACCTCGTCACGCGTCATCGCCGGACCGTGTATCAGGTGTGCTACCGCTTCGTGCACCAGCACGAGGACGCCGCCGACCTCACGCAGGACACGTTCGTCCGCGCCTGGAAGTCGCTGGCCAACTTCCGCGGCGAGGCCCGCTTCAGCACGTGGATCCACCGCATCGCGGTGAACGTGAGCCTCAACAAGGTCAGCCTGAAGACACCGCCCGCCGACACCGCGGACTTCGATCTCATGGCCGATCAGCACGCGCCGGCGCCGGGGCAGTCGCTCGTCGATCGCGAACGCGCCGCCGCCGTGCGCGAGGCGGTACAGTCGCTGCCGCCGCGGCAGCGCACGGCGCTCGTGCTGCGCACGTATCACGAGCTGTCGCATCAGGAAGTGGCCGACATCGTCGGCACCAGCGTCGGCGCGGTGAAGGCCAACGTCTTCCACGCGCTGGCGAATCTGAAGAAGCGGCTGGAGGGGAAGGTATGACGCCCTGTCTCTCGCCCGACGAGTTCGTCGACCTGCTCGACGGCACGCTTGCGGCGGATCGCCGCGCGCATCTCGACACCTGCGCCACCTGCGCCGCCACGGCGGCCGACGTGCGCGAGGCGCTGACGGCGGCGGAATCGCTCGAGGTGCCGGAGCCGTCGCCGCTCTTCTGGCCCGCCGTCAACGCGCGCGTGCGGTCGGCGATCGCGGATGACGCGGCCGCCGCGCGCGGGTGGCGCGCGTGGCTGCGCCTCGACGTGCTGGTGCCGATCGCCGGACTCGCGCTGGTCGTGATGGCGATCGCGTCCGCGGTGGACGCCGTGTCGCCGGTGGGGCGGGGCCCGAGCGAGTTCGTCTGGCTGGCCGAGGACTCCGCGCCCATGGGCATCGCCGACGCCGTGCTCGACGAACCCGCGCTCGCCGGCGAATCCGCCACCGACGAGGCGCTGGCGATGATGGGCGACCTCGCCGACACGCTGCCCGATGGCGGCTGGGACGCCCTCGGCGTCACGCGCCTGCCCGACCTCGACCTCGCCGCCGCCGCGCTCTCCGCCGAAGAGCGCGACGCGCTGGCCAGCCTGCTGCAATCGGCCGTGGAGCGGCCCAAGTCATGACGCGCTCGTTCTCCCGATACGTGCTGCCGGTACTCACGCTCGTCGCGCTGCTCGGCAGCGCGGGTGCCCTTCACGCGCAGGTGCCCCCGGCGGCACCGGCGGCCGATCCGACCGACCTGCGTCCGGCCGAGATCCAGAAGCTCTTCGATGCCTACCTGGTGATGGAAGCGCAGCAGACGCTCGGGCTGAACGATCAGCAGTACCCGACGTTCCTGACGCGTCTGCGGGCGCTGCAGGAGGTGCGGCGCCGTCACCTGGTGGCACGCGGCGCGCTGCTCGCCGAGCTGGCACGACTCAGCGGGCCGCGGGCGGCGACGCCCGGCGACGAGGGCGTGCTGAAGGAACGGCTGGCGGCGTTCCAGGAGCTCGAATCGCGCAGTGCCGCCGAGCTGCGGAAGTCGTATCAGGATCTCGACGCCCTGCTCGATCCGCGGCAGCAGGCGCGGTTCCGCGTGTTCGAAGACCAGATCGAGCGGCGCAAGCTCGAGCTGATGCTGCGGGCCCGTCAGGCCGTGCGTCAGCAGCGCCTGCAGCGCCGCCAGCAGCAGTAACGCCGGCCCCGTCGTAGAATGGCCTGCAGTGCCAGCCTGGCATTGGAGGCCGTCCCGATGCGCACCCGACTGACCCTCGTCCTCGTCTTCGTCGCCGCGCTGCGTGTGGCCGGCGCGCAATCGCCGCAGGCGCTCGCCGACGCCGCGAATGCCAAGCTGCAGGCGCTCATCCATCGTCAGGATGGCGCGCAGAAGGCGCGGGCCGTCGTCCGCACGGTCTTCAGCCAGACCGAGATGAACGCGTATCTGAAGTACCGCGCGTCATGGCTGCCGGCCGGCGTCACCGATCCCAGCGTGCAGTTCCTTGGCGGACAGCGCATCGCCACGCTCGTCACCGCCGATCTCGACGGCGTGCGCCGCAAGAGCTCCGGCGGCTGGTTCGATCCCACGGCGTATCTGAGCGGCCGGCTGCCCGTGTACGTCACCGGCACCCTGGCCACGTCGGGCGGCCGCGGCCGCTTCGCGCTCGAACAGGCCACGGTCAGTGGCGTGCCGGTGCCGAAGCTGTTCATCGCGGAGCTGCTCGCGTACTACACGCGCTCGGCCGAGAACCCGGCGGGCGTGGGCCTCGAGGAGCCGTTCGAGCTGCCGAACGACATCCAGACGATCGACGTCACGCAGGGCAGCGCCGTCGTCATTCAGTAGAATCGCCGGGGTGCCCGACGATCCCCTGCAGATCCAGCTGCAATTCCTGAAAGGGGTCGGTCCGCGGAAAGCCGCGGACCTCGAGAAGGCGGGCCTGCGTACGGTCGAGGACCTGCTGGTCCGCTTCCCGCGCCGCTACGAGGATCGCAGCCGCTTCCAGCCGATTGCCACGCTGCGTCCCGGCGGCACCGCGGCCATTCTCGGCACCATCATCTCGGCGGGCCTCGCGCCGACGCGCCGTCCCGGGTTCTCGCTCTTCACCGCGCTGGTCCAGGACGACAGTGGCCAGGTCAAGGTGGTGTGGCCGAACCAGAAGTTCCTGAAGGACGTGCTGAAGCCGCACTTGAAAGTGGTGCTCTTCGGCCGCACCGAGTACTGGGGCAGCCGCGGCCTGCAGCTCACCGCGCCGGAGTACGAAGTGCTGCAGGACGACGGCGACGGCGAGCCGCTGCACACCGGCCGCATCGTGCCGATCTACGAGAAGACCGGCTCGGTCACGCCGAACATGCATCGCACGCTGGTGCACCGCGCGCTCGCGCTGCTCGATCAGCCGCTGCCCGACATCGTGCCAGCCGAGATGGCGGCACGGCACGGCTGGCCGGATCGCCGCACCGCGTTCCGGCAATCGCATTTCCCGGATCCCGGCACCTCGGTCGAGGCGCTGAACGTCGCCGCCACCGCCGCCCAGCGCCGCATCATCTTCGAGGACTTCTTCGTCTATCAGACGGGCCTGGCGCTGCGTCGTCGCGAGAACGCCGCGGTGAAGAAGCCGCACGTCGTGCGCGTCGATGACACGCTGCGCCAGCGCGTGCGCGAGGTGCTGCCGTTCAAGCTGACGGCGGGGCAGCGCGAGGCCGTGCGCGAGATCGTCAGCGACATGCAGCGCGGCTGGCCGATGCAGCGGCTGCTGCAGGGCGACGTCGGCTCGGGCAAGACCGTGGTGGCGTTCCTCGCCGCGATGGTGGCGATGGAGAACGGCTTCCAGGTGGCCGTGATGGCGCCCACCGAGCTGCTGGCCGAACAGCACCTGCACACGTTCCAGAAGTGGCTCTTCGGCACGCGCTTCCGCGTCGGGTTGCTGGTGGGGAAGCAGGGCGACGCGGCGCGCCGCCGCCTCTGCGAGGAGATCGCGGCGGGCGAGGTGTCGCTGGTGATCGGCACGCACGCGCTCGTACAGGACTCGGTGAACTTCCGCGCGCTGTCGCTCGCCATCGTCGACGAGCAGCACCGGTTCGGTGTCGTGCAGCGCGGGCTGCTGGGCGAGAAGGGCCTGCATCCCGACGTGCTGCTGATGACGGCCACGCCGATTCCGCGCACGCTGGCCCTCACCGCGTGCGGCGACATGGACGTGTCGATCATGCGCGACCGCCCGCCGGGCCGGCAGCCCGTGCAGACGCTGGTGCGCCCCGAGTCGCGGCGCGACGAGATCTACGGGCTGATTCGTCACGAGGTCGGGGCGGGGCGCCAGGTCTACGTGGTGTATCCGATCATCGAGTCGTCGGAGAAGACCGACCTGAAAGCGGCGACCACGATGGCGGCGCACCTCGCCGACGCGGTGTTTCCCGACCTGCGCGTGGCGCTGCTGCACGGGCGCCTGAAGTCGGACGAGAAGGAAGACGTGATGCGTCGCTTCTCGCAGGGCGCGATCGACGTGCTGGTCAGCACGACCGTGATCGAAGTGGGCGTCGACGTGCCGAACGCCACGGTGATGGTGATCGAGCACGCCGAGCGCTTCGGGCTGGCGCAGCTGCACCAGCTGCGCGGCCGCATCGGCCGCGGCGCGCATGCCTCGACCTGCGTGCTGCTCTATGACGCCCCGTGGAGCGACGAGTCGAAGGCCCGCCTCACGGCGGTCGCCGACTCGGAGGACGGCTTCGCGCTGGCGGAACGCGATCTCGAGATCCGCGGACCGGGCGATCTGTTCGGCACGCGGCAGTCGGGCGTGCCGTGGCTGCGGGCCGGCGATCCGGTGCGCGATGCCGACCTGCTGGGCGTGGCCCACGACGAAGCGCGGCGAATGGTCGACGCCAACGCCGTGCCGGCCGCACTCG
Organism: Vicinamibacterales bacterium; assembly: GCA_046331325.1. Lineage (GTDB taxonomy): Bacteria > Acidobacteriota > Vicinamibacteria > Vicinamibacterales > UBA2999 > CADEFD01. Next base: position 129,337 of record JAXLRB010000008.1, on the reverse strand, counting down.
CCGCGCACGTGCGCCGCGTGTGGGAACAGCAGTTCGGACTGGTCACCGTCGGGTGAGGGGCCGCGGATGCGCATCATCGCCGGCAGCCTGAAGGGCCGCACGCTCGAGTCACCGACGTGGGACGGCCTGCGTCCCACCTCCGACCGCCTGCGGGAGACGCTCTTCAACGTGCTCGGCCAGACGCTCGACGGCGCCCGCGTGCTCGACGTCTGCACCGGCACGGGGGCCGTGGCGATCGAGGCGCTGAGCCGCGGCGCCGCACACGCCACCTGCCTCGATCACGACGCCCGCGCCTGCGCGCTCGTGCGCGCCAACGCCGCCCGGTGCGGCGTGGAGAACCGCTGTATGATCGTGCGGGGCGAGGCGCCCGCGTCGATCTCCGCCGCCCGACTGGGCGGGCCGTTCGACGTGATCGTCCTCGATCCGCCGTATGCCGCGCCCTGGATCGATCAGGCGGTGGCGGCCGCGGCACCACTGCTCGCGCCCGGCGGACGCCTGGTGCTCGAGCATGGCGCGAAACACGCGGCACCGGAGGTGCCGGGAATCGTGCGGGAACGCACGCGACGCCAGGGGGACTCGGCCCTCACGACGTATCGCGCGGCGGCCGAAGGGAGCGCGGACGAGTCATGAGCAACAGCGGCGCGAGCACCTCGCGGCTGGCCGTCTACCCCGGGTCGTTCGATCCGATCACCAACGGCCACGTCGACATCATCGAACGCGGCCTGCGCCTGTTCGATCGCGTCGTCGTCGCCGTCCTCAAGAACGAGTCCAAGGCGCCGCTCTACAGCGCCGCCGAGCGTGTGCAGATCATCCGCGACGTCTTCGGATCGCGACCTGGCCTCGAGGTCGACACCTTCGACGGCCTGCTCGTCGAGTACGCCGCCGCGCGCGGCGCCCATGTGATCGTGAAGGGCCTGCGCAGCGTCGGCGACTACGAATACGAATCGCAGATGGCGCTCATGAACCGGCGCCTGCAGCCCGGCATCGAGACGATGTTCCTCATGCCCGCCGAACCCTACGCCTACACCAGCTCGCGCCTCATCAAGGAAGTGTGCCGCCTCGGCGGCGACATCCACGGGCTGGTGCCGCCTCTGGTCGAGGAACGCCTGCGTCGCACCTTCGCGCTGCAGCGCGATCCCCTGAACGCGCCGAGATCCGTATGACCTTCGCACGTCGCATGGGCCGCGTGGCCCCGTCGCCCACCCTCAAGGTCGCCGCCGAAGCCGACCGCCTGCGCCGCGCCGGCGTGGACGTCGTCGATTTCGGCGCCGGCGAGCCCGATTTCCCGACGCCCGCCAACGTATCAGCGGCGGCCCACGCCGCCATCGATCAGGGCTTCACCAAATACACGCCCGCGGCCGGCGCCGCCGACGTACGCGAGGCCGTGGCCTGGCGAGCGAAGGAAGACTACGGCGTCGCGTTCACGCCGGCCGAGGTGCTGGTGACCGCCGGCGCCAAGCAGGCGCTCTACAACACCGCCGCGGTGCTCTTCGACGACGGCGACGAGGTGATCACGCACTCGCCGTTCTGGCCGACCATCGTCGATCAGATCGCACTGTGTGGCGCCACGCCGGTGCTGGCCAGAGGGCAGCGCGAGCGCGGGTTCGTCGTGGAAGCCGACGAGATCCTGTCGCTCGTCACGCCGAAGACCAAAGCGATCATCCTCAACACGCCGTGCAATCCGAGCGGCGCCGTGATGCGCGAAGAGACGGTGGCGGCCATCGCCGACCACTGCGCGAAGACCGGCGTGTGGATCGTCGTCGACCTCACCTACGACAAGCTGATCTACGAGCCGGTGGCGCACAACGTGGTGAAGGTGCTGAGCGATCGACACCGCGACAGGAGCGTCATCTGCAGCTCGGCATCGAAGGCCTATGCGATGACGGGCTGGCGCGCCGGCTGGCAGATCGGCCCGAAGGACGTCATCACCGCGTCGAACACCCTGCAGGGCCACACCACGTCGAACGTGTCGTCGATCACGCAGAAGGCGCTCGTGGCCGCCCTGACGGGCCCGCAGGACGCCGTGGACGCGATGCGCACCGAATACAAGGGCCGCCGCGACGAGACGCTCGGCTGGCTCACCGAAGACGCCCGCGTCGAGTGTCTGCGCCCCGGCGGCGCGTTCTACCTGTTCCCGTACATCGCCGAGCTGCTCGCGCCGTGCGGCCTGAAGACCTCTGCCGAGTTCGCCGAGGCGCTGCTGGCCGAGGCGCGCGTGGCGCTCACGGCGGGCGAGGGCTTCGATGCGCCCGGCTTCGTGCGCATCTCGTACGCCACCTCGCGCGATCGCCTGCGCGAGGGCGTGTCGCGCCTCCAGGCGTTCGTGCACGCGCGCCAGCGCGGCGCCGCGTCACCCGCCCGCTAGGCGGCGGCACCCGTGGAGCAGGCGTTCCTCGACGCGCTCGCCGGCATCGTCGGGCCGGCCGGCGTCTCGACCGATGCCGCGATCCGCGACGCCGCCGGACGCGACGCGTTGCTGCGCGGCCACGCGCCCGACGCCGTCGTCACGCCGGCCACGACCGCCGACGTCGCGGCGATCGCGCGCCTGTGCCACGACCACCGCGTGCCGCTGACCGTGCGCGGCGCCGGCACCGGCTACACCGGCGGCAGCGTGCCGATCCGGGGCGGCCTCGTCGTGTCGATGGCGCGCTTCGATCGCATCCTCACCATCGACGCCGCGAACCTCTTCGCCGTCGTGCAGCCGAACGTGATCACGCGCGACCTCCACGCGGCGGTCGAAGCGCAGGGCCTGTTCTATCCTCCGGATCCCGCCAGCCTGGCGCGGTGTGCCATCGGCGGCAACGTCGCAGAGGATGCCGGCGGCCCGCGTGGCTTCAAGTACGGCACCACGCGCAAGTACGTGCTGGCGCTCGAGGCCGTCCTGCCCACGGGCGAGGTGATCCGGACCGGCGCGAAGACGGTGAAGAACGTCACCGGCTACGCGCTCACCGATCTGCTGGTGGGCTCGGAAGGCACGCTCGCGATCCTCACCGAGATCACCGTGCGGCTCGTGCCGAAGCCCGAGGCGCAGCGGACGTTCTCGGCCACCTACGCGTCGATCGACGCGGCCGCCAACGCCGTCACCGCGCTGGTGCACGCCGGCGTCGTGCCCGCCACGATCGAGCTGCTGGATCGCCCGTCGCTCGACGCGGTGGCCACGCACCTCGGCCGGCCGATGGCGCCGGCCGGCACCGAGGCGCTGGTCCTGATCGAAGTGGACGGCAGCGCGCCGGCCGCCGCGCACGATGCGGCCGTCGCCATCGAGGCGTGCCGCCGCGCCGGTGCCACGTCCAGCGTGGAAGCGGCGACGGCCGAGGAACGCACGGCGCTGTGGACCGCGCGCCGTGAGCTGTCGTACGCGCTGCGGAAGGTGGCGCCGCGCAAGATCAACCACGACGTCGTGGTGCCGCGCGGGCGCGTGCCGGCGCTCTACGCCACGCTGGAGCAGCTGCGCCGCGACCACCAGCTCCACATCGCGGCGTTCGGCCATGCCGGTGATGGCAACCTGCACGTGAACCTGCTGGTCGATCCCGCCGATGCGGACGAGATGGCGCGGGCCCGCGTGGCCGAGCGCGCCCTCTTCGAGGCGATCGTCGCGCTCGAGGGGGCGATCTCCGGCGAACACGGCATCGGCTACGCCAAGGCCGCGTATCTCGGGTTGCAGCTTTCGGAGAGCGAGCTGGCGCTGATGGCGCGGCTCAAGCAGGCCTTCGACCCGCACGGCATCCTGAATCCCGGCAAGCTGTGGGAGACGACCGCGGACGATCTGGCGCGTCTGTCGCCCGAGCCGCCGCCACGCTGAGCGCGCGGACTACGGCCGATTGGCAACCAGCACGATCCGCTGCACGTCGCGCGCCGGATCGGGCCACAGGAACGAGCGCAGGCGCAAACCCGCTTCGTTCAGGTAGCCGAACTCGGCGAGCCGTACCGTCTTCGGTCCCCCCGCGGCTTCCACGCGCTCCAGGTCCTGGAGCGGGATCACCACGAGCGCGCGCGACGCCTGCGAGAGAAACGCCACGACCTGCTCGTCGTTGATGAGATCGATGGTGCGGACGCCGGTGTAGAAGACGAGGTTGCGCACGAACACGCGCGACACGCCCACCGCCTCGCCGTCACGCCGCGCGGTCGTCACCGCGGCCGCCGCCTTGTGCACCGCGTCTTCGGGGCCGCCGCCGAGCCCGCCGAGCACCAGCGCCGGCAGCGCCAGCGCGCTGCCGATCGCCAGCGCCCACGGCGCCGAGCGCCACGCGCGCGACAGCGCCGTCGCGACGACGGCGAGTCCGGCCACCACGATCACCACCGCGGCCGTGCCGCTCTGCCAGGCCGGCAACTCGATGAACAGCGGTCGAGCCCGATAGAGCAGCGCCCCGGTGAGGACGAGCAGCGCGCCCGACGCGATCGACGCCACCTGCACGCCGCGATGCGGGCGGGCCCGGAAGAGCCCGCCGTCGAGAGCGCGCATGTCGCGCAGGCGATCGGTGATGCCGTGCGCGAGCAGCAGCGCCAGCGGTGGCAGCAGCGGCAGCACGTAGCGCGGCTGCTTGCCGATCGACGCCGTCAGCAGCGCCAGCGGCGCCAGCACCCAGATCGCCAGCCGCGTCTCGAGGCTGCCCGGACCACCGCGGAACGTGAGCAGGCGCAGCGTGGCGCCGGCGCCGAGCAGCAGGAACGGCGACCACGGGGCGACGCCGCCGAACACCACCGGCAGGTAGTACCAGAGCGGTCGCGGCTCGTTGAAGCGGTCGGTGGCGAAGCGCTCGAAGTTGTCGCCGACGAAGAAGCTCTGCAGGTAGGCGTTGCCGTGTGTCGCCCACATCGCGAGATACCACGGCGCGGCGATGACGACGAACACCACGGCGGCGACGACCAGGTCGGTCACGCGCACCCGCGACGCCCGCCGCTCGATCGCCACGATGGGCCCGACCACGATCGCCGGCAGCACCAGCGCCAGCGGGCCCTTCATGAGGAAGCCGAGCGCCGCCCACACCGCGGCGGCGATGAGCCAGCCGCGCGGCCGCGGCACGCGGTCGCCGATGGCGACGAGCGCCGCGCCGATGGTCGCCGTGACGCACAGCGCCAGCGGCAGGTCGGGCAGCGCCATGCGGCCGAGGGCGACGTAGCCGAAGCTGGTCGCCACGATCGCGCCGGCGAGCAGCGCCGTGTCGTCGTCGTACCAGCGGCGGGCGAGTCCCGCCGTCACGAACACCAGCGCCACGCCCGACAGCGCCGACCACAGGCGCGCCGGTGCTTCGCCCGGTCCGGTGGCGAGGAACGTCGCCGCGGTGAGCCAGTAGTAGAGGATGGGCTTCTGGAAGCGCGGTTCGTAGTCGTAGTGGGGCGTGAGCCAGTCGCCCGACTCGACCATCTCGCGCGAGGCTTCCGCGTAGAACGACTCGTCGGCGTCGGTCATCGCCGGCGCGCCGAGGCCCACGAGGAACGTGAGGCCGGCGAGCAGCAGAAGTGGGGCGAGCGACCGTCGCACCCTCAGATTGTAGCGGCTGATGCGGCCGGCACAACCCGTGGGGTTGCTATACTCAGCGGATGCCCACGACGATCAAGGTCCGCCAGAACGGCTCGCTCCTCGTCGACGGTGACGACGTCACCCTGATCGACTGGAACGGCAATCCCTATCCCATCGCCAAGCGTCCCTTCGCGCTCTGCCGCTGCGGTCATTCGGAGAAGAAGCCCTTCTGCGACGCCGCGCACAACCGCTGCGGCTTCCAGGCCGCGGAGGCTGCGCCCGTGCCCGACGCGCCGGCCCCGCAGTCGTAGGCCGCACACCACCCGTACACACGAACGCCCGGGCGTCCCATGGACGTCCGGGCGTCGTCGTCTGCGCGCCACTCGCGCGTCTGGTGTCAGGCCGAAACCGGCTGCTGCTTCGTGAACACGAGGCCCGTCGCCCCGGCGTCCACCTGCACCTGATCGCCGTCGGCGAAGGTGCCCTCGAGCACCTGCTTCGCCAGCGGATCGAGGATCCGCCGCTGGATGGTGCGCTTCAGCGGCCGCGCCCCGTAGATCGGGTCGTAGCCTTCCTCCACGATGGCCGCCTTGGCGGCCGGCGTCAGCGTGAGGCCAATCTTGCGGTCGGCCAGCCGCTTCAGCAGCCCGGCGAGCTGGATGTCGATCACCTGCGCGATGTGCGTGCGATCGAGCGCGTGGAAGAAGATCACCTCGTCGATGCGGTTCAGGAACTCCGGCCGGAAGTGACCGCGCAGCGCATCCGTGACCTGCCGCCGCACGCCCTCGTCGATGCCGCCGCCGCGTGACGCCGCGTCGGCGATGAACTGGCTGCCGAGGTTCGACGTCATGATGACGACCGCGTTGCGGAAGTCGACCGTCCGGCCCTTGCCGTCGGTGAGCCGCCCGTCGTCGAGCAGCTGCAGCAGCACGTTCAGCACCTCGGGGTGGGCCTTTTCGATCTCGTCGAAGAGCACCACCGCATAGGGACGCCGGCGCACGGCCTCGGTGAGCTGGCCGGCCTCGTCGAAGCCGATGTAGCCGGGAGGCGCGCCGATCATGCGCGAGACCGTGTGCTTCTCCTGGTACTCGGACATGTCGATGCGCACCATCGCGTGTTCGTCGTCGAAGAGGAAGGCGGCGAGCGCGCGCGCCAGCTCCGTCTTGCCGACGCCGGTCGGACCGAGGAACAGGAAGCTGCCGAGCGGCCGCTGCGGATCCTGCAGGCCGGCGCGGGCGCGACGAATCGCGTTGGCCACCGCCTCGATGGCCTCGTCCTGCCCGACGACGCGCTCGTGCAGCCGCGACTCCATCCTGATCAGCTTCTGGACCTCGCCCTCCATGAGGCGGCTCACCGGGATGCCCGTCCACTTGGCGACCACCTCGGCGATGTCCTCCTCGTCCACCTGCTCCTTGAGCATGCGGCTGCCGCCGGTCCCAGCGCCCGCTTCCTGCGCCTGGATCAGCCGCTCGAGCTCGGGGATGCGGCCGTACTGCAGCTCCGAGGCGCGCGCGTAGTCGCCCTGGCGCTGCGCCGCCTCGACGTCGCGCCTGAGGCCGTCGAGTTCTTCCTTCAGGCTGGCCGACTTCGAGATGGCGTCCTTCTCCTGCGTCCAGTGCGCGGTGAGGCGGCGCTGTTCCTCCTTGAGGTCGGCCAGCTCCTTCTCGAGCTTCGCCAGACGCTCCTGCGAAGCCTTGTCGGTTTCCTTGCGCAGCGCTTCGCGCTCGATCTCGAGCTGCATCACGCGGCGCTGCACCTCGTCGAGCTCGGCCGGCATCGAGTCGATCTCCATGCGCAGCCGCGACGCCGCTTCGTCCACGAGATCGATGGCCTTGTCGGGCAGGAAGCGGTCGGCGATGTAGCGGTGCGAGAGCACGGCCGCCGACACCAGCGCGGCGTCCTTGAAGCCCACCTTGTGGTGCAACTCGTACTTCTCGCGCAGGCCGCGCAGGATGCTGATCGTGTCCTCCACGGTCGGCTCGCCGACCTGCACCGGCTGGAAGCGGCGTTCGAGGGCGGCGTCCTTCTCGATGTGCTTGCGGTACTCGTCGAGCGTGGTGGCGCCGATCGTGTGCAGCTCACCACGCGCCAGCATCGGCTTCAGCATGTTCGAGGCGTCGAGCGAGCCCTCGGACGCGCCGGCGCCGACCACGGTGTGCAGCTCGTCGATGAAGAGCACGAGGCGCCCCTCGGCCTGCACGATTTCCTGCAGCACGGCCTTCAGCCGCTCCTCGAACTCGCCGCGGTACTTCGCGCCGGCGATGAGCGCGCCCATGTCGAGGGCGACGATGCGCTTGTCCTTCAGCCCTTCGGGCACGTCGCCGCGCACGATGCGCTGGGCGAGCCCCTCGACGATCGCCGTCTTGCCGACGCCGGGTTCGCCGATGAGCACCGGGTTGTTCTTCGTCCGGCGCGCCAGCACCTGGATCACGCGCCGCACTTCCTCGTCGCGGCCGATCACCGGATCGAGCTTGCCCTGCTCGGCGAGCGTGGTGAGATCGCGGCCGTACTTCTCGAGCGCCTGGTACTTGCCCTCGGGGTTCTGGTCGGTGACCTTCTGCGATCCGCGCACCTCGGCCAGCGCGCGCAGCACGGCCTCGCGCGTCACGCCGCGATCGCGCAGCAGCTCGGCGGCCGGGGCCCGGCCCTTCTCGCTGACGATGGCGAGGAACAGGTGCTCGGTGCTGACGTACTGGTCCTGCATCGAGGTGGCTTCGGCCTGCGCGCCCTCGAGCACGGCGTTGAGCCGCGGCGAGATCCCGGGCTGCGATCCGCCGTGCGCCTTCGGCAGGCGGCCGAGCTGATCCTTCAGGGCGATCGCGATCGGACCGGCGGGCTGGCCGAGCTTTTGGAACAGCGCCGGCACGATGCCGTTGGCCTGCTCGCCGAGCGTCACGAGCAGGTGTTCGGGCTCGACCTGCGCGTGCGACAGGGAGGCGGCCAGTCGCGGCGCCGCGACGATGGCTTCCTGCGCTTTTTCCGTGAACGTGTTGAGATTCATGTCCGACCGTCCTTCCTGTCCCCCGGATGCGCGGGGCCGTGCGTCGTTGCGTGTTACTGGTCGCCCAGGCCGCGCAGCGCCTCGTAGTGCGTGCGCGCCTCGGGGCTGAGCGTGGTGGGCACCCGTACCTCGATCTTCGCGAAGAGATCGCCGCGATCGTCGGGGGCGCCGGGCGCCGGCAGGCCGTGGCCCTTGAGGCGCAGGCGCTGACCGGGCTGCGTGCCGGGCGGCACCTTCACCGTGAGGCGGCTGCCCGTGAGCGTCGGCACCTCGGCGTTGCCGCCGAGGACCGCGGTGGTGACGGGGACGGCGAGCGCGGTCGTGAGATCGCGGCCCTGCCGCTCGAAACGCGGGTGGGGCAGCAGCTTCACGCGCAGGAACACGTCGCCGGCCTTGAGGCGCGTGCCGTCGGTGATGCCGGCGGGGATGCGCACCTCGATGCGCCGTGATGCGCCGTCGGGCATCTCGATCGTCAGCGTCTCGACACGGCCACCGAGCGCGGCCGCGAGATCGAGCGGCACCTCGTACTCGACCTCGGGGGCGCGGCGGCTGCGCCCGCCACCGCGGCGCTGCCGCGGGCCCGCTGGTTCCGTCTGGCCGCCGAAGAAGGTGTTGAAGAAGTCGGAGAAGGGGCTGCTGCCGCCGAACATCTCCGCCATCTCGTCGGGCGTCATCGTGCGGTAGCCGCCGCCTGGCGCCCCGCCGGGCGCGCCCCACGGCGTGCTGCCGGGCGGCGCCTGTTCGTACTGCCGCCAGTTGGCGCCGAGCTCGTCGTACTTCTTGCGCGTCTCGGGGTTGCCGAGCACCTCGTAGGCCTCGTTCACTTCCTTGAACGTGGTCTCGGCGGCGCGATCGCCGGGATTGACGTCGGGATGGTGCTTGCGCGCCAGCCGGCGGAACGCCTGCTTGATCTCCTTCGCGGAGGCCGTCTTCGGCACGCCGAGCGTGGCGTAGTAATCGCGGAAGTCCATGGCTACAGCCCCACGACGTCTTTCAGCCGCTGCACTTCACGCACGATCTGCCGCTTGGCGTCCGAGCGGCCGAGCGCCGGATCCTGCAGCAGCGGCTCGAGCCGCTGCAGGCCTTCGGCCACCGCGAGCAGACGCTGCACGCCGGCGAGGTTCACGCCGGCGTCTTCCACGAGCAGCTTGATCAGGCGCAGCCGCTCGATGGCCTCGTCGGAGTACAGCCGCATGCTGCCGATGGTGCGAGCCGGCTGCACCAGCCCCAGCCGCTCGTACTTGCGCAACGTCTGCGGGTGCATCTCGAGCATCCGCGCCGCCACGCTGATGAAGATGAGCTCTGAACTTGACACGACAAGAGTATAGACATTGATACGCTTCGAGTCAATGCATTGAGACAACCCGAGTGCAGCCGCCAGGGAGACTGGCCGGGAAACCGAAGCTGAACCGTCCTTTCCATGATTTCTCACAAATTTCTTGCATTACACTGCGAAGGTGCCTTTCCGTCCCGCCTCGTCCCTGCTGACTCCGGCCGCCGCGTTCCTGGCCGCCTTCGCGACGGCGGCGGCGGTCACGGTGCTGCTGGTGGATCGGGCGCCCGCGCTGGCGTCATTGCGCCCCGATGCCAACGCCGGCGCGCGGCCAGAGGACGGCGATCACTACCTGGCCAACGACGTCGGCGGGCACGTCGATCACCACGTCCTCTACTTCGGCACCGACCGTGCGGCCCTGCGCCACCTCCAGGCAGCCGAGGTGCTGTTCCTCGGCAACTCGCGGCTGATGTTCGCGCTGCGTCCCGAGGAGCTGCGGCCGTTCTTCGACGCCCGCGGCCTGCGCTACTACGTGCTGGGGTTCGGCTTTCGCGAGGCGGACGAGTTCCCGCTGGAAGGGATCCTCCGACGCTTCGATCTTCGGCCACGCCTCGTCGTCGTCAATACCGACGGATTCTTCGGCGGCGGCCTCGGCCCCTGGGCTGACGAAGTCGTGCGCGACACCCCGTTCGGCGCGCGCAAGCGTCAGTGGAAGCGGAGGCCGCACGAGCGCAGCGCATGCTGCGGCGCTCACCGCACTGGCCATCGTTCTTCGATCTGCCGGGGGCGGGGAATCACGACACCTTCACCGCCTACCGCTCGCGCGTCGATGGCACGTGGCAGATCTCCCCGTGGCCGGCGGCGACGACGACCTTCCAGCCGACGCCGCTCGACGGGCCGGGGGTCGGACGCGACGAGGCCCGCGGCGCCGACGCCTTCCTCGCCGAGCTGCAGGCCCGTGGGGCGCGCCTGGTGCTGACGCACGTGCCGACGCCGGTGCCGATGCCCGGCGCCGGCGCCGCCGAGACGGCGCGGCGGCTGGGCGTGCCGCTGATCGTCGCCGACATTCCGGCGCCGACGAGCGCCGACCACAGCCACCTCGACTCGGCCAGCGCCCACGACTGGACGCGGGCGTTCCTCGATCAGCTGGCGCCCGAGCTCGACGCGCTCACCGGCCCCGACGACGAGAGCGAGCGGTGACGTTCGTCTCGTGGGCGTTCGCGCTGCTGTTCGCGCTGGTGATGCTGGCGCGCGTCACCATCGGCCGCCGGCACAACGAGCCGCCCTTCCTGGGCGTGCTGCTCGCGGCGAGCCTGGTGTTCTACGCCTGGCACATCCCGATCTACCTGCTGGTGCTGGTGGCGAGTTCCACGGTGGACTACGTCGCCGCCCGCGCGATCCATGCCGCGCCGGCGGGCGCCCCGGCGCGACGGCGCTGGCTGGTGCTCTCGCTGGTCGCGAATCTGGGCTTGCTGGCCGCCTTCAAATACGGGGACTTCGCGATCCGCGCCACCGAGGATCTCGCCGGCCTCGGCGGCTGGTCGCTGCGCCTGCCGGATCTCGGACTGGTGCTGCCCATGGGCATCAGCTTCTACACCTTCCAGGCGCTGTCGTACACGATCGACGTCTATCGCGGCCTGCTCGTGCCGATTCGGCATTACGGCCGCTACCTGCTCTTCATCACGTTCTTCCCGCAGCTGGTGGCCGGGCCCATCGTACGCGCCACCGAGTTCCTGCCGCAGATGCCGAAGCCCCGGCAGTTGTCGCGGCAGGCGTTCTACCAGGGCGCCTGGCTCCTCGTGCTCGGCTTCTTCCTGAAGATGGTGTGCGCCGACAATCTCGCCGCCTTCGTCGACGCGCACTGGGCGCGCGCCATGCAGCCGGGCGCCGACGCCACCTTCACGCTGTCACTGGCCGTGATGTTCTCGGGGCAGATCTTCGCGGACTTCTGCGGCTACTCGACGATCGCGCAGGGTCTCGGCTACTGGCTCGGCTACCGGTTTCCCGACAACTTCAACGCCCCCTACATCGCCGCCACGTTCAAGAACTTCTGGGAGCGCTGGCACATCACGCTGTCGCGCTGGCTCCGCGACTACCTGTACGTGCCGCTCGGCGGCAACCGCGGATCGCGCACGCGCACGATGGTGAACCTGCTCGTGGTGATGCTGCTCGGCGGCCTGTGGCACGGCGCCGCCTACACGTTCATCGTGTGGGGCGGGCTGCACGGCGCCTGCCTCGCCATCGAGCGGCTGCTCGGCCTGCATCGCCCGGCGACGCGTCCCTGGCTCGTCACGGCCGCGTGGGCCGTCGTGGTGCAGGCGCTGGTACTGGTGGCGTGGGTGTTCTTCCGCAGTCCGACCATCGACGGCGCGTGGATGTTCCTCACGAACATCGCGACCGGCGCCTGGGAACCACCCGATGGCACGCTGTTCGGCGCCGCGGCGTTCCTCGTGCCGCTCGTCCTGCTGCACGCCTGGACCTGGGCCGCGGAACAGGCACCGGCGTTCACGCTGGCGCCGGCCACACGGGCGATGATCGCCGCCGCGATGGCCTATGCGATCCTGACCGCGCATGGCGGCACGAGCGCGTTCATCTACTTCCAGTTCTGACGCCGACGCCCGCGCCGACGCGGTGTGTCGCTGGCTGGCGCGTCGCGGCTCGGCGCGCAATCGCGAGGGCATGACGCGCTACGGCATCACGTCGGCCCGGATGTACGGCGTGTCGATGGCGGCGATGCGCCCGCTGGTGCGTCGCCTGGGCCGCGATCAGGCCCTGGCCGCGGCGCTGTGGCGCACCGGCTGGCTCGAGGCCCGGCTCATCGCGGGGTGCATCGCCGATCCGGCCGCGTGCACGCCACGCTCGATGGACCGCTGGGCCCGCGATTTCGACTCGTGGGCCCTCACCGACGGCACCTGTCTCCACCTCTTCTGTGACAGTCCCCATGCCTGGGGCCGCGTGGCCGCGTGGCGGCGTCGCCGCGGCGAGCAGCAGAAGCGGGCCGCGTTCGCGCTGCTGGCGTGCCTGGCGGTGCACGATCGCGTGTCGAACGACGCGCGCTTCGCCCGTGCGCTCGACTGGGTCGTCGAGGCGGCGACCGACGAGCGTCCGTTCGTGCGCAAGGCGGTGAACTGGGCGCTGCGACAAGTGGGGAAGCGCTCGCTGCGCCTGCGCGACGTGGCGCTGGACGCCGCGCGGCGCATCGCCGCCCTCGACACGCCCGGCAGCCGCTGGATCGCCAGCGACGCCCGACGCGAGCTGATGTCCGCTGCCGTCGTCGCGCGCCTCCGCGCGCGGGCGTGACAGCCCGCGCCGGCAACGGCATACTGGAGGGTGCGCGTGCCGGAAATCACCTCGTCCGATCTCGTCACCATCCTCCTGCTCGTCCTGCTCGAAGGCGTCCTCAGCGCCGACAACGCCATGGTGCTGGCGGTGCGGGTGCTGAGTCTGCCGCGCGATCAGCAGACCAAGGCGCTGCGCTACGGCATGCTCAGCGCGTTCACGTTCCGCGCCGGCGCCACGGCCGCCGCCGCCTATCTCATCGGTCTCGGCTGGGTGAAGCTGGTGGGCGGCCTCTACCTGCTCTACCTGCCATTCGCGCACTTCCGTGGGTCTGGCGCCGAGGAGGGCGAGTCGCGCCACAACATCAAGCCAGCCGAGCCGTGGCTGGGCCTGTCGCCGTTCTGGGCCACGGTCGTGAAGGTCGAGCTGACCGACATCGTGTTCGCCATCGACTCGATCCTCGTGGCCGTCGCGGTGTCGGACAAGCTGTGGGTGGTGATCACCGGCGGCATCCTCGGCATCGTGATGATGCGGATGGTGATCGGCAAGCTGCTCGGGCTGATCCGCCGCTATCCGGTGCTCGTCGATGGCGCCTTCGTCATCATCGCGTGGGTGGGCATCAAGCTGCTGCTCGAGTACGGGCACAGCCTCGGCTGGGTGCACTTCGAGATCCCGAAGTGGCTGTCGCTCGGGCTCATCGTCGTGATCTTCGGCGGCTCGTATCTTTACGCGCGCAAGCTCGGCCCGGTGGAGGACACCGAGCCCGACGCCCTGCCGCCGGCGTAGCGGCTACGACGCGGTGCCGAAGCGAGCCGCGTTGCGCGCCCTGGCCCGCGCCGCTTCCACCTCGCGGTTGCGGGGCTCGGACGTGGTCTGCAGGCTGTCGATGAGCGTGCGCGCCACCGCGGCCACGTCGTCCACGGCGCGATCGAACGCCGCCTGGTTGGCCTTCGACGGCACCGTGAAGCCGCTGAGCTTGCGGACGAACTGCAATGACGCGGCGCGCACCTCGTCGTCGGTGGCGGGAGGCGCGAAATTGAAGAGCGTGCGGATGTTTCGGCACATGCGCCCAGTGTATCCGGAGGCCCGCTGATGGCGGCCGGCGTGAACTACCCGTGGCGCCACTACGGCGGCGACCTCGGCCCGACGGTGTGGGGCAGCGATCACGGCGTGCGCTCGGCCACGGCGGACATCGCCACCGACTTCGCCGCGATGCGCGCCGCCGGCGTCTCGATCGTGCGCTGGTTCCTCTTCACCGACGCGCGTGGCGGCGTCGTGCTCGACGCGCGCGGCCGTCCAGGCGGGCTGCACGCCGACGCGGTGGCCGATCTCGACGCCCTGTTCGCGCTGGCGCTCGAGGCCGGCCTGGCGGTCGTACCGGTGCTGTTCGATCACACGCTGGCGTACCGCGCCCACGACGCCGCCGGCGCGCGGCTGGGTGGCCACGGGGACTGGCTCGCCGATCCCGATGCCCAGGCCCGCGTGCTCGACACCGTCGTGGCGCCACTGGCCGACCGCTACGGCGAGGGTGGCGTCCGCCGCGAGCTGCGAGCGGCCATCCATGCCTGGGATCTCCTGAACGAACCCGATTGGGTCGTGCGCGAGTTCCATCCCGCGACCGAGGTCGAAGCCGCGGTGCCGTTCGACGTGCTCGCCGGCTGGGTGCGCGACGCGGCGGCCACGCTGCACGCGCGCGATGCCGGCCTGGTCACGATCGGCAACGCCCGACTGCGCTTCGCGCGGGCGTGGGACCAGGCGTCGCTCGGCCTCGACTTCCTGCAGGCGCATGCCTACTACGATCCCGTCAACGACCTCGACGCCCTGCTGACGTCGCCGGCGGCCCTCGGCCTGTCGCGGCCGCTCGTCATCGGCGAGTGTTCCGCCGCGGGTGACGCGGTGGATCCGGCGCGCGGCCGGCCGTCGTTGCCGCTGCCGGCGCTGTCGGCGGCGTTCGCCGATCGCGGCTACGCCGGCGCGTGGGCGTGGAGCTGGCGCGGCGTGGACGCGCACGGCGCACTGGCGGCGCACGAGCCGGCGGATGTGCGCGCCGCCGTCGACGTGTGGTGAGGGGCGCTCAACGCACGGGAATCGCCGGCACGATCGGCTGCGGCCACGCGTCGCCCTCGTAGCACACGTGCTCGAGGAACAGACCCGCCGCCGGTGCGGTGAGCTGCGCGGGCAACTCGCCGGCGCTGGCCATGATCTCCGGGACGTCGTCGACGTCGAGCTCGCCGGTGCCCACCGCGCCGAGCACGCCCACCATGCGCCGCACCATCTTCCACAGGAAGTGCGATCCGGCGACGCGCACGAGCACCAGGTCGTCGGCCTCGACCACCGTCACCTCTTCGAGCAGCACCTTGGTCGACTTCTCCTCGGGGTCGTCGTCCGAGAAGGCGCGGAAGTCGTTCATCCCGACGAACGCCTCGGCGGCGGCGCGCATGGCGTCGGCATCGAGGTCCTCGCGGATCCACCACACGAACGGCTTGGCGAAGGCGGTGCGGCGGCGGGAGATCTGGTAGAGGTAGCTGCGCCGCACGGCGCTGTGGCGGGCGTGGAACGTGCGCGGCACCGGCGCCACCGACAGCACGTGGATGTCGGCGGGGAGGCCGTCGTTGATGCGACGACGCAGCTGCTCCGGATGCGGGGCCCGGGTGACGTCGAGGTGGGCCACCTGGCGCAGCGCGTGCACGCCGGCATCGGTGCGCCCCGAGCCCTGCGAGTCGACGAAGGCGTCGCCGATGGCGTCGTAGACGGCGCGGTTGAGATCACCCTGCACGGTGCGGGCGTTCTTCTGCACCTGCCAGCCGCTGTAGCGCGTGCCGGCGTACTCGAGCGTCAGTTTGAAGCGAGGCACGCTTCGCTAGAATACAGCGGCGCCGTGACGGCGCCCATCACACGCACGAGGTCGCCATGTCGCAGTCCGTCCACCGTCCCATCCACGCCGCGAACCTGCCCAAGCCCGTCGGTCCGTATTCGCCCGGCATGGGCTTCGAACGCCTGGTGTTCGTGTCGGGGCAGGGCGCGACCGATCCGGCCACCGGCCAGCTCGCCGGTCACACCGCGGCGATGCAGACCGAGCAGTGCCTGAAGAACGTGCAGGCGATCCTGCAGGCGGCGGGCACCGATCTGCAGCACGTGCTGCGCTGCGGCGTGTTCCTCGTGGACATGGACGACTTCCAGGAGATGAACGCCGTGTACGAGCGGATGTTCGGCGGGCACAAGCCGGCGCGCACGACGATTCAGGCCGCGAAGCTCCCGGGCAAGGGGCTGCGCGTGGAGATCGACTGCATCGCGTACGTCCCCTGACGCGCGCAACGGCAGGGGCGGGGAACAGGGCAGGTCGGGCCGCTCGTCGCGGCCCGGCTCCCGTGTCTAGCGGCGCTGCTGCGCCGACGGCGTCTGCTGGCTGACCACCGACATGGCGGTGGTGATCATCGACGCCACATCCGCCACGTTGCTCGGCAGGATGATCGTATCGGCGTTGTTGATCACCTTGCCGAACTCGCCGATGTACTGTTCCGCCACGCGCAGCTGAATGGCTTCCTGGCCGCCGGGGGCCTGCGTGGCTTCGGCGACGCGCTTGATGCCTTCGGCGGTGGCGGTGGCGACGGCGAGAATGGCCGCGGCCTGACCTTCGGCCTCGTTGATCTGCTGCTGCTTGCGCGCTTCCGACGCCTTGATGGTCTGCTGCTTCTCGCCCTCGGCGGTGTTGATGGCGGCGTCGCGCTGACCTTCCGAGGTCAGGATCACCGCGCGCTTCTCGCGCTCGGCGCGCATCTGCTTTTCCATCGCGGCCAGCACGTCGGCCGGCGGCGTGATGTTCTTGATCTCGTAGCGCAGCACCTTCACGCCCCACGGCTCGCTGGCCTTGTCGAGCTCGGCGACGACGGCGGTGTTGATGTTGGTGCGTTCCTCGAAGGTGCGGTCCAGGTCGATCTTGCCGACTTCCGAGCGCAGGGTCGTCTGCGCCAGCTGCGAGATGGCGAACACGTAGTCGCTGATGCCGTAGCTGGCGCGTTCGGGGTTCAGCACCTTCAGATACAGCACGCCGTCGACCTGCACCTGGACGTTGTCGCGCGTGATGCAGATCTGCGCCGGGATGTCGAGGGCCGATTCCTTCAGCGAGTGCTTGTACCGGATCACGTCCATGAACGGGACGAGGATGTGGAACCCGGCGTCGAGCGTGCCGGAATAGCGGCCCAGCCGCTCGACCACGTACGCGCTCTGCTGCGGCACGACGATGGCGGTCTTGGCGATCACGATGAGCGCCATGATCGCGAGCAGGACGATGACGACGAATCCGCCTTCCATGGGGGAGGTCCTCTCCGTTATTCGGCGACGACGCCGAGTTGCAGCCCCGACACCCGCGTGACCCGGCAGCGCTGATTCGCGCCGAGCGCGGTGTCGCCTTCGTTGCGGGCGTCCCACGTGGTGCCGCGCAGCGTGACGCGGCCCACGGCGCCCGGCGCCAGCGTGTCGACCGGGAAGGCGATCTCGCCGACCAGGGAGTCGACGTGGCCGCGCGGCCCACTGTGTTCCACCTTGCGCTGGATCTTGCCGCGGAAGAGCAGCAGCGACGCCACCGACAGCACGGTGAACGTGAACCACTGCGGCGCCGCGCCGCTGAGGACGTTCATCGACGTGAGCACGCCCGTCAGGATCGCGCCGACGCCGAAGAACATGATGAAGAACCCGCTCGGCGTGACCAGTTCCACGACGAGCAGCACGAACCCGCCAGCGAGCCACATCCACCAGGGCATGGGGGGCATTCTAGCGGGTCCCGGGGGCCGGGGCTCGGAGATCGACGGGGCAGGGCGACATCACGACGCACCCTGACTAGCGGGATTCAGCCGCGATGTCCCTCACGGGACGTCGATGACGATTTCGTTCGACGGCGCGCTGACGCCGTTGAAGTTCACCGCACGGATCCGCGCGTAGTAGCGGCCCGGCGGCACGCCGGGGATGGTCGTCGACGCCGCAGCGCCAAGGTCGATGGACACGGCAGTCGCGCCGGGTGCGAAGCCGGCCTCGAGGCGGTAGGTCGTGGCGGCGCCCGACCCCACCGGCAGTGACCACGTGAGCATCACCCCGCGGCTCGTGACCGAGGCAAGGGTCAACAGCGGTGGCAACGGAGGCCACCCACCGGTGGCGACCCGCACGACGCCGACCGAGAACGGCGTGGCGCCAGCCACAGCCCCGTCAGGCAGGTGCACCAGCGCGCTGTAGCGCTGCGGACTGACGACCAGCCACGCCCCATCGGGCGCCACGGTATTGCGCTGGCGAGTGAGACCGGCGCTGAACGGCAGCGTGCCGCCGGGAGTGAGTGTCGAGACATCCATCGGATGCAGCCCGCAGTCGACCGACACGCGCACCGACACGCAATACGCGGCCAGCACCCGATCGCGCGCCGGATACGGCACGAGGAACGGTTCGACACCCGACGCGAACGGAGGCCACGCACCGGTGGCGAGCGTCGCTCCGGTCGCCGCGTCCACGCGGCGGAGTTCGCTCGTGAGCCCCGTGGCTTCGAGAACGAGGAACGCGGTGCCGCCTTCCAGGGCGACGATGTCGTGGACGCGACCCGTGGTGCCGATCGCGAAGCGGCGGCGCACGGTGCCGGTGGGCGCGTCTACGACGACGACCTCGCCCGACGTGCACTGCACGAACAGGTCGGCGGTAGCCGGCGCCATGTCCATGCCTGAGGCCCCGCCCGTCGCGCACGGCACCCCCAGGTCGTGAAGTCCGGCCGGATCGAGCCGCGTGAGCGTGCCACTCATATCGCCATACACGACCGTCTCGCGCGGATGCACGAACAGCGGCACGAACGCAGGCGGCAGCGCCACCTCGAGGCCTGTGGCAATGTGCCTGACACGCCACGTTCCCTCGTAGCGCAGCAGGAACTCTCCCGTGGCCGTGAGCCACATCTCGCTGCTGGCGAAGTCGCCGAGATGCGTGGTCGCGCCACTGGTGAGGTCGATGAGGTCGGTGGAACCGCTGGCGAAATCGCTGGTGCTGAGCACGATGCGTTGCGCCAGTGCAGGCGTGGCGGAAGCGCCCACCAGCGTCAACACACACACGACGATCCGCGTCAGGCTACGGAACATCGATCACCACCTCGTTCGACGGCGCGGAGACGCCGTTGTAGTTCACCGCACGGATCCGCGCGTAGTAGCGGCCTGGCGGCACGCCGGGGATGGTCGTCGACGCCGCCGCGCCCAGGTCGATGGACACGGCAGTCGCGCCAGGCGCGAGGCCCGCTTCGAGGCGGTAGGTGACCGCGGCGGGCGAGAGCCGTGGCAGCTGCCAGGACAGCGCGACAGCGCCCGCGGCGACCGATGCCTGGGCGAGGGCTGCGGGCAGCGGCGGATACTGCACGTTCACTTCGACCGTCTCCCCGGGCGGGAGGGTGAGTGCCCCGAGTTCCCGTCCGCTGGCGATGTCGAACCACGACGCGACGCTCGTCGTGTTTGGCGAGGTCCCGACGTAGTTGAACACGCCTTCGCGGCCCTCCGGCGACACGTAGGTCCGCATGACGAGCGGTAGCGAACCGCCGGTCAGGGCACGCGAGGGGGCCAGCGAGCTGGAGGCGATCAGCGAAACACTGCACGAAGCGCCGGGGGGCACGGTGCAGCTGAATTCCAGCAACTGATGACGCGACCCAGTTCCCGACCACGACGGAAGCCCGGCCCGGGTGGCGAGCAGCAGTCCGGTCTGGGGATCGCGGCGGTCAACCGCGGTGTTGCCGGCGCCGTCCGTGTGAACGAGTACGAGGTCGCCCGCGGCATTGATTGCGAGCAGGCGGCTCGAGGGCATGCCGCCGATCCGCCGGACTTCGAGGCCGGTCTCGCTATCGATGACGAGGATCTCGCGCGACGGACAGCTCACGTACAGGTGCGCTCCGTCGAGATCGAGGTCGAACGAGTCGACCACCTGGACGCCGGGACACGGGGTCCATCGCGCCATGCCTCGCGCGTCGAGCCGCGCCAGTTCCGAGGCCGCCGTGAATCCGAAGAACATCGCGCGACGTGGATGCGCGACGACTGGACGGAAGTCCACCGGCAGGACCACGGTGGCTCCGGTGGACATGTCACGCACGCGGAGACCGCCACCCACCTTCTGCACGGCGAAACGTCCGTCGCTCGTGAAGGACGCATCCACCTGGGCCTCGTCGTTGCTCACGTCTCGTGCCTGCCCCGTCGCCAGGTCGAGGACGCCGATGCGTGGTGCGCTGCCGTTGATGCGAAACGCCGCGCGCTGGGCCTCGGCCGTGGATGGCACGGCGAGGCACACCACGAGCAGCAGGAATGGAAGAGGAGGGGGCAGCCTGAATCGCAGTGAAGCCGCCATGCCGGGCACTCTAGCACGCGGGTGCTAAGATCGAAGGCTCACATGCCCAAGATTCTCGTGACCAACGACGACGGCGTGCACGCCGCCGGCATCAAGGCGCTCGCCGAGGCGATGCGTCCGCTGGGCGACGTGCTGGTGGTGGCGCCACACCAGGAATCGAGCGCCATCGGCCACGCGCTCACGCTGCGCCGCCCGCTGCGCCTCGAGCAGTTCGGGCCGGATGTCTACGCGGTGGACGGCACCCCGACCGACTGCGTCAACATCGCCGTGGCGGTGCTGCTGAAGGGCGAACTGCCAGACCTGGTGGTCTCGGGCATCAACACCGGCTACAACCTCGGCGACGACATCACGTACTCGGGTACGGTGTCGGGCGCCCTTGAAGCGGCGCTGCTGGGCGCGCCGGCCATCGCCGTATCGCTGATGCGGACGCGCGACTGGACGTTCGACTTCGGTCCCTCGGCCCGCATCGCCCAGGACGTCGCCTCGCACGTGCTGCGCGAGGGCCTGCCCGAGCGCGTGTTCCTCAACGTGAACGTGCCGCGCGGCCTGCCCAAGGGCGTGCGCCTCACGGTGCAGGGGAAGCGCAACCACGTCACCACGATCGCCGAACGCCAGGACCCGCGCGGCCAGACCTACTCCTGGATCGAGGAAGGCCAGGACAACTGGCACGCCCACGACCGAAGCGACCACGTCGCCTGCCGCGAGGGCTACGTGTCGATCACGCCGCTGCAGCCCGACATGACCGCCCACGCGGGTGCGCCCGAGTGGCTGGGACGCCTCGCCACCGACGACTAGCGCGGCACCACAGGCCGGCCCGACAGATTTTTTCGCCCGGGAGGTGGCGCCGGTCGGGTTCTGGGGTATGATGCCCCTTCAGTCGGGGCGTGGCTCAGCCTGGTAGAGCACTCGGTTCGGGACCGAGGGGTCGGAGGTTCGAATCCTCTCGCCCCGACCAGAAATCCAGAAGGCCGGTGATGGCGACATCACCGGCCTTTTTCATTCGTCGAACAGCCGGGACGGCCAGCCGCTAGCGTCCGCGCCCGCCGCCCGATCCCCACCCCGACAACTCGTCGTCGCCGTACTCGTCGTCATCCGGTCCGGAGATCTCATCCGACGGATCGCGCGGCGTCGTGCGATCGAGGTAGTCGCGCACGGCGTCCACCTGGAACTCGTAGATGGCGTCGGACGGATTCGGCGGAGGATAGTCGCGCCCGTCGTTCTTCCAGCCCTCCGGCGCGTTGGTCACCCGGAACCGCCCGTCGGGCAGGCGATGCATGATCGCGTTCGGCATCAGGTCGATTGTGCCATTGACGGCGCGTCACGCGGGATGAGGCCGGGCGCGCGTCCGGCCCTCCGCACGCCGTCAGCCGACTTGCGGGGGCGAGTGTCGGCGGCAGCGCGGGGCCCCACTTCGTCACCCCACGCGGACTTCGGCGCCTCCTCGTCGTCTGACGTCTCACGCGGGCGCGGCGTGCTCCGGACGTCCGCGCGCCCGGCCTCATCCCG
Source organism: Vicinamibacterales bacterium (assembly GCA_046331325.1). Lineage (GTDB taxonomy): Bacteria > Acidobacteriota > Vicinamibacteria > Vicinamibacterales > UBA2999 > CADEFD01. Next base: position 107,470 of record JAXLRB010000008.1, on the reverse strand, counting down.
CGTGCCGCGCCGGTGATGGGAGTCACGGCAACCGAGGCTCAAGCGAGTCCGCGCTGTCCGTTCGTACGGACCTTCAAGGCACTGTCGGCATCTTCGCGTCGGGGCTTCCGGGACCGGAGACGGTCGAGGTCCTTTGACTCAACCGACATGAATGTCAGCTCGAACTCAGTGGGCGCGCCGTTCGGTCGCGACGAGGTGATCGTTCGGTGGCGGCCTGGCGATGGCGGATCAAGATGCCACGGCACATGAACCTCGGCGTGCGAGCGCGCGGGCTGATCAGCGATCCACGTCAACCACGCGGCCAGTCTACGCATCGAAGCGCGATTCCCGTAGAACGCGACGCACCGGCGAGACACGACCATGTGCGCGCGGCAGCCGCGTTGAAGACGGGGAGCTGCGCGAGTAGCAGAACGCTTCGGGGCCGGCATGCGCTCCATGATACGGACACCCGCCGGACTTCGGGGGCACCGTCCTGGCCCAGCGGCTGTGCTCTGCTGGCGTAGCCCCCACGCGAGCGGTGGGCTGGGCTGCCGGGTGGCGCGAAGCGGGCCCCGGCGGTTCGATCGTGCGCGGCAGTGGAATCCGCACGCCGCGCCAGATCGAGCCGACGGGTGCTGAGCGACGGGCCCCGGCGGGCGCCCAGCAGCCGCTCGACGCACGGACACGGCGGAGCCGCCCAGCCGCAGGGCAGGACGGTGCCCCCGGAGCTCGGCGGTCACCGTGCCGTGAGGTGTCGAGCGTCAGCCACGCGGCGACGCCGAACGAGCGTCACCGCGTGGTGTGGAAGTCGTTGTTTACGGCTGACGCCCCTTCAGCAGCTCGTCCAGCGTGTAGCTGCGGCCGTTGGCGATCACGTGCTTCACGTTCAGCGCCGCGCCGATGTCGTCCAGCGGGTTGCCGTCCACGAGCACGATGTCGGCCAGCTTGCCCACCGCGATGGCGCCGGCGTCGAGGTTCAGCGCGCGCGCCGGGTTCACGGTGGCCGCCTGCAGCGCCTGGAACGGCGTCATGCCGGCCTTCACGTAGGCGTTCAGCTCGCCGTGCAGGTTCAGGCCGTTGGGTGTGTCGGTGCCGGCCACGATCGTGCCGCCGGCCTTCATCACCTCCATCACCATCTTGTCGTTGCCCGGGCTGTCGGCGCCGCCGCCGGGCGCGCCCTGGTTCGGCGACCGCACGCCGTCCTGCATCCACTGCGGATACAGCGCGAAGCGCGGATCGTCCTTCAGCGCCGGCTGCTTCTGCAGGATGCGCTGCACGCCACCGCCCGAGATCATCGGGCAGAGGAAGCGCTGGCTCTTGCCGAACAGCTGCACCACGTCTTCGTAGGCGCGCTGGTTCGTCGTCTGCTTCGGCGAGTAACCGCGACGGCTGGTCGCCGACGTGTGCTCGGTGTTGTCCACGCCCACGAACGCCGCCGGGTAGATCTCGTGCGTCGCCACCGGCACGCCGTTGGCGTGCGCGAACTCCACCATGCGCTTCTGCTGCAGGTCGGGCAGGCGCACGTAGCTCTTGATCAGGTCGTGGCCCAGGACCTTGGCGCGCTGCAGCTCCATCTCGAAGTGCGCCACGCTCGAAATGGCCACGCCCATCTTGTAGTAGACGCGCTGCCATTCCATCAGGTAGCCGGTGGCGTAGACGCGCGGCATGATGCGCACGCCGGCCTCGCTCGCCTCCTTGTCTTCCACCGCTTCGTACGGGGTGTTGCCCGGGCTGCGCACCGTGGTGATGCCGAAGGCCAGCCACGCACGCCCCTGTGCCTCGCCGAAATCCTTCTGCAGGTGCGAGTGGAACTCCACCAGGCCCGGCATCGCCGTGAGGTTCGAGGCATCCACGAACGTGCCGGCCGGCTTCGCCGCCGTCGAGGGCGTGATGCTCTGGATGCGGTTGCCCTGCACCACGATGTCGACCTTCTCGCGCGCTTTCTCCGACAGGCCATCGACGAGCCGGCCCACGCGAATCGTCACGCGGCCCGTCGGCACCGCCGGCGTCCACGTGAGGTTCAGCGGCACGTCCTTCGTCTCGCCCGTCTCGATGTCGACGATGCGCATCTGGTCCATCGACTGATAGAGCACGTGCTTCGAGTCGCCGGCCCAGCTGGGCGAGTGCGCCATCTCGGTCGTGACGCGGCGGGGCGGGCCCAGCGGCTGGCCGTTCTTCGCCACCGGCCACACCTTCAGCAGGCCTTCATAGATCGCGGCCATCTTGGTGCCGTCGGGCGACCACGCCACGCCACCGCCGCCGCGCGAGTCGATCGAGAGGTTGGCGTCGGGCACGAACCACTTGTCGTCGCCGCCGGTCGACGACATCGTCAGCACCTGGTTGGTGCCTTCGCGGAAGCGGGTGGAGTAGCTCGATACCATCGCTACCGCCACGCGCGCGCCGTCAGGCGACCACGTGGTGTTGCCCGGCGAGAAGAGGGCGTCGTGGATCTTCGTCACCTTGCCCGAGTCCACGTCCACCACCGAGATCTGCGCCCGCCGCCACATCCCGTCGACGTCGAAGAAGGCGATGCGCTTGCCGTCGTTCGACCACGAGGCGCCCTGCGGCTGCGTCGTCAGCGTCGTGAGCTGGCGTTCCTGGCCGCTCGCCATGTCGCGCACCCACAGCTGCAGCTGCTTGCCGCCCTTGTCGGACGAGTAGACGAGCTTCGTGCCGTCGGGCGACCACGCGGGATCGGTGTCGAGGAAGCGGTCCTTCGTGATGTTCACCGCGGCGCCGCCCACCGGCATCACCCAGATGTCGCCGACCGCCGCGAACGCCACCTTCGTGCCGTCGGGCGAGAGCATCGGCCGCACGACGCCGAGCGTCTTGCGCGGCGTGCGCGAGTCGAAGTCGCGCTTCACGCGCGTGTACTTCGCCGGCGTCACCTGCAGCGTCGCCGTGAAGGGCACGTCGGTGAACGAGGCGGCGCCCACCGCGCGCTTCCGGATCTTGCCGTCGCCCGTGTAGTAGAACTCGGTGGCGCTGGCCCAGCTCACGCGGAAGGGCGAGACGTTCTCGTCGCCGGTGATCGCCTTGCCGTCGAGCTCGAGGCGGCTCGACGTGCCTTGGACGACGTGCGCGGCCACCGGGCCGCCGGGGCTCCACGACGCCGCGTCGATGGTGCCGGCCGAGGTCGCGATCTCGCGCTCGGCGCCGCCGCGCGAGGGCACGGCATAGACCTTGTGGCTGCCGTCGCGCGTCGACACGAAGCTGATGTCGGCGTCGTTCCCCGACCAGCTCGGCATCGAGTCCTCGGCGGTGTGCGACGTGAGCTGCACGAGCGCGCCCGACTCCACGTCGAGCGTCCAGATGTTGTAGTTGCTGCCGAGCGGATCGCCGCGATCCGACGAGAACGCGATGCGGCGGCCGTCGTGCGACCACACGGGCTCGCGGTCGTCGTACGCGCCGGTCGTCAGCTTGTGCTGGTTGGTGCCGTCGGCGTTCACCGCCCACAAGTCGTAGCCACCGTCGCGATAAGCGAAGAACGCGATGGTGCGGCCATCGGGCGACCACGCCGGCTGACGCGCGTCATTGAACACGTCGGTGATGCGCGTCGCGGCGCCGCCGCTCGATGGCAGCACCCAGATGCTGCCCTGCAGGTCGATGGCCAGGCGGCGTCCGTCGGGCGACACCGCCACCGACATCGACGTGCCTTCGCTCACCGTGACGTCGATGGGCGCGGCGGTCGACGCCGTGCCCGGACGCAGGGCAGGGGAGGTGGCCGGCGCCCGGCCCTGCGAGGCCACGAGCGCGACGGTGCTGACCAGACTGACCGAGAGAATCGCAAGGGCGGGATGGCGCATAGATGGTCGGGGAGCTTAGGAGCCCCCCGCCACCGAGTCAAGCGATTCCCGCATGGCGCGAGCGATACAATTGGCGACGTCTGTGACCGCGCCCGCACCGTCTTCCGCCGTCCGTGTGCGGCTGCTCGGCCTCGCCGCCGCCATCATCGGCGCGGGCCTCCTGATTCTCACGATCGCGCGCGTCGGCTGGCCGGAGATCGTCCGCGGCGTCAGCGCCGTCGGCTGGTGGTTCGGGCCGGTGGTGGCTCCGGCGGCGTGCGCTTCTACGCGCGCGCCCGCTCGTGGATGCTGTGCGCCGAGCGGATCGGCGCGCCGGGACTCACCGCGGCGGACGGCTTCGGCGCCGTGATCGCCGGCGACGCGGTGGGGAACCTCACGCCGCTCGGCCTGCTCGCCTCGGAACCGACGAAGGTGCTGCTGGTGCGCGGCTCGCTGCCCACGGGCCCGGCGCTGACCTCGGTGGCGCTCGACAACGGCTTCCACACGGTGGCGGTGCTCGTGATGATCGCGGCCGGCGCCACGCTGCTGGTGCGCCAGGTGGCGCTCGACCCCACCATCCGTCTCGCCGCCGAGCTGGTGCTGGCGGCGGTGCTCGTCACGACGATCGCCGGCGTGTGGCTGGCGCGGCGGCAGCCGGCCATCCTGTCGCGGCTGGCGCAGCTCACCGCGCGGGTCACCGGCCGCGATGCCCGCACGCCCGACGCGCTGCGCGACATCGAGGCGCGCTTCTACGGCGTGCTCGGCTGGCCGGCCGGCGCGCTGTGGACGGCGGCCGCGTGGCAGGTGGCGTTCCACGCCAGCTCGGTGCTCGAGGTGTGGGTGATCCTGCGGGCGCTGTCGGGCGGCACGACGTCGCTCGTCGACGCCTTCGTGCTGGAGTCGGCGGGCCGGCTCGTGATCGTGCTCTTCAAGGTGATTCCGTTCCGCATGGGCGTGGACGAGGTGGGCGCGGCCGTCGTCGCCACGGCGCTCGGCCTGCCAGCGAGCTACGGCGTGGCGCTGGCGCTCATCCGCAAGCTGCGCATCCTGTTGTGGAACGCCGCCGGGCTCGTGGTGCTCGCCCGCGCCCGCCGCTGAGGCGTACAATCGCCGATGGCCGGGACGGATCCGGCCTCCCGTCCGGAGTCGGTCCCATGACCACCGCTCGCACGCTCGCCGCCGCCGCATTGCTGGCGGCGCTCGTCCCCACACCCGCGCTCGTCCCCGCGCGGCTCACCGCGCAGCCCGCGGCCACGGTCGATCCCGTGCTCTACAAGGGCATGTCGTGGCGCAGCCTCGGCCCGGCGCGCGGCGGCCGGTCGATCGCCGCCGCCGGCAGCGACGCCCGTCCCAACGAGTACTGGTTCGGCGCCACCGGCGGCGGCGCCTGGAAGACCACCGACGGCGGCACCACGTGGGCGCCGATGACCGACGGCAAGATCACGATGTCGACGGTGGGATCGCTGGCCGTCTGCCAGAGCAACCCCGATGTCGTCTACATCGGCGGCGGGGAAACCGAGTTCCGCGGCAACATCATCCAGGGCGACGGCGTGTACCGCACCACCGACGGCGGCGCCACGTGGACGCACCTCGGCCTCAAGGACTCGCAGGCCATCGCACGGCTGCGCGTCCATCCCACCAACTGCGACACCGTCTACGCGGCGGTCCTCGGGCCGAGCTACAACGACCATCCCGAGCGCGGCGTCTTCAAGTCGACCGACGGCGGGAAGACGTGGAAGAAGACGCTCTACCGCAACGAGAAGAGCGGCGCCGTCGATCTCTCGATCGACCCGAAGAACCCGAACGTGATGTTCGCGTCGGTGTGGGAAGCGTTCCGCACGCCGTGGGGCATGTCGAGCGGCGGCCCGGGCAGCGGCCTGTTCAAGTCGACCGACGGCGGCGACACGTGGAGCGAGATCACCAAGAACGCCGGCCTGCCCGTGGGCATCTGGGGCAAGGTGGGCGTGACGGTATCGCCGGCCGACGGCAACCGCGTCTACGCGCTCATCGAGCACGAGCCCGACGGCGGCCTGTATCTCTCGGACGATGCCGGCACGACGTGGAAGAAGGTGAGCGACAACCGCAACATCCGCCAGCGCGCTTTCTACTACAACCGCATCCTCGCCGACCCGAAGGACAAGGACACCATCTACCTGCTGAACGTGCAGTTCTACCGCTCGACCGACGCCGGCAAGACGCTGACGAACATCCGCGTGCCGCACGGCGACAACCACGACCTGTGGATCGCGATGAACGACCCGAAGCGTATGGTGCAGGCCAACGACGGCGGCGCCAACGTGTCGGTGAACGGCGGCCAGACGTGGACGGATCAGGACTACGCCACCGGCCAGTTCTACAACGTGTTCACGACCACGCACGTGCCGTATCACGTGTGCGGCGCGCAGCAGGACAACACCACCGCGTGCGTGAGCAGCGCGCCATCGGGCGGCTTCGGCGACGGCGGCGTGCCGCCGGTGTTCTACGCGGTGGGCGGCGGCGAGAGCGGCTACATCGCGCCCGATCCCACCGACCCGAACGTGTTCTACGCCGGCAGCTACGGCGGCCTGCTGAGCCGCCTCGATCGCGAGACGGGGCAGCAGCGCGCGGTCGACATCTACCCGAACAACCCGATGGGCTATTCGGCGATCGACATCAAGGAGCGGTTCCAGTGGACCTATCCGATCGTCTTCGCGCCGACCAACCCGAAGGTGCTCTACGCGTCGTCGCAGCACCTGTGGCGCACGATGAACGGCGGCCAGAGCTGGGAGAAGATCAGCCCGAACCTGACACGCAGCGATCCGAAGACGCTGCAGGCGTCGGGCGGGCCGATCACCAAGGACCAGACCGGTGTCGAGACCTACGGCGTGATCTTCACGATCGCGCCGTCGCGTCAGGACGCCAACACGATCTGGACCGGCTCGGACGACGGCTGGGTGCATGTCACCCGTGACGGCGCGAAGACGTGGGACAAGATCACGCCGCCCGACCTGCCGGAATTCGCGCGCATCAGCCTGATCGAGGCGTCGCCACACGTGAACGGCGCCGCGTATCTCGCGGCCAACCGCTACCAGCTCGGCGACCGCGCGCCGTATCTCTACAAGACCACCGACTTCGGCCGCACGTGGACGAAGATCGTGAGTGGCATCCCGGCGGACGACTTCCTGCGCACGGTGCGCGAGGATCCGAAGCGCCGCGGCCTGCTCTACGCCGGCACCGAACACGGCCTCTACGTGTCGTTCGACGACGGCGCCTCGTGGCAGTCGCTGCGCCTCAACCTGCCCGACACGCCGGTGCACGGCATCGTGGTGGAGGAGCGCGATCTCGTGATCGGCACGCACGGCCGCGGCTTCTACGTGCTCGACAACATCGGCGTGCTGCGGCAGTCGACGCCGACGACCACCACCGAACAGCTGCACGTGTTCGACACCTTCAACCCGCTGCGCGGGCGCGATCGCAACGTGTCGATCGACTACTATCTCGGCGCCGCGGCCGACGAGGTCACGGTGGAGATCCTCGACGGCGCCGGCACGGTGCTGCGCACGTTCAAGGGCAGCGCGAAAGACACCGGCAGCGGCACGCCGCCCGGCGTGGATCCGGACATGGCGGCGTTCCTCGGGATGAACCGCGCCCGCGTCGGCGTCGCCAAGGGCATGAACCGCTTCACGTGGGACATGCGCTACGAGGGCGCGACGGTGTTCCCTGGCATGATCATGTGGGCCGCCGCGCCGCAGCGCGGTCCGGCGGCGCCGCCCGGACGCTACAGCGCCCGCATCACGGCGCTGGGGCAGTCGAGGAGCACGACCTTCGAGGTCGGCCTCGATCCGCGGCTCGCCGCCGACGGCATCACCGTGGCCGACCTGCAGGAGCAGTTCACGCTGTCGGCGAAGATCCGCGACGCGGTCGCCGAGGCGAATCAGGCCGTCATCGCCATCCGCGCCGTGCGCGATCAGGTGAACGACCGCATGCAGAAGATCCCGCCGCGCCGCAAGGCCGAGATCCAGAAGCTGGCCGACTCGCTGCTGAGCACGCTGGGCACGGTCGAGGCCGAGGTCTACCAGGTGCGCAACAAGAGCAGCCAGGATCCGCTGAACTACCCGATCAAGCTGAACAACAAGATCGCGGCGCTGGCGGGCGTGGTCGAGAGCGCCGACAGCAAGCCCACCGCGCAGAGCTACGACGTCTTCACCGAGCTGCAGCAGGCCCTGCAGGCCCAGCTCGCCGCCATGAAGCAGTCGCTCGACGGCGACCTGCCGCGCCTGAACAACGCGCTGCGCCGCGAGAAGGTGGCGCCGGTCGACCCGAAGGCACCCGCCCCGGCCCCGCCGGCCGCGACGCCTCGCCCGTAAGTGCTTCCGGGGACGGCGGTTCGCCGCCGTCGTCCCCAACCGGCCACCCGCGCCCACGGGGCGGTCAAGCCCGGGCCTCCGATGCCGATTGAATGGCCGGAGTCCCAGATGTCGCTGCCGCCCGAGTCCAACGGCCTGCCCGCCCTCGTCGTCGGCGCCTCGACCGAGGCCGCTGCCGTGCAGCGCTACCTCACGCGCGAGGCCCTGCCGTCGGTGCACCGCTCCACGGCCGAGCAGACGAGCGACGTGCTCGGCGCGTCGGGCGTCAGCGTGGTGATCGTCGACATCGACGACGACCACGAGCGCGCCCTCGACTTCGTGCGGCAACTGAAGCGCGACAGCGCCACGCGCCTCACGCCGATCGTGCTGCTGTCGGACGATCGCCGGAAGGAACATCGCCTCGCCGGCATCGAGGCGGGCGCCGAAGGCGTGCTGCCGAAGCCGTTCGATCCCGACGAGCTGCTGGCGCGCGTGCGCGTCGCCGGCCGCGTCAGCCAGTATCTGGTCGACCTCGACTCCGCCGCCTCGATCGTGATGACGGTGACGGCCATGATCGAGGCGCGCGAGAGCTCGCCCGGCCACTGCTACCGCATGGCCAACTACGCCACCGCGCTCGGCCGCGCGCTGCATCTCGGCGACGCCGACCTGAAGGCGCTGTATCGCGGCGCGTTCCTCCACGACATCGGCATGCTGTCGATTCCCGACGGCATCCTGCACAAGGGGGGCCGCCTCGAGCCCGAGGAATACGAGGTCATCAAGTCGCACCCGGTGATCGGCGACGCGCTGTGCGCCAACCTCCGCACGCTGGCCTCGGTGCGGCCGATCGTGCGCCACCACCACGAGCGCCTCGACGGATCGGGCTATCCCGACGGCCTGAAGGGCGAGGCCGTGCCGCTGCTGGCGCAGATCGTCAGCATCGTCGATCTCTACGAGGCCATCACGATGGGCCGGCAGTACACGGCGCCCCGCACCGCCGACGACGCGCTGACCGTGCTGACGCACGAGACCCGCGTGGGCTGGCGCCGTCCCGATCTGGTGGACGCGTTCGCGGTGCTGGTGCGCAGCGGCGCGCTCGAGAAGTTCCGCGGCGCGCTGCCGGACGCGCCGGTGGGCCTCGACGAACTCGCCAGCGACCTCAAGCACGCCAGCGACAAGGCCGCCGCCGAAGCGGTGGTCGCCGCCTGGGGCGCCGCCCAGTAGCGCCAGCCACGCCGCACGCCCGCGCTACACTGCGGGGATGCGGATCACCCGTCACTACGTCGTCTCAGGCCGCGTGCAGGGCGTGGGATTCCGCTGGTTCACCGTCGACGCCGCCACGCGCGAGGGGATCGCCGGCTGGGTGCGCAACCGCGCCGACGGCGCGGTGGAAGTGACGGCCGACGGCGACGCCGAGAGCCTCGCGCGCTTCGAGGCGGCGCTGTGGCGCGGGCCCTCGCGCGCCCGCGTCGAGGACGTGCGGGTGAGCGACGCCGAGCCGCTCGGCGCCGTCGACGGGTTCTCGATCAGGTAGGATCCTCGGCGGCGATGACCCACCTCACATCCAAGATCCGCCAGGTGCCCGATTTCCCGAAGCCGGGCATCCTCTTCTACGACATCACCACGCTGCTGGCCGATCCGCAGGGCTTCCGCGACACCATCGACGCGCTGACGGCGCCGTTCGCGGGGCAGGGCATCGACCGTGTGGTCGGCATCGAGAGCCGCGGGTTCATTCTGGCGGCGGCGGTGGCCGACCGGCTCGGCGCCGGCTTCGTGCCGATCCGCAAGCCGGGCAAGCTGCCGTCGACGACGCTGGGCGAGTCGTACGCGCTCGAGTACGGCACCGACAGCCTTGAGATCCACGACGACGCGCTCGGGCCCGATCACCGCGTGCTCATCGTCGACGACGTGCTCGCCACCGGCGGCACGGCGCGGGCCGCGGCGAATCTCGTGCAACGGCTCGGCAGCACACTGCACGGCCTCGCGTTCCTGATCGAACTGGATTTCCTGCGCGGCCGCGACAAGCTGGCGGGCGCGGCGGTATCCTCGGTGCTGCACTACTAGCGGCGAGGGGCTGGCGGCCAGCGGCTCGTGATTCCAAGTTCGCGCCCGTAGCTCAGGGGATAGAGCACCCGCCTCCTAAGCGGGGGGTCGACGGTTCAATTCCGTCCGGGCGCACCACCTTCCAGCGACCGATGCACGCCATGGCGCGTGCTACGCTCGCCGCGCATGGATCTCCGCGAGTTGCAGCGGCACTGGCAGGCCTTCGGCGAGCAGGATCCGCTGTGGGCGATTCTCACGGATCCGGCGCGGAAGGGCGGACGCTGGACGCCCGAGGAGTTCTTCGCCACGGGCGTCGCCGAGATCGACGCGCTGATGCGGGAGGCCGCGTCGTTCGGCCTGCCGCGGCAGCGCCGTCGCGGCCTCGATTTCGGGTGCGGCGTCGGCCGCCTCACGCAGGCGCTGGCGCGGCACGTCGACGAGGCGGTTGGCCTCGACGTGGCGCCGTCGATGGTGGAGCGCGCCCGCGCGTTCAACCAGCACGGCGCGCGCGTGCGCTACGAGGTGCAGGCGGCGCCGCCGCTCGAGGCGGTGCCGAACCGCAGTATCGACGTCGTCTACACCGGCCGCGTGCTGCAGCACATCGCGCCGGAGTACGCGCGGCAGTACATCGCGGAGCTGGCGCGCATCGTCGCGCCCGGCGGGTTCCTGTCGTTCGACGTGCCCGGCCGCTGGCTCGACGAACCGGCGATGCCGGCCGGCGCGATGGCGAGCGGCGCGTATCGGGCGCGCCTCGACGCCGTGCCGCACGCGACGGCGTCGCCCGGCCGTGCGGCGTTCAGGATCACCGTCACCAACACGGGATCAGTCGCGTGGCCCGCCGGCGCATCGATCAACCTGGGTACGCGCTGGCTGGATGCGGCGGGCGCGTCGGCCGCCCCCGACGGCCCGCGCCTGCCCGTGCCGCTGCCCTTGGTCCCCGGCGCGTCGGCCTCGCTCGACCTCGACACCCCGTGGCCCGACGCCCCAGAGGCCGTGACGCTCGAACTCGACGTCGTGCACGAGGGCGTGACGTGGTTCGCCTGGCAGGGATCGCCCCCGACGACGGTGGCGCGGCCGGGCCGTGCGACGCCCGGCGTGGCCCCCGGAGCCGAGCCCGCACCCGCGGCCCCAACGCCCCCGCCGGCGGGCTTCGATCCGGTGATGGAGATGCATGCCGTGCCGCGCGCCGACGTGGAAGCCATCCTGGCGAACGCCGGCGTGACGCTGCTGCGGGTGCGCCCCGAGGCCCACTGCGGCCCCCGCTGGGAGGCCTGGCGCTACGACGTGACGGCCGGCCCGGCCCGCTGATACACTCAGGGGTCGGCCAAGGCGCCGCCCACTCACACCATGAAGCACGCCGAAAAAGAGCACCTGAAGGAAAACGAACTGGCCCATGCCCTCGCCGAGGCCAACGACACCTTCGCGAAGAACCGCGGTCAGATCCTCGCCATCGGCGGCGGTCTGCTGGCCCTGCTGGTCGCCGTCGGCGGCTACGTGAGCTGGCAGCGCAGCCAGGACGCGAAGGTGAGCGGCCTGCTCGGCGACGCCATGGTGGTCTACGAGGCCCCGGTGCAGCCGCCGGCCCCGCCGGGGCAGGAAGGCGGCGCCAACGTGCCCGCGCAGACGCCCGGTACGTTCCCGAACGAGAAGGCCAAGCTCGAAGCGGCGCTGCCGAAGTTCATGGCCGCGGCCGACGCCGCGCCGTCGTCCACGCCCGGCCGCCTGGCGCGCCTGAACGCCGCATCGATTCTCGTCACGCTCGGCAAGTTCGACGAGGCGAAGGCTCAGTACGAGCAGCTCGCCTCGGGCACCGACCTCATCGCCAAGGGCGCCGCCATGGGCAAGGCGCAGGCGCAGGTGCGCGCCGGCCAGTACGACGCCGCCATCGAGAGCCTGAAGGCGCTGAGCACGCAGACCGGTCCGGGCATGCCCACCGAGGGCGTGCTGATGGAGCTGGCGCGCGCGTATCACGGCGCCGGCAAGACCGACGACGCGAAGAAGACGCTGAACGAGATCGTCGAGAAGCACGCCGAGTCGCCGTTCGCCGGCGAGGCGCGGGCCGAGCTCGAGAAGCTGAAGGGCTAGCCGCTAGGACTCGGCGTCGCGCTTCAGGTCCGCCAGGAGCTGCAGCGCGGCGAGCGGCGTCAGCTGGTTCACGTCGATCGCCTTCAGGCGATCGCGGAAGCCGTCATCCACCACCGTCTGGAACAGCCCGAGCTGCTGCTGCGGCACGGCGGCCGCCTGTCCGCTGATCGCGGGACGTCCGCCGCGCGCCAGCTCGTCGCGCTCGAGCGCCGCCAGGATCTCCTTCGCCCGCGTGAGCACGCCGGCCGGCAGGCCGGCCAGGCGCGCCACGTGGATGCCGTAGCTGCGATCCGAGCGGCCCGGCTTGATCTTGTGCAGGAAGACGATGTCGTCCTTCCATTCCTGCACCGCCACGTGCGCGTTCACCACCCCCGGCACGCCGTCGGCGAGATCCGTGAGCTCGTGGTAGTGCGTGGCGAAGAGCGTCTTCGGCCGGGCGCGCTGATTCGTGGCGAGATGTTCCGCGACCGCCCATGCGATGCTGAGCCCGTCGAAGGTGGCGGTGCCGCGTCCCACTTCGTCGAGCACGACGAGGCTCTTCGAGGTGGCGCCGTTCAGGATGAGCGCGGTTTCCTGCATCTCGACCATGAAGGTCGACTGGCCGCGGGCGATGTTGTCCGAGGCGCCGACGCGGGCGTAGATGCGGTCCACGATGCCCAGCTTGGCGTCGCGCGCCGGCACGAACGACCCGCACTGCGCCAGCAGTGACAGCAGGGCCACCTGCCGCAGGTAGGTCGACTTGCCGCCCATGTTCGGCCCGGTGAGCACCACGAGCTGCTGCGTACTGCCGTTCAGCGCGACGTCGTTCGGCACGAACGTGCCGCCGGCCAGGCGTTCCACCACGGGATGCCGCACGTCGACCGCGCTCAGCTCGTCGCCCTCGTGCACGTGCGGTTTGGTGTAGTTGCCCAGTGCCGCCGTTTCGGCCAGGGCCGCCAGCACGTCGAGCGCGGCCACCGCGCGCGCCGTCTCGAGCACGCGCGCCGACTCGGCCGACACCGCCTGGCGCAGCGCCTCGAAGATCGCCAGCTCGCGCTCGATGGCCCGTTCGTCGGCGCCGAGCACCTTCTCTTCGTAGTCCTTGAGCGCTGGCGTCACGAAGCGCTCGCCGCCGGCGATGGTCTGCTTGCGGATGTAGTCGTCGGGCACCGCGTGCAGGTTGGCCTTCGAGATCTCGATGTAGTAGCCGAAGACGCGATTGAAGCGCACCTTCAGCGACTGGATGCCGGTGCGGGTGCGTTCCGCGGTCTCGAGTTCCGCGATCACCTGCTTGCCCGATCGGCTGATGCGGCGCAGCTCGTCGAGCTCGGGATCGACGCCGTCGCGGATGGCGTCGCCGTCGCGGGCCAGCAGCGGCGGCTCGTCGGCGATCGTCTGGTCGATGCGGCCGCGCATCTCGGTGAGGTCGTCGAGCGCGGCGGTGAGGCGCGTGATGAGTGGCGCCAGGCACTCGCCGAGCAGCAGCCGCGCCCGCGGAATCGCCGCCAGCGAGCGCGCCAGCGCCACCAGATCGCGGGGGCTCGCCGTCGACAGCGCCACCTTCGACATCAGGCGCTCGAGATCGAGCACCGCCTTCAGCGTGTCGCGCACCTTGCCGCGATCGGCGGCGCGGAAGGCGAGTTCCTCCACCGCGTCGAGCCGCTCGCGGATGCGATCGAGCGACACCAGCGGGGCGATGAGCCAGGCGCGCAGCAGGCGGCCGCCCATCGGCGTGACCGTGCGGTCGATCTCGTCGAGCAGCGATCCGGCGCGGCCGCCCTGCGACGACTGGATCACCTCGAGGTGCTGCAGCGTGGTCGGGTCGATGATCAGGCGATCGGCCGTCTCGCGCAGGCGCACCGAGCGGACGTGCGCCAGATCGGCCTTCTGCGTGTCGCGCAGGTAGGTGACGAGCGCGCCGCCGGCGCCCACCGCGGCGGGCCGGGCATCGAGCCCGAAGCCCTGCAGGCCGGCCACCCGCAGCTGATCGCACAACGTCTGCACGCCGCGCGCCGGATCGAACGTCCAGCCGTCCACCGGCGTCACCGCGATCGCGGCCTCGACGACGGCGGGGAAGACCGCGGCCACGTCGGTGCCGGCGGCCACCACGATCTCGCGCGGCCGCAGCACCGCGATCTCGTCGTTCAGCGCCACGCGCGCGCCGGCGCCGGCGTACTCGGCGAGCTGGAACTCGCCGGTCGTCAGATCCAGCAGCGCCACGCCGAGCCGTTGATCCTTGTCGGCGGGCCCGTCGAGGCCCGTGACGGCGAGCAGGAACGACGGCTCGCGCGCGTCGAGATACGAGGCATCCGCCAGCGTGCCCGGCGTGACCACGCGCACGACGTCGCGCTTCACCACGCCCTTGGCCTTCTTCGGGTCTTCGATCTGCTCGCAGATGGCGACGCGGTGGCCCTGCTTCACGAGGCGCGTGATGTAGCCGTCGGCCGCGTGGAAGGGCACGCCGCACATCGGCACCGCCGCGCCGGTCGCGTCCTTCGAACGCGAGGTGAGCGTGAGGTCGAGCGCACGCGCCGCCACCAGTGCGTCCTCGTAGAACAGCTCGTAGAAGTCGCCCATGCGGAACATCACGAGGGCCAGCGGATGCTGCCGCTTGGCGTCGAGATACTGGCGCATGGCCGGCGAGACGTTGGCGCCGGGGGCGGGCAGGGCAGCGTACGACTCGGGCGCGGGAGACAGGGGAAAACCTCGACGGACTCGTGGGGCGGCGGACGCCGTCCGGACGCGTGTCGAGTATAGTCGGGATGCCGCGACGGCGGCGTGCGCATGTGGGTGCTGGCTCTCGACACGACGACCCGCGACGGCAGTGTCGCGCTGGTGCGCGACGGGGTCGTGGAAATCGAACGCGCCGGTGACGCCGCGTGGTCGCACGCCGAGCGCATCCCCGCGGATCTCCGCGCCGTCCTCGCCGAGGCCGGTCTCGCGCCGTCGGCGCTCGATCTCATCGCCGTCGCCACCGGACCCGGCGCGTTCACCGGCCTCCGCATCGGGCTGGCCGCGGCGCAGGGACTCGCGATGGCCCTCGATCGGCCCGCCGCCGGCGTGTCGACGCTGACCGCGATCGCGTGGGCGGCGCTGCACGACGGCCCCGCGCTCGAGGTGGCCGGCGCCTGGCTCGACGCCACCCGTGGCGAGATCTACGCGGCCGCGTTCGCGCGTCCCGGCGACGGTCCGGACGTGCCGCTCGTGCCGCTGGTCGAGGCCACGTCGCTCACGCCCGCCGACACCCTCGCGCACTGGCGCGGCCGCGTGCCCGCCGGCCTGACCGTCGGCGTGGCCGGCAGCCCTGCCGTGATGGACGCGTGCCGTGCCGGGGGCGGGCGCCCGGTGGACGCGCCGGTGCTGCTGGCCGGTATCGTCGGGCGCCTCGGCGCATCGCTGCACGCCCAGGGCCGCGCGGGATCGCCGGCCGCGCTGGCGCCGGAATACGTGCGCCGTCCCGACGTGGAGATCGCGCGCGACCGCCGCCGCGACACCGCGCCCGCATGACCTTCGCCCGCCTCACCGACCCGCGCGATCTCGACGCCATCCTCGCGCTCGACGATCTGTGCTTCCACCGGCCGTGGACGCGCGCCGAGTACGAGCGCGAGCTGGCCGATCCGTCGCGCTGCTTCATCTACGTGGCCCGCGTCGACGGCGAGGTGGTGGCGTACTGCTCGTTCTGGCGGATCTTCGACGAGGTGCACGTGAACAACTTCGCCGTGCATCCGCAGCGGCGTCGGCAGGGCATCGGCACGGCGCTGCTCGGCCACGTGCTGGCCGAAGCCGCGGCCATGGGGGCGCCGCACGCCACGCTCGAGGTTCGCGCGTCGAACGCCGCGGCCATCGCGCTCTACGAGGCCAGCGGCTTCGCGCGAAGCGGCCTGCGCCGCGGCTACTACACGCATCCCGTCGAGGATGCGCTGATTCTGTGGCGGCACGGCGCCCGTGCTTGAACCCCGGGGACGGCGGTGCTAGAGTCGCCCCAATGGCCCCCGGCGCAGTGGGCGCCGGCGGTTCCGAAAGGGGCGGATGTCATGACCGACATCGAAGCAACGCGCCACCAGCTGCTGGAGCGGGACGCACAGTTCCGGCAGCTTTCCTCCGACCACCACGCCCTCGACGACCAGCTCCGGTCGCTCTCCAGCAAGCCGCATCTCTCCGACGACGAACAGCTCGAGGAAGTCCGCATCAAGAAAGAGAAACTGCGCGTGAAAGATCAGATGGAGGCCCTGGTGCGCCGTCACCAGGACATCAGTAGCCTGCCGGTCTGACCCCGACCTTCGTGCGACGGCGCCGGCTCGACCGTCGGCGCCGCCGCCCATCCCCCTCGCCGGCTGACGCCGGACCTCGCCCGACGGTACAATTCCCCCCGCATGATTGGATTCGACCGCGCCGGCTGGCCGTTCCTGCTCGGCGCCGTGGTGCTCGCCCTCGCCGGAGCCGGCCTCGGTGGCCGCTGGTGGGCCCTGCCGGGTACGCTGCTCGCCCTCGGGTTCCTGTTCTTCTTTCGCGATCCCGAACGGCCGCTG
This sequence comes from Vicinamibacterales bacterium, assembly GCA_046331325.1. Lineage (GTDB taxonomy): Bacteria > Acidobacteriota > Vicinamibacteria > Vicinamibacterales > UBA2999 > CADEFD01. Next base: position 90,748 of record JAXLRB010000008.1, on the reverse strand, counting down.
CCGGCTGATCAGTCGCTGATCCTCTCGCCGGCCGACGGCAAGGTGATGGCCGTGGGCCCCGCCGGCGCCGATGCGCCGCCGGGGACGTGGCAGCAGGTGACGATTTTCCTCTCGCCGCTCGACGTGCACGTCAACCGCGCGCCGGTGTCGGGTCGGGTCACCAAGGTGTCGTACAAGGCCGGCCAGTTCCTGCCGGCCTACCGGCCCGAGAGCGGCGCGCTCAACGAGCAGTCGGAGGTGTGGGTGGACCACGACGGCCGCACCGCGATCTTCCGCCAGGTGGTCGGGCTGCTGGCCCGTCGCGTGGTGTGCCGCGTGCAGGTCGGTGACGCGCTCGCGGTGGGCGATCGCGTCGGCGTCATGAAGTTCGGCTCGCGCATGGACGTCTTCCTGCCCACCGACATCCGCGTGCTGGTGAAGCCCGGCGATCGCGTGGTGGCGGCGACGACGCTGCTCGGCCGGTGGACGGGCGCATGAGCCTCCACGACGCCCCCGCCACGCCGGCGCCCGAGCGGAAGGGGATTCGCCGCGGCGTCTTCCTGCTGCCGAGTCTCTTCACGATGGCCAACCTGTTCTGCGGGTGGGCCTGCGTGGTCTACGCCATGCGCGGCGAGTTCCACACGGCGGCGCCGTTCATCGGCTTCGCGGTGGTGCTCGACATGCTCGACGGCCGCATCGCGCGCATGACCGGATCGTCGAGCGCGTTCGGCGTGGAGTTCGATTCGCTCGCCGATCTCATCTCGTTCGGCATGGCGCCGGCGGCCCTCACCTTCCAGTGGGGGCTGTGGCCGCTGGGCCGCATCGGCTGGGCGGTGGGCTTCCTCTATCTCGCGGCCGCGGCCGTGCGCCTGGCCCGCTTCAACATCCAGCCGGTGGCCGACAAGCGCTATTTCGTCGGCATGCCCAGCCCGTCGGCGGCGAGCATTCCAGCCGCCACCATCTTCTTCCTGTCGGAAGGGGTCACCGAACGCGCGCCGGCGACGCTGGCCCTGCTGATGCTGGTGGTGCCGGCGCTGCTGATGGTCAGCACGATCCGCTACCGCAGCATGAAGACGCTGAACCTGTCGTCGCCAGTCAGCTCGAAGGTGCTGGTGGTGGTGGCGGCGGCGCTGGCGCTCTTCACGTCGTCGCCCGACATCGTGCTGCTGGTGCTGGCCTACGGCTACCTGGTGTCGCCGATTGTCGAGTGGTTGTTCACCCGCGGCAGCCGCAAGCCGGCGGCCGCCGTCGACACCGCCGCGATTGCGGCGCCACCGGCGCCCGACGCCGACGCCCCGCCGCCGGCCGGGCTCTAGCCGCTCGCGGCCAGCGGCAGCGTGAGGCTCACCGTGGTGCCCACGCCGCGCGTGCTCGCCACCGCGATCGTGCCGCCGTTCAGCTCCACGTTGCGCCGCGCGATCGTGAGCCCGAGGCCGGTGCCGGTGGCCTTGGTGGAGAAGTAGGGCTCGAAGATCCGGCCGAGCGCCTCGGCGTCCATGCCGACCCCGGTGTCGACGACGTCCAGACGGACGGTGCCCGCCGACGGCGGCTGCGTGCGGACGACCAATGAGCCGCTGCCCGGCATGGCGTGCAGCGCGTTCTCGATCACGTTGGTGAGCGCCCGCGCCAGCAGCACGCGGTCGACGAACAGGGTGGCGTCTTCCGCGCCCTCGTGCGCGATGACGATGCGGCCGGCCAGCGCCGACGCGTAGGGCGCCAGGATCTCGTCGAGCAGCGGCGCCAGCGGCACCGCCGTCGGCCGCGCCTGCGGCGCGCTGGCGAAGCTCGAGAACTCGGCCGAGAGCTGCCGCAGCAGCCGCACCTGCAGCAGGATGTTGGCGACGCAGTCGTCGACCAGCGTGCCGAGCGGTCGTCCGCGATCCTCGTGCACCCGCCGCAGGTGTTCCGCATTCAGCTGGATCGGCGTGAGCGGGTTCTTGATGTCGTGCGCGACCTGGCGCGCCATCTCGGCCCACGCCTCGAGGCGGTTGGTGCGTTCGAGCTGCGTGCGCTGCCGGCGCAGGTCGTCGGCCATGCCGTTGAAGGCCTCGACGAGGCGGCCGAGCTCGTCGCTCGTGCGCACCAGGACGTGCGCGTCGAGATCGCCGCTGGCGAGTCGCCGTGTCGCTCTCGTGAGCCGGCTCACCGGATCCGAGATGCGCTCGGCCGCCCAGTAGCCGATGAAGGAGCCCAGCAGGATGAAGGCGATCGCCGCCAGCAGCACCCGGCGGTCGAGGGCGTCGACCTGCCGCTCGATGCCGCGCTGCCGCAGCGTGAGCGGCACGCTCACGATGACCTGCTCGTCGCCGACGCGGACGAGCGCCGAGGCGACGCGGTACTCGTAGGCGCCGACCGCCTCGCGGGCGAGGAACGTCGGCCGGCCGTCGAGCACGAGGGCGCGGTAGGTCTCGCCCGGCGTGCGCGTGGGCAGCAGGCCCGAGGCGAAGAGGTTCCGTTCGCTCGAGGCGCGCAGGCCCGAGCCGGCGAACACGTTGATGTCCTCGCCGATCACGCGGCTCAGCCACACGAGCAGGCTGTCGTCGAGCGCCGGCAGGCTGGTGGTGCCGCGGGATTCGAGCGCCGCGAAGTCCTCGATCACGCGGCTCGCCGACAGCACCGTGCGCGCCGCCTCGCGCTCGACATCCTCGCGCAGCGAGGCCGCCATCGAGGTGCGCGTCACGAGCGCCAGCGCCACGACCGGCACCGCCACCGCGGCCACGAAGCCGACGAAAAGCGTGCGCGAGAAGCTCGCGCGCACCTCACGCAACAGGGCGCGTCCCGAGAGCGGGGTGAGGCCCGTGAGGCGGGCGCCGGCGACGGTCGTCAGCACCAGCGCGGTGAAGAGCACGGCGGCCCACGCCAGCAGCGCCGCCAGGTTGGCGACGTGATCGACGAGCGCGAGCCGCGGCACGCCGATCGCGTAGATCGCGCCGCGATCGCTCAGCACGTAGACGTCGGACACCACGCCGCGATCCTCGAGCGTGGCCCAGAAGGGCTCGCGCGAGGCAGTGAGTCGCGCGAACACCTCTTCGGGCAGCGGCCACGCCTCGCCGCCAGCGACGTAGAGCGGGCGGCGGCTCCAGCCGTAGACGACGAAGGCGAGATCCTCGCGCGCCGACGGATCGCGGCCGACGCCGCCGAGCAGCGCCACGTAGGGATTCTGCGCGGCGAGGAACGGCAGGTTGGCGTAGTCGAGCACCACGTGCACGACGACCGAGCCAATCACCTGGCCCCCCTCGCAGATGCCGCGACCGGCGTGCAGCAACCGCCGTTCCTCGGCGAAGAACGGCGACACTTCCTCGAACACCTCCCAGCCGCACGATGTCTCGCGCCACGCGGTGTCGACGGCGGTCTCGGGCAGGTTCAGCGCGAAGCGGCTGCTGAGCCGCCCGGCGCCGTCGTAGAGCTCGACCGACGAGGTGAGGCGGCGGGCCGCCAGCGTGGTGCCGGTCCACACGAGGAACGCGGCGTCGGCGGGCACGGCGGCGCCGTCGGTCGGCGTCGTGCCGCGCACGAGATCGGCCACCGTCTCCGCGGCGTCGATGTCCGAGAGCGCGGCGCGCAGCGAGGCCTGCAGCGCCTGGCGCTGACCGGCGACGTCGGGCGCGATGGCGCCGGCCACGTCGGCATGCCGCGCCTCGTCGGCCTGCACGGCGAGGGAGGGATACGCGACCAGCGCCGGCAGCGCCAGCCACGCGAGGAGCACCAGCAGCCGCACCGGCTGCGTGCCGCGCCGCAGCACGCGCGTCGTGCCATCGAGTGCCGCCAATGCCGCGAGCGTCCCGGCCACGAGCAGCAGCGACGTGGCACGCGCGGCACTCGACGCGCCGGGCTGCGCGATCCACGCCGTGAGCGCCGCCGCGATTGCCGCGGGCACGAAGGCCAGCGCCCACGCGGCGCGGCGTCGCGGCACGGCCAGGCCCCACGCGACGCGCATCGCCGTGGCGAGCGCCAGCAAGACCGCGGCGTGCACGAACACGAGCGCGGCGGCACCGGCCATCCGTGGCACGTCGGTGGGCAGCAGCGAGGCTCGCAGTACCTCCGGCGCCACGTCGGGGAGCAGCGCCGCCAGCAGCGCACGATGCCTGGCCGCGAGCAGGCCGGCGACCAGACCGGTGGCGAGGCCGGCGACGCGGCCGGCGAGACGTGAGGGCGGCGTCCAGCGGGCGCGGCCGCGCAGGGCCAACCAGCGCGACAGCAGCGGCGCGACCAGCGCCACGAAGGCGAGCACCACCAGCGCCGCGAGCGCGCGTTGTGCCCCGGCCGCCCAGGGCGGCGCGACCGTGAGCGCCAGTGACGCCAGTCCACCGGCGCCGGCGGCGAGAGCGACGAGCACGGCGCCGAGACCGAGCCACGTCCCGGTCGTCCGCGCGGCCGTGCGCCAGACGGTGATCGGCGCCGCGGCGGCCGCCAGGCCGAGCGCCGCCACGAAACCCATCCATGCGAGGACGGCGCGGCCGGCCCGGGCCCACCTCGCCGATCGCCGCGGTCGACACGCGCGCGGAGCCGAGCACCGCGCCGGCGTCGTCGGTGACGTCGAACGTCTCGGCTGCCGCGCCCGGCGCCGGGCGGGCCGAACTCCACTGGCGCGAGTGCGCCGGGCCACGGTTCGTCATCGGGCGCCCCGGCTGGTGTCAGGTCGGCCTCCACGACCGCGACGCCGACGCGACGTGGCGTCGCCGCCGCCACGATCGGCTGCACCCGGACGAGGCGCACACCCACCGGCGTGCGCAGCAGGAGGCCGCAGCGCCCCCGGCGAGGCGTTCGGCCGGGACCGGCGACGGGCGGCCGTCCCAGGCCAGGGACTGCCATCCGGCCCGTAGATCGTGAGCGCCGATACGTCGGCCCTGGCCGGCGCGTCTTCGAGCGACACGGCGGTGAAGAGGGCCACCACGGCATCGCCGTCGCCCCCGGCGGCGGCCTCCACGCGGGCGCCCTCGCGCGCGGCCTCGGCGGCGGCGCCGTCGAGCGCGGTAGTCAGTCGGCGGACGCGGCCGCGCACGTCGTCATGCACGCGCGCCGCCGTCTCGGCCTCGCTGCCGCCGAGGCGCTGCTGCATCCGCACGCGACCGGCCACGCCGGCGACGGCCACCGCCAGCAGCACGCTGAGGGCCACGCGCCGCAGGGCGCGGCCCACGACAGGAGGAGCGGAAACGGCGATGGCCCATTCTGGCCCGCGCCTCCGCGCGCCGACAAGCCGGCCCGGCCGATCGCGTTTGGTATAGTGCTCGTCTCCCACCACCGATGGCGCTCACGGCCTCGTCGAAGCTGGCGCTGAAGCGCGGGGCCCTCATCACGACCGCCAACTGGCAGGTCGTCGTCCTGCAGTTCGTCGCCGACGCGCTCTTCAGCGCGCTGCTCGCCGTGCCGGTGGTGGGCGGCGCCGCGCTGGTGGTGCTGACCTCCGATCTGGCGCCGCGCGACCTCTTCGAGCAGGGCATCCGCCGCGCCGTGCCGGCCGTGGCCGCCGCGCTCTTGGCGCATCCCGTCGCTCTCATCGCGTTCCTGATCGCCGTCGGCGTGGCGCTGCTCGGCGGCTCGCTCTTCATGGCCTTCGTGAAGGGCGGCACCATCGCCGTGCTGCTCGACGCCGACGCCACCGCCGGCGCCATCGAGCATCCGCCGTTGCGCCTCGACGCGGTGCGACGGGCGGGACGCTTCCGTCTCGAAGCGGCGACCAGCGGCGCGCAGCGGTTCTTCGGCCGCTTCGCCCGCCTCGGCATCGGCCTGTTCCTCGCCTACGCGGCCATCGGCGGCAGCGCGCTGGCGTGGGTGGTGAGCGAGGGCGCGCCGGATTCGGCGTGGGACGCCGCCCGCATCGGCGGTGTCACGCTGGCGGTGATCGTCGCCTACACGCTGGTGAACCTGGTGTATCTGCTGCTGCAGATCACGGTGGCCGTCGACGACTGCGACGCCGCCGCCGCGGTGCCGCGAACGCTGGCGTTCATCGCCCGTACGCCACTCGCCATCGGCCTCGTCTTCGCCGCTGTCTCGGCCCTGGTCGCGCTCGGCACGGCCGCGTCGTTCCTCGCCACGGCGGCGCTCGGCCTCATCGCGTTCGTGCCGTTCGTCGGGCTCGCGGCGCTGCCGCTGCAGGTGGGCGCGTGGATGGTGCGCGGCCTGCTGTTCCAGTTCCTCGGCCTGACCGCGCTCGTCGCCTACGTGCGGCTCTACCGCGGCGATCCGCCGGACCGCGGCTGAGGCGTCGCCGTGGGAGGCGGCTCGGGCACCGGCGTGCCCGGCAGTGCGTCGAGCGGCGCTGGCGCCGGTTCGATGCGGGGGCCGAACGCCAGCAGCTGGCCTTCGGTCGACACCGTCGTCAGCCGTGTGCCCATCGGTCGTCCGGCCGGTGAGGAACCGCGTGGCACCCGCCACTTCGCCCGTGCTGGTGAGCGCGAGCGACGGCGCGCCGGTGTCGGCGGTGTAGCCCTGCAGCTCGGTGGCGAACAGCGGCACGAGCACCGTGCCGCCGGTGACGAGGGGGCCGTCGGCCGGACGGTGCGCGCTTCCAGCGCAGGTAGCCGCGGTGGCGGTCGAGCGCGCGCAGCAGATGGTCGTAGGCGACGACGTAGATGCGCGTGTCGTCTGGCGGCCGGTGCGGCCACCACCGCGCGCCGGTGCGGAACCGCCAGCGTATCGCGCCGGTGCGCAGGTCGAGGCTGGCGACGAAGTTCGCCGTCGTGCCGACGACCAGCGCGTCGTCGAGCGCGCGACCAGCCCCGATGCCCGTCCGTCGAGCGTCTGCGTCCACACGACGCGGCCGGTGGCGAGCGACAGCGCCACGGTGCGGCCGTCGTCGAGGCCGAGATACAGATTGTCGAGCGCCGGCGCGGGGGCGACGTGCGCGACGGCGCCGAGCGTGGCGCGCCAGATCAGCGTGCCGTCGTCGGCCCGCAGCGCCGCGAAGTCGCCGCCCTCGAACGACAGCAGCAGCCACCCGGTGTCGAAGGTCGGCGCGGCGGCGATCGTCCCCGGCAGCGTCTTCTGCCACGCCGGCGCGCCGGAGTCGGCATGAAACGCGCGCACGCCGCCGTCGGCGACGACGAACACCAGGCCGCCGCCCACGGCCGGCGTGAAGGCCGCGCTGGTCGCGGCGCGCCAGCGGACGGCGCCGGAATCGAGCACCAGCGCCAGGACCGCGTTGTCACGCGTGGCGATATAGGCCGACGTCGCATCGATGGCGGGCGGTGCCGCCAACGCCACCTCTGGCGGCGTCGACCAGCGCAGGTTCATCGTGCCGCGCGCCAGCAGGCTCGTGGGACCGGTGTCGGGCGCGGCCTTCGGGGGGCGCTCCCCGGCACGTGGAGGCGGGGCCGCGGCGCCGCCGCGAGCTGGCGGTTGCGCGACGGCGAGCGCGGGCACGAGCGTCAGCAGCAGCGCGAGGGCGCCACATCCGCGGATCGGGCGCCGCACACCACTACCACTGGGGGCCACGGCCGCGCGCACCCCGTTATAATAGCGCCGTCCTCCGCGCTCGGCGCCGTCCTCGTGCGGGCCCACCGACATCCTGTGGCACATCAGACGATCCTCGTTCTCGATTTCGGATCCCAGGTCACCCAGCTCATCGCGCGGCGCGTGCGTGAGGCGCACGTCTACAGCGAAGTGCACCCCTGCGACGTCAGCGACGAGTGGGTGCGCGCCTACGCCCGCGATCATCAGCTCAAGGGCGTCATCTTCTCGGGCAGTCACGCGAGTACCTACGAAGCGCACGATCTGCGCGCCCCGCAGGCGGTGTTCGAGCTCGGCGTACCGGTGCTCGGCATCTGCTACGGCATGTTCACCATGGCGGTGCAGCAGGGCGGGGAGGTCGAGGCGAGCAGCCATCGTGAGTTCGGCTACGCCGAGGTGCGGACGCACGGACAGGCGACGCTGCTCACGGGCCTGGCCGACTTCCGCGGCGACGACGGCGACGCCATGCTGCGGGTCTGGATGAGCCACGGCGACAAGGTCACGGCGTTGCCGCCTGGCTTCAGCCTGATGGCGTCGACGCCCAGCTGTCCCATCGCCGGGATGGCCGACGACGGCCGCCGCTTCTACGGCGTGCAGTTCCACCCGGAAGTCACGCACACGACGCAGGGCGCCGAGATCCTGCGCCGCTTCGTGCTCGACATCTGCGGCGTCACCCCCGACTGGGTGATGCGCGATCACATCACCGAAGCGATCGAGGCGATCCGCCGTCAGGTGGGCGACGAGGAAGTGATTCTCGGCCTCTCGGGCGGTGTCGACTCGAGCGTCGCCGCGGCGCTGATCCATCGGGCGATCGGCGATCAGCTCACCTGCGTGTTCGTCGATCACGGGCTGCTGCGCCTCGACGAAGGGCGCCTCGTGATGGAGATGTTCGCCGGCCGCCTGCACGCGCGCGTCATCCACGTCGACGCCAGCGCGCAGTTCCTCGGCCATCTGGCCGGCGTGACGGATCCGGAGCAGAAGCGCAAGATCATCGGCCGCGAGTTCGTCGAGGTGTTCAAGGCCGAGGCGGCGAAGCTGAAGGCGGGCGGCGCCGGACACAAGGGCGCGACCTTCCTGGCGCAGGGCACGATCTATCCCGACGTGATCGAGTCGGGCGGCGCCAAGACCAAGAAGGCCGTCACCATCAAGAGCCACCACAACGTCGGCGGCCTGCCGGCCGAACTCGGCCTGAAGCTGCTCGAGCCGCTCCGCGATCTCTTCAAGGACGAAGTGCGCGAGCTCGGGATCGCGCTCGGCCTGCCGGCGGACCTCGTCTACCGGCACCCGTTCCCGGGCCCGGGCCTCGGCGTGCGCATCCTCGGCGACGTGAAGCCGGAATACGCGGACCTGCTGCGTCGCGCCGATGCGATCTTCATCGAGGAGTTGCGCCGCTGGCACGACGACGCCACGGGGAAGAGCTGGTACGACCTCACGAGCCAGGCCTTCGCCGTGTTCCTGCCGGTGAAGAGCGTCGGTGTGATGGGCGACGGCCGCACCTACGACTACGTGGTGGCGCTGCGCGCCGTGCAGACGAGCGACTTCATGACCGCCGACTGGGCCGAGCTGCCATACGGCCTGCTCAAGACCGTGAGCCGCCGCATCATCAACGAGGTGCGCGGCATCAACCGCGTCACCTACGACGTCAGCTCGAAGCCACCGGCCACGATCGAGTGGGAGTAGGATCACGATCAGCGGCTGGCGGCTAGCCGCTCGCGGCTAGACACGACGCCTGGTTTCCGGCGATGAGTGATTTCGTCCACCTCCACCTGCACACCGAGTACTCGCTGCTCGACGGCGCCTGCCGCATCGACGAGCTGCTCGACCAGGCGGCCGAGCTGAAGATGCCGGCGATCGCCGTGACCGAGCACGGCAACATGTTCTCGTCGGTGGTGTTCCACGACGCGGCGCGCAAGCGCGGCATCAACCCGATCCTCGGTTGCGAGGTCTACGTGGCGCCGGGCGATCGGCGCGACAAGTCGGGCACCCCGGGCGAGACGGCGAACCACCTGGTGCTGCTGGCCGAGAACGAGATCGGCTTCCGCAACCTGATCAAGCTCGTCTCCGCCGGCTACACCGAGGGCTTCTACTACAAGCCGCGCATCGACAAGGCGCTGCTCGCGGAACACGCGCAGGGGCTGATCGGCCTCTCGAGCTGTCTCAAGGGCGAGGTGGCGAGCGAGATCCGCACCGAGCACGCCAAACGCGCCGTCGCCGCCGCGGCGACGTATCGCGACATCCTCGGCGCCGGCAACTTCTTCCTCGAGATGCAGTACCAGGGCATCGACGAGCAGCGCATCGTGAACAACGGGCTGCTGCCGATCGCGAAAGACCTGGGCATGCCGCTCGTGGCGACCAACGACGTCCACTACCTGCACCAGCACGACAGCAAGCCGCACGACCTCCTGCTGTGCATCGGCACGGGCAAGTCGGTGAACGACGAGAAGCGCCTGCGCTATCACGGCGATCAGTTCTTCCTGAAGACCGCCGAGCAGATGGCGAAGGTGTTCGGCGACTACCCGGAGGCGATGCGCAACACGCTCGCCATCGCCGAGCGCTGCAACGTCACGATCCCGTCGGGCACGCTGCACGTGCCGACGTTCGACGTGCCGTCGCCCTACACGCTCGACGACTACTTCGAGCACGTGTCGCGCCAGGGCTACGCCGAACGCCTGCCGCGCCTGCAGCAGCTGGCCGCCGACGGCAAGCTGCGGCACACGCTGCCGGAGTACGAGGCGCGGCTCGACTACGAGATCGCGATGATCAAGCGCATGGGGTACACCGGGTACTTCATGATCGTCTGGGACTTCATCCGGTATGCGCGCGAGCACGGCATCCCGGTGGGCCCGGGCCGTGGATCCGCCGCCGGCAGCCTCGTCGCCTACTGCCTGAAGATCACCGACGTCGATCCGATCGACTACGACCTGCTGTTCGAGCGCTTCCTGAACCCCGAACGCGTGTCGATGCCCGATATCGACGTCGATTTCTGCGAGCGGCGGCGCGGCGAGGTGATCGAGTACGTCACCCGCAAGTACGGCCGCGAGAACGTCTCGCAGATCATCACGTTCGGCACGATGAAGGCCAAGGCCGTCATCCGCGACGTCGGCCGCGTGCTCGATCTGCCGTACGCCGACGTCGACCGCATCGCCAAGCAGATCCCGCCGGCGCTCGACATGACGCTCGAGAAGGCGCTCGCCGAGAACCCGGTGCTGCGCGACATGCGCGACAAGGATCCGCGCGTGAAGGACGTCCTCGACATGGGCAAGCGCCTCGAGGGCATGTCGAGGAACGCCGGCGTGCACGCCGCCGGCGTGGTCATCGCACCGGGACCGGTCAGCAACTACGCGCCGCTCTACAAGAGCAACCGCGACGAAATCACGACTCAGTGGGCCATGAAAGAGGTCGAGCGCGTCGGCCTGCTGAAGATGGACTTCCTGGGCCTCAGCACGCTCACGCTGATCCATGACGCGCTGGCCGAGATCAAGCGCACCGAAGGCTTCGTGCTCGACATCGACGGCGTGCCGCTCGACGACGCGAAGACCTACCAGGTGTTCTGCGAAGGCCAGACCTTCGGCATCTTCCAGTTCGAGAGCTCGGGCATGCGCGAGCTGCTGCGCAAGTCGAAGCCGCAGCGCCTCGACGATCTGATCGCGCTGAACGCGCTCTACCGGCCGGGCCCGCTCAAGAGCGGCATGGTCGACGACTACGTCGCCCGCAAGCAGGGCAAGACCGAGGTGAAGTACGACCTGGCGGCGCTCGAGCCGATCCTGGCCGACACCTATGGGGTCATCGCCTACCAGGAACAGGTGATGCGGATTGCCTCCGTGCTGGCCGGCTTCACGCTGGGCCAGTCGGACGTGCTGCGAAAGGCCATGGGCAAGAAAGACCCCAAGGTCATGGCGAAGCAGCGCGAGGCCTTCCTGGAGGGCACGAAGAAGAAGGGCATCAGCGAGAAGAAGGCCACCAAGATCTTCGAGCTGATGGAGTACTTCGCCGGGTACGGCTTCAACAAGTCGCACTCGACGGCCTACGCGTTCCTGGCGTATCAGACCGCCTACCTGAAGGCGAACTACCCGCGGCACTTCGCGGCGGCGCTGCTCACGATCGAAGCGGCCAATACCGAGAAGCTGGCGCTCTACATCGCCGAGTGCCGCGACCGCGGCATCCAGGTGCTGCCGCCCGACGTGAACGAGAGCCAGATGCACTTCTCGGTGGTGCCCGAGGGCGTGCGCTTCGGCCTCACGGCCATCAAGGGCCTCGGCGAAGGCGCCATTCAGGCGATCGTCGGCGTGCGGAACAGCCTGGGCCGCATCACCGCGCTGCACCAGCTGGCCGAGGAACTCGACCTGCGCCTCGCCAACCGGCGCGTGTTCGAAGCGCTGGTGAAGAGCGGCGCCTGCGACAACCTGGTGCCGCCTGGCCCGGACGGCCAGCGGGTGCCGCCGCACGTCGGCCGCGCGCGTCTCATGCGCGGCCTCGACCTCGCCCTCGAGCACGGCGCCCGCGTGCAGCGCGATCGCGAACAGGGGCAGGCCAATCTCTTCGGCGAGGCCGTGCCTACGGCCGGCGACGGCCCGGACGGCGTCGTGCCCGAGGGGCCGCCCTGGACCGAGATGGAGTGGCTGGCGAACGAGAAGGAGGCGCTCGGCCTCTACCTCAGCGGGCATCCCGTGGATCGCCACGCCGCCGATCTCAAGGCCTTCGGCGCCCGCACCGTCGGCGGGCTCGTCGCCTCGGAGTTGCCCGAGGCCGAGGAGGGCGCGCCGGGCCGCCTGGTGCTCGAAGACGTGTCGGTCGGCGGCATCGTCAGCGGCATGCGGGCGCTGAAGACCAAGAAGGGCGATCCCATGGCGGTCTTCACGCTCGAAGACTCGCAGGGCTCGATCGAGGTGGTCACGTTCCCCGAGACCTACGGACGCTATCGCCAGCACATCGAGACCGGCGCGCTGCTGCTCGTGAAGGGGAAGTTCGAGAAGGACGAAGACTCCACGCGCTTCCAGGCCACCGAGCTGTCGTCGCTCGACACCCTGCGGGAACGGCTGGCCAAGGCCGTGGCGATCCATCTCGACGCCGCGCATCACTCGCGCTCGACGCTCGAGGCGTTGTGGGACGTGCTCACCCAGCATCAGGGCGATCGGCCGATCGTGCTGGAGCTCGACGTGCCGCACGAGCGCCGCACGCTGCGCGTGCGCGCCAACGTCACCCCGCAGATCCGCGTCCGGCCCTCGGAATCACTGGTCTCGGCGGTGGAGCGGGTGTGCGGCGCCGGCTCGGTCGTCCTCAGATAGACTGGAGGACGCACGCATGGCCGACCTCCTCGAATTCGAAGAACCGATCGGGATCCTCCAGAAGGAGATCCAGGCGCTGTCGATGCTGCCGTCGACCGCCGACCGCCAGCGCGACATCGCGCGCCTCGAAGCCCGCATCCAGTCGATCCGGCAGGAGCTCTACACCCTGCTCACGCCGTGGCAGCGGGTGCTGGTGGCCCGGCACCCGGCGCGGCCGACCACGCTCGACTACGTCGAGCAGCTCTTCACCGACTTCGTCGAGATCCGCGGCGACCGCCGCTTCGCCGACGACCACGCCATCGTCGCCGGCCCGGCCATGTTCCACGGGCAGCCGGTGATGATCGTCGGCCACCAGAAGGGCAGCGACACCAAGCAGAAGATCTACCGGAACTTCGGCTACGCGCGGCCCGAGGGCTATCGCAAGGCGCTGCGCGCCATGCAGCTGGCCGAGAAGTTCGGCCGGCCGATCGTGTGCTTCGTCGACACGCCGGCGGCGTACCCCGGCATCGAGTCGGAGGAACGCGGCGTGGCCGAGGCCATCGCCGTCAACCTGCGCGAGATGGCCGTGCTCGAGGTGCCGATCGTGGTGGTCGTGCACGGCGAGGGCGGCAGTGGCGGCGCGCTCGGCATCGCCGTGGGCGATCGCATCCTGATGCACGAGTTCGCGGTCTACAGCGTGATCCCGCCGGAAGGCTGCGCGGCGCTGCTCTGGCGCGACACCAACATGAAGGTGCGCGCGGCCGAGGCGCTGAAGATCACGGCGCCCGATCTGCTCGGCCTCGGCATCATCGACGAGATCGTGAAGGAACCGGTGGGCGGCGCCCACACGGACCCGGCGGCGGCGGGGCAGTTGCTCGACGCCGCGCTCACGCGCACGCTCGCCGAGCTCGCCGCCGTGCCGGCGGACCGCCGTCTCGACCTGCGCTACGAGAAGTTCCGCGCCATGGGCCGCGTCGGCCTCGTGGAGGCCTGAGCCACACGTGGCGCCGCCGCTCGTCTGGAAGCCGCGGCCGTGCGACGAGGCCGCGGCGACGCGCCTCGAGCGCGAGCTCGGCCTGTCCCCGGTGGTGGCGCGGCTGCTCGCCATCCGCGGCCATCACGATCCCGAAGCCGCCGACCGCTTCCTGAAGCCCTCGCTCTCGCACCTGCAGGATCCCTGGAAGCTGGCGGATCTGGCGCCGGCCGTCGACCGGCTGCTCGGCGCGGTCGCCCGCCGCGAGCGCATCGTCGTCCACGGGGACTACGACGTCGACGGCGTCACCTCGACGGTCATCCTGCGGCGGGCGCTGGAGCTGCTCGGCGGCGACGTCACGCACTTCATCCCCGAGCGGCTGCGCGACGGCTACGGCCTGCAGCCGGCGACTATCGAGCGGCTGCACGCCGACGGCGCGAAAGTGATCGCGTCGGTCGACTGCGGCATCCGCGCGCCCGAGGCGGCGCGCCGCGCCCGCGAACTCGGCCTCGATCTCATCATCACCGACCACCACGAACCCGACACCGAGCTGCCGCAGGCGCTGGCGGTCGTGAACCCGAAGCGCCACGACTGCGGCTATCCGGACAAGCACCTGGCCGGCGTCGGCGTGGCGCTGAAGCTCGTGCAGGGCCTGTGTCAGAAGGCCGGCCGCGAGGGCTGGCTGCACGCGTTCGTGAAGATCGCGGCGATCGGCACGCTGGCCGACGTGGTGCCGCTCGTGGGCGAGAACCGCGTGATCGCCAAGCTCGGGCTCGAGCAGCTGACGAAGGGCCCGCACAAGGTGGGGCTGCGGGCGCTCCTCGACGTGTCGGGCTTGGCCGGCAAGACGATCGACGCCTACCACATCGCCTTCATGGTGGCGCCGCGCGTGAACGCGGCCGGCCGCATGGCCAGCGCCGATCTCGCGACACGCCTGCTGCTGGCCTCGGACGATGCCCTCGCGGAAGAGGCGCAGCTACTGGCCCAGCAGCTCGACGCCGAGAACACGAAGCGCCGCGCCGAAGAGCAGGAGATCGTGGCCGCCGCGAAGAAGGCCGTGGAACACGACCCCGACGTCGGCGCGCACACGGTGCTGGTGGTGGCGGGCGAGGGCTGGCATCGCGGCGTCATCGGCATCGTCGCGTCGAAGCTGGTCGACGCGTACTACCGGCCGGCGATCGTGCTGTCGATCGAGGACGGCGTGGCGCACGGGTCGTGTCGCAGCATCCCCGGCTTCAACGTGCTCGGCGGCCTCGAGGCGTGCGCGTCGATGCTCGACCGCTTCGGTGGCCACAAGCAGGCGGCCGGCCTGCAGCTCGACGCCGCGAAGATTCCGGCTTTCCGGCGGGCCATCAACGACTACGCGGCCGACGCACTCACGCCCGACGACCTGCGGCCGAACCTGTCGTACGACGGCGCCCTCGACTTCGACGCCCTCACGCCGCGCGTGGTCAACGACCTGATGGCGATGGCGCCGTTCGGGCTCGCCAATCCGAAGCCGGTGTTCTCGGCGTCGGGCATCGAGGTGGTCGAGGGCCCGCGCCGGCTCAAGGAGCGGCACCTGAAGATGTCGCTGCGCCAGAAGGGCCGGACCTTCCGGGCCATCGCGTGGAACGCGGTGGAGAAGGAACCGGTGCTGGCCGGAGGACCGGGCGCCCTCGAGGTGGCCTACGCCCTCGAGCAGAACGAGTTCAACGGCAACACCTACACCGAGCTGCGGCTCTCGGACGTGCGGCGCGCCTGATCCGCCGCCCGGCGCCGCGGCCGAGCCGCCGCTTGCGCCCGATCCGCGGTTCCGTCACCATGGACGAAGGATCCCGCCCGTGACTTCCTGGCAGCGACGCGCGCGTCTGGTGGCGGCCGCCGTTGCGATCGGCGGCATCGTCGGCGCGTACTGGATGACCGGAGCGCGGCGCACGCCGCCGCCCCCGCCGCCCGTCACCGAGCTGCCGCCCGCCGTCACCGCCCGCACCACCGGCGGCCAGGCCGAGCAGTCGAGCGGCGCGCGTCAGGACTTCTCACTGACCTTCAAGGAACAGGTCACCTATTCCGACAACCGCACGGTGGCGAGCGATCTCAAGGTCACCGTGCGCCAGCGCGAAGGCCAGACCTTCCTGCTCGCCGGCCGTGAGGGCACGGTCGGAGCCGGGCAGTCGTCGGTGGCGCTGAACGGCGACGTCGTGCTGACCGGTCATGACGGCCTCGTGGCCAGGTCCGACACCGCCACCTACGCCGACGGCGAGGGCATCGTGCGCGCGCCCGGCCCGGTCACGTTCGAGCGCGGCAAGACACACGGCGCCGGCATCGGCTTCACGTTCGACAAGCGCCGCGACGTGCTGTCGATCCTCGAGCAGGCGACCGCACACGTCGAGGGCAGCGCCGAGGGCGTGATGGACGTGCGCGCCGGCGCGTTCACCGACGCGCGGCGTGATCGCTTCATGCAGCTCCAGCAGGACGCCACCATCCAGCGTCCGGGCCAGACGATCGCCGCCGACGAGCTGCTGGTCTACCTGTATCCCGATCGCGACGAACCCGATGCGATGGAACTGCGCGGCCATGCCTCGATCACCGGCAGCCAGGGCTTCGGCAACCTGCGCGCGATCAAGGGCGGCACCGTCAACATCGACTACGCCGACGACGGGCGCACGGTGCAGCACCTCACGGTGGCGGGGCAGGCGAGCCTGCAGCTGGCCGGCAGCACGCCGAAGGCGCCGGGACAACAGCTGGCCGCCGAATGGATCGACATCGCCATGGGGCCCGACGGCGCCATCACCAATCTTGTGGCGCGCGAGCGTCTGCTCGTGACGCTGCCGGCTGACGGCGCGGCGCCGGCACGGACGATCCGCGCCGCGGAACTCACCGGCGACGGCGTGGCCGGGGCCGGCCTGACGGCGATGCGCTTCACCGGCGGCGTCGACTTCCGCGAGGGCGGCACCGCGAAGACGCCGGACGCGCGCACCGCCACCTCGTCCACCCTCACGCTGGCGTTGAACCCGGCCGGCGGCGCCGATCGCGCCACCTTCACCGGCGACGTCGCCTTCACCGACGGCACGCTGAAGGCCGTGGCGAACGAGGCGCGCTACTTCATGATCGACGACCGGTTGCAGCTGCTCGGCACAGCGGCCGCGTCGCCCCGCGTCACCGACACCGGCCTCGAGGTGTCGGCGACCGACATCGCCATCGGCCTCGCCACCAACGCCGTGTCAGCGAAGGGCAGCGTCTCGAGCGTGATGCAGCCGGCGGCCAGCCGCAACGGCAGCGGCGCCGGCAAGACGCCGGCCCTGCTCGCCGGCGATCAGCCACTCTTCGCCGCCGCCGAGGCGCTCGAGTACGACAGCCAGGCGCGACGCGCCACGTACACCGGCAAGGCGCGCCTGTGGCAGGGCGCCACGGATATCCGCGCCGGCACGGTGGCCCTGGACGAGCAGAAGGGCGACCTCTCGGCCTCGGGCGGCGTCACGTCCACGCTGGCGCTCGCCACGGCGAAGCCGGCCGCGGGCGGCCCGCCGGCCCGCGGCACCATCGCGCGCGGACAGACGATGAGCTACGACGACACGGCCCGCACCGCCACCTACACGACCAGCGCGCAGATGAGCGGCCCGGAAGGCGATCTCTCGGCGGACCGCATCGTGCTCGCGCTGGCCGCGGCCGAGCGGTCACTCGAACGGATCGAAGGCACCGGCACCGTGGTGGCACGCGTCGATCAGCGCGACGCCCGCGGCGCCACCCTCAAGTACTTCGCGAACGACGGCCGCTACGTCATGACCGGCGCGCCGGTGACCTTCACCGAAGAGTGCCGCGTCACGACGGGCCGCACGTTGACCTTCTTCGGCACCGCCGGTAAGCTCATCGTCGACGGCAACGAAGCGGCGCGCACCGTGTCGAAGGGCGGCGGACGCTGCACGCCGACACCCCCGCCTCCCCCGCGCTGATGGCCACCCTCCGCACCGAGTCCCTCACCAAGCGCTACGGCGGACGCACGGTGGTGAAGGGCGTCAGCCTCGACATCTCGGCCGGCGAAGTGGTCGGCCTGCTGGGCCCGAATGGCGCCGGCAAGACCACCACGTTCTACATGACCGTCGGCCTGGTGGCGCCCGACAGCGGCCGGGTGCTGCTCGACGAGCACGACGTCACCGACGACCCGATGTACATCCGCGCCCGCAAGGGCATCGGCTACCTCCCGCAGGAGCCGTCGATCTTCCGCGGCCTCACGGTGGAGCAGAACCTGCTCGCCATCCTCGAGACGCTGCCGCTGTCGCGCGCCGAGCGCAAGGCCCGGCTCGAGGAGCTGCTGGCCGAACTCAGCCTCACGCACCTCGCGAAGTCGATGGCCTACACGCTGTCGGGCGGCGAGCGGCGGCGGGCCGAAATCACCCGGGCGCTGGTGATGTCGCCGCGGTTCATCCTGCTCGACGAGCCGTTCGCCGGCATCGACCCGATCGCGGTCACCGACATCCAGCAGATCATCTTCCACCTCAAGGCCCGTGGCATCGGGGTGCTCATCACCGACCACAACGTGCGGGAAACTCTGCGGATCACCGATCGCGCCTGCATCGTGGCCGACGGCACCATCTTCAAGGCGGGCACCCCGGATGCCCTGGCGTCGGACGACGACGTGCGGCGAATCTACCTGGGGCAGGACTTCAGGCTGGACTGACCACGCTGAAAGCTGTCACGATTCTTGCAAAGGCTGCTAGAATCGTGCCGTGGGCCAGCGGGGTCCACCCGGATTCCCGGCTCTGAGCATGGCCATTCACCAGAAACTCCAAGCGAAGCTTTCCCAGAAGCTGATCCTGACGCCGTCGCTGCAGCAGGCCATCAAGCTGCTGCCGATGTCGACGCTCGAGCTCGCCGACATGCTCAACCAGGAGGTGGTCGAGAACCCCCTGCTGGAGGAGATTCCGAGCGAGGATCTGCAGGCCCCCGAGGCCGCCCCGGCCACCGACAAGGCCGACGAGCAGGACGCCCAGCGCACCGACGCCAAGGCCGACACCTGGGAAGACAACGACTACGAGTACTTCTTCAGCGAGTACCTCGACGACGGCTACCGTTCGAAGGTGCCGACCGAGGTGAAGGAACTCCCGCCGATCGAGAACACGCTCTCCACCGGCAGTTCGCTCACCGATCACCTCGAGTGGCAGCTGTCGCTGAAATCCGACGACCCGGTCGACCGGGCCATCGGCTCGGCCATCATCGGCAACCTCGACGACAACGGCGAGCTGGTGGCATCGGTCAGCGAGATCGCCCAGATGGGTCCGTGGCCGATCGACCGCGTCGAGCAGGTGCTGCGCCTGGTGCAGACCTTCGATCCCACCGGCGTCGCCGCCCGCGACCTGCAGGAATGCCTCACGCTGCAGCTGCGCGCGCTGGGCCTCGAAGGCACCTCCACCGAGCGCATCGTCACCGAGCACCTGCGCCTGCTGCAGAACCACCAGATCCCCGAGCTCGGCCGCAAGATGGGCATGGGGCTCGACGAGCTGCGCGAGCACATCACCATCATTCAGGGCCTCGATCCGAAGCCGGGCGCGCGCTACAACGCGCGCCAGCCCGAATACGTGATGCCGGACGTGTACGTGGTGAAGGTCGACGACCAGTACGTCGCCGTGCTGAACGACGACGGCCTGCCGCAGCTGCGCATCAGCTCGTCGTACAAGCGCCTGCTCGAGAAGGACCAGGCCGACGCCGACACCCGCGCCTACGTGAAGGACCGCTTCAACGCCGCCCGCTGGCTGCTGAAGTCGGTGGAGCAGCGGCAGAAGACCATTCAAAAAGTCGCCACCTCGATCATCAACTTCCAGCGCGATTTCCTCGATCACGGCATCGAGCACCTGCGGCCGCTGGTGCTGCGCGACGTCGCCAACGACATCGGCATGCACGAGTCGACGGTGAGCCGCGTGGTCACCAACAAGTACATGCACACCCCGCAGGGCGTGCACGAGATGAAGTTCTTCTTCCACAGCGGCATCAGCAGCTCGTACGGAGAAGCCGTCTCGTCGGTGACCATCAAGTCGCGGATCCGCAAGATCATCGAGGCCGAGGATCCGAAGAAGCCGCTGAGCGACTCGAAGATCGTCAGCATCCTGCAACGCGAGGGACTGGTGCTGGCGCGGCGCACCATCGCGAAGTACCGCGAGGAGCTCCGCATCCCGACGTCGAACCAGCGCAAGGTGCTCTACTAGGCGGTCGGCGCCCCCTGATGCCGCCTCCGCCCGTGGTCACCGTCGGTCACCTGCTGCGCGGTCGCGCCGACGCCTACGGACTCGGTCTCGAGCTGCTGGCCGGCGCCACCGGCCTCGATCGCGAGATCTCGAGCCCCTACCTCCAGAAGACCGGCCTGGCGCTGGCCGGGTACCACGAGTATCTGCGTCCCGGCCGCGTCCTGATCTACGGCGACAGCGAGATCCGCTATCTGCAGAGCCTGGGCGCCGACGTGCGGCTCGCCGTGCTCACCCGGTCGTTCGAGGCCGGCGTGCCGTGCGTGCTGGCCACCACCGACCTGCCGCTGCCGCCCGAGGTCGCCGCCGCCGCCGACCACGCCGGCGTGCCGTTGCTGCGCACCTCGATCTCGACGCCGCTCGCCATCGGCAAGCTGATGTCGATGCTCGAGGATCGGCTGGCCAGCCGCGAGGTGGTGCACGGCGTGCTGATGGACGTGCTGGGCCTGGGCGTGCTCATCATCGGCGAGAGCGGCATCGGCAAGAGCGAGTGCGCGCTCGATCTGCTGGGCCGCGGCCACCGCCTCGTCGCCGACGACACCGTGGAGGTGCGGCGGCGCGCCGAGACCGTGATCATCGGCACCTCGCCGGCGGCGACGCGCTACTACATGGAAATCCGCGGCCTGGGTCTCGTGAACGTGCGCGATCTCTTCGGCGTGGCGTCGACGCGATCGTCGAAGCGCGTCGAGTTCGTGGTCGAGTTCGAGCGGTGGGACACCGGCCGGAACTACGACCGCCTCGGCCTCGACGAACTGCACCACGAGCTGCTGGGCCTGCGCGTGCCGAAGGTGACGATGCCGGTGGCGCCCGGCCGCAACGTGGCGACGCTGGTGGAGGTGGCGGCCCGCAACCAGCTGCTGCGCGCCCGCGGCATCCACACCGCCCGCGACTTCGTGCAGGCGCTCGACGCGCGGCTGGCGCGCGGCGGCGGCGACGAGTTCGAGGATCCCGACGATCTCGACGGGGGAGGAGCGGCGTGAGCACACGGGCGCCGAAACTGAAGCTGAATACCCGGCCGTCGCGGGCCGACTTCCTCGTCATCACCGGCCTGTCGGGAGCGGGGAAGTCGCAGGCGATCCACGCGGTCGAGGACCTCGGCTACTACTGCGTCGACAACCTGCCGGTGGCGCTGCTGCCGAACCTGCACGCGCTGCACCGCCAGGACGAGGCCCTCGCCAAGGTGGCGGTGGTGGTCGACATCCGCGAGCGCAGCTTCCTCACCGCGTTCCCGCGCGTCTACGCGCGGCTGCGGGCCACGGCCGATGTCGCCCCGTCGCTGATCTTCCTCGAGGCCAGCCCGGCGGCGCTGCACCGGCGCTTCAGCGAGACGCGCCGTCCGCATCCGCTGGCGCCCGATCAGCCGATCGCCGA
This sequence comes from Vicinamibacterales bacterium, assembly GCA_046331325.1. Lineage (GTDB taxonomy): Bacteria > Acidobacteriota > Vicinamibacteria > Vicinamibacterales > UBA2999 > CADEFD01. The sequence continues at coordinate 69,497 of JAXLRB010000008.1, read as the reverse complement.
CGCCATCGCCACCGAACGCCGGAAGATGGCGCGCATCCGCGCCATGGCCGACGAGATCGTCGACACCTCCGATCTCACGGTGCACGAGCTGCGGCAGACGTTCCTCGACCTGGCGCGCGACCGCAAGCAGCGGGCGTCGCTGGTCCTCACATTCGAGAGCTTCGGCTTCAAGCACGGCCTGCCGCTCGGCGCCGACCTGGTGTTCGACGTCCGCTTCCTGCCGAACCCGCATTTCATTCCCGAGCTCAGACCGCAGACCGGCCGCGACGCGCCGGTGGCGGCGTTCCTGCGGCGGCAGCCGGCCACCGCGCAGCTGCTGAAGCGCCTGACCTCGCTGCTGAAGTTCCTCGTGCCGCAGTACGTGGCCGAGGGCAAGAGCTACCTCACGGTGGCGATCGGCTGCACGGGCGGCCGTCATCGCTCGGTGTACGTCGCCGAGGCGCTGCGCAAGGCGCTCGCCGGCGCGAAGGGCGTGACCACCCGAGTGCGGCACCGCGACGCGGGCCGCGAAAGGACGCACGCATGATTGGCGTCGTGGTCGTCACCCACGGACAGCTCGCCTCGGAGCTGGTGAGCGCCGCCGAGACCATCGTCGGCGACCTGCCGCAGATGAAGGCGGTGTCGATCGGCTGGCACGAGGACGTGCAGGACGCGCGGCAGGAGATCGCCGCCGCCATCGCCACGGTGGCCGCGCCCGAGGGCGTCATCGTCGCCACCGACATGTTCGGCGGCACGCCGGCCAACCTCGGCATCACCTTCCTCGAGTCGGGGAAGGTGGAGGTGGTCACCGGCGTCAACCTGCCGATGCTGATCAAACTCGCCAGCCTGCGCGACACGGCCACCGTGCTCGACGCGGCGCGGCAGATTCGGGAACACGGGCGGAACGCCATCTGGGTGGCGTCCGACCTGCTCAACGGGGACTCGGGAGGCACGCAACCGTGATCAGTGAAGACGTGACGATCGTGAATGCGCTCGGCCTGCACGCCCGAGCCGCGGCCCGCTTCGTGCAGCTCGCCGGACGTTTCCGGTCGAAGGTGCGCGTGGGCCGCGACGGGCGCCAGGTGGACGGCAAGAGCATCATGGGCATCCTGCTGCTGGCCGCGGCCAAGGGCGCGGTGGTGACCATCTCGGCCGACGGCATCGACGAGGTCGATGCGCTGCAGTCGCTCGCCGCCCTCGTGCGGACCGGCTTCGGCGAGGACACGTGGAGCGCCTGAACGGCATCCCGGTGTCGCCCGGCACCGTGGTGGGCCGGGCCGTGGTGCTCACCGGGCACAGCGATGTCGTCCGGTTCCCGATTCCTCCCGACCGCGTCGAGCACGAGCTGCAGCAACTCGACGCCGCCCGCGTGCGTTCGCACGCCCAGCTGCAGGAGATCCGCGATCGGCTCGCCCACGGCCCGGGGCACGATCTGGCGCCGCTCTTCGACGCCCAGCTGCTGATCCTCGACGACTCGATGTTCATGGGGCGGGCCCGCGACATCGTCCGCCACGATCGGGTGAACGCCGCGTGGGCCGTGCATCGCGCCTACGAGGAGCTCTGCACGGTGTTCGCCACGGTCGAGGACCCGTACCTGCGCGAGCGCGACAGCGACCTCGCCGACGTGGCCGGCCGCGTGCGCATGAACCTGCGCCGCGCCGGCGGCTGGGCCGCCGATCTGCTGCACGACGTCGACGGACCCGCCGTGCTCGTCGCCGACGAGCTCACCGCGTCGCTGGCGGCGCAGATCGACTGGTCGCGCGTGCTCGGCTTCGCCACCGACGCCGGCGGACGCACGCACCACACGGCCATCCTCGCGCGTTCCCTGAAGGTGCCGGCCATCGTCGGCCTGCGCGATCTGAGTCATCGTGTCAGCCCGGGCACGCTGGTGGTCATCGACGGCACGACCGGCGCCGTCACCATCGATCCCTCGCCCGATCTGGTCGACGAGGTGCAGCGCCGCGCGCCGCGCCGCCGCCGCGCCACGGCGGGCGTCGCCTCGCAGGCGCCGATCGAGCCGACGACGACGGCCGACGGCGTCGCCATCCGTCTGGAGGCCAACCTCGAGCGTCCCGATGACGTCGCGGCCGCGGTCGAAGCCGGCGCCGAGGGCATCGGCCTGTTCCGCTCGGAGTTCCTGCTCGCCGAGCGCTCGCCCGAGCGCCTGCCCGAGGATCACCAGTTCGAGATCTACCGGGATCTGCTGGCCGCGGTGGGGCCGCGTCGCGTGACCGTGCGGACGTTCGACCTCGACGAGCGCCAGCTGTCGCGGCTGAATGGCCGCGAGCGCCGCGACACGCGCACCGGCCGTCGTGGCGTACGCCTCGGCCTGGCGCACCCCGACGTGCTGCGCACCCAGCTGCGCGCGCTGCTGCGCGCGGCGCCGCACGGACGCCTCCGCGTGATGTTCCCGTTCGTGACCTCGGTGGAGGAGATGCGCCAGGCGGCGGCGATCATGGAGGACGTGGCGCGCGGCCTCGCCCAGCCGCCGCCGGTGCCGCTGGGCGCGATGGTGGAGGTGCCGTCGGCGGCGCTGGCCGCCGATCTGCTCGCCCGCGAGGCGGCGTTCTTCACGGTGGGCACCAACGATCTCATCCAGTACACGCTGGCCGTCGATCGCACCGACGAGCGCGTGTCGGATCTGTACGAGCCGCTGCACCCGGCCGTGATCCGCCTGCTGCGGATGGTGCGGCGGGCGGCGGCGCGGCGGCGCATCGACGCCTCGGTGTGCGGCGAGATGGCGTCGGACCCGGCGATGATCGGCCTGCTCATCGGCCTCGGCTTCCGCGAGTTCAGCATGACGCCGTCGGCGATTCCCGTGGCCCGCCGGCTGATCCAGGACGTGCGGGCGGCCGACGCGCGGCGCACGGCCAGCGCCGTGCTGAGCCTGTCGACGGCGGCCGACATCGAGCAGCACCTTTTCGATGCGCTGGCGGCCGGCAATCGCGCCCCCCGTGCCTGACCGCCCGCGTCGTGGGACAATGACGGAGATTCAGGACAGGAGACGACGATCGTGACGGACGCACTGAAGCGGGTGGAGAAGCCTTGGGGCTACGAGCTGTGGTGGGCGGTGACCGACCGCTACGTCGGCAAGGTGATCCACATCAACAAGGGCCACGCCCTCAGCCTGCAGTACCACAACCGCAAGGACGAGACGATCTTCGTGTGGTCGGGGAAGATCCTGTTCGAGCGGCAGGAAGGCGACACGCTCGTGGGCCGCGAGATGGGTCCCGGCCAGGCCGTGCACGTCACGCCGCCCACCATCCACCGCATGACCGCGATCGAAGACAGCGATGTGTTCGAGGTGTCGACCGCCGATACCGACGACGTCGTCCGGCTCGAGGATCGCTACGGGCGGCAGGGAACGTAAAGCAGCGAGGCCCGCGCGCTCACCGGGCCCGAGATCCGGGTATCGGGAATGCGGCGCAGTGCCCCCGGGAATGAGAAAGGCCGGCGCACGCGCGCCGGCCTTCTGTCGTTTCCGGACCCCGAGTCCCTCGTTCCAGCGGTGGCGCCGGCCGCGGCTAGAACGGAATGTCGTCGTCGGTGATCGCGCCGGCCGGCTGGCCCATCGGCTCGCCGTAACCGCCGCCCATGTCGTCGCGGCCGCCACGCTCGCCGCCACGCCCACCGCCGCCGAGCAGCACGACCTTGTCGGCCTTCACTTCGGTCGTGTAGTGCTTCTGGCCGTCCTTCTCCCACTGGCGCGTCTCGAGCCGGCCCTCGAGATAGATCTGCTTGCCCTTGGTGAGATACGGCTGCAGCGTGTCGGCCGTCTTGCCCCACAGCACGATGCGGTGCCACTCGGTCTTTTCCTGCTTCTGGCCGTCCTTGCCGGTCCAGTTCTCGGTGGTGGCGATGCTGAAATTCGCCACCGAGGCGCCGCTCGGCGTGGCCCGCAGTTCGGCGTCACGCCCCAGATTGCCGACCAGAATCACTTTGTTCACGCTGCCCATGTCGTCGTCCTCGCTCGGTTGAATCGAAACGCTATTGCGGCCGGGCGCGGTTGAGCGCGTCGAGCCGCTGCTTGGCCAGGCGCCCGGCGTCGGTCTCGCCGAGGTTCTTGACCAGGTAGTCGTAAGCCTGGCGGGCGCGATCGGGCTGGTTCATCCGCTCGTAGCACAGGCCCTGCTTGTAATACGCCTGCCCGGCGACGTCGCTCTTCGGATACGTCGAGATCACGCGTCCGAACGCATCGACCGCCTCGGCGAGCTTGCCGCGCTGATAGTAGCTCTCACCGATGTAGTACTGCGCGTTGTCGGCGAACTCGCTGCGCGGGAACGAGCGGACGTAGCTCGAGAAGCCCTCGACCGCGAGATCGTAGTTGCCGGCGGTGTAGTCGGCCCACGCGAGATCGTAGAGACGGCTCGGCGAGAGCGCGTTCGGCCCGCCAGGGGCCGGCGTGGGGGTCGGGGCCGGCGGCGCGGGCGTGGACGTGGCGCCGCCCGGTGCGACCGGCGCGGCCGGATCGGTCGTACCGCCCGCGGCCATCGGATCCGTGGACGGCGCGCCACCCACCGGCATCGAGGCAATCGCCGTGCGGAGCGAATCCACCTCCTGCGACAGCGCGGTGATGCGAACGTTGGTGTCGTCGACCCGCTCGCGTACGACGCGGATGTCGCTGCCCATCGTGTCGGCCTGCAGCTTGGCGTCGGCGAAGGTCTTGCGCGTGACGCCGGTCTGCTCGTCGATACGGGTGTTCACGGCCTTCAGCGCGTCGGTGAGCGCCGTCAGCGCGTTCTGCAGCAGCTGGGTCTGTTCCTGGAGGATGCGGATGTCGGCCGCCATCTGCTGCAGCTCACGGCGCTGCGCGAGCGCCGGAGCGGCGGGAAGCGCGAGAAGGCCGGCCACGAGGGCGAGACGGAACACGGTCACGGTCATGGAAACACCTGCACCAGTCAGCATACTTGATCGGTTGCGCGGCGGCCCCGGTCCTACTTGGCCGTGATCACGAAGTGGGCGCGGCGGTTCCTGGCCCAGGCCGCCTCGTCGTGGCCCGGATCGAACGGGAATTCCTTGCCGTAGCTCACGGTGCGGAGCCGGTCGGCGGCGATGCCGAGCGAGACGAGATACGTCTTGGCGGCGAGCGCGCGGCGTTCGCCGAGCGAGAGGTTGTATTCCGCCGTGCCACGCTCGTCGCAATGGCCCTCGACGGTGATCTGCCACGACGCCTGCTGCTTCAGCACCTGAGCCGACGCCTGCAGGATGGTGCGCGCCTCGGGCGACAGCTCGAAGCTGTCGAGCGCGAAGTAGACGGGCTGGAGCGGCGAGGTGCGGTTCAGCTCGTCGAGGTTGCGGCTGCCGATGGCGCCGGCGGTGTCGGGCACGGGCGCGACCGAGATCGCGTCGTCGCGCACCGGCGCCGGCGGCGGCGTGGGCGGCGGCGTGGTGCCGAGCTCGTTGCCGCCGGATGTCGCGGCGGGCGGCTGCGGCCGCACCACCGGGGTCACCTTCTTCGGGCCGCACGCCGTCATGATCACCACGGCCAGCATCAGCCCCACACCGACGTTCCACCTGCCCATGCGCTGCATCGTTCGACTCCTGTCTGCCATCGGTTCCTGCCGTTCCGCTCCGCCGCGCCGGGGGATTACTGCGACCAGTTCGGGGTGAAGTTGTTGCCGTCGCGCGTGATCTGCCGCAGATCCTTGCCGTCGCGCCGGACGATGAAGACCTGATTCGCGCGGCCGTTGCGCGTCGACATGAACGCGAGGTGCTTGCCGTTGGGCGCCCACGCCGGGCTCTCGTTGGTGCCTTCACCGAAGGTGATCTGCCGCGAGGTGCCCTTGTCGACCTGGTAGATCTTGATGTCGAAGCGCGACGACGTCCGCACCGCGTAGGCGATCTCGTTGAACGGCGCCGGCGACCAGGTGGGGCGGTCAGCGTACGGCTCGGAGGTGAGCCGGCGGAGGTCGAGGCCATCGGCGCCCACCACCCAGATCTGCGGCGAGCCCGTGCGATCCGACGTGAACGCGATCTGCGCGCCCGAGGGCGCCCATGTCGGCGTGGAGTCGATCGCCGGGTGGTTGGTGAGACGGCGCACGCCCGAGCCGTCGCGGTTCATCACGTAGATCTCGGAGTTGCCGTCGCGGTTCGACGTGAAGGCGATCTTGGTGCCGTCAGGCGAGAACGCCGGCAGCCAGTTCTGGCCGACGCCGTTGGTCGGCGTCTCCATCGTGCCCTGGTAGATGAGCGAGATGAAGATGTCGGGATAGCCGCGGCGGTACGACGTGTAGGCGATGGCGCGCGCATCCGGCGACCACGACGGGAACACGTTGAGCTGCCGGTTGACGGTGACGCGCCGCTGGTTGGCGCCGTCGTAGTCGGCGATGAAGATCTCCTTCACGTTGCGCGACTCGATGGTGTTGGCGGCCTTGTCGCGGATGCGATCCGACGAGAAGGTGAGCTTGGTGCGCGCCACGCCCTTCACGTTCGCCTGCGTGAGATGGATCTCGTCCGAGATCGTGTGGGCGTAGAGGCGCGGGTTGGTGATGGGACCGCCGTATTCGCGGCCGAGCACCTGCTTGCGGCCCCGCACGTCGAAGAGGCGGACCTCGACGGTCATCTGGTTCCCGGTCTTCTTCACGCTGCCGAGCACGAGGCCGTCGGCGCCGAGCTCACGCCAGCGATCGAACGGCGCATCCGACACCGATCGCGCGGCCGGAATCGACGCGTAGGTGTCGCGTGGAATCAGGTCGAACTCGCCTTCGAACGTCAGGTCGTCGTAGAGCACCTGCGCCAGCAGCTTCGCCAGGTCGGCGCCTTCCTTGTCGCCACCGCCGACGAGGAAATCCGGCACCGCATACCGCGGCGGCGCCCCCGATTCGCCCGAGATCTTCGAGCTGACCTCGGAAGGCTGCTGCTGCGACGCGGGCGCCTGCGGCGTCTGCGCGTCGAGCGCGGCGACGACCACGGCCGCCGCGGCGGCGGTGAGGAGCAGGGCAGTGCGGACAGTGGGTGTCATCGCTGGTACTCGAACGTCAGGTGGACGCGAAGCGAGGGGTTCGTGTATTCCGGCGGCAGCGGCGGCACCTTCTGCGTGAGACGCAGCGCGCGCGTGGCCAGGAAGTCGAGCGTCTGGTTGCCGCTGGAGTTCTCAACGGCGATGTCGGTGAGCGTGCCGTCGCGCTGGATGCTGAAGACGAGGATGGCGGTGCCGAGCGCCTGCTGCTTGCTTTCCCAGTTGCGCAGGATGCGGTCCTGCATCTGCGCCAGGTACTGCGGACAGCAGAAGTTGCCGACGTCGACGCGCGCGCCGGTGCCGCCCGCACCCGACGCCGTGCCGCCGAACGGCGTGCGATTCGTGGCGCCGGTGTTCGCCAGCGCATCGCCCGTCTGCACCTGCGCGCCCTTCGACGGCGCGGTGCGTTCAGGCGCGTCCTTCGGCGCCTGCGCCACCTTGGGCGGCGGCGACCTGCGCGGCGGCGCCTTGGTGGGCACCACCATTTCGGGGGCCTTGGCCGTGGGCGGCGCGACGGGCTCGGGACGCGGGGGCGGGGGCGCCACGGTCTGCGTGGCCTGCGCGCTTTCCGCCTGCCGGCCGCCGGTCTCGGGGCCGACCGCGCCAGCCAGGCTCACCACCATCACCGGTTCCTCGTGCGCGCGCTGCATGCCCATCCACGCCGCCGGCACCATCACCAGCGCGGCCGCGATGAGGCCATGCGCCACCACCGACACGCCCCACATGGGCGTCGTGTTGTCGATGCCGTGGCGAACGACGAGGACTTCCGACACCGCGTCCATGGCTACCGGCGTCCTCCGGGCGTGGCGGTGAGGATGCCGACGCGCTCCACGCCGCCCTCCTTCATCGTGTCCATCACCTCGGTGAGTTCCTGCAGCTCGATCGTGGCGTCGCCGCGCAGGAACACTTCCTTCTCCGTGCGCTCCGACATCGCCTGGCGCATCCGCTCGCGCAGCGCCGTCAGCGGGATGCCGCCGCGGTCGTCGCCGATCTGGACGCGCCGATCGCGCTTGTACGACGCCGGCACGGTCACGTAGAGCCGTTCTTCCGGCAGCTTGGTGGCGCGACGGGCGACGGGGAGGTTCACCTCGATCCCCTTCTGCAGCATCGGCGCCGCGACCATGAACACGATCAGCAGCACGAGCATGACGTCCACCAGCGGGATCACGTTGATCTCCGCCAGCGACGTCGCGACGCGGCGGCCGCGTCCCCGGCCGCTCGATCCCGGCGTGGACGCCATCACCTTCGGCATGCCGGGCTCCTTACGTGAAGTTCCGCTCGGAGATGTTCAGGAACTCGAGCGCGAAGTCGTCCATCTCGGACGCCATGATCTTCACCTTCGAGGTGAAGTGGTTGTAGAAGTACACGGCGGGCATGGCGGCGAAGAGACCCACCGCCGTCGCCACCAGCGCCTCGGCGATGCCCGGCGCGACCACCGCGAGATCCGTCGAGCCCTGGGCGCCGATGCCGGCGAAGGCCGACATGATGCCCCACACCGTGCCGAACAGCCCGACGAACGGCGCCAGGCTGGCGGTGGTGGCCAGGAACGTCACCTGTTTCTCGAGTTTGTTGACCTCGACCGACGAGGCGCGCAGCAGCGCGCGATCCACCGCGGCGAGGCTCTTGAGCACCGGCCGCGGGGCCGGGGCGCCCGGCACCGCCGGCGTGGCCCTGGGGTCGGCGCGCAGCTGCAGGTTCAGCTCGGCGTAGCCGGCCTGGAACAGGCCGACGAGCGGACTGTGCTCGAGCGCCTTGCACGCGCCCTGCACCTCCGAGAACTTGGCGCTCTTGCGGAAGACGTCGATGAACGACTTCGACTGCGACTCGGCGCGGCGGAAGGCCACCGACTTCGACAGGATGATGCCCCACGAAACGACAGAGAAGAGCAGGAGCAGCGCCAGCGCGAACTTCGACACCGGGCTGGCATCGAGAACGAGCTGGAGGATGCTGAGCGACCCGCGAACGGGCGCCTCGGCATCCGGCGCCTGCAGCGCCAGCAACAACAATCCAGACGTGCGCAACGACACCTCCACCGTCAGGGAGTGATGCGCCGCTGGGAAACAGCGCGGGTGTGCCAACGTAACACGTTGTGAGAAATTCTGTCAAACCCATGATAGGATGGCACTTCCGTCCCGACCACCACAGGCGCGCGGCCGGCCCCTGGCTCCCGTCGATGATCCGGTACCTGGCGATCAAGAACCTCGCGGTCATCGAGTCGGCCAGCGTCGAGTTTGAACGCGCGTTCAATGTCTTGACGGGTGAAACCGGCGCCGGCAAGTCCATGCTGGTCGAGGCGATGGGCCTGCTGCTCGGCGGGCGCGCCTCCTCCGATCTGGTCCGCACCGGCGAAGACCTCGCCTCCGTCGAAGCCCAACTCGAAACCGCGGACGGCCGCGAGCTCCTCGTCCGGCGGGAGATCACGGCACAGGGCCGCTCGCGCGCGTTCGTCGACGGGCAGCTGGTGAATGCCGCCGCCCTCAAGGCGCTCGTCGGCGACCTCGTCGAGCTGCACGGCCAGCACGAACACCAGGCGTTGCTCGATCCGGCCACGCACCTGCCCATGCTCGACACGTGGGCCCGTCTCGGCGACCAGGCCGCGGCGGTGGCCTCCGCGTGGGCAGTCGTGAGCGAGGCCACACAAGCGCTGGCCCGCGCGGAGCTCGATGCCGGCGAACGGGCGAGCCGCCTCGAGTTGGTCGAGTTCCACCTGGCCGAGTTGCGCAAGGCCGCGGTGCTCGAAGGCGAGGACGAGGCGCTCGATCGCGAACGCGACGTCCTGCGGCACGCCGACCGGCTGAAGACGCTGTCGGCCGAAGCATATGCCCTGGTATACGAGCAGGAGGGCGCGGCCCTCAGCCTCCTCGCGCAGGTCTGGAAGCGGGTGGCCGACCTGAGCGCCATCGACCCGAGCTTCGCCGGGCACCTGCAGGCGCGCGACGGCATCAAGGCCCAGCTCGACGATCTCGCCCTGACGTTGCGCGACTACCACGAACGGTTCGACGTCGCGCCGGGCCGCCTGGCCGAGGTCGAGGATCGCCTGGCCCTCCTGGAGCGCCTCAAGCGGAAGCACGGCCCGACCCTTGACGACGTCCGCGCGAAGACCGCCGCCCTCGAACGCGAGTGCGAGGCGCTCACCGCCGGACCGCAGCACAAGGCCGCTGCCGAGGCGGCATTGTCGACCGCCCGTGCTGCGTTCCTCGAGGTGGCTCGGGCTCTGTCGAAGGCCCGGCGGGCGGCGGCGATCAAGCTCGGCACCGCGCTCGAGACCGCCCTGGCCGAGCTCGGCATGGCCCGCGCCCGCTTCGAGGTGCGCCTCGCCCCCAGCGAGGTGCCACAGACATGGCACGCCGGCGGCATCGACACGGCGGAGTTCTTCCTGGCCGCCAACCCGGGCGAGGATCCGCGGCCGCTCGCCCGCATCGCCTCGGGAGGCGAGTTGTCGCGCATCATGCTCGGCTTCAAGACGCTCGACGCCGGCAGCCAGCCCGCGAAGACGGTCATCTTCGACGAGGTCGATGCCGGCATCGGCGGACGCGCGGCCTCGGTGGTGGGCGAGAAGCTGCGGTCGCTCGGCACCCGCAACCAGGTGCTGTGCATCACGCACCTGCCGCAGATCGCCGCGCTGGCCTCCACGCACGTGCTCATCGAAAAACGCGTGCGGGGCAGCCGCACGGTCACCTCGGTCACCCGGCTCGACGGCGACACCCGCGAGCAGGAAATCGCCCGCATGATGGCGGGGGAGTCGGCGCTGTCGGACGACGTGCTCAGCGCCGCCCGCACCCTGCTGGGGGCGAAAGCGAAAGTCGCCGCCGAGGCGAAAGCGAAAGGCGAAAGTCCTTCGCGGGCGAAAGCGAAGGGGCGGCACTGATGGCCCGGAAATACCTGATCGAGACCTACGGCTGTCAGATGAACGTCCACGACTCCGAGCGCATGGCCGGCCTGCTCGAGCAGGCGGGATTCGAGGCGACGGACACGGACGACGACGCGGACCTGGTCGTGATCAACACGTGCTCCGTGCGCGAGCGCGCCGAAGAAAAGCTCTACACCCGCCTCGGTGACATCAAGGGCCTGAAGAGCCGCACCGGGCGCGCGCCGATGGTGGCCGTCACCGGCTGCGTCGCCCAGCAGGAGGGCGCGCAGGTCCTCGCCAAGTCGAAGCTGGTCGACATCGTCATTGGCACGCAGCGCGTGAAGATGCTGCCGGTGCTCGTCGAGCAGGCCGCCACCACGCGCGAGGCCCTGATCGACATCGCCACGCCGTACGACGAACCGACGTTCCCGCTGGGCCTGACGCGCCGCGACGATCCCGTGAAGGGCTTCGTCACAATCATCGAGGGCTGCAACGACTTCTGCACGTATTGTGTCGTGCCGTACACGCGTGGCCACGAGCGCATGCGCCGCAAGGCCGAGATCGTCCGCGAGGTAGAGGAACTGGCCGCGAGCGGACGCCGCGAGATCCAGCTGCTCGGCCAGATCGTGAACCACTACCAGGCGCCCGACGACCCGGCGTGCGACTTCGCCGGCCTGCTGGCCGCCGTGCACGAGGTACCGGGCATCGAGCGCATCCGGTTCGCGAGCCCGCATCCGCGGCACTGCACGGACACCTTCATCGCGACGCTGCGCGATCTGCCGAAGGTCTGCCGCCACCTGCACCTACCGGTGCAGTCGGGCTCGAGCCGCATCCTGAAGCTCATGCGCCGCCGCCACACACGCGAGGACTATCTGGCGCTGGTCGAAAAGTTGCGGGCGGCCCTGCCGGGCCTGCAACTCTCGACCGATATGATCGTTGGGTTCCCAGGGGAAACGGTGCAGGACTTCGACGAGACCCTCTCGCTGACCGAAGCGGTGCGCTTCCACAGCATGTTCTCGTTCAAGTACTCGCCGCGCCCGAACACGCTGGCCCAGCAGCGCATGACCGACGACGTGACCGAAGACGAGAAGACCCGCCGCATCATGGCGCTGCAAGGCCTGCAGAAGGGCATCCAGGCGGAGCTGCACGCCGCGTCGGTCGGGAAGACCGTGCAGGTGCTGGTCGACACGTCGAGCAAGCGACGCGACTGGGAGCTGGCCGGGCGCACCAGCGGCAACACGGTCGTCAACTTCCCGGGCGACGCCTCGTGGATGGGACGCTTCGTGCCGGTCACCATCGAACGCGCCGGCGCCTTCGGCGTCTGGGGGCAGCCGGCCGGCCCGGCGACGGAGCAGCCGTGCTGATCGAGATGTCGATCAAGGGCCTCACCGTCGACCCGGTGACGAACATGCCCATCGTGATCCTGCGCGACGACCAGGATCGGCGCATTCTGCCGATCTGGGTCGGCGTGTTCGAGGCCAACGCGATCGCGCTGCAGATCGAGAACGTGCACACGCCGCGGCCGATGACGCACGACCTGCTGCGCAACGTCATCCACGACCTGCAGGCGAGCGTCGATCGCGTGGTCGTCGCCGACGTGAAAGACAACACCTTCTTCGCCTACATCCACCTCGACACGCCGGCAGGGAAGGTCGCGATCGACGCGCGCCCCAGCGACGCCATCGCGCTCGCCCTCCGCACGCGGTCGCCCATCTGGGTCGAAGAGCACGTCATCGACAACGCGAAGACGCTCGACGCCGCGACCACCCGCGTCGACAGCCAGCGCCTGCATCAATGGCTCGACAGTCTCGACCCTGACGAGCTGGGCAAATACAAGATGTAGCGCGCCATTGTCGGCCGGCCGACAATCCCCGTAAGTCACACCATTTCATTCACTTAGCTGCCTGTATTTACCGCCGACATCACATCGGCGCCGACGTCGCCTTGACGTCGTTGCACACAGGCTCCTAGAATGGCCGCACTCGGTTCCCCTCCGGGTCGTCTCTCGACCTCAAGACTGCGTTTCCGTCCCTCATGATTCTCGCGATCGCGAACCAGAAAGGCGGCGTCGGCAAGACGACGACGGCGCTGAACCTCGCGGCGGCCCTGGCGCTGCGCGGCAAGAAGACGCTGCTGATCGACCTCGACCCGCAGGCGAACAGCAGCATGTCGTATCTCGATCTCCGGGAGGTCGAGCGCGGGATGTACGACGTGTTCGTGGACACGAACCTGTCGATGGCCGACGTGATCAAGCCGACGCAGATGCCGAACCTCAGCGTGGCCCCGGCGCGCATCTCGCTCGCCAAGCTCGAGTCGCGCCTGGTCGGCGAACTCGATGCGCCGTTCCGCCTGAAGGACCAGCTCGCCAAGCTCACCGAGTTCACGCACGTCGTCATCGACTGCCCGCCGGCGCTCGGCCTGCTGACGGTGAACGCGCTGGTGGCGGCGACGCACCTGCTGATCCCCATCCAGTCGTCCTACTTCGCGCTGGAAGGCACCGACGACCTGCTCGAGACCATCGAGAAGGTGCGCATGCGGCCCAACCCCGGGCTGAAGATCCTCGGCGTCGTCATCACGATGCACGACCGCCGCACGGCCCTCGGACGCGACATCCTGGCGCAGATCCGCAAGGTGTTCGGCGACAAGGTGTTCCGTACCGTCATCAGCAAGAGCGTGCGGCTGGAGGAGAGTCCGGCCTATCGCGAGTCGATTTTCACGTTCGCGCCGGAATCGACGGGCGCGAGCGAGTACTACAGCCTGTGTGAAGAGGTGATCGAACGTGGCTAAGCGTGGACTCCCAGAGGCGCTGCAGATGCGCCACGACGCCCACTACGTCGACACGCTGGCGGCCTCGGCCGCGCCGCCGGTGGGCCGTCTCGTCCCGATCGACAAGGTCGATCCGAACCCCGACCAGCCACGACAGGCCATGGGTGACCTGTCGGACCTGGTGGCCTCGCTGAGCGAGAAAGGCATCATCGAGCCGCTCATCGTGCGCCAGCGCGGCGAACGCTACCAGATCATCGCCGGTGAGCGACGATACCAGGCCGCGATCCGCGCGGGCATTCTCGAGCTCCCCGTGGTCGTGCGCGACGTCGACGACACCGAGATGCTGGAGCTCGCGCTCGTCGAGAACATCCAGCGCAAGGACCTGACGGCGTTCGAAGAAGCCGAGGCGCTGCACAGCCTCAGCGCCCGCTGTGGCTACACGCACGAGGATCTGGCCAAGCGGCTGGGGAAGTCGCGGACGTCGATCACCGAGTCGCTGTCGCTCACCAGCATCCCGTCAGAGGTCCGCAAGGTGTGCCGCCTGGCGGACATCTCGAGCAAGTCGATCCTGCTGCAGGTGGCCCGCCAGGGCGACCCGAAGAAGATGATGGCGCTGGTCGAGAAGATCGCCACGCAAGGCGTGACCCGCGAGCAGCTGCGCAAGGAACAGGAGAAGCCGAAACCGGGCCCCGGACGCCCCAAGGCGTTCGTGTTCAACTTCCGGCCGCCGACCAAGGCTTTCAACCTGCGCCTGACGTTCGCGAAGAAGAACGCCTCCAAGGATGAAGTCATCAGCGCCCTGGAAGCGATTCTCGAAGACCTCCGCCACGCCGAGTAAGGCACCACCGCGAAGGCGTCGCACGGGCCCAGCAAGGGCTGCAACCCACGCCGCGCCGTTCATGCGAACCGCGCGGCGTCGTTGCGTACGCGGGCGGCAACGGTCCATATCCATCGACGGTGATATCGCGTCGCCGATCCAGCCACCCGGCGCGTCTCAAGGAGCGACGCGCATCGAGCTCTGAGCACGCAGAGAATCGATTACGCAGGTCTGAATGGCGCGACAGGCGGAACCAGGCCACCAGCCGACGACCCGGACGCCAAGCCATTATTTCGACCCCATTGGATCGATTGGTTTACATAAGATATATTATCAGACGTTTGTGAAATACGGCCGAATAATGGCCTGTGGATAACTTGTTGGTGCTTGGGGTTGGTGCAGGCGGCGAATACGGATTTCCGGAGGCCCGACTGCCCCGGAACGCGCTCGGAGCGGGCTCAGGCGGTCCAGGGACCGTGGCCGCCCGGCACCTCGACGCGGCACCCGAGGCCGTCTGCCGGCACCGTGGCCAGGACGCGACCGTCGCCGTCGCGCACGACGACCCGCACGCGGATCTCGCCGCCCGGCGTCGCGCCGAGGTCGGCCCACGCGATGTCCGTGCGGCCCGGCGTCAGCGTCCGCGTCTCAGCCTCCGAGCCGGCCCCGACCTCGAGCCTCATCGTCGCCGCCTGCGGCGCGAGGCACCAGACCGCCAGTCCGTCCGGCGACGCACCGAGATCGCAACGCAGCACCACGCCGGCGTCCACGCGATGCATCGCGCCGGCCGTGCGTTCGAGCGGCGTCGCGCCGAGCCGGTCGAAAAACGATCCGGATGGCGCGCCGGCCGCCGGCACGTGGTCGAGCCGCAGAACATCGTCGCCAGCGACGGCCGTCGTGATGTTGGTCCCATGCAGCTCGTCCGGAACCGGCTCGCCGAGCACGTGCCAGGCGCGCCGTACGTGCCGCCGGAACAAGGCGTCGAAATCCCGATCGTGCGCCGACGAGTGATCATCGCCGTACCACCAGAACCAGTCCGAGCCCTCGGCGGCCATGATCGCGTCCATCACCGCGGCATACGCCGTGTCGTCAAGTTCGTGACGCCTGGCATCCACCCGGGCCCGCACGTCGCGCAGCTGCGCCCAGGCCCGGCGATCGTCGGCATGGCCGATCCAGATGCCGAAGTCGCCGTGAATCCACGAGCCGGCGAAGAGCCGCGGCAGCGTGGCGACTTCCCCATCCGCGACGCCGGTGGCGGTCGCCATGGTGACGGGCTCGAGATCCGGCTCGCTGACGAGGCGGCTGTAGAGCGCGCGCAGGAACGGACGTCCGCCGCCGTCGTAGTGCTCCCAGGCATTCTCGCCGTCGAGGATCACGAAGACCGTCGCCGGGCCGCCGTCGACGGCGCGGCAATGCGCGCCGATCGCCCGCACCTTGGCGACGAAGTCATCGACGGCCGCTGATGCCGGCCATCGCTGGTACGTGAAGCCGATGGCGTCGGACAGGCCGTGATCTCGGAACGCCGCGCGCACCGGGCCGGCCGCGGTCGAGACCGCGTGCGTCCGGAACTTGAGAGGCTCGGCGGCCGGCAGCCCGGCCTTGGCGCGTGACCGCCGCAGGATGTCCTCGTCGGTGGCCATCCACGAGAAGCCCGCCCGGACGATGGCCGCCGCCGCCGCGTCCGACACGCTGCCCTCCGAGGGCCACACGCCCACGGGCCGGGCGCCGAACCAGGCGGTGTGCGCCTCGACGGCGCGCGCGAGCTGGGCGTCGGCGTCGTGCGGCCAGCGGAACGGCGGATCCGGCAACGGCGCGCCCGGATGCGCGTCGTGATGCGCGGCCGAGTCACACAACAGGGGCAGAATCGGGTGGAAGTACGGCGAGCACGAGAGCTCCACGGCGCCACCAGCGGCGGCCTCGCGATACGTCGGCACGATGCGCCGCAACACGCCGAGTTCCACCGCGCGCAACGACGCCTTGTCGTGCTCGTCGAAGCCGCGCCCCCTGGCGTGCAGGGCCCGCACGCGCGGGTCGATGGCCGCGATGTCGGGATCCACCCACGCCAGCTTCTGCCACACCTGCAGATCGCGCAGCGCCTGGGCATCGAACGCGCCGCCGTCCATGGCCAGCCGCCACAGCTCGGCATACCGTGCGTACGGCTCGATCATCGCCGGCGGATGGGCGTGGAAGCCTTCCCGCACGAACCACGCGGCCTCGCCGCTGTCGAGCGTCGACGGCTCGCGCAGGCCGAGCACCAGCTGGCGATCCCACGTGCGCTCGGCGGCGTAGGCCTCCACCTGCTCGACCAGCGACGGCACCAGGTTGAACGTGCAGCGCATGCCGGGTGTGGTCTCGACCAGCCGCACCATGCCCCAGTAGTCCTTGAGGGCGTGCAGGCGCACCCACGGCAGCACCGACTCCCCCGTCACCGGATCGAGGTAGTAGGGCTGGTGCATGTGCCACAGGAGGGCGACGCGGATCGGGGCGGCCGGCATGCTGCTGGTACAATTCCTCTCAGCCGCGCATGCGCACGCTGGATCGATACGTCATTCGCGAAGTCCTCGCGCCGTTCGCGCTGGCGTTGCTCGTCTTCACGTTCATCCTGATTATCCCCTTCATCCTCGACCAGGCGGAGTCCTGGGTGGCGAAGGGCGTGCCGTGGCCGATCATCCTCCGCGCCATGGTCACCCTGCTGCCGCAGGCCCTGGGGCTCACCATCCCCATGTCGCTGCTGGTCGGGGTGCTCGTGGCCTTCGGGCGGCTCTCGGGCGACCGCGAGGTGGTGGCCATGCTGGCGTGCGGCCTGAGTCCGCTGCGCCTGCTGCGGCCGGCCGCCCTCATCGCGGTGCTCGGCTGGGCGGCGACGTCGTACGTGCTCATCTGGGCCATCCCCGACGCCAATCAGACGTTCCGCGAGATCACCTCCAAGCTGGTCGCCGACCGCGCCGAGGGCGAGGTGAAGCCGCGCGTCTTCTTCCAGGACTTCCCCGGCTTCGTCGTCTACGTGCGCGACATCCCGGCCGAAGGCGGCTGGACCGGCGTGCTCGCCGCCGACACGCGGACGCCCGAGCAGACCGTGTACTACATGGCGCGTCACGGACGCATGCTCGTCGATCGCGAGAAGCGCGCGATTCAGCTGGTGCTCGTCGACGGCACGCGGCACAGCACGTCGACGCGCGATCCCAACGGCTACGACGTCGCGCGCTTCGCCGAGACGATCGTGCCGCTCGATCCCGAGTCGGTGTTCCCGCGCACCGGGCCGGCGCGCGGCGATCGCGAGCTGACGATCCCTGAGCTGCAGGCCCGCATCGCCGAGCTGCAGGCGCGCGGCGAGTCGCCGCACAACCAGCAGCTCGAGATCCATACCAAGTTCTCGATCCCGGTCGCCTGTTTCGTGTTCGCGCTGCTCGGCGTGGCGCTCGGCGCCACCGATCGCCGCGACGGCAAGTTCGCCAGCTTCGTCCTCGGCCTCGGCGTGATCTTCGTCTACTACGGCGTGATGCTGGTCGGGCAATCGCTCGCCAAGGGCCAGCACATCGGGCCAGGCGTGGCCCGCTGGCTGCCGAACTTCGTCCTGGGCGCCGCCGGGGTGATGGCGATGTGGCGGCGGATGCGGCCGGTGCGTCGCGCCGGCGGCGGTCCGCTGCGCGCCTTCGTCACCGCGGTCGCCTCGCGACTGCCGGCGCGCCGCGGCGGCGCACGGTCGTGGATTCCGCGGATCCCGAACCTGCCGTGGCGTCCGTCGCTGCTCGACCTCTACGTCGGCACGCTCTACCTGCGCGTCCTCGCGTTGTGCACGGCCGGCATGCTCGGCCTCTACTACCTGGCGAAGTTCATCGACATGTCGGACAAGCTCTTCAAGGGCACGGCCTCGACGTCGATGATGTTCGAGTACTTCTGGTGGTCGACGCCGCAGTACCTCTATTACAGCGTCGCCCTGGCGGTGCTGATGGCCGCCGTGGTCACCGTCGGCGCGCTCACGAAATCCAGCGAGCTCATCGTGATGCGCGCCTGCGGCATCAGCCTCTACCGCACCGCGGTGCCGCTCATGGCGGCGGCGCTCCTCGGCGCGCTGGGGCTCTATGCGCTCGAGGAGCGCGTGCTGGGGCCGGCCAACCGGCACGCCAAGATCCTCGACTACCGCATCCGCGGCCAGGAACCGAAGATCCTCGACCAGACGCGCCGCTGGTTCACGGGCGACGACGGCCGCGTCTACCACTACCTGTTCTACAACGCCGATCAGCGCGAGGTGGGCAACCTCACGGTGCTCCGCATCGACGACGGCGCCGCCGCCGTGCGCGAACGTACGTTCGCGCGCGTGGCCACGGCCGACGGCGACGCCGGCACCACGGCCTGGAAGGGGCGTCAGGGCTGGACCCGCACCTTCGAGGCCGACGTGGCGAAGGTGTCGTCGTACGCGCCCTTCGATCAGGGCCAGCTCACGCTGGTGCCGCCGGATGAGTTCGTGGCGCCGATCCCGCGCCCCGAGCAGATGACGTACGGGGAGCTCGACGCCTACATCGCCGGCCTGCGCCAGAGCGGCCAGGACGTGCGCGAGTTCGAGGTGTCGCTCTACCGGAAGGTCGCGTTCCCGTTCGTCACGGTGGTGATGACACTCATCGGCGTGCCGTTCGCCGTCACCACCGGCCGGCGCGGCGCGCTGTACGGCGTCGGCGTCGGCATCGTGCTGGCGCTCGTCTACTGGACGATGATCAGCGTCTTCGGCGCCTTCGGCGCCGGCGGCCTGATGCCGCCGCTGATGGCGGCGTGGGCGCCGAACGCGATCTTCGGCGCCTGCGCGCTCTATCTGCTGCTCACCGTCCGCACGTGACGCGCTAGCGGCCCATCCACCATTCGTCGAACGTGACGACGCCGGCATCACCCGGGCGGGCGTTGGTGGTGTCGGCGACGAGCAGCAACGTCGTGATGTCGACGAGCGGCACCTGCTGCGGGCCGTCGCCATCCATCGGCAGGAACGACGACAGCGGCAACGTGATCGCCTGCGGTGTGGCGTCGAGGAAAACCGAGCGGCCCCAGCGGCGTCCGCCGTTCTTCGGCGAGCGCAGTTGTACCCACACGCGCATGGGCCGATTGGCGGCGGCGCGCAGTACCAATCGATCGTAGGTGGCGAAGTCGGCCGGCGTCGGCAGCACGAGCGCGGCGAACGTCGACGACGCCGGCCCGAGCTGCCAACGAGCCACGACCCGACGCGGCTGCGCGGGATCGGCGGTGGCCGACGCGGACGCGCCCGGCGCCGCTTCGATCGACCACGCGGCGGCATCGCCGCTGCGCGGCACGGGCAGCACCGGCCCGGCGGTGGCGAGCGGACGCGGCCCTCCGGTCTCGCGCTCGGCGCGGATGTAAATCGGGTTGGTGATCACCCACGGCATCGTGTCGGCGTCCGCGGACCGCGCGCTCTCGACGCGGCACGCGCCGGGCGCCGTGTCGCCACGCCAGGTCAGCCGGCCGCCGCTGCTGCCGGCCACGCGCGTGCCCGCGCAGATGAGCGACGTGAAGGCCGACGGCGGCACGTCCAGATCGACGTCCACCTGCACCGGGCCGTCCGGCGCCAGCCACTCGCCCATCGCCGCCGTCCGCGCGCCGGACGTCGCCGAGAAACGACGCAGCGAGACATCGCCGAATCCGGTGACGACGGCGTAGGTGCGTCCCGCACGAATCGCGTCGACGAGCGCGGTCGCATCCGTCGCGGCGTCACGTCCCCATGCCGCGGGCACGCGCACGGTGTTCGAGAAGGCGCGAAACATCGCCGCGTAGCCGGGGACACGCAGGGCCACGGCCCCGTCGTACGGCTCGCCGACACCGCTGAGCCCAAGACGTGCGTGTGCGTCGTGCGCGGCGAGGCCGACGACCGCCCGTCGTGCCGACGCGCGGTCCCAGCGCGACAACTCGAAACGCGGGCGGTTCAGCAGACTGACGATCGTGCTGGTGGACGCCCACGGATACGTGAGCATCGCGGACCACAAATCGCGCGGCCGATCGCGCCATTCCGTGTCGGCGTTCAGCCACTCGATGCCGTCGAACGGCGCGTCCCAGGCCCGCCACTTCAACGCGTCCTTCGCGGAGCCGGGATGCGCGGCGATGCCCACGCCCCCGAGCCGCGCCACGTCTTCGACCACCGACGCCGGATCGCCACCGAGCGCGTACGGCGACGGCCGCGCGCCGAGGGCCACGTAGTGGCCGCCCCACGTGCTGATCTCCGCCGCGTCCACCACCAGTACCGCACCGATGCGGCGCGGCGGATCGGTGGCGCGCGTGCCGTCGCCGTGGTCGGTGAGGATCACGGCGTCGAGACCGGCCTCGGCCGCGGCGGCGGCGATCGACGCGGGCGTGCCCGTGCCGTCCGAGCGGCTGGTGTGCACGGGATACGCCACGCGCACCTCCCGCACGCCCTCGACCACGGGCGGCGCCGCACCGGAAGACCCGATCGGCACGGGCAGGCCGCGGGCGCGCCACGCCCCCACGGCCGCGACCGCCGCGACCAGCAGCACGACGACCACGACGAACCGGCGCATCACGGACGCGGGTGGAAGCGCTCGTACACCGAGCGCAGGCGCTCGTCGAGCACGTGCGTATAGATCTGCGTCGTGGAGAGATCGGCGTGGCCGAGCATCATCTGGATCGCCCGCAGGTCGGCGCCACGCTCGAGCAGGTGGGTCGCGAAGGAATGCCGCAGTACGTGAGGCGAGATGGCGCGGCGGATACCGGCCGCCAGGCCGTAGGCGCGCAGGATCTTCCAGAAGCCCATACGCGTGAGCGGCGTGCCGCGCGCGTTCAGGAAGAGGCGCGGCGTGGTCTTCCTCGTGCCGGCGAGTGCGGGACGGCCGGTGGCGAGATAGCGCCGCACCCACGCCACGGCTTCATCGCCCACCGGCACCACACGCTCCTTGCGGCCCTTCCCCATCGTCGTCACGACGCCGCCGTCGAGGTCGATCTGTGCCAGCGTCAGTGCCAGCAGCTCCGACACCCGCAGGCCGGTGGCGTAGAGCACCTCGAGCAGCGCGCGATCGCGCAGTCCGCGCGGCTCGGTCGTGTCGGGCGCCGCCAGCAGCGCGTCCACCTCGTCGACGGTCAGATACTTCGGCAGCGCCTTCCAGGCGCGCGGCGCCCGAAGATCGGCCGCGGGGTTCTCGTGACCGGTGGCCGCCGAGGTGAAGCGATAGAACCCGCGCACCGACGCCACCAGCCGGCCGACCGATCGCGGGGATCGTCCCTCGGCCATCAGCCCGCGCACGAAGCGCTCGAGCCCGTCGAGCGTGAGCGCCTCGACCGTCACGCCTTCGCCGGCCGCGAAAGCGCTCAGCTTCTCGAGATCGAGCGCGTACGCGGCCCGCGTGTGCGGCGACACCCGGCGCTCGAGCTCCAGGTGCGTCAGGTAACGGTCCACGCGGGTCACGACGCCCCATTGTACGGGCGCTCGCCCGGCGCGTTGACAGGCCATCGGCAGGGGACTAGCATCCGGAGTTGGCGTCACTGGCGCCGACCCTCCCATGCCCCACCCGTCGAAGTGGCAGTCGCTGCCGACCGAAGCGATCAATCCGGCCACGCTGGCCATCGACAAGCAGCCCGCGACCGGTGTGGTCGACCTGATGCTCGCCGAGGACAAGAAGGCCCTGGCCGCCGTGTATCGCGAGCGCGATCGCATCGCGGTGGGCGCCGACATGCTCGCCAAGGCCCTGCGCAAGGGCGGCCGCGTGATCTTCGTGGGCGCCGGTACGAGCGGCCGGCTCGGCGTGGTCGAAGCGGCCGAGATGCCGCCGACGTTCGGCACAGATCCCACGCTGGTGCAGGCGATCATGGCCGGCGGCAAGACGGCGATCCTGCGCGCGAAGGAAGGCGCCGAGGACGACTATGAGGAGGGCTCGCGCGCCACCAAACGCCTGAAGCCCACGAAGAAAGACGTCGTCGTCGGCGTGTCGGCGAGCGGCATGACGCCGTTCGTGCGCGGCGCCCTCACCCACGCCCGCGGCGCCGGCGCCCGCATCATCTTCGTCACCTGCGATCCACGCACCGAGCTCCAGGCATTCGTGGATCTCACGATCGCGCCGGCGGTCGGGCCCGAGGTCATCGCCGGGTCGACGCGCCTCAAGGCCGGCACCGCCACCAAGCTCGTGCTGAACACCCTCACCACCTCGGCGATGGTGCTCATCGGCAAGACCTACGGCAACCTGATGGTCGACGTGCGCACCGGCTCCGAGAAGCTGCGCGATCGCGCCCGCCGCATGGTGCACATCGTCACCGGCATCGAGGTCGAGGCGACCGACGCGCTGCTGAAGCGCGCGCACTGGAACGTGAAGGCCGCGATCGTGATGCAGAAGACCGGCCTGTCGTACCAGAAGGCGCTGAGCCGCCTGCGCAAGACGGGCGATCGCCTGCGCGACGCCATCGGCGAGGACATCGAACCGCGCCTGCGCGCCCTGCTCGACGCCGCGCCCGAGTCGAAGTAGCGACGCCGCACCCGCGCGTCAGCGCGTGAGTCTCGCGGCCGCCGCCTCGTCCACCAGCACCAGCGCGTGCGGATGCGTCTGCAGCCACGAGGCCGGACACGCCGTGGTCAGCGGCCCTTCGATCATCGCGCGCACCGCGTCGGCCTTGCCGGCGCCGGTCGCCATCAGCACCACCCGTCGCGCGCCGAGCACGGCCGCCATGCCCATCGTGAGGGCACGGGCCGGTACG
Source organism: Vicinamibacterales bacterium (assembly GCA_046331325.1). Taxonomy (GTDB): domain Bacteria; phylum Acidobacteriota; class Vicinamibacteria; order Vicinamibacterales; family UBA2999; genus CADEFD01. The sequence continues at coordinate 46,436 of JAXLRB010000008.1, read as the reverse complement.
CGCTGCCAGTCGCCGTCGAAGCGATCGGAATTCGCGCGTCGCGTCGCCTCGTGCAGGTCGACGCCGTGCGTCTCGGCCACCAGCGACGGGCCCGGCTCGTTGAAGCCGATGTGGCCGTTGGCGCCGAGCCCCAGCAGCAGCAGATCGAGGCCGCCGGCGTCGCGCATGGCGGCATCGAAGCGTGCGCACTCACCCGCTTCGTCGCCGGCATCGCCGCGCAGGAACTCGATGGCCGGCGCCGGCAGATTCACCCGCGAGAAGAGATGCGCGTCCATGAACGACCGGAAGCTGCCCGGTGCGCCCGGCGCGAGGCCCGCGAACTCGTCGAGGTTGAAGGTCCGCACGCGCGACCAGTCGAGCCTGTCGGCGACGAGCGCCGCGTAGAGCGCTTGCGGCGTGCGGCCGGTGGGCAGGCCGAGCGTCAGCGGCGCCGTGGTGCGCACCGCCGTCGACACGACGGACAGGGCGCGGGCGGTCACCGCGTCGTGAGTCGCGAGAATCTCGAGGGTCATGGGCGTCCTGGAGGCGCGCCCGCGTAGACCGGCAGGCGCAGTCGTCCCTCCGCCGCCCGGCGCGCCAGTCGCACGGCGCCGAGCGCGGGTTCGTCGGTGAGCAGGCCGGTGGTGGCCCTGGGAGCGAAATCCGTGACGCGGGCGGCGACGAGCGACGCCATCACCGGCGCCATCTTGAACAGGCCGCCCGACAGCACCACGTGGAAACGGTCGCCGCGCATGCCGAGCTGCTCGACGACGGATCGCGCCGCCAGCGTGAGTTCGTCGGTGGCGGCGCGCAGGATCTCCCCCGCCACCGCATCGCCGTCGGCATCGGCGCGGGCCACCAGCCCCGCCATCGCGGTGATGAAGGGCCGCCGGTCGGGCCGCGTGTGCACGTGACGCACGAGTTGATCGATGCGCTCGGCGCCGGCGTGACGCAGCACGAGCGCGGTGAGCGCGGTGGTCGGCCCGCGGCGATCGGCGGCCCGCACGACCGCCGCCAGCGCTCGAGCGCCGACCCAGAAGGCCGAGCCTTCGTCGCCGTAGACCTCGCCCCAACCGCCGGCGCGCGCCGCGGTGCCCGCCGGGCCGATGCCATACGCGATCGATCCGGTGCCGGCGATGATGACCACGCCGGGCAACTCGTCGGCCCCGGCCACGAGCGCGATGTGGGCGTCGTTCACGGCGACGATCTGGCCCCGGCAGCCGAGCCGGCGCAGGATGCCGCGCACGACGGCCTCGTCATCCGGCCGATCCATGCCGGCCATGCCGACGGCCACCACCTCGGGCATCGCCGGGCGCTCGCCGAGCGCGCCGTGGATCACGTCGTACAGGGCTTTCTCGGTGGCGAGCTCGCCGGCGCTGTGCAGGTTGGCGCCGCTGCCGCGCCCCTCGCCGAGCACGCGGCCCTCCTGATCCGCCAGCCAGGCGACGGTCTTGCTGCCGCCGGCGTCGATGCCGAGCACGTCCACCTCTGAAGCTTATACTGACGCCGGTGCTCGCCCCGCTCGACTACGCCGTCATCGTCACCTACCTGGTGGCCATCACAGCCTTCGGCTCGTGGTTCGGCCGCTTCCAGCACACGACGAAGGACTACTTCCTCAGCGGCCAGTCGGTGCCGTGGTGGGCCGTCTGCTGCACGGTGGTGGCGACGGAGACCAGCACGCTCACGTTCATCGGGATTCCCGCCACCGCCTACACCGGCAACCTCACGTTCCTGCAGCTCGCCGCCGGCTACATCGTCGGCCGCATCGTGGTGAGCACGCTCTTCATCCCGGCGTACTTCCGCGGCGAGCTCGTCACCTCGTACCAGCTGCTGCAGCAGACGTTCGGCCCGCGCGTCACGCAGCTCTCGGCCGGGCTGTTCCTGGTCACGCGATCGCTCGCCGACGGCATCCGCCTCTTCGCGACGTCGCTCGTCATCAGCGTCGTCACCGGCGTGCCGACGGCGTGGTCGACGCTGATCGTCGGCGTGATCATGATCGTCTACACCGTGCGCGGCGGCGCCGCGGCGGTGATCTGGACCGACGTGGTGCAGATGTTCATCTACGCCGCCGGCGCCGGCATCGTCGCGTGGTCGCTGCTCGACAAGATTCCCGGCGGATGGGACGAGGTGGTGCGCGCCGGCGCCGCGGCCGGCAAATTCCAGGTGCTGGATTTCTCGATGAACACGACCGCCGTGTACACGGTGTGGACGGGGCTGCTCGGCGGCGTCGCGCTCACGCTCGCGACGCACGGCACCGACCAGTTCCTGGTGCAGCGGCTGCTGGCCGCCACGTCCGCGCGCGCGGCCGCGACGGGCCTCGTCCTGAGCGGCTTCGTGGTGTTCGTGCAGTTCATCCTGTTCCTGCTGATCGGCGTGATGCTCTTCACGTTCCACCAGCACGTGCCGCTCGAGGCGCCGCTGGCTCGCACCGACCAGGTGCTGCCACACTTCGTCGTCACCTACCTGCCGACAGGTATCGCCGGATTCATCGTGGCGGCGATCGTGGCGGCGGCGCTGTCGCCGTCGCTGAACGCGATGGCGGCGACGACCCTCAACGACTTCTACCGGCCGCGCCGCCACGAGGGCGACGAGGCCGCGCTGCTCACCCTGTCGCGGCGCATCACGATCTTCTGGGGCGTGGTGCAGGTGCTGATCGCACTGGGCGCGCAGTTCATGGACCGTTCGGTGCTCGACGCCGGGCTTTCGGTGCTGTCGTTCGCGTCGGGCTCGATCCTCGGCGCGTTCCTGCTCGCCACCTCGGCGCCGCAGGTGGGCGCACGCGCCGCCTGGGTCGGCATGATCGTGGGGCTCGTGGCGATGACCGCCGTGTGGTGGCTCACCGCCACCGCGTTCACGTGGTACGTGTTCATCGGCGCCGTCACCACCGTCGCCGTGGCGTGGATCGTGAGCCTGGTCGCGCCGGAGCGCGCGTGACGGCCGCGGCGCCAGGAGCGATCGACGCCCTGCTCTCCGACGCGATCGCCCGTCGTGTGACGCCGGGGGCGGTCGTGGAAGCCGGCACGTCGCGCGGCGTGGCGTGGCAGGCGGTCGCCGGTCGCCACACCTACGCGGCCGACGCACCTGCCGTCGACGTCGACACAATCTACGACCTCGCGTCGCTCACCAAGGTGCTGGCCACCACCACGTTGGCGATGCGCGCGCACGTCACCGGCACGCTGCCGGTCGACACGCGCGTGGCCACGCGGCGTGGGGAATACGCGTCGCGCCTGCCGTTCACCGTGGGCGATCTGCTGCAACACTGCGCGGGATTCCCGGCGCATCGGCCGTTCTATCAGGCGGTGGCGGGGCGGGCCGGGTACCTCGCGCGCCTCGCCGGCGAGCCCTTGGTCTACACGCCACGCGATCGACACGAGTACACGGACCTCGGCTTCCTGCTGCTGGGCGTGCTGCTCGAGGACGCGGCGGGCACGACACTCGATCGGCAGTTCGACCAGTGGCGCGACGAGGCGATTCCCCGCGCCGCGGTCGGCTTCGGCGTGCGCCCGGACTGGCGCTCGCGCACCGCGCCCACCGGCGTGTGCCCGTGGCGCGGACGCGTCATCAACGGCTCCGTCCACGATGCCAACGCCGCGGCGCTGGGTGGCGTGGCGCCACACGCGGGCCTCTTCGGCACGGCGCCCGCGATCGGTCAGGCGGCGCGCTGGCTCATGACACTGTGGCGCGGCGACGTCGAGGCGAGCGCCGGCGTCACGAGCGCCGTCGTGCGTCAGTTCGCCAGCGTCGGCCGCATCCCCGGCAGCTCACGCGCGCTCGGCTGGGACACGATGTTGCCGACCTCGTCGTGCGGCACGCGCCTGTCGACGCGCAGCATCGGCCACACGGGATTCACCGGCACGTCGCTGTGGATCGATCCCGAACGCGATCTCTACGTGGTGCTGCTCACCAACCGCGTGCACGCGTCCGACGATCTCGAGGGCATCCGCCGGCTGCGCATCGCGACGCACGACGCCGTCGCCGACGCGTGGGACGCGCGCTAGACGGCGGTCACTGTTTCTTCTGCGGCTGGCCGAAAATCGCCTGCCCGCTACCGGTCGCCGGCGGCGGATACGCAGGCTGGAACGGACTGGCGCCCGGCGCGCCGGGCTTCTGCCCCGCGCCGAAGGGATTCGTGCCCGGCTGCCCGAACGGATTGGCGCCGCCCGGCCCCATCGGCTGCGCGCCGCCGAATGGATTCGCGCCCGGCTGGCCGAAGGGCGCCTGTCCCGGCTTGGCGCCGGCGCCGAACGGGTTGCCCGCGCCGCCCTGTGCCCCGCCGAAGCCGTTGGGCTGCTGCCCCGCCGCGCCCGCCGCGTTCATCGCCTGCAGGATGTCGGGCGGCAGCCCCTTGCCGGGCTTGATGTCCTGATAGGTGACGGCCCACTGGTCGTAGCGCGTACGGCCGTTGTAGACCTTGATGCCGGTGGCCTTGCTCTTCGAGACCACGCCGATCACCGGCGCGCCCGGCTGCCCCGTCGGACTCTGCGACGACGTCCCGCCGGTCTGGCCCATGGTGGCGGTGCCGCCGCCGAAGCCGCCGCCGGCACCGAAACCGCTGGCTGTATTCGTGCCGCTGCCGAACCCGCCGCCGGTCGCCGCGCCGTTGCCGAAGCCCCCGACCGACTGCGTCTGGCCCTGCGGGATCTGTCCCGGCGTCGCCGACCCGCCGGCCGAGCCCACCCCCGGCTGACCGATGGGTCCCGCCGTCTGAAACACAGGGTTGAAGTCCTGACCAGAGAGCGGGTCCTTGTATTTCCGTCGCACGAAGCGCTGTTCCACCAGCACGTCGAGGCTGGGCGGGAAGCTTGCGCCGTACTTGTGCTGCCACTTCATGACGCCGCGCGCGTACTCGCGGGCGCGGAACAGGTATTCCTCTTCCCGCTCGCGCTGGGCCTGCTTGCTCCACACGGGCATCGCCGCGCCCATGAGGATCGCCATCACGCTCAGGCCGACCAGCAGCGCCGCCATGGCGTAGCCCTGCTCGGAGCCCCCCTGAAGCCCGGCCGTGCCTTGACCACGTAACTGCACGTAACTATTATCGTTAGCGGCTCGCCACATGTCACTCATCTCGCGATCGGCGTTTCTCGGCCTTCTCGTGGCAGCCCTGGCCGCCTCGGCCTGCGACAAGGTGCCCCTCTTGGCGCCTACCAATACGACGATCCGCCTGGTGTCGTCGGTCGGGGTGCTGCCGCTTTCGGGCAGCACCGACATCACCGCCGTCGTCATCGAATCCGCCGGGACGCCGGTGCAGAACGGCACCGTCATCACCTTCACCTCGTCGCTCGGCACGGTCGAGCCGCGTGAGGGGCGCACGCAGAACGGCCAGGTCACGGTGAAGTACACGGCCGGCTCGCAGTCGGGCAAGGCCGCGATCAGCGCCTTCTCGGGCGGCGCCAAGTCAGAGAACCTCGAGATTCTGGTCGGCGCGGCCGCGGCGGGCGCCGTGTCGCTGCGCGCCACGCAGACCACCGTGCCGACCATCGGCGGCAGCACCACGATGATCGCGACGGTGGTCGACACCGGCGGCAACCCGCTGAAGAACGCGCCGGTCGCCTTCTCGAGCACGGCCGGCTCGCTCTCGCAGAGCACCGCGATCACGAACGACGCCGGTGAAGCGCGCTCGGATCTCACGACCAACGTCGACGCCACCGTCACCGCGCAGGTCGGCACCGGCAGCACCGCCGTCAAGAGCGAGCTGAAGATCTCGGCGAAGGACCTGCCGGTCGTCACCATCGCCATCGTCGGCGGCGCTTCGGCGAACTCCACCGAAGTGGGCCTGCCGACGATCTTCTCGCTGAAGCAGGAGAACACGGCGACCTCGTCGGCGATCCGCTCGGTGAATCTCGACTTCGGCGACGGCAACAACCGTGCGCTCGGCGCCCTCTCGGGCACGACCACCGTGTCGTACCAGTACAACCGCACCGGCTTCTTCACCGTCAGCGCCACGGCCACCGACGCGCTCGGTCAGGTGGGCGTATCGACGCTGGCGCTGCAGGTCACCGACCGCTTCGCCATCGCGGTGAACGTCACGCAGTCGGTCGTGGCCGGCGTGGCCACGTTCAGCGCCACCGCCACGCCGCGCACGGGCACGTCGATCCGCACCTACGAGTGGAGCTTCGGCGACGGCAGCAGCTCGTCCACCACGGGCAGCATCACCAGTCACCGTTACACGGCCACCGGCACCTATCGCGTGCGGGTACGCGTGGTGGCCACCAACGGCGACGAAGGCTTCAGCGAGTTCGACGTGCGCATCACGTCGGTCTAGGCCGCGCGCCCCCCACCCCGCGCGCGGCACGCACGTCCCGGCGCCCTCGCCTCGCGCGCGGCGCGCGTTTACCAGTCCGAGTAGGGCTTGCCGTCGAGGCCCGATTTGTCCGATCCGCTCTTCACGTCGAAGATGCCGGGCTCGGCCGTGGGATTGGCGGGATCGGATTCGGCCGGCACGGTGACCCACGTATCGGCGGCGCCGGTCATCGGGTCGTCCGGAATCTTGCGCACGTAGCCGTCGGTCACCAGATCCTCGAGCGACGACGGCCACTTCTGCTTGTCGGCGTAGAACTGGTCGATGGCCTCGCGCAGCTTGTGCAGATCGTCGGCGAGCGTGGCTTCGCGGGCGCGGATCACGCTGTTCTGATAGCCGACCAGCGCCACCGACGACAGCACGACGATGAGCGACATCACGACGAGCAGTTCGATCAGCGTGAAGCCGTGCGCGGCGGCGAGGCGCGTGCGTTCCCGTAGTGTCATGCGTCTCTACCAGTCGCTGTACTTCGTGCCGTCGAGCGCCGTGCCGCCGCTGGTGGACCGCACGTCGTAGACGTTCTGCCCGCCCCAGCGCGTGGCGTCGGGCTTGTCCTGATACGAGCGCAGCGCCCATTCCGTCTTGCCGGTCATCGGATCGACGGGAATGCGCCGCAGCAGCTTCACCTTGCGGCCGGTGGCGTCGCCGGCGAGCGTGATGCCCTCGACCAGCGTCTCGAGATCCGGCGGATAGCCCTCGTTCCCGGGCTTGAGGGCCGTGGACGGCACCTTCCCCGTCGCCACGAGATCGTAGTAGCCGTCGATGGCCTCGCGCAGATCCCGCAGGTTCTGCCGCAGCTCGCTTTCCTTCTGCCGCTGGATGGTGACGCGCGCCAGTGGCTGGATACCGGCCGCGAGGATCAGCAGGATCGTCGTGACGATGAGCAGCTCGACGAAGCTGTATCCGCGCTCGATTCGCCACCCGCGCACGACAGTCTCCTACTTCACCGTCACCGCGACCGGCTTGAACTGCAGCGGCGCCGGGGCGTTGCCCACCAACGTGCCGGCGCCCGACAGGCCAATCGGGGAACCGCCGGGAGCCACGGCGTCGAACAGCACCGCGCCGACCACGCCCGTGCCGCTCACGCCGAGCACGTCGCCGGGCCGCACCACCACGATGTCGACGCGGCCGGCGGCCGCATCGATCTTCTGCGTGAAGGTCGCCTGGCCGCCCTGGCGCATCAGGCTGCCTTCCTGTACGGTGCGCACCTTCAGCACGGCCGGGTTGTAGGTGATCGAGAGCGAGATCGTCGACAGCCGGCTGGCCCCCGAAACGGCGATGGGCACCAGGTACGGACCGCCGCCGACGCGGAAGTCGGTGCCGGGCGGACTCGCCAGCACGGTGGCGGGCGCGGCCGAGGGCGGCGCCGCGAACGGGTTCGGCGGCGTCGTGCCGGCGCTCGCCGCGCCCTGCTGCGGCACGGGCTGCAGGCCGGGGAACGTGGGCGGCGCGGTGGCCGCAGGGGCCGCCGGAGCCGGTGCGACGGACTCTGGTGACGCCGGCGGTGGCTGTGTCTGCAGCTGCGGGGGCTGCGTCTGCAGTGGCGGCGGCGCGGCGGCCGCGGCCGGCGGCGGCGCGGGCGCCGTCGTCATGCCGGGAATCGGCGAGCTGCCGGGCGGAATCATCGGCGTGCCGGGGGCCACCGCCGGCGCGGCCGGCGCGGCCGGTCCTGGCTGCGGCGTCGCCGCCGCGGCGCCACCGAAGATGGGCGGCGGGCCGCCCGGCGCCATGTTCGCCTGGGTGCCGATGTAGATCGGGCTCAGGTCGTTGGTCGTGAGCTGGTGCGAGCGCACGACGCGCGGCGTGAGCAGCATCACGATGTCGGTCTGGCGGATGTTCTGGTCGTTGTCGGCGAAGAGCTGCTGCAGGATCGGCATCCGCAGGATGCCCGGGAAGCCGCGCAGCGAGCGCCGTTCGTCCTCACGCAGCAGACCGGCCAGCAGGTTCGACTCGCCGTCGCGCAGGCGCAACCGCGTCGTCACCTTGCGCGACGCGAAGGCCGGCAGCACCTGGCCGGCGATGTTCGAGTCCTGGCCGCGGGCGCTGTTCTCGAGCGTGAGATCCATCACGATGTCGCCCTCGTAGGTGACGCGCGGCGTCATCTCGACGATGACGCCGATCGGGCGATACGTGAACGAGGTGAGCGGGTTCGCCGAGGCGCCGCCGGTGGCGATCGGCGTGAAGGTGGTGCTGGGCACCGGCACTTCCTCGCCCAGATTCAACGTGACCTTCTGTCCTTCCGTGCCGCGCAGCTGCGGCTTGGCCACGGTCTTCGTGTGCGAGTCGCTCTCGAGGAAGCGCACGATGGCCGCCGGCACCGCCATGTAGAAATCCGCGGCGCTGATGCCGGTGGAGATCGTGTTGGCGTTGAACACCGGCGGCGAGCCGACGTTCGACGGCGCCGTGCCGCTGCCACTCGTGGTCGTGGTGGCGGCGCCGCCCGTGCCGGTGGTGGTGCTGCTGCCGCCGGGCGCCTGCTCGGGCGAGAAGATGCCGCCGAGCGCGTAGTCGGTGAGGTTCAGGCCGAAGCGCTTGGCGCGCTCGCGGCTCACCTCGAGGATCTGCACGTCGATCACGACTTCGGCGCGCGGCTTGTCGTTGATCTTGATGATCTGGTCGACGATTTCGACCACCGGCGCCGACGCGCGCACCGTGATCGTGTTGGCCGTCTTGTTCGGCGCGATGCGCGGCTGGATCGCCATCTGCGGCGCCAGGATCACGGTGTTCACGAGCTGCGCGAGCTCGGTGGCGTCGGCGTGCGAGATGAAGAAGGTCTTGATGACCTGTTCCTCGTACTGCTGGCGCTTGGCGGTGTTGTCGGTGGCGACGATGATCGTGCGCTCGTTCAGCACCTTGTAGAAGATCTGGTTGGCCAGCATCACCTGCTGCAGCGCCTGATCGAGAGTGACGCCCTCGAGCTGCACGCTGACGCTGCGATCCTGGAAGTCGCGATCGTAGGTGATGTTGATGCCGGTCGAGTTGCCGATGAAGTTCAGCAGGTCGCGCAGGCTGGTGTTCGAGAAGCGCAGGTTGAGCGGCTCTTTCGAGGTGGGGCTCAGCACCGGCTCGGGCGAGTTCCGGCGCACCTGCTCGCGCATGACGTCGATGGCCGGACGCGGCCGGCTGGCCTCGACCTTCTCGCGCAGCTCGCGATCGAGTTCGGCGGCGCGCGCCGCCACCGAGCGGTTCGACGGGTCGTACTCGATGGCCTTGCGGTACTCGCGCAGCGCGTCGTCGGGACGTCCTTCCGTCTCGTAGGTGCGACCCCGCGCGATGTGGAAGCTGCCGGCGGCCTGCATGGCCCGTTCGAGCGCGATCTTGTACTCCGGCTTGTCGGGCGCGTTCTGCAGCGCCTGCCGGTAGTACTCGACCGCCTCGTCCCACTGCTGGGCGTCGGCCGCCTGCTGGCCACGGCGGTAGGCGCGGTTGTTCGCGCATCCCGCCAGCACCAGCACGGCCACGATGGCCGCCGCGGCCCTGAGCTTGCCTGATCTCGCCACGCGATCTCCCGTCCTCACTGGCCGCTCAGCCGCAGCGTCTGGCGCCCGCGGCCGTCGGCGTAGGCGATATCGATCGACTCGGGACCGATCGCCAGAATCCTGTAGCGTCCGTCGATGATAGCCCCTTCGGTGCCGTGCACCACGAGGCCCTTGGTGTCGCTCAGCACCGCGATGCGGCGCGAGGTGGCCGTGCCTTCCACGAGCCCGATGAACTTCAGCGGGATCGGCGGCGGCGGCGGAGGCCCGGTGGGCGTGAAGACCGGTGGCGCGATCGCGCCGTCGTTCGGTCGCACGGGACGGCGCGTCACGCCGCCCGCGGGCGCCACCACCTGGCGGGCGCCGAACACGAAGAGATTGCGTCCCGCGTCGTCGGGACCGTGACGCGCGTCGCCCAGCGACTCGAGGGTCACGTCGACCGGCACGGGCGGCGCGCTGGTGACCGCGGCGCGGCGCGCGGCGGCAGCCGGCGCCCCTCCCTCGGGCGACGCGGTGGCGCCCAGGTACTGCCACGTGCCGACCACGGCCAGCAGCGCGAGCAGCCCGAACAGGATCTGGCGCTGGCGCTCAGCGGGCATCGGACGCCGCCAGGAAGTAGGTGGAGAGGCCGAGCGTGAGATTCAGCGGCGCCGCGGTGTCTTCGCCTTCCGCGAGCACGATCGAATCCACGATCACGAAGTCCTTCGACGTCTCGAGCTCGTAGAGGAACTGCCGCACGTCGCGGTAGCGGCCCACGAGATCGATCGTGGCCTGCAGCCGCGCCAGCTGGCTGTTGCGGATGGCCTCGGGCGTGGCGACGCTGCGCGCGAACGTGACGTTGTGGGCGCGGGCCAGCTGCGCCACCTTGAGCTGCAGCAGCCGGCGCGCCTCGCCCACCGACGTCGGCAGCACCTCGGCGCGGAACGTCGTGAGTTCGCGCGTGGCGGTGTCGCGGCCGTCGCGCGCGGCGGTGGCCGCCGCCAGCTCCGCGGCGGCGGCGCGGGCGTCGGCGCTGGCGTCGGTGGCGCGCTGCTCGGCCGACGCCACGGCGCGCGACATCGGCAGCACGCCGACGACCACCGCCAGGACGTTCACGCCCAGCAGCACCACCAGCGGCCAGATCCACCCGCGGTGCTCGCGGAGCACCCGGCGCACGAGGACACCGCGCATGTCGCTCATCGACGAACCTCGGTGGCCGCGGGGGCGGCGGACGCCGACTTCGGTTCAGACGCCGCCGGGGCGGTTCCGGCCGCGACCGGCGCGTAGTAGCCCTGTACGTTCGACTCGATGGTGCCGTCCTCGAGCGTCTCGTCCGATCGCGAGACGACGCCGGTGAACGCGTGCGTCGCCTCGATGCCGCGGATGAACTCGTCGAGGTCCTCGATCTTCTTCGAGACCACCGTGAGCGACAGCATCAGGTGGCCCTGATCGTCGGCCTGCGGCCGCACTTCCACCAGCCGCACATCGGGCGGCATCGTCGCCTCGAGCTGGTTGAAGAGCCCGGTCCACGAGAACGTGCGGCGCTGGATCAGCGCATTCGCCTCTGACGCCGCGCCCGACACCGCCTTCAGCTGCGCCACGTCGAGCCCGCGGCGCACGGTGTCGGCCTCGTTGCGGGCGCCGGCCGCCTTCAGGCCCTCGGAGCGCACACGCTCGCTGAGCATCGTGTTCTGCTGCGAGAGGCTGACGAGGCGCGCCGCGTTCACGGCGGCCCACGCCACCATGGCGGCCAACGCCACCACGAGGACGCCGCGGACGAGGCGCTCGTTGTAGAACGGGCGGGTCGCGAGATTGCCCTTCAGCATCACGCCACCGCCCCGTCGCGCAGCAGGATGCCGATGCCGGGGGCCAGCGCGTCGGCCAGCGACGGCGACGAGCCGAGGCGCGCCTCGGGCGACGCCGCGTGGAACGGGTCCACCGCCACGACGTCGAGCGCCAGGCGATCGGCGAGTTCGCGCCGCAGCTGATCGGCGCCCGCCGCCGTCGATCCGCCCGACAGCAGCACGCGCGCGAACTGCCGGCCCTGCAGGCGATCCTCGTAGTACATCGCCGTCTGGTGCACGAGATCGGCGAGCGAGCCTTCCGCGTCCTCGCCGCGCGTGCGATAGAAAATCGGCTGGCCGTCGCGCAGCACGGCGAGACTCACGTAGCTCGGCGCGGCGTGCACGAGCAGCCAGTCGCCGCCCACCTGCCCGCGCGCCGTCGCCAGGACGGCGTTGATCACGTTGAAGGTCGCGAGATCCACGAGCCCGGCGTGCACGCCGGCGAGCTCGCATGCACGCTCGTACTGGGCGACGACATCGCGGCGCGCCACGGTGACGACGAACTCGTAGCTTCCCACGGTGTGCGTCGCCGGCGTGTACGCCACCACGGCCTCGTCGAACGGGAACGGCGTGGTCTTCTTCACCTGCCAGCGCACCAGCTCATCGAGGTCGGCCGACCTGGCGGGCAGCGACTCGAACTTCACCAGGCTCACGCGCGCGATCGAATCGGGCACGACCAGCGCCACGCGCGAGGTGCGGGCGCCGGCCGTGGCCAGCGCGCGCTGGATCGCCGCCGCCACCGACTGCGGATCGGTCATGTTCGGCGCGGCGAGGGCGCCGGTGACCGCGCCGGGCGGCAGCGGCTCGACGCCGTGCGCGGCGATCGACGTCGTGGCGCCGCGACGCTCGACGCGCACCACCGCCACGCGCTCGGGCGACACGTCGACGGCCACCGTCGGTGGCGCCTGCTGGAGGAACGACGGGAGGCTCATTCGACGAACGTCACCTTGTTGATTTCGCGCAGCGTCGTCAGGCCTTCCATCACGCGTTCGACCGCCGACTCGCGCAGGAACCGCATCCCCTGCTCCTTCGCGGCGCGCTTCACTTCCGAGATCGGCCGGCGCTCGAGGATGATCTCGCGCACGTGGTCGGTGAGGTCGAGCAGCTCGCAGATGGCCATGCGGCCCTTGAAGCCGGTGCCGCCGCAATCGACGCAGCCGGCGCCCTCCGCGAACATGTGCGTGTCGGCCAGGGCCGGATCCATCGCGCTCTCGGCCAGCTGCTCGCGCGTGAGGCGCACCGGCGTCTTGCACTTCTCGCAGATCTTGCGGACCAGGCGCTGCGCCATCACGCAGTTGAGCGCCGAGATGAACTGATAGGGCTCGACGCCCATGTTCAGGAAGCGGCCCAGCACGTCGAACACGTTGTTGGCGTGGACCGTGGTGAACACCAGGTGGCCGGTGAGCGCCGACTGGATGGCGATCTGCGCGGTTTCCGAGTCGCGGATCTCACCGACCATGATCTTGTCGGGGTCGTGACGCAGGATCGAGCGCAGGCCGCGCGCGAACGTCAGGCCCTTCTTCTCGTTGATCGGGATCTGCGTGATGCCGCGCAGCTGGTACTCCACCGGGTCTTCGATGGTGATGATCTTGTCTTCCACCGACTTGATCTCGGCCAGCGCGCCGTAGAGCGTGGTGGTCTTGCCCGAGCCGGTGGGCCCGGTGACGAGCACCATGCCGTAGGGCTCGCGGATGTACTTGCGGAAGCGCCGCAGCTCGACCTCGGGGAAGCCGAGGATGTCGAGCTTCAGCTCGGTGAACTGCTCGCTGATCGACTGCTTGTCGAGGATGCGGATGACCGAGTCTTCGCCGTGCGCGCTCGGCATGATCGAGACGCGGAAGTCGATCGTCTTGCCGCGCACGCGCAGCCGGAAGCGGCCGTCCTGCGGCACGCGCTTCTCGGCGATGTCGAGCTCGGCCATCACCTTGATGCGCGAGATGATCGCCGAGTGCTGCGCCTTGGCGATCGGCCGGCTGGCCGGCTGCAGCACGCCGTCGATGCGGTACTTCACGACGACCGCGTCGTCCTGCGTCTCGATGTGGATGTCGCTCGCCCGCCGCTGGATGGCGGTGAACACCATCGCGTCGACCATGCGGATGATCGGGCTGTGATCGCTCGTGAGGCGCTCGACCGTGAGGTCTTCGCTCGAGTCCTCGTCCTTCAGCACCTGGATGAAGTCCTCGGTGGCTTCGTCCAGCACGCGCTGCGAGCTCTCGCTCTTCTTCAGGATGCCTTCGATGGCGGAGCGCGCGCCGACCATCACGCGCACCGGCGTGCCCAGCAGCACCGCCAGCTCGTCGATCATCGGCAGGTCGGTCGGGTCGGAGACCACGATGACCAGCGCGCGGCCGTCCTTGCGGAACGGCACGAAGCCGTAGCGCAGCATCAGCTCGGCGGGGATGCCGCGGAAGAGCGCCTGGTCGATGCGGAACAGGCTCATGTCGAGGAACTCGAGCCGGTAGCGGTCCGCCAGCCGGCGCGCGTGCTGTTCCTCGGCCTGCCGGGCGCGATCGGGCCCGGCCGGCACGAAGTCGTGCGCGATCTCCTCGGGCTCGAAGGCGTCGTTGGATTCGGCGATGGCCATTGACGGGTCCTAGCGGCCGACCACCGTCGACAACTGGAAGATGGGCATGTAGAGCGCCAGCACGACGCCGGCGATCACGACGCCCATGAACACCAGCATCGTCGGCTCGACCAGCGTGACGAAGCGGCTCACCTCGGTCTCGACGTCCTCGTCGTAGAAGTCGGCGAGCGAGGTCAGCATCTCCTGCAGGGCGCCGGTCGACTCGCCCACTTCCACCATCTTGATGGCGACGTCGGGCATCACGCCGCGTTCGAGCAGCGTCGCGGCGAAGCCCTTGCCCTCGCGCACCTTCTCGGCGACGACGCGCAGCTCGCTGCCGAGGAAGCGGTTGCCGGTGGAGGTGGCGGCGGTGTCGAGCGCGTTCACGAGCGGGATGCCGCCGCCGACCAGCGCCGCCAGCGTGCGCGCGATCTGCGAGGTGGCGAACTTGTGGGCGATGGGCCCGACGAACGGCAGGTGCAGCAGCAGGCGGTCGAAGCGCGCGCGCTGCCCCGGCTGACGCAGCCACGACAGGAACGCCACCGCGCCGCCGATGAGCGCCAGGATGATCACCAGCAGGTTGGCGCGCACCACGTCGGAGATGGCGATGATGATGCGGGTGATGAGCGGCAGCTCCTGGTCGAAGCTGGCGTAGAAGCCGGAGAACGCCGGCACCACCTTCACGACGATGATGGCGACGAGCGTGACCGCCAGCGCCGACAGGATCGCCGGATACAGCATGGCGGAGAACGTCTTCTTCCGCACCGTGTCGAGCACCTTCGAGTACGACACGTAGCGGCGCAGCACCTGATCGAGCGAGCCGCTGCGTTCGCCAGCGACGAGCGAGGCCGTGTAGACGCCGGGGAAGAGATCGGCGTGCGCGCCGAAGGCGTCCGACAGCGCCGTGCCCCCGCGCACCTTCTCGTGCACGTCGTCGAGCACGGCCTTGAAGACCGGATTGGTGAGCCGCTGGCGCAGGATGTCGAGCGACTGCACGAGCGGCATGCCGGCCTTGAGCAGCGTCGCCAGTTCCTGATTGAAGATCAGGAACTCGTCGCGGCGGATCTTGCGCCGGCCGATCGAAAAGCCCTGCACGCCGCCGCGCGGCGTGAGGGCCAGCACGTGCAGGCCCTTGTCTTCCAGCTCGCGGCGCAGGTGGGCCTCACTCGGGGCGATGTAGATGCCCTCGATGACCTGCCCTGCCGCGGTGCCGAGCCTGCAGCGGAATTCCATGGTGGACCGGCGTTACGACCCCTGCGGCTGCACGAACGCGTGGAACACCCGCGCGCCGAGCTCCCGTGGATCATTGGACGCCGCGCCGGGTTCGAGAGCCGGGACGAACGTCTGGTCGACGATGAGCCGGATCTCGACCATGTCGCCGCTGCCCAGCGCCGCCGCCGGCAGCGGAATCTTGTGCACCGGCGCCTCGGGCACGAGCTTCACGGTCTCGAGCACCTGCTCGCCGAGCCGCAGTTCGACCTGCGTGGCGGCGGTGGCCGCCTTGCCGGGGTTGTCGGCCTGGAAGTAGAGGATCGAGTCGCGCCGCGGGTTGCGGAACGCGAGCGTCGCTTCCTTCTTGGTCCACTGCCACTCCACCATGGAGTTATCGGCCGCGGCCTCCACGGCATGCCAGCCGTCCTTGAAGATCAGGAAGACGTTCTCGGTCTGCGGCAGCAGCTCGAAGGTGGCCACCTCGTACGAGCGGCCGCCGGCCTCGGTGCCACTGAGACGCACGCGATCGCCGTTGGACGGGTCGTAGAGGCCCGCGACCACGCGCGTCTTGCCGACGTACGGATACACGGGCGCGAACACCGTGCGCGTGTACTCGATGGTCTGCCCCGGCTTCCAGTCGGTGGTGGGGGTGGGCGGGTCGTGGTCGTCCGTCCACATCTGTTCGTTGTCGGCGTCCATGAAGTGCACGAACGCCTTGCGCTTGCCGATCGGCGTGGCGTTGGCCGCCAGGGTGAACTTGTAGGTAATTTCGACCGGGCTGCCGAGTGCCACGCGCGAGCGCGACATCGAGATGCTCATGGTGCCCTGGACGGGCGCGGTGTCTTCTTTCTTGCCACAGGCGGCGGTGGTGACGGCGAGGGCCACGACCGCGAGCCCGACGGCCAGGCGGGAGGTGCTGAAGTTGTACATAACCTTGTGAGGCAACATGATAGCGTCTCCAGCCCGACGGCGCCACTTACCTGGAATCGAGTGTGCTACAGTGCGGCCCGTTCACGCAGGGAGCCGAATCGGCACATGGAATTCGCACAGGACGCGCTGGGCATGGTGGAGACCCGGGGCTTCATCGGGTCGGTCGAAGCGGCCGACGCCATGGTGAAGGCTGCCAACGTCGTGCTCGTCGGCACCGAGTACATCGGCGCCGCCTACGTGACCGTCCTCGTGCGGGGCGACGTCGGGGCCGTGAAGGCGGCCACCGATGCCGGCGCCGCGGCCGCCCGCCGCGTGGGTGAGCTGGTCTCGGTGCACGTGATTCCCCGGCCGCACGCCGACGTCGAGCGGCTCCTTCCGAAGGGCTAGCGCGGCCCCGGCCGTCCCATGGCCTCGCCCACTCCCGCGGCCCCGACCGAACGTGACCTGGCGTCGGCCGCCGAGGCTCGCGCCCTCGCGGCACGCGCGAAAGCGGCCCAGCAGCAGCTCGCCGAGTTCAGCCAGGCGCAGATCGACGCCATCGTCGCCCGCATGGCCGAGGTGGCCGAAGCCGAGGCGGAGCCGCTGGCGCGGCTGGCGGTCGACGAAACCGGCTACGGCGTCGTCGCCGACAAAATCCAGAAGAACCTCTTCGCCTCGCGCGACGTGCACGCCTTCATCCGCCCCATGAAGACCGTGGGCGTCGTGGCGCGCCACGACGACAAGAAGGTGGTCGAGATCGCCGAGCCCTTCGGCGTCGTCGCCGCCATCGTGCCGTCCACCAACCCGACGTCGACGGCCATCTACAAGCTGCTCATCAGCCTCAAGGCGCGCTGCGGGGTCGTGATCACGCCGCATCCGTCGGCGGCGCGCTGCATCACCCGCACCGCCACGCTGCTGAACGACGCGGCGCGCCAGGCCGGGATGCCGGAGGGCGCCATCGGCTGGCTCTCGACCGTGACGCTGCACGGCACGCAGGAGCTGATGCGCTCGCGCGACGTCGCCGTGATCCTCGCCACCGGCGGCCTGGGCCTCGTGCGGGCCGCCTACTCGGCCGGCAAGCCCGCCTACGGCGTCGGACCCGGCAACGCGCCGTGCTATGTCGAGGCCTCGGCCGACGTGGCCAAGGCCGCCGACGACATCCTGGCCGGCAAGACCTTCGACAACGGCGTGCTGTGCTCGTCGCCGAACTCGATCGTGGTGGATCGCGCCGTGGCGCCGGCGTTGCGCGAGGCCCTCGTCGCGGGCGGCGGACACTTCCTCTCGCCGACCGACGCCGGGAAACTGGCGGCGGCGTTGGTCTCGCCCGAGCGCCTGCCCAACCCGACACTCGTCGGCAAGTCGGCGATGCACATCGCGCAAGCCGTGGGCCTCACCGTGCCCGAGGGCACGCGGGCGCTCATCGCGCCGCTGGCCGGCGTGGGCCGCGACCATCCGCTGTCGATCGAGAAGCTGTGTCCGGTGCTCTCGTATTACGAGGTGGCCGACTGGCGCGAGGGCTGTGAACGCGCGAAGCAGATCCTGCGCTACGGCGGCATGGGCCACACCATGTCGATCCACTCGCGGAACGAGCAGGTGATCCTCGAGTTCGGCCTCCACAAGCCGGCGTTCCGCATCTGCGTGAACACGCCGACGACCCACGGCTCTATTGGCCTCACGACCGGCCTCGATCCGGCGATGACGCTCGGCTGCGGCGGCTACGGCGGCAACATCACCTCCGACAACATCTCGCCGCGGCACCTGCTGAACATCAAGCGCCTCGCCTACGAGGTGCGGCCGCGGCCGGGCGCGCGGCGTCCCGGTGCGCCGGCGCCGGCCTCGGTGGCGCCGCTCACGGAACGCCCGCTGCTGCCCCAGGCGCCGCCGAAGCCTACGGCCGAGCCGGTGTCGGCTGACCAGATGCGTGCGGGGCTCGATCGCGTGCTGGCCGGACGCGGCGCCGCGCCCACACCACCGCCGTCGGCCGCGCCCGCGCTGCCCTCGACGCCGGCCGACTTCATCTGCGAAGACAACGTCCGCCGCGCCGCCAACGACGGCCGGAAGCTGCTCGTCGGGCCGCGCACCATCGTCACGCCAGCCGCGCGCGACGTCGGCCTGGCCACCGACACGCTCGTCTGGCAGGACGGATCCCGACGCTAACTCCCGTTCGCGCTTGGGGTTGTCGCACGCCCCGCGCGGGACTGCGCGGTTTGACCGGCCGCGGGGCCCGTGGTAGCGTCTGACCGTCTGTCACGGATGCGACGCCTTGCACTCTTCCTCGTGACGGTGGGCGCGGCGGCCTGTGCCGCTCGCACACCCGCCCCGGTCGCCTCGGCCCCCGCGCCGAAGGCGCCCGCGCCCGTCGCTGCGCCCGCGCCGCCGCCCTCCGACCCGATCGCCGACGCCATCGCCGCGGCCAATGCCGCCTTCGACGCCGGTAAAGTCGCCACCGAGCAGGGCCACCTGCGCGACGCCCGTCTCGCCTTCGACATGGCGCTCGACACGCTGCTCCTTGTGCCCGGCGGCGCCCGGTCGGACGCCCGGCTCTCGGCCGCGCTCGACGGGCTGGTCGACCGCATCAGCGCGCTCGAGCTCGACACGCTGTCGCGCGGCGACGGCTTCACCGAGACCACCGAGTCGGAACCCGCGTCGATCGACACCCTGCTGTCGCTGCCCGCCGCCGAGGCCGATGCCGCGCCGGCGCCCGAGGTGGCCACGGTGGTCCGCGACGATCTCGCCACCACCGAGCACGACATCCCGATTCCGTTGAACGACCGCGTGCTGCGCTTCGTCGAGCTCTTCCAGGGCCGGCTGCGCGGCTTCCTCACCGAAGGCATGACGCGCGGCGCCGTGTACCTGCCGATGATCCAGACGGTGTTCCGCGAGGAAGGCCTGCCGCTGGATCTGGGGTTCGTGCCGCTGGTCGAGAGCGCGTTCAAGGTGAGCGCCCTGTCGCGCGCCAGCGCCCGCGGCGTGTGGCAGTTCATGCGCGGCACCGGCAAGGAGAACGGCCTGTCGCACGACTGGTACATCGACGAGCGTGCCGATCCCGAGAAGGCGACGCGCGCCGCCGCGAAGTACCTCAAGACGCTCTACACGATGTTCGGCGACTGGCACCTGGCGCTGGCGTCGTACAACGGCGGCCCCGGCCGCGTGCAGCGCGCCGTGAAGCGCGCCGGCATCACCGACTTCTGGGATCTCTCGGCGTCGTCGAAGCACCTGCCGCGCGAGACGCGCGACTACGTGCCGATGATCCTCGCCGCGGCGATCATCGCGAAGAACCCGGCGCAGTACGGCTTCGACGTGCCGGCCGCGCTGCCTTTCGCGAGCGACGTGCTCACCGTGTCGCGTCCCGTCGACCTGCGCCGCGTGGCCGAGTGGGCCGGCGTGCCCGCCGACGAGATCCGCACGCTGAACCCTGAACTGCGCCGCTGGACCACGCCGATTCGCGCCAAGGAGTACCAGCTCCGCGTGCCGGTGGGCTCGCTGTCGTCGGTGCTCGACGGCTACGCTTCGGCCTCGCCCGACGACGCCGCCGCGCTGCAGTGGTACGTGGTGAAGAAGGGCGAGTCACTGCCCACCATCGCGCGGCGGCTGCGCGTGTCGCGCGCCGATCTCGCCGAGGCCAACTACCTCAGCGCCCGGGCGCAGGTGATGCCGGGCCAGCGCCTGGTGGTGCCGCGCGCGCCGTCGGCGGCGCTGATGGCGAGCCGCGGCAGCGAGCCCGCGGTCGAGACGGCCGCCGCCGAGCCGGCATCCCGCAGCACCCGATCGACCCGCGTCGCCTCCACGCGCGTCGCGAAGGCCGAGCCGGTGCGCACCGTTTACAAGGTGCGGCAGGGCGACACGCTGTCGTCGATCGCGCGCCGCCACGGCGTCTCGATCGAGAACCTCCGCAAGTGGAACGGGCTGAAGGGCTCGGCGCTCGCCATCGGCGACACGCTCGAGATCCACGGCCGCGCCGCCAACGCGCAGTAGGCGCGTCTCAGTTCCTGCCCGATCCGGGCATCGTCCCGCTCGTCATTCCTGCCACGTCCCGCGCCCACGGTGGCGTGAATGCGCGGCATTCACGACCCGCGCGGGCTGGCACGCACCGTGGAGCTGACCGCGTCGCGATGCTGGCGCAGATGCAGAGTGCGGCCCTTCGGGGCATCGAGGCGTTTCCCGTCCATGTCGAGGTCGACGTCTCGTTCGGCCTGCCGGTCTTCGCGATGGTCGGCCTGCCCGATGCCAGCGTGCGCGAAAGCCGCGACCGCGTGCGCGCGGCGATCCGCAATTCCGGCTTCGACTTCCCTGCGCATCGCATCACGGTGAACCTGGCGCCCGCCGACGTCCGCAAGGCCGGCGCGGCGTTCGATCTGCCGATCGCGCTCGCCATCCTCGCGGCTTCGGGCGTGGTGCCGCGCACGGCGCCCGACGCGCTGGCCGTGGTGGGCGAGCTCTCGCTCGACGGCGCGGTGCTGCCCACGCGCGGCGTGCTGCCGGTAGCGATCGGCCTGCATCGTCAGGGCGTGCCGGCGCTGCTGCTGCCGGAAGCCAACGCGGCCGAGGCGGCGGTGGTGCAGGCGTTGCGCGTGCTGCCGATCCGCTCGCTCGCCGATGCGGTGGCGCGCCTGCAGCAGCCGCCCGAGACGTGGGTGGGCACGCCGGTGCCCAGCCGCTCCAGCGTCCGGCCGGAAGGCCCGGACCTCGCGGACGTGCGCGGTCAAGCCACCGCGCGACGTGGCCTCGAGATCGCCGCGGCCGGCGGCCATCACATGCTGTTCGTCGGTCCACCCGGCGCCGGCAAGACAATGCTGGCGCGACGCATGCCCGGCATCCTGCCCACGCTGACGTTCGACGAGGCGCTCGAGGTCACGGCGATTCACTCCGTGGCGGGCGCGCTGCCGGCCGGCGGCACGCTGCTCGACGAACGGCCCTTCCGCGCGCCGCACCACACGGCGTCCGATGCGGCGCTGGTCGGTGGCGGCACGCAGCCGCGGCCGGGTGACATCACGCTCGCCCATCACGGCGTGCTCTTCCTCGACGAGCTGCCCGAGTTCAGTCGGCGGGCCCTCGAAGCCCTGCGGCAGCCGCTCGAGGAAGGGCACGTGCGCATCGCCCGCGCCTCGGGCACGGTCGACTTCCCCGCCGCCTTCACGCTCATCGCGGCGATGAACCCGTGCCCGTGCGGATACACCGGTCATCCCGTCCGGACCTGCCGGTGCACGCCGGCCGCGGTGATGCGGTATCACGAGCGGGTCTCGGGGCCGCTGCGCGATCGGCTCGACCTCACGGTCGAACTGGCGCCGGTGCCTTTCGAGTCGCTGGCGGGACGCGCCGACGGCGAGCCCTCGGCCGCCGTGCGGCCGCGCGTGGCCGAGGCGCGTGCCCGGCAGCGCGCCCGCGCGCCGTTCACCGGCGCCGCCGTGAACAGCCGCATCTCCCCCGCCAGCCTGCACCGCGTCGCCGCGCTCGATGCCGACGCGAGCGCGATGCTGGCCACGGCCGCGTCGCGGCTCAGTCTCAGCAGCCGCGCCGTGCACCGCACGCTTCGGGTGGCCCGCACCATCGCGGATCTGGCCGGCGACGACGCGGTGCGCGCCGATCACGTGGCCGAGGCGCTGCAGTTCCGCGCCGCCGCACCCGTGCCCCCCGCCTGATGCCATTTTCGCCCTGTGTTCGCTCGGCGACGGTTCAGGGGTTCGCTCAGCCGGACCCGCGTGGTATGCTCGCCGGGTTGCGTCCTGTCGACCGGGCGCCTGCAGTACCTCTCGAATCCCTGATGCCGTCCACGCGCTACACGATCCTGCACGCCGACCGCCAGACTGGTGTGGTGCGGCGCTTCACCGTCGGGCTCAAGCCGGCCCTGCTGGTGCTCGGCACGATCGTGACGCTGCCCATCCTGATCGGCATGGGCGCGGCATGGAAGTCGAAGGCCGACGTCGCCGACCTCTACGCGTCGCACGCCACCCTCGAACTCGAACTCTCGAACTACCGCGAGACCACCGAAGCGCTCACCGGCCAGATCCAGGGCCTGCAGACGGCGCTCGACGATCTCGGCGGCCGATCGGCGCTCGACCCGGCGCTGCGGTCGGCCATGGACAAGCTGCCGGCCATCGTGAAGTCGCGCGCGATGGGCGGCGGCAGCGCCAGTGATTCGGCCGGGCTGGCCATGCTGCCGAGCCTGAACTCGCCGGAAGACACGTTCGGCCTGCTGCGCGATCTGCTGCAGGGTCTCGAGAGCCGGCTGCAGTCGGTGCAGTCGGGCGTCGAGAAGCGCAACAAGCTGGCCGCGGCCACGCCGTCCATCTGGCCGGCCGCCGGCTGGCTCACCTCGTCGGTCGGCAGCCGCCGCGATCCGTTCACGGGCGGCGCCGACTTCCATCCCGGCCTCGACATCTCGGCCGATCGCGGATCGCCCGTCTACGCCACGGCCGACGGCACCATCGTCCACGCCGGCACCTACAGCGACTACGGCAACCTGGTGCGCATCGACCACGGCTTCGGTCTCGAGTCGCGCTACGGCCACCTGCAGACGATCACCGTCGCGGTCGGCACGAAGGTGAAGCGCGGCGACAAGATCGGCACGGTGGGCGCCACGGGCCGCGCCACGGGTCCTCACCTGCACTACGAAGTGCGCGTGAACGACCGCCTGCTGAACCCCCTGCAGTTCCTTCTGAAGAACGCGCGTCAGGCGGCGGACTAGCTTCCGCGCCGGCGTCGCGCCTCCGTTCCTTGACGGTCTCCGGCCGCGCCGGTAAGATCGTTTGAATCTCCTGACCCGTGTCAGCCCCGCATGGTCGGTAATCTACTCGCCAAGGTCTTCGGTACCCAGAACGACCGCGACTTGAAGCGGCTCCGGCCGATCGTCGCGCAGATCGGCGAGCGCGAGGCCGCGATGCGGGCGCTCACCGACGACGGCCTGCGCGAGAAGACGCTGGCCTTCCGCACCCGCGCCGCCAACGGCGAATCGCTCGACGACCTGCTGCCCGACGCCTTCGCGCTCGTCCGCGAAGCCGGCCGCCGCGTGCTCAACATGCGGCATTACGACGTGCAGCTCATCGGCGGCATGGTGCTGCACCAGGGCCGCATCGGCGAGATGAAGACGGGCGAAGGCAAGACGCTCATGGCGACGCTGCCCGCGTATCTCAACGCGCTCAGCGGCAAGGGCGTCCACGTCGTCACCGTCAACGACTACCTGGCCCGCCGCGACGCCGAGTGGATGGGCAAGATCTACCGCTTCCTCGGCCTCTCGGTCGGTGTCATCCAGCACGACCTGAACGACGAGCAGCGCCAGGCCGCCTACGCCTGCGACATCACCTACGGCACCAACAACGAGTTCGGCTTCGACTACCTGCGCGACAACATGAAGTTCGAGCTGTCGCGCATGGTGCAGCGCGGCCACAACTTCGCGATCGTCGACGAAGTCGACAGCATCCTCATCGACGAGGCGCGCACGCCGCTCATCATCTCGGGCCCGGCCGAGGAATCCACCGACCTCTACTACGAGGTCGATCGCATCATCCCGTCGCTCACCCGCGGCCTGGTCCACCAGGGCCAGATGAAGACGGAAGACCGCGACCGCATGGAAGCCTCGGGCGACTACACGGTCGACGAGAAGAACAAGACGGTCACGCTCACCGAAGCCGGCATCGCCAAGGCCGAGCGTCTGCTCGCCCACCGCCTGCAGCCCGGCGGATTGTACGACCCGGCCAACATGCCGCTGCTGCACCACGTGCAGCAGGGCCTGCGGGCGCACACGCACTACCGGCTCGACGTCGAGTACATGATCAAGGACGGCCAGGTCGTCATCGTCGACGAGTTCACCGGCCGCCTCATGCCGGGCCGCCGCTGGAGCGACGGCCTGCACCAGGCCGTGGAAGCCAAGGAAGGCGTGAAGATCGAGCGCGAGAACCAGACGCTCGCCACCATCACCTTCCAGAACTACTTCCGCAAGTACGCCAAGCTCGGCGGCATGACCGGCACGGCCGAAACCGAGGCCCCCGAGTTCAGCAAGATCTACAAGCTCGAAGTCACGGTGGTCCCGACGAACAAGGCGATGCGCCGCATCGAGGAACCCGACCTCGTGTACCGCACCGCCGCCGAGAAGTACGAGGCGATCGTCGGCGACATCATCGAGAAGCAGCAGCAGGGCCGGCCCGTGCTGGTCGGCACCGTCAGCATCGAGAAGTCCGAGAAGATCTCGGCGATGCTGAAGCGGCGCGGCATCAAGCACGTGGTGCTGAACGCCAAGTACCACGCGCAGGAAGCCGAGATCGTGGCGCAGGCCGGCCGCAAGGCCGCCGTCACCATCGCCACCAACATGGCCGGCCGCGGCACCGACATCCTGCTCGGCGGCAACGCCGAGTACATGTCGCGCCAGCAGTGCCTGCACGAGGAAGTGGCCGAGAAGCTCGAGCGCGGCCAGGAGAAGTTCGTCGACGACGACGAGTTCGTCTACTTCTCGCACGGGCTCGAGCACTACCGCGTGCCGCGTCCCGACTGGGACCGCATCCACACCCACTTCAAGCGCCAGTGCGACGCCGAGCACGACGAGGTGGTGGCCCTCGGCGGCCTGCACATCCTCGGCACCGAACGCCACGAGGCCCGCCGCATCGACAACCAGCTGCGCGGCCGCGCCGGCCGTCAGGGCGACCCGGGCAGCTCGCGCTTCTACCTCTCGCTCGAAGACGACCTGATGCGGATCTTCGGGTCCGACCGCATCTCGGGCCTGATGCAGCGCCTCGGCATGGAAGAGGGCGTGCCGATCGAACACGGCATGGTCACCCGCGCCATCGAGCGCGCGCAGAAGCAGGTGGAAGCGCAGAACTTCGCCGTCCGCAAGCACCTGCTCGAGTACGACGACGTCATGAACAAGCAGCGCGAGAGCGTCTACACGCTGCGCCGCGAGATCCTCGAGGGCACCGTGCGGGTGACCGAGGACGAGACGTCCGACACGCGCGGCTACCTGCTGGCCACGGCCGAGGAACTGGTCGAGGACAAGGTCGATCTCTACTGCCCGAAGGACGGCGACCACAGCACGTGGGATCTCGACGCGCTGCGTCGCGAGATGACCGAGCTCTTCGCGATCGAGGGCGACGACTTCAACGCCGTGCCGTGGGAC
Organism: Vicinamibacterales bacterium; assembly: GCA_046331325.1. Lineage (GTDB taxonomy): Bacteria > Acidobacteriota > Vicinamibacteria > Vicinamibacterales > UBA2999 > CADEFD01. Next base: position 21,073 of record JAXLRB010000008.1, on the reverse strand, counting down.
GGCCGTCCCGCCGGCATCGTCGAGGCGCTGCAGCAGCTGGTGCGCCAGCGCTACGAAGAGAAGGAAGCGATCGTGCCGGCCGACATCCTGCGCCGGGTGGAACGCGACCTCATGCTGCAGATCGTCGACACGCAGTGGAAGGATCACCTCTACTCGCTCGACCATCTGAAGGACGGCATCAGCCTGCGCAGCTACGGCCAGCGCGATCCGCTGGTCGAGTACAAGAAAGAGAGCTACACGCTCTTCCAGGACATGCGCAGCCGGATCGAGGCCGAGATGGTGCGCTACCTGTGGTGGCTGCGCCCGGTGCTCGAATCGGCCCCCGGCGAGGCCGCGCCCGAGCCCATCGTGCCGCGCCCGGCGCCGCGCAAGGCCACGCCGCTCACCTACTCCGGTCCGTCCGACACCGCGCCCGCGGCCTTCCCGCCGCCCGCGCCGCCGTCGGATCCGGGTCCGGCCGCTGGCGGCTTCCCGCCGCCGGCCTCGCGCACGCCCGCCCGTGTGGGCGGCGACGACGCCCCGATCGCCACGGTGAAGAACACCGAGCCCAAGATCGGCCGCAACGACCCGTGCTGGTGCGGCAGCGGCAAGAAATACAAGAAGTGCCACGGAGCCAATTGATGCGCGCGTGGTACCCCGTACGTCCGCGACTTCGACTGAGGAAGGCCGACCCGTGTGTCGGCCTTTCGTGTATCTGACCTGACATCGCCTTCGAGACGATCGCCATGAGCCTGCCCGCCGCGTCCGCCACCTCCACCCGCTCCTCGCTCGACAGCCGTCTCGCCACCGCGCTCACGTTCGACGACGTGCTGCTCGTGCCGCGCTACTCGAACGTGCTGCCGGCCCAGGTGGACGTGTCGACGAAGCTCACCCGCAACATCCCGCTCTACGTGCCGCTGCTCAGCGCGGCGATGGACACGGTGACCGAGAGCGCGATGGCGATCGCGATGGCGCAGCAGGGCGGCATCGGCGTCATCCACAAGAACCTCTCGATCGAGGAACAGGCCGCCGAGGTCGATCGGGTGAAGCGGTCGGAAAGCGGCATGATCGTCAACCCGATCACGCTGTCGCCCACCCACAAGATCCACGAGGCGCTCGAGATGATGAAGCACTACCGCATCTCCGGCGTGCCCGTGACCGACGACGGCAGCAAGGAAGGCCGCCTGGTCGGCATCCTCACCAACCGCGACCTGCGCTTCGAAACCAACGTCAGCCGCAACGTCGCCGACGTGATGACGAAGGAGAACCTCATCACCGTGCCGGTGGGCACGACGCTCGACGAGGCGCGCGAGATCCTGCACCAGAAGAAGGTCGAGAAGCTGCTGGTCGTCGACCACGCGTTCCGCCTCAAGGGCCTCATCACCGTCAAGGACATCCAGAAGGCGATCAAGTATCCGAACGCCTGCAAGGACTCGCTGGGCCGCCTGCGCTGCGCCGCCGCGGTAGGCACCGCGAAGAACACGGTGGAGCGCGCCGAGGCGCTGGTGGCGGCGCACGTCGACATCATCATCATCGACACCGCGCACGGCCACAGCCAGGGCGTGCTCGACATCGTGAAGGACCTGCGTCACCGCTTCCCCGACGTCGATCTCATCGCCGGCAACGTCGCCACCGCCGAAGCCACCGAGGCGCTGATTCGCCTGGGCGTCGACGCGGTGAAGGTGGGCATCGGCGCCGGCTCGCTCTGCACGACGCGCGTCGGGGCGGGCATCGGCATGCCGATGATCTCGTCGATTCACGAGTGCGCCGAAGCGGCGAAGGGCTCGGGCGTGCCGGTGATCGCCGACGGCGGCATCCGCTACTCGGGCGACATCGTGAAGGCGCTGGCCGTGGGCGCCAGCACGGTGATGATCGGCAACCTGTTCGCCGGCACCGACGAGAGCCCGGGCGAGCTCATCCTGTTCCAGGGCCGCTCGTTCAAGGAATACCGCGGCATGGGCTCGCTGGGCGCCATGAAGAAGGGCTCGCGCGACCGCTACTTCCAGGACGAGTTCCAGCTCGAGGGCCGCGGTGGCGGCATGGAGAAGCTGGTGCCGGAAGGCATCGAGGGCCGCGTGCCGCACAAGGGCTCGCTGGCGTCGCTGGTGCACCAGCTGGTGGGCGGCCTGCGCGCCGGCATGGGCTACTGCGGCTGCAAGACGATCAGCGATCTGCAGAGCGATGCCCGCATGGTGCGCATCACGCCGGCCGGCGTCCGCGAGAGCCACGTGCACGACGTGACGATCACGAAGGAAGCGCCGAACTACCGCACGGAATAGCCGGGGCTCTCGATCCGGGGCGCGGGTCTCGGACTCCCACCGCAGCGGCGACGCGCCGGCTGTCATCCACCGCTCGTGGGCCTCGTGGGGCCCCGGCTCGGGGCCAGCCCGGATGCTCGCCTCGCTCGGACGCTCGCTCGGCATCCGGGCGCCCGTCCCCGGCCGCCCCACGAGGCGCGGCTAGCGGATGTCGCAGGCCGCCGCGGGGTAGTCGTCGAGCGTGTTCGGCGCGGTCAGCCCGAACGACATGCCGTCTTCGTAGCGCGCGGCGGTCACCCAGCACGTGCGCCCGCCGCGTTCCAGTTCGGCCATCGGCAGATGCGCGATGAAAAGCCCGTCGCACGCCGACCACGACTGTCGCCAGACCTGGTGCCAGGGCCCTCCGGACCGGCGTTCCGCCACGACGGCACTGAACCTGTCGCCGCACTCGCCCTTCGAGCCTTTCACCGTCGCGTACGTCGCCAGATACGCGGTCTGGGTTCCGTCCTCGCGGGTGAGGACGACGGCCGCATCGACCTCACGTGGCGCTCGCAGCAGCTGCCGACGCGTCGGGGTGAACTGAGTGGGGTCGGAAGGTGCGGCAGCCGCCAGCCTGGTTCGCTCTTCAGCGACCAATGCTGGCGTCAGGGCCTCCAACAGCCTCCGCTCCGTCGACGCGTCCAACGCGAGGAACGGCCGCACCGTCACGTCGCCCGCAATGGCCACACCAGCGACGCCACCGCTCCAGGTGTCCTTCGACCTGGACAGCCGGAGGTCGGTGTCGATCATCAACTCGTCGAAGATTGGCCGCGGCCTCAGCGGCCCGGAGGCGCGCACGAGCAGCGGCCGGCCGTCGACGAGCCAGCCTCGCCAGTCGAGTGGGAGGCGTTGTCCGAGCGGCAGCCACACGGCCGGAACGCGTCCCGCCGACGCACGCAGCCGTTCATCGAGCTCGGGATCGTCGTTGGGCGTCACGTGCCACGCCCCGTCCATCAGCGACGCGATCGGCTGCAGCACGACGCGGCCGTCGGACCGTGACAATCCGGTCTCTTCATCTTCGAACAGCAACGCGCCGATCCACAGGTCGCGACCACGCGGCTGCGCCAGCAGCGGCACCACGGCGACGAGCAGCAACAGCGCGAGGACGCGGCGCATCTCCTCGACATTATCGACGCACGACCCGCGCGACGGGTCAGAACGTGATCGACACGAGCGCCATCGGCCCGCGGCGGTCGGGACGGGTGACACGGTCGCTTTGGGCGCCGTCGTCGGCCCGGGCACGAGGCGCACGGTCGTCCGCGATCGCGCCGTCGATCGCCGTGCCGACGCCGAGGCCCACGAGGCCGGTCACGGCGGCGACCTTGAACGGCACGCTGGCGCAGGCCCGCGACGAAGCCACCTCGTTCCGGCAGTACTCCTGGACGGGCAGGCCGACGATGAAACCGGGCACCGCGCCCATCAGCGCCCCCATGAGGCTGCCGTTCAGCAGGCTGTCGTCGTACGTGACGGTCGAGACCCGCTGGGCGGCAATCTCGTCCGTCGCGCCGGTGTCGTAGCGCCACAGCACGATGCCGTCGGCGGACGCCCGCACGAGGTCACCGGTCAGCGGCCGGCCGTCGACGGTGAGCTCCGTGCGGTGCCCGGTGGGAAGATCGGCGGCGATGGCCGCGAGGCTGACCTGCGCCTGTGCCGGGCGCGGCGCGAGGCACGCCAGCAGCGTAGCGGCCAGGGTGAGCATGGGGAGCGTGAGACGCATCGGGCCTCCTCGGCGCCGGTCGTGGCGCCGTTCAACCCGTAATGCGCAGGCCGTGGAATCCCGGCTCAGCCGGTGATCCCGGCGGCGTCAGGGCCGCTGGATCTCGATGCGCCGGCTGTCGTCGCCGGCGTCGACGATGTGGACGTCGATGGCGCCGGCAGGCCGGTGCGCCAGGCGCTCGGCCCATTCCACGACCACGACGCCGCGGGCGGCCAGATCCGGATCGAGCCCCACCTCGTCGAGTTCGATGCGATCGAGACGATAGAGATCCAGGTGCACGAGCGGCAGGCGGCCGCCGCGATACTCGTGGACCAGCGTGAACGTGGGACTCGTGACCTCGCCGGGATCGAGCCCGAGGCCCTCGGCCAGGCCCTTCACGAACACCGTCTTCCCCGCCCCGAGATCGCCGTGCAGCAGCAGCACCGCGCCCGGGGCCAGGGTGGCCGCCAGCGTACGCGCCAACGCGCGCGTCTCGTCGGCGCTCGCCGTGAGCTGGGCACTCGGGGGCATGGGCCGCTGCGCGTCGCGGCGCGCGCTACTCCGTCTTCGGCGTCGCGCGTTCGCGCGCCGTCAGTTCCTGCACGGCGTCGCCGATGTGGCGCACGATGTCGCCGGCCACCATCGCCACGTCGCCTTCGTCGGCATCGGCGAGTTCGCCGGCCAGCCCGTGCAGGTACACCGCGAGCTGCGCGGCACGCTCCGGATCGAGCAGCTGCGCGAGCTCGGACGCGAGCATGCCGGTGAGCACGTCGCCGCTGCCCGCCGTGGCCATGCCCGGCGTGCCGGTGGGATTCACGAACACGTCGCCCGCCGGTGTCGCCACGAGCGACCGGTAGCCCTTCAGCACCACCGTCACGTGATGCCGCACGGCGAACTCGCGCGCCACGCCCAGGCGATTCGCCTGCACGTCGTCGGTGTCCGCCCCGATGAGCCGGGCCATCTCGCCCGGGTGCGGCGTGATCACGACGGGCCGATCGTCGCGCCCCATCAGCCACGACGGCTCGCCCGCGCACGCATTCAACGCGTCGGCATCGACGACGATGGGCAGGTCGCACTCCGCGAGCAGGGTGCGCACGAACGCGGTGACGTCCGGACCGCGTCCCAGGCCCGGGCCGATCGCGATGACATCCGCGTCCGCCGCCAGCACGACCGCCGCGGCGTCGGCCGCCACCGCGCCGTCGCGTTCGGGCAGCGGCAGCGTCATGAACTCCGCGCCCATCGCCGCCACGATCGGCTGCACGGACGCCGGCGTGGCCACGGTGACGAGTCCCGCGCCGGCGCGCAGCGCGGCGCGCGCCGCCAGTGCCGCGGCGCCGGTCATGCCGCGCGAACCGGCCACGATCAGCACGCGACCGAAGTCGCCCTTGTGCGCCTCCGCGCTGCGTGGCGCGACGAGCCCGCGCACGTACTCGCGGGTGAGCAGGCACAGGCGCGGGCCGTCGGCGGCATCGACGACCTCGACCGGAATGCCGATGTCAGCCACCACGACGTCGCCGGCCAGATGCTCGGCGGGCGGCAGCACCAGCGGCACCTTCGGCGCGCCCAGCGTGACCGTGAGCGACGCGTGGATCGCCGGGCCGATGAGGTCGGGCGTATCAGCGGAGAGCCCCGACGGCAGGTCGACGGCCACCACTGCCGCTTCCGATGCGTTGATGTCGGCCACGATGGTCTCGTGCAGGCCGGTGAGGGCGCGGCTGAGACCAGTGCCCATCAGCGCGTCGATCACCACGTCGGCGCCCGTGGCCAGCGATCCGTGCAGCTCCCACGACGAGGCGTCGGCCACTTCCACCACCGGCACCCCGAGGTTGCCGAGCACCTCGAGGTTGATGCGGGCATCTCCGCGCACGTCGGCGGCACTGCCGATGAGCAGCACCGCCGGTTCGTGTCCGCGCTGAAACAGCGCGCGCGCCACGACGAAGCCGTCGCCGCCGTTGTTGCCGGTGCCGCAGACCACGGCGAGCCGGCGCGCCGGCAGGTCGTCCACCAGCGACTCGAGCGCGGCCACCACCTGGCGGCCGGCGTTCTCCATCAACACGATCGACGGCAGCCCGATCTCGTCGATCGTGCGGCGATCGGCCTCGCGCATCTGCCGCGCGGTGAGCACCCGGAGCGGCCTGATGCCGCGAGACTCCGTCATGATGGCGGGCCGTGTGCCCGCTTACGCGTACGCCTCCATGGGCGGGCAGATGCACACGAGGTTGCGATCGCCGTACGGATTGTCGATGCGGCCGACGCTGGGCCAGAACTTGTTGGCCTTCACCCACGGCAGCGGGAACGCCGCCTGCTCGCGCGTGTAGGGATGCGTCCAGGTGTCGGCGGTGACGACCGCCGCGGTGTGCGGCGCGTTCTTCAGCACGTTGTCCTTCGCATCGGCCTTGCCGGTGACCACGTCCTCGATCTCCTGGCGGATGGCGATGAGCGCGTCGCAGAAGCGGTCGAGCTCGCCCTTGTCCTCGCTCTCGGTCGGCTCGATCATGAGTGTGCCGGGCACCGGGAACGAGACGGTGGGCGCGTGGAAGCCGTAGTCCATCAGGCGCTTGGCCACGTCGCCTTCCTCGACACCGGCGGCCTTGAACTTCCGCAGGTCGAAGATCATCTCGTGCGCCACGCGGCCGTTGGCCCGCGTGTAGAGCACGTCGTAGTGCGACTCGAGCCGCGACTTGATGTAGTTGGCGTTGAGGATGGCGTACTTGGTCGACTCGGTGACGCCGTCGCCGCCCAGCATCTTGATGTAGCCGTACGAGATGAGCAGGATGCTCGCGCTGCCCCACGGCGCCGCCGCCACCGGCAGGATGCCCTTGGCGCCGCCGGTCGTCGCCAGCGGATGCCCGGGCAGGTAGGGCGCGAGGTGCGCCGCCACGCAGATCGGGCCCATGCCGGGACCGCCGCCGCCGTGCGGAATGGCGAACGTCTTGTGCAGGTTGATGTGGTTCACGTCGGCGCCGATGATCGCCGGGCTCGTGAGGCCCACCTGCGCGTTCATGTTGGCGCCGTCCATGTAGACCTGGCCGCCGTGCGCGTGGATGGTGGCGCAGATGTCGATGATGGCGTCTTCGAACACGCCGTGCGTCGACGGATACGTGACCATCAGCGCGGCGAGATTGGCGCTGTGCTGCTCCGCCTTGGCCTTCAGGTCCGCCACGTCGATGTTGCCGTTCGTGTCCGAGGCGACGACCACCACCTTGTAGCCCGCCATGACGGCGCTGGCGGGGTTGGTGCCGTGCGCCGAGGCCGGGATCAGCACCACGTTGCGGTGGCCCTGGCCGCGATCCTGATGGTACGCGCGAATCACGAGCAGGCCCGCCAGCTCGCCCTGCGCGCCCGAGTTCGGCTGCAGCGACGTGGCGGCGAAGCCGGTGAGCTCGGCCAGCGCGGCTTCGAGCTCGCGGCAGATCTGCGCGTAGCCTTCGGCCTGATCGGCCGGCACGAACGGGTGCATGCGCGAGAACTCGGTCCAGGTCACCGGGAACATCTCGCTCGCCGCATTCAGCTTCATCGTGCACGAGCCGAGCGGGATCATCGAGATGTCGAGGCCGATGTCCTTGCGCTCGAGGTGCTTCAGATACCGCATCATCTCGCTTTCAGAGCGATGACGGTGGAACACCGGGTGCGTGAGGAACGCCGAGGTGCGGCGCAGCGCGGGCGGCAGCGCGTCACCGGCCGGGGCGACCGCGGCCCCCGCCGTCTTCCCCACCGCCGAGGCGAACACGCCGACGAGCGTCGCCACTTCCTCGGGCGTCGTCATCTCGTCGAGCGACACGCCGATCTCGGTGGCGCTGATGTGGCGGAGGTTGAAGCCCGCCGCCACCGACGCCGCGTGCACGCTGGCCGCCTGCGCGGCGGTGAGCGTGAAGGCGACGGTGTCGAAGTAATGCGCGTTGGTCTGCGCGATGCCGAGCGCGGTGACGCCGGCGACCAGCGCGCGCGTCTGCGCGTGCACGTGGTTCGCGATGTCGGTGAGGCCGTCGGGCCCGTGGTACACGGCGTAGTTGGCCGCCACGTTGGCCAGCAGGGCCTGCGCCGTGCAGATGTTCGACGTGGCCTTCTCGCGGCGGATGTGCTGCTCGCGCGTCTGCAGCGTCATGCGGTACGCGCGGTTGCCCTGGGCATCCACCGACACGCCGATGATGCGGCCCGGCGCGTGACGGATGTAGTCCTGCCGCACGGCGAAGAACGCCGCGTGCGGACCGCCGTAGCCGAGCGGCACGCCGAAGCGCTGCGAGTTGCCGAGCACCACGTCGGCGCCCATCTCGCCCGGCGGCGTGAGCTTCGTGAGGGCGAGCAGGTCGCTCGCCACCGCCACCAGCACCTTGGCGTCGTGCGCCGCCTTGATGGTGGCCGACGGATCCACGATGGCCCCGCGCTCGTTGGGATACTGCAGCAGCACGCCGAAGACGTCGGCGTCGTCGAAGCGCATCTCCGACACCGGCTGCACCTTCAGCGTGATGCCCAGGGGTTCGGCGCGGCTCTGCAGCACGGCGAGCGTCTGCGGGAACACGTCGCTGGCGGCGAGGAACACGCCGCCCGTCTGCAGCTTCTTCGACGACACGCGGTGCAGCAGCGTCATCGCCTCGCCCGCCGCCGTGCCCTCGTCGAGCAGCGACGCACCGGCCACCTGCAGGCCGGTGAGGTCGCACACCATCGTCTGGTAGTTCAGCAGGGATTCCAGGCGTCCCTGCGCGATCTCGGCCTGGTAGGGCGTGTAGGGCGTGTACCAGCTCGGGTTCTCGAACAGGCACCGGCGAATCACGCTCGGCGTGATCGTGTCGTAGTAGCCCAGCCCGATGAACGACCGCAGCACGCGGTTCTTCCCCGCCACCGCCTTGAGCCGCGTGAGGTACACGTGCTCGCTCTCGCCCGGCGGCAACGCCACCGGGCCCTTCCGCCGGATGCTGGCGGGAATGGCTTCGTCGATGAGCGCGTCGAGCGTCGGGGCGCCGACGGTCGCGAGCATCTCCGGGAGATCGTGCGGACGGGGACCGACGTGGCGGCGAACGAAACTGTCCATCAGGGTTCTCGAGGGCGTGGAAAACGGACCGTGCTAGTGCGTGAGGGCTTCGTAGGCGGCCGAGTCGAGCAGCGCGTCGGCGTCGCCGGCGTTGCTGAGCGCGACCTTGATCATCCAGCTCTCGTGCGGCTGGCTGTTCACGGCATCGGGACGGTCCTTGAGCGCCGTGTTCACTTCGGTGACGGTGCCGGCCACCGGCGCGAACAGCTCCGAGACGGCCTTCACCGACTCGATCGTGCCGAACGCCTGGCCCACGGTGAGCGTGGTGCCCACTTCCGGGAGGTCGACGTAGACGACGTCACCGAGCTGCTGCTGGGCGAAGTGCGTGATGCCGACGGTGCCCGTGCTGCCGTCGATGCGCACCCACTCGTGGTCCTTCGTGTACTTGAGATCGCTCGGATACATGCGGTGGCTCCTCGGCTAACCCTTCGGACGCTTGTAGAACGGCATCGGGACGACGACGGCGCGCGCCTGGCGTCCCCGGATGTCGATGGTGAACTCGGTGCCGGGCGCGGCGAGCGCGGTGGGCACGTAGGCCATGCCGATGGCCTTCTTCAGGAACGGCGTGTGCGTGCCGCTGGTGACCACGCCGACTGCGGCGCCGTTGTGGTGCACCTCGTGACCGTGGCGCGCGATGGCGCGTTCGAGCATCTCGAAGCCGACCAGCTTCTTCGACACGCCCTCGGCCTTCTGGCGATCGAGCACCGGCTTGCCGATGAACTCGGCCTTGTTCCAGCCGACGATCCAGCCCAGGTCGCACTCGAGCACGGTGGACGTCTCGTCCATGTCGTTGCCGTACAGACGCATCGCCGCTTCGAGGCGCAGCGTGTCGCGGGCGCCGAGGCCGCACGGGATGAGCCCCTCGGGCTTGCCCGCCTCGAGCAGCGCGTTCCACACCTGCGTGGCGAACTGCGGGGCGACGAAGATCTCCCAGCCGTCTTCGCCGGTGTAGCCGGTGCGCGACAGCGTGCAGCGCACGCCGGCGATCTCGCCATGCGCGAACCAGTAGTACTTCACGGCCGAGAGATCCACGGCGGTGAGCTTCTGCACGATGCCGCGGGCCTTCGGGCCCTGGCACGCAATGAGGGCGTAGCGGTCGCTCGAGTTGACGATCGCGACCTCGCCCACCTCGGGCGCGTGCTTCGCGATCCAGGCGTAGTCCTTGTCGACGTTGGCCCCGTTGACGACGAGCAGGTAGTGCTTCTCGGCGAATCGGTAGACCAGCACGTCGTCGACGAACGTGCCTTCGGGCGTCATCAGCGCCGAGTACTGCGCCTGGCCGTTCTGCAGCTTGGCCACGTCGTTCGAGACGATGTGCTGCACCGCCGCGAGCGCGTTGTCGCCGGCCAGTTCCACCTGGCCCATGTGCGAGACGTCGAACAGGCCGGCGGCGGTGCGCACGGCCAGGTGCTCGGCGGTGATGCCCGAGTACTCGACGGGCATGTCCCAGCCGGCGAACGGCACCATGCGGGCACCGAGAGCGACGTGGGCGGCGTGCAGCGGGGTCTTCTTCAGCGGGGCGGCGGTGTCGCTCATGCGGGGTCCGTTCTGCGGGAAATATCCGCAAAAACGTACTACGCCGGCCCACCGGGGTCAAGGACGCTCGCGCCTCCGGACCACCGCCTCCGCGCGACGCCGTCAGGCCACGTCGTCGCACCCTGCGCTGCGATACCGCAGGTGCGCCTGCAGCGTGTGGTAGCTGATGCCGAGCGTGCGGCACGCCGCCGCTTGTTGTGACCTGAACGGGCCCAGGACCAGCTTCGCGTAGCGGCTCGCCCACGTGCGCAGGCTCTCGTCGGCTTCGAGCGACGGCGCGACGATGTCGGCGTAGGACCCGCGCAACGCCGGCGGCAGGTCGTCGAGGTCGATGACGCGCGAGGCGCACATGGCCAGCGCCCCCTCGAGCGTGCGCTGCAGCTCGCGCACGTTCCCCGGCCACTGATACGCCTGCAGGGCGTCGGCGGCCGTGGACGAGAGCGCCACGTGCCCGCGCGGCCCGTGCGCGTCGAGGAAGTACTGCGCGAGTTCGAGGATGTCGTCGCGGCGGGCCCTGAGCGGCGGCACCGCCACCTCGAGGCCGCTGAGGCGGTAGAACAGGTCGGACCGGAAGAGGCTCTGCTCGACCAGGCCGGCCAGCGGCCGGTTCGTGGCCACGACGATGCGCACGTTCAGACGCTTCGTGGCGTGGCCGCCGACGCGCTCCACCGCCAGTTCCTGGATGGCGCGCAGCAGCTTGGCCTGCGCGGCCATCGACAGCTCCGCCACTTCATCGAGGAACAGCGTGCCGCCGTCGGCGTGTTCGAACTTCCCGCGTCGGCCCTTCACGCCGGTGGCCGTGCGGTCTTCGATGCCGAAGAGCTCGGCCTCGAAGAGCGTCTCGACCAGCGCCGCGCAGTTCACCGCCACGAACGGGCCGCGATTGCGGGGCTGAGATCGTGAATCTGGCGCGCGACCAGTTCCTTGCCCGTGCCGCTCTCGCCCTGGATGAGCACCGTGAAGTCGCTCTGCGCCACGCGCTCGATGCGGCTGCGCACGGCGCGCATCTGCGGACTCGAGCCGATGAGCGGCGCCGCCCCGGCGCCGGCGCGCACGGGAGCGGCCCGTGGCACCAGCTGCCGATCGGCGGCGAGGGCGAGCGTGAGCAGATGCGCCGCGCTGTCGAGCAGTTGCTGGTCCCCGGGTCGAGCGTGCGGCCGTCGACGGCCAGTTCGAAACAGATGTCGTGCGCCGCGGTTGGCCCCGACGACCTCACGCAATCGGCGCCGCGCTGCCGCGCCGCCCCCGGTGTTTCCGGGCGCACGGCTCGCAGCCAGTGTGCCCCGAGCGCCCGCGCCAGGCCGGCTTCGAGCACGCCCTCGAGTCTGACGTGCGGCTCGCCCGACACGAGATGCGTGGCCAGCGCCCGCACCAGCGTGTGCAGCCCCTGCCGCCGGTCGATCTGGCGAGCGTTTCGTTCCTCGACCTGGTGCAAGCGTTCCGGCTGTTCCATGCGACACCACCCCCGGCACGGCTCGACTCCAAGGGTGGTGCCAGCCCGGCCACAACGAACACTTCGGCGATTTTCGGCCACATTTCGGGCGACTCGTCCAAGCACGCCACGAAACGGGTAAGAACTACCCTCGATAAATTTCGGCCAAATTGGGTAGCCCCTACCCTCTACCCTCTGGCGTCGCGCTCGAGCAGGAATCGAAGCGCGCTGCGAAAGAGCAACGGCGTCAGCGCGTGCACCCAGCAGCGCAGCACCTCGACGGCGAGCACGCGCCGCGCGCCCGACGTCGCGTCGAGGGCCAGGTCGGTACGAGCGCCCGGCCGGATGGGCGCCGAGGATTCCACCAGCGCGCCCCCGTGCGAGATCTCGACGAGCGCCACATCGACGCCGGGCCGCATCACCGCCTGGCGGGCGACACCGAAGGCCGTCGGCGCCACCCGGCGCGCGGGTCGGCGATCGCCGCGCGTCAGTACGGCCGCCACGCACGGGCTCCCGGATCGAAACGGAACACACGCGCCCGTCCCGTGACGCCGGCGACGCGCACCGCGAACTGCGCGCCGCCGCGACTGGCCACGTAGATGGTGCCGCTCGTGGACGTACCGGCCGCCGACACGCTCACCTGGTCGACGACGCCGAGACGCAGCGGATCGTCGCCGGCGCGCAACGGCCGCCCGTCGTCGATGCCCGGCACGTCGAGCGCGATGGCAAGGCGCGCCTTCGGAAAGTGCGCGCCGAGCGGATCGGGCGCACCCTCGACCGCGTCGGTGCCATCCGCCACGTCCGCCGCCGAAATGCCGTCGCCGTCGCCATCGACGACGAGGTCGAGCGCGAACGGCGGCGTGCGGGCCACGCGCAGCGCCACGGTGCGCTGCCGGCGCGCGGCGTCGAGCCGGGCCAGGCCGAGACGGCCGGCGAGGTAGCGTGCCGCGCCGGCGGCCTCGGCGGTGTCGGCCGCGCGGTCGAGCACGGGCAGCGCGGTGGCCAGCACCACCGCCACCAGCGACGCGACCACGAGCGACTCGACGAGCGAGAACCCGGCGGAGCCGCGGGCCGTGACCCGCGGCTCCCCCACCGCGCTACTGCGGCGTCTTGGCGTCACCCTTGGCGCTCCCCACGGTGACCAGCGGCTTCAGCTTCAGGAAGTTGCGCTCGCCGATGCCCTGGATCTTCATCAGGTCCTCGACCTTCTTGAAGCCGCCGTTCTTGGTGCGGTGCTCGACGATGCGCTGCGCGGCGCGCGGCCCGATGCCGGGCAGCTGCTCGAGCTCCGCCGGACTCGCGGTGTTGAGGTTGACGGCCGCGACAGAGGCGGCCTTCTGAGGTGGCTCCTGGGCGGCGGCGGCGCGGAGACCGATCGGACCGAGGGCGAGGACGGCGAGCAGGGCGAGGCGCGTGAACGTGGACGTCATGGATGGCTCCTGTGTGTGGGTCGATACGTGAGGACGCTGATGCCTGCGTCGGCGCGCCGATGGACACCCGAGGTCAACGGTCACCACACCGGACGCGCCGCGCGAACACCCACCACACTGCAAGAGCGGTCGCCGCTGGCGCCCGCCGTGGCTAAGGCGTTCAGCGCCAGACGGTTCGCCGGCATGGGGCGTCCGCGCCGGTGGCGCGGGTCCCGTCGGCGATGCCAACCCCCGTGGGCGCCCCGCCGCCCCGGACCGCCAGGCGTCGCGATTCCAGCGGGCAACCCCGGTTGCGCCGTCCGCAACCATCGTCACCGGGGCGGCACCCCGGCAGTTAGAATCTCGGCAGGAGCTGCGATGCGTCGATCCTCCGCCCGCCTGGCCTTCTCCGCCGTGCTCGTCGCCGTGGTGCTCGTCGCGCCGGCGCTGCGCGCCCAGACCGCGACCGCCGTCGCCGCCTGCTCCCGCGTGTGGACCGGGCACGAGGCCGAGATCGAACGCCTGCTCGGCACCGCGCCGGTCGAACGGCTCGAGTCGGTGCCCATCGGCGTCACCAAGCCGCAGCGCGGCTACCTGCCGCCCGGCAGCCTGGTCGAGCGCTTCGCCTGGAAGGCGCTGCCGCCGCAGCGCCGCGGCGGCTTCACCGAGAGCTACAAGGCGGAGATCGCCGCCTATCAGCTCGACCGCCTGCTCGACATGGGCATGGTGCCGCCGGTGGTCGAACGGACGATCGAGGGCAAGGCGGGCGCCGCGATCCTGTGGATCGAGCACACGACGCCGTGGAACAAGGACAAGCCGCCGGTGGGTCCCGAGCCGCGCTGGTCGAAACAGATCAGCCGCATGAAGCTCTTCGACCAGCTCATCGCCAACATCGATCGCAATCAGGGCAACCTGATGTACGACGCCGACTGGCACCTCTTCCTCATCGACCACTCGCGCGCCTTCACCACGCGGCTCTCGGCCGACGGCATCGCGCCAATCGCCACCGTGGATCGCACGCTCTGGGGGAAAATGGAGGCGATGACCGCCGCCGACCTCGATCGCGTCCTCGGGCCGTGGCTCGACGCCGACGCCCGCAAAGCGCTGCTCGCACGTCGCGACCGGATGCGCAAGGACATCGCGAAGCTGGTGCAGCAGCGGGGCGAGAAGGGCGTGTTCCTCGAGTGACGGCACGACGGATGCGGGTGACGCTCGCCTGCGCGGCGGCGATCGCGCTGGCCCTCGCGGCGGTGCCCGCCGCGCAGGCGCCGGCCACGCGCGTCGTCGCCATCGGCGACGTGCACGGTAGTCTCGACGGCTTCACGTCGGTACTGCGCGCGGCCGGCCTCGTGAACGGCGACGGTCACTGGACGGGCGGCACCGCGACGTTCGTGCAGACCGGCGACGTGACGGATCGTGGCGCCGGCGTGCGCGCGGTGTTCGATCTCATCCGCCGTCTCGGTCCCGAAGCCGAGGCCGCGGGCGGACGCGTGATGCCGGTGCTCGGCAATCACGAGGTGATGAACCTGCTGGGCGAGCTGCGCGACGTCACGCCCGAGATCCTCGGCAGCTTCGCCGGCGCCGACGCCGACAAGGCCCGCGACGCTGCGTGGCGCACCTACAGCGATCTCGTCGCGAAGCGGGCGCGCGATCGTCGCGGCGAGCAGCCACTCGGCCTCACGCGCACGAAGAAGCCTTCCTGGCCGCGTATCCGCGCGGCGCCGTCGAATACCGGCGCGCGCTCGGCCCCGACGGCGATTACGGCCGCTGGCTCGCACGCTGCCCATCGCCGTCAAGATCGACCGCACGCTGTTCATGCACGCGGGCGCGCCGCCGGCGACCATGGAAGACGTCGAGGCGCTGAACGCGCGGGCGAAGAACGAACTGCAGCGCATGGATCCTTCCTCGCGAAGCTGGTCGCCGCCGGTCTCGCCGCGCCGTGGTTCCGCCTCGAAGACACGCTGGCGGTCGCCGCGGCCGAAGTGCGCTGGGTGAACGCCGCGGTGGCGCGCGCGAAAGCCACCGGCACCCCACCCGATCTCGCCGGGGCGGATCCGGAACTGGTGCAGGAAGGCGCCGAGATCCTCAAGATCGGCGAGTGGTCGCTGCTGAAGGGCGACGGTCCGCTGTGTACGCGGCTGGGCGACGATGGAGGAATCGGCGATCGACGTGCCGCTCGACACGCTGCTGGCCCGGCTCGGCGCCGACCGGCTGGTGGTGGAGCCACACGGTGAACCGCGACGTGCGCATCCACGCCCGGCTGAAGGGCCGGCTGTTCCTGATCGACACCGGCATGCTGGCCGCCGTCTACAAGGGCGTGCCGTCGGCCTTGAGCTGATGAACGGCGGCGCCCGCGCGATCTACGCCGGCGGCCGCACCGAGGAACTGGTGCCGGCGCGCCGCTGAGGCGCGCCGCTCAGCGACCGAGCGCCCACGCCACGGTGCGGCGCAGGCCTTCCCTCGAACGTGACGCTCGGCGCGTAGCCAGCAGCCGCGCCGCCTTGCCGATGTCGGCCTGCGAGTCGCGCACGTCGCCCGAGCGGAGCCGGGCCATGCACGGCGTAATCGCGGTGCCCATCAACTGGTTCAGCGTCGCCAGCAGCTGGTTCAACGACACCCGGCCGTTGGTGGCGACGTTGATCACCTGTCCCGACACGCCCGGCGCCACCGCCGCCCGCAGCACGCCGTCGACCGTGTTGGCCACGTAGGTGAAGTCGCGCGTCTGCTCGCCGTCGCCGTGCACGGTGGGCACCGTGCCATCGGCGAGCGCGCGGATGAAGAGCGAGATCACGCCCGAGTACGGGGACGACGGGTCCTGCCGCGGCCCGAACACGTTGAAGTACCGCGTCGACACCGTCTCGAGGCCATAGAGACTCGAGAACATCTGCAGGTACTGCTCGCCCACCAGCTTCTGCAGCGCATAGGGCGACAGCGGCCGCGCCGGCATCTCCTCGTGCTTGGGCATCTCGGGGGCGTCGCCGTAGATCGACGACGATCCGGCGAACACGAGGCGCCGCACCTTCGCGTCGCGAGCGGCCACCAGCACGTTGAGCGTGCCGTCGATGTTCGATTGGTTCGACGAGATCGGGTCGGACACCGAGCGCGGCACCGACGGGATGGCCGCCTGGTGCAGCACGTAGTCGACGCCCTCGACGGCGCGCCGCACGGTGGCGAGATCGACGATGTCGCCCTCGATGAACTCGGGCGTGCCGCTGGCGCCGGCGGCGTGCGCCGCCGCGATGGCGGCGTCGAGATTGGCGCGCCTGCCACGGTGCTGAGGTTGTCGAGCACGCGCACGCGCTCGCCGCGCATCAGCAGCTGTTCGACGAGGTGCGAGCCGATGAAGCCCGCGCCACCGGTGACGAGGTAATGCGCCATGGGTTACTGCGGCCAGCCGGTCGACGGCAGGCCGGGAATGAGACGGAGCGCGTTCTTGTAATACAGCTTCTTCAGCACGTCGTCCGGCAGGCCCATGCCATACAGCTTCCAGAACGCGTGGTAGTCGCGGTAGTAGTCGAAATGCTCGTCGTTGGTTTCGAAGACGCGCCAGAAATGCGGGAACTCGTCGGGCTGGAAGCTGTCTTTCCCGAACAGGATGCGGTCACAGGTAAGCTTCAGGAAGAACTCGTGCGCGGCGCGCGGCTGCCGGCCGAGCTCGGCCAGGATCGCGCCGACCTCGAGGAGTACGTGCGGCATCTCGTCGAGCAGCGCCGCGGCGCGCGCAGATCGTTGGCGTGATACGCGAAGTGCGCGGCGATGAACGTCGTCTTCGGATGCTTCCTGAACATCCGGTTGCGCTCGGCGATCAGCTCTTCGAAGCGCGGGAACTCGCCCTTCGGGTAGCGGCGGTCGCGATAGAGCGCCAGCTCGAGCCAGCGCTCGTTCTGGAAGTCGATGGTCTCGAAGAACTCCTGCGGCTCCGCCGTGTGGATGAGCACGGGCAGGCCCAGGCGGCCGGCGGCGTCCCACACCGGATCCAGCTCCGGATCGTCGATCTTCAGCCGCGATCCATCGGGCTTGCGGATGCGGAGACCGAAGGCCTTCGAGATCTCGCCGATGCCCAGCGCGCCGGCCTTCTTGTCGGCCTCGAGCTGCGCCACCGCCTTCGCCGCCCAGCCGGGCCCGACGTTGCGGAAGTCGATGTCGGTGAACTGCACCATCCGGTCCTTGAACCGGCTGGCCTTGAGCGCCGCCACCGACTGCACGAGGCGGTCGCCCTGCGTGCCGCTGGCATTCACCAGCACCCGCAGGTTGTTGGCGTCCATGCCCTGCACCACCTGCGCGAACTGCGCCTCGGTGATCGGCGCCGGCTGGTGGCTGTGCACGTCGATCACCGGGAACTTCGCCTTCGGCACCGGGTGCTGCGCGGTCTTCAGCGTGGTGCGCGGCTTGTACTGCGTGATCGTGGGCTCGGGGAACTCGGGCGTGCGGCCGTCGCCTGGACGGCGCATGAGACCGCCGGGCGCCTGGCCGGGTTGGCCCTGCGGGGCCTGGTCGGCGTGGGGCGCGGCGACCACACCGGCCAGCACGACGGCGGCGAACGTGCCGGCGAGGCCGGCGACTCTGATCTGCATTGGTACGCTCTCGTCCGTGATCGAAAAGAAGGGCCGCAGTGACCCTGTAAGCCGAATTCTGTTCCTCCGTCGCCGCCGGCTCTCGCGAGCCGGCCGCTCTGGAGGAGATGACCATTCCTCTAGGCCCGCCATCACTGACGGGCTCGAGCGACCTACCCGGACACGTCGATCGAACGGGCCGTTCGATTGGCCGAAGCCAGCGTGCCCCTATTTGGTCTTGCTCCGTGCGGGGTTTTGCCTGCCACGCCTGTTACCAGGCGCGCGGTGCGCTCTTACCGCACCTTTTCACCATTGCTTGCTCTCGCGAGCGTCAGCTGTGTGTTTTCTGTGCCACTGTCCGTTGGGTCGCCCCACCCGGGTGTTACCCGGCGCACTGCCCTCTGGAGTTCGGACTTTCCTCCCCGGCGCGCACTTCGCTTGCGCGGTTGCGCGCCGCGGCGGTCATCCGGCTCACTGCGGCCTTATCCGTCGGTCTCCTGTGATATCCGGTACTGTTCGAGCTTCTTGTAGAGATTGCTGCGCGGCGTGTCGACGACCTCGGCGGTCTTCGAGATGTTCCACGCGTTCTCGCGCAGTTTCGCCACCAGGTAGGCACGCTCCGAGCTGGCTTTGAACTCGTGCAGCGTGGGGGCGTGCATCCAGTCATTATCGGGTGCCGACGCCGGAGCGTCAACGCGCGCCGCGTCCGGCGACAACCGCAGATCGCCGACGTCGATCTGATCGCCGTTCGACATGATCAGCAGCCGCTCGACCGTGTTGCGCAACTCGCGAATGTTGCCGCGCCACTGGTGCGCGCGCAGGCGATCCATCGCCGCCGCCGTGAAGGTCTTGCGGCGGAAGTTGTTGTCGCGTGAGAAGGCGTCGGCGAAGTGCCGCACCAGCACCGGGATGTCCTCGCGGCGCTCGCGCAGCGGCGGCACCCAGATCGGCACCACGTTCAGGCGGTAGAACAGATCCTCGCGGAACGTGCCCTTCGTGATCTCCTGCTCGAGGTCCTTGTTGGTGGCGGCGATGACGCGCACGTCGACCTTGATCAGGCGGTTCGAGCCGAGACGCTCGAGCTCCTGTTCCTGCAGCACGCGCAGCACCTTGGCCTGCGTCTTCAGGCTCATGTCGCCGATCTCGTCGAGGAAGATCGTGCCCTTGTCGGCCTGCTCGAACTTGCCGATCTGGCGATCGCTGGCGCCGGTGAACGAGCCCTTCTCGTGGCCGAACAGCTCCGACTCGATCAGGTCGTCGGGAATGGCGGCGCAGTTCACCTGCACGAACGGGCCGTCGCGCCGCAGGCTCTCGCGGTGCACCGCGCGCGCCACCAGTTCCTTGCCCACACCACTCTCGCCCCAGATGAGCACGGTGGCGCTCGTCGGCGCCGCCTTGAGGATGGCGCCCTTCACGGCGCCGAGACCGGCGCTGTCGCCGACGATCTGATGGCGCTTCTCCTGGTCCTTGCGCAGCGTGCGGTTCTCGGTGCGCAGGCGCCGCGAGTCGACGGCGTTGCGCACCAGCACCAGCACGCGTTCGGTCTCGAGCGGCTTCTCGAGGAAGTCGAAGGCGCCGAGGCGCGTGGCTTCCACGGCGGTCGTGATGGTGCCGTGGCCCGACATCACCACGATGGGGGTGACGTCGGTGAGGTGCGTGAGGCGCTGCAGCACCTCCAGGCCGTCCATGCCCGGCATCTTGATGTCGAGGAACACCAGGTCGGGCGCCTCGCGTTCCACCAGCGCCACGCCTTCGTCGCCGGTGGCGGCGGTCATCACCGCGTAGCCCTGATATTCGAGGATCATCCGCAACGAGTCGCGGATGGCGGCTTCGTCGTCGATGACGAGGATGCGGGCGGACGTACCGGGTCGGCTCATCGGGGTTCCGGACGGAGACGGGACATCAGCGGGCGTCGGCGCGCACGACCCGCAGCAGGCGCTGGTTCAGGCCGGGGTCGAAGAGCAGCAGCGCCAGCGGCGCGCCGGCCGGACGCTGCGCCACCGCCTGCCGCAGGCCGGCGATGGTGTCGACGGGCCGGCGATTCACGTGCAGCAGGATCTGCCCGCGCTCGAGGCCGGCCTCGGCGGCCGGGCTCACCGGCTCCACGCGCTGGATCAGCAGGCCGGTCATGCCGGCCGGCACGTCGTAGCGCGACGCGTTGCCGGCGTGCACCTCGATCAGCGTGAGGCCGAGTTCCGCCGGCGGCGCCGGCAGGCTCGACGCCGTCTGGCTGGCGGGCGCCGGCGCTTCGCGTGGCGGCCGCGCGGCGAGTTTCAGGGTGGCGGTCTGCCGGCGGCCCTCGCGCAGGAAGTCGACCCGCGTGGCCTGTCCGGGCACGCCGCGCGACACCACGCGGATCGTGGCGTCGTCGCTCGTCACCGGGGTGCCGTCGATGGCGGTGATGATGTCGTAGGGGCGCAGGCCGGCGTGGGCGGCCGGTGATCCGGCGGTGACGTCCTCGACCAGCGCCCCGTCGATCTCGCCGAGACCGAGCGCCTGCTGCACGTCGGCGTCGACGTCGCGCAGCGCCACGCCGAGATAGCCGCGTGCCACACGGCCGGTGCTGAGCAGCTGCGGCAGGACTTCCCGCACCTGGTTCACCGGAATCGAGAAGCCGATGTTACTGGCCTGACGGCTCACCGCGGTGTTGATGCCGATGACCTCGCCGGCCGTGTTCAGCAGCGGGCCGCCGCTGTTGCCGAAGCTGATCGCGGCATCCGTCTGGATGTAGTGATCGAGGCTCTGGTCGAAGAGCTTGCGGCCGACGAAGCTGACGACGCCGACGGTGACGGTGTGCTCGTAGGCGAACGGATTGCCGATCGCGCACACCCACTCGCCGACGCGCACGCGATCGGAATCACCCAGCGGCACCTGCGGCAGCGGCGTGCCGGCGGTGACCTTCAGCACGGCGACATCGAGGTCGGCGTCGGCGCCGAGGATCTCGCCCTTGAAACTGCGGCCGTCGGCGAGCTTCACCATCACCCGCTCGGCGCCGTCGATCACGTGCTCGTTGGTGACGATGATGCCGGCCGGATCGATGATGAAACCGGTGCCGGTGCCGCGCCGCGGTGTCTCCGGACGCCGGAAGCCGAAACCGCCCTCGCCCTGCGGGGCGCCGCCGCCGGCGCGGCGCCTGGTGCGC
>JAXLRB010000007.1:0-170072 GCA_046331325.1 Vicinamibacterales bacterium | reverse complement strand
CAATCGGCTCGTCGACCTCGCCGGATAGGCGGCGGCCCTACTCCTCGGCCATGAACGGGTACTGGTAGCTCGTCGGCGGGTTGTAGGTTTCCTTGATCGACCGCGCGCTCACCCAGCGCATCAGGTTCATCTTCGACCCGGCCTTGTCGTTCGTGCCCGAGCCGCGCGCGCCGCCGAAGGGCTGCTGGCCCACCGTGGCGCCCGTGGGCTTGTCGTTCACGTAGAAGTTGCCGGCCGCGTTGCGCAGCGCCGCCGAGGCTTGACGCACCGCCGCGCGGTCCGTCGCGAAGATCGAGCCCGTGAGCGCGTAGGGCGAGGTCTTGTCGACCACGTCGAGCATCTCGGTGAACTTCGAGTCGGCGTAGGCGTGGGCCGTGAGCACCGGCCCGAAGATCTCCTCGCACATCAGCTTGTAGCCGGGGTTGTCGGTCTGCACCAGCGTCGGCTCCACGAAGTAGCCCACGCGGCCGTTCGTGCCGCCGCCCTGGATGATCTTCGCGTTCCGCTTCGCGTGCGCGATGTAGTTGCCGATCTTCGTGAACGACTTCCTGTCGATCACCGCGCTCATGAAGTTGCGGAAGTCGCGCGTGTCGCCCATCGAGATGTCCTGCATCATGGCCACGGCTCGGTCGCGCACCTCGGGCCACAGGCTCTTCGGCACGTAGACGCGGCTGGCCGCCGAGCACTTCTGGCCCTGGTATTCGTAGGCGCCGCGCACCATCGCCACGGCCACCGACTGCGGGTCGGCCGAGGGGTGCACCATGATGAAGTCCTTGCCGCCGGTCTCGCCCACGAGGCGCGGATACGACTTGTACTTGCGGATGTTCACGCCCACGTGTTCCCACATGTTCTGGAAGACGAAGGTGCTGCCCGTGAAGTGGATGCCGCCGAGGTCGGGCGAGTTCATCGCCACCGCGCTCACCGCCACCGGATCACCGGGCACGAAGTTGATCACGCCCGGCGGCAGGCCGGCCGCCTCGAGCAGCTTCATCGTGTAGTAGGCGCCCAGCATCGCCGTCTGCGCCGGCTTCCACACCACCGTGTTGCCCATCATGGCGGGCGACGAGGTGAGGTTGCCGCCGATGGCCGTGAAGTTGAACGGCGACACCGCGTAGACGAAGCCCTCGAGCGGACGGTAGTCGCTCTGGTTCCACATCGCCGTCGTCGACAGCGGCTGCTCGGTCATGAGCTCGGCGGCGAACGCCGAGTTGAAGCGCCAGAAGTCCACCAGCTCGCAGGCGGCGTCGATCTCCGACTGGTACACCGTCTTGCTCTGGTTCAGCATCGTGGCGGCGTTCAGGGTGTCGCGCCACGTGGTGGCCAGCAGGTCCGCCGCCTTCAGGAACACCGCGATGCGGTCTTCCCACGGCCAGCTCGCCCATTCCTTCTTGGCGGCAGCGGCCGCCGCGATCGCCGCCTGCACGTCCTTCGGCCGCGCGTGGTGCCAGCGCGCCAGCACGTGGCCGTGCTTGTGCGGCATCACCGCCGTGCCCAGGTCGCCGGTGCGGATCTCCTTGCCACCGATGATGAGCGGGATGTCGACGACCTCGCTCGCCATCGACGTCAGCCGTTCCTTCAGCGACGCCTTCTCGGGGGAACCCGGGGCGTACGACTTGATGGGCTCGTTGACGGGGGCGAGAACCTTGCGGATACCGGAAAAGTGGGCGGACATGTCAGCCTCTCGGGGATGCCGCGGCCGCGCCAGCCATGGCGCGCGCGTCGACGGGCATCCGGTCGATTGTAGTCCGGGCGCACGCGGCTCCGTACGCGCGCCGGCGCCGGACCCTCGCGAGCCCGGCGCCGGTGGATGCTGCGCGTGACGCTGCCGGCGCCTAGCGGCGGTCCCCCTTGTCGTCGCGGTCGTCGTCCTCGTCGTCACGATCGCGGCCGGTCGGGATGCTGATCCGGATGGTGCGGTCGACGCCACTCGACGGATGCTGGATGTTCACCCAGGCGCGGCGCTTGTGGAACGGATCGAAGTAGAGGCCGGTGAACTCCGAGCCCTTCGTGCCGTTCGAGGCCCAGCGGCCGATGCCCTCGCCGGCGTCGAGCAGGTCGCCGTCCTTGTTGAGGTCGCGGGTGTACCAGAGGTCGTCGTCGACCGCGCCATCGCGGTCCTCCACGATCACGATGTTGCCGTCGTGATCCACGGCCACGTTGTCGGGGTTCGTGAAGGCGGCCCCCACCGGCAGGCCCGTCGCCAGGTCGATGGTGTTGCGGTTGACGAACACCGAGATGGTCTGCGCCGCGAGGTCGAGGCGATACACCTCGTGCGTGGTCGTCGTCGGCACGTAGAGGTATTCACGGCCGCGGATGCGCTGGATCTGGATGTCCTCCGGGCGCTGGTAGTCGGTGCCCTTGAAGGCGGCGAGGTCCGTCGTGTTGCGGGCGTCCACGGACGTGACGCCGTTCACGTCGGTGATCACGATGGCGCCCGGCAGCCCCTTGCCGTCGGCGTCGGTGATGGGCACCCAGGTGTAAGCGCCGGTGGCATTGGGCGTGGCGCCATTGCCGACACGCAGCACGAAGGTCTGGCCGGCGGCGAAGTAGTCGGCGCGGCCGCGCAGCACCTGGCGGAAGGGCGCCTTCGGCACGTACTTGTAGATCGAGCCGCCGTTCAGCTCGTCGATGAAGTACATCGCGCCGTCGCCGCCGAACTGGATGCCTTCGTGCGAGGTGCGCGGCACCACGTTCTGGTGGATCAGCTCGGCGCCCAGGTTGCTCTGCGGCGTGACGGCGCCGCGGATGCCGGGCGCATCGATCGGGTTCTTCAGCTCGAACAGACGCCCATAGGGCGAGGTCGATCCGCCAGCCTTGGTCTCCCAGCTCTCTTCGGCGGTGATGAAGGTGCCCCACGGCGTCCAGAACGAGGCGTCGAACGACACCGCGCCGCGCTTGTCGGGCGCCGGATACGGCGTCTGCCAGATGGTCTCGGTGGTGCCGTTCAGCAGGTCGTGGCGCTGGATGCCCGACTGCCCCGTCTCGAACACCGTGAACAGATACCGGCCGCGCTGACGGCCGGTCTCGTTCAGGGTGTTCATGTCCCAGCTGCCGGTGTTGGGAATGCCCTCGGCGAGCACCGACGCACGGTCGGCGATCGAGCGCTGCTCGAACGTCGGGTTCGAGAGCGTGATCGGGAAGGCCTCGTCGGCGGCCGGGCCCGACGAGGCCGTGAGCGGCGTGAAGTCAGAGAATCGCAGCCAGCCGTTGTGCGCGCCCAGGGTGGCGCCGGTGATCAGCACGCCACCGGCAATCGCCAGCCACGTACGGGAACTCGTGTGTCGCATCGCATCTCTCCTCGTGATCGCACGTCTCGTGTGTGCGATCCGAGTTGTAGCGAGCGGACGTCAACGGGTGGCGACCGTGGAATGACGGCGGCGCAAACAGGCGCGACGCTATTCGTAGTGCGCGTCGGCCAGATCGTCGTGCAGCGGCAGCCCGGTGTACTGCGCCACGTGCTGCGCCAGCGGCCGGATCACGGCGGGCTCGTAGTCGAACGCCAGCCGCACGTTCTTCTTCGCGGAGTCGGTGAAGCGCAGATCCACCGACAACGAGTGGTGTGAGCCCGAGGTGGTCTGGCCGTCGGACGAGGTGCGCGACGTGCGGATGTTGCGCTGCAATGACACGTCGCGGAACTCGTCGAAGCGAGAGGTCTTCACGTGGGTGTAGATCAGCCAGTTCACTCGGTCGTCCACGGTGCGCTCGGCGCGATTGATGCGCACCGAATGATTGCGCACGCAGAGATGCATGCCCGGCCACAGGAACACGGCGCCGGCCACCGCGAGGATCGCCACGATCGGCAGGTAGCCGCCGGGCACGCCGATGGTGCCGGCGCGCACGTGCGACGCCACCACCACGCCAATCAGGTAGAACAGGCCGAGCGCGGTGGCGAGGAACGGCAGGCCGGCCAGCGCGGGCGCCACGCGGCGTCGATCGCGGACCACCAGCGCGTCCTGGCCCTCGTCCACCGCGAAGTGACGGCTGGTCGGAATGCTCGCCATGCCGGCTGGAACTACGACGCCGGAGCCGGACGCGCCGGCCCCAGATCCACCTTGATGGCGCGCCACTTGCCCTGCCGGAAGCGCAGGAACGAGAGGGCGCAGCGCGTGAAGTGGCCGAGCAGGATGGCCAGCCAGATGTGGTGTGGCTGCAGCGGGCCCATGTTCGCCAGCAGCGTGCAGAGCCCGAGCGGGATGACGATCTGCGAGACCAGCGTGATGTAGAGCGGGCTCTTGGTGTCGCCCGTGCCCTGCAGGCCGCCGGTGAAGGTGAGGGCGGCGCTGATGAAGAAGCCCGAGAGCGCCAGGTAGCGCAGCAGCTCGCGGCCGATGTCGGCCACCAGCCCTTCGCTCGCGCCGAAGATGCCGAGCAGCGAGGTCGGAATCAGCAGGAACATCGCGCTGACGATGGCGGCCACGGTGAGGCCGATCTTCGCGGCGGCGAACACGCCGTGGTAGGCGCGGTCGGGCTGGCCGGCGCCCAGGTTCTGACCGGCGATGGTGGCGGCGGCGCCCATGAGGCCCACCGACGTCCACGTGATCATCGAGAAGAGCTCGGTGTAGCTGATCGTGTAGGCGGCCTGCGCGGCCGCCGAGTGCTCGAGGCCGCCGATGAACCGCAGCAGGAACACGCCGGCGATGTTCATGGCGATGCCCTGCACGCCGGTGGGGAGCCCGAACTTGAACAGCGATCGAATCACCGTCCAGTCGGGCGTCGTACACGTCTCGCGCGTGAAGTGCACGACGAGCTTGTTCGAGAACAGCAGCCACAGCGCGTAGCTGGCCACGATGGCGGCGGCCAGCGCCGTGCCCATCGCCGAGCCGGCGGTGCCGAACTTCGGGATGAGCATCACGTTGAAGCACACGTTCAGGATCGTCATCGAGACGCCGAGCCGCATCGGCGTCTTCGAGTCGCCGGCCGCGCGCAGCGCCGCCGACAGCATGTAGATCAGCAGCATGCCGATGCTGAACACGAAGTTGATGCGCAGGAACGGCTTGGCCTGCGCCTGCACCTCGGGCGCCGCCTTGGCCAGTTCGAGCAGGTACGGGGTGGCGAAGTAGCCGATGGGCGCCAGCACGGCGAACATGCCGATGGCGGTGATGAACGCCTGGTAGACCACCGTGTTCACCTTCTGGTGATCGCCGGCGCCGGCGAAGCGCGCCACCAGCACGGCCTGGCCCGTGAAGAGCGACGCCATGAACACGATGACGACGAGGAAGATCTGCCACGCCACGCCGATGCCGGCGTTGGCGGCGTAGCCCATCATGTGGCCGACCAGCGCGTGATCGACCACGCCCTGCATGCCCGCCACCAGGTTCTGCAACATGGTGGGCCAGGCCAGCCGCCAGACGGCGGGCGCCAGCGGGCCTTCGATCAGCGAGCGGTCGAACTTCTTTGGAACTGCCGGACCAGCCATCGGGGAACGCAGAATTGTAGCCCGCGAGGGGCCGGCCCGGCCGGCGAATCGGCACGAAGGGCCGTGCAGTTGCCTAGACGTCGAGCTCCTGCGCGTCTTCGGCGCGGTCCATGATGAAGCGGAAGCGGGCGGAGGCGTCCTTGCCCATCAGCTCGTTCATCACGCGATCCGTCACCAGCTGATCGGCGATGTCGACGCGCAGCAGGCGACGCGTGCGCGGATTCAGCGTGGTTTCCCACAGCACCTTCGGCATCATCTCGCCGAGGCCCTTGAAGCGCGTGATCTCGGGCGTGGCGCGGCCGGTCTTGTTCCTCAGGATCTGGTCCTTGTGCGCGTCGTCGAGCGCCCAGAACGTCTCCTTGCCGATGTCGATGCGGTAGAGCGGCGGCTGCGCCAGGTAGACCTTGCCGGCGGTGATGAGCTGCGGCAGGTGGCGGAAGAGGAACGTGAGCAGCAGCGTCGAGATGTGGTGGCCGTCGGAATCGGCGTCGGCCAGCAGGATGACCTTGCCGTAGCGCATGCGCGACAGGTCGAACGACTTGCCCACGCCGCACCCGAGCGCGGTCACGAGGTCGGCGAGTTCCTTGTTCTCGAGCACCTTGCCCGTCGACACGCCTTCGGTGTTCAGCACCTTGCCGCGCAGCGGCAGAATCGCCTGACGCGCGCGATCGCGCCCCTGCTTGGCCGAGCCACCAGCCGAGTCGCCTTCCACCACGAAGAGCTCGCTCGTGATCGACCCGGGCTGCGTGCAGTCGGCGAGCTTGCCGGGCAGCGTGGCACGGCCCGAGGTGGGACCCTTGCGCACCACGTCCTGCTGCGCGGCGCGGCTGGCCTCGCGGGCGCGGGCGGCCAGGATGATGCGCGCCACGATGCCTTCGGCCACCGAGATGTTGTTGTTGAGCCAGTGCTCGAGCGCCGGCCGCACGAACCCGTCGACCGCGCTCGCCACTTCCGGGTTGTTCAGGCGATCCTTCGTCTGGCCCTGGAACTGCGGCTCGGCGATGAACACCGAGAGCACGCCGGTGACGCCCTCGCGGATGTCCTCCGCGGTGAGCGTGACGCCCTTCGGCGACAGGTTGTGCGTCTCGATGAAGTTGCGCACCGCCTTGCCGAGGCCGGCGCGCAGGCCGTTCTCGTGCGTGCCGCCCGAGCCCGTGGGGATGCCATTGACGTAGCTGCGCAGGTGCTCGTCGGTGGACTCGGTCCACTGCAGCACCAGCTCGAGGCGCACGCCGTTCTCCTTCGACAGGGCGAAGGCGCTCTCGTGCACCGGCTTGCTGCTGCGCTCGGCGAGGATCTTCTTCAGGAAGTCGCCAAGGCCGTCCTCGTGGTGGAACGTGTGCTTCGTGTTCGTGGTCTGGTCGTCGAAGCTGACCTTGAGCCCCTTGTGGAGGAAGCTCGCCACCTCGAGGCGATCCTTGATGACCTGCGGGTCGAACTCGACCTTCGGGAAGATCGTCGGATCGGGCCGGAAGAACACCGTGGTGCCCGAGCCGCGCGCCGCGCCCACCTTCTTCAGGTTGCCCTCGGGCCGGCCCTGCTTGAACGACATCTCCCACTGGAAGCCGTCGCGCTTCACCGTGGCCACCAGCTCGCGCGACAGCGCGTTCACCACGCTCGCGCCGACGCCGTGCAGGCCGCCCGCCGTCTTGTAGTTGCCCTGCTCGAACTTGCCGCCGGCGTGGAGCACCGTGAAGATCACCTCCACCGCGCTCTTCTTCGTCTTCGGGTGGATGTCGACCGGCATGCCGCGGCCGTCGTCGGTGATGGTCACCGAAGAGCCGTCGTCGTGCAGCGTGACGGTGATGGTCGACGCATGGCCGTTCATGGCCTCGTCGATCGAGTTGTCGAGGATCTCCCAGACGAGATGGTGCAGGCCGGCCGATCCGACGCCGCCGATGTACATGCCGGGGCGTTTGCGGACGGGCTCGAGGCCTTCGAGCACCTGGATGTCTTTGGCGGTGTAGGACATGGACGCGGAACTAGCGGCTCGGGGCTAGCGGCAAGCGGCTAGGGGATCGCGGTGCCGGCCGGCGACCCCGGAGCCAGTATAGCCCCGGGCCGTGGTGTTCACTTCCGCGCAGGACGACGGTCACGGCGCGGCGGTGCCGACGCGGCGGCGCGGGGCCGGGTGGCGGAGGTCGACCGCGCGGGCGTGGACGACGACGCGGCGGCGCGATCGCGCGAGGCGGCGATGAGCGGCGCGATGAGCGCGTGCGGGAATTCGCGCGGCAGGTGCAGCGCGTAGAAACGCTCGTCGAGTTCCGGCAGACGCGCCGCTTCCACGAGCACGCCGGTGGCCAGTTCGTCGCGCACGACGATGGCCGGCATCACGCCGAGGCCGGCGTCGGCCCGCGCCAGCAGGCGCAGCATGGCCATGTCGTCGACCTCGGCCGCGAACGTCGGCGCGATGCCGAGCCGGCTCGTGAGCAGATCGAACCCGGCGCGCACGGCGCTGTCGGCCGTGGGCGCCACCAGCGGTTCGCGGGCCAGCATCTCCTGCCAGGTGCGATGACGGGCCACGCGATCGCGGCGTCCCACCAGCACCACCGGCTCGGTCGCCACGAGTTCCGCGATCCACGGCGCCGTCTCGTCGCGCGGCGGCAGGCTGTTGGTGAGCAGCAGATCGATCTGGTGACGCTCGAGCATCCGCGCCAGCGTGCGCAGGGCGCCCGTACGGATCGACACGGTGGCGTCGTCGCGGCCGAGCGCCGGCCCGAGGAACGCGATCTGGAAGTTGCGCGACAAGGTCGACACCGCGCCCACGCGCAGCACCGCCCGGCCCGCCGACGTACCGCCGCTCATCGCGCGCTGCAGGCGCTGCCCCATCCCGAAGATGGCGTCGGCGTGATCGAGGGCGCGGCGGCCGGCGCCGGTGAGCGCGATGCGGCGGCCCACGCGTTCGAACAGTCGCTGGCCCAGCGCGTCCTCGAGCCGCTTGATCTGCACCGACACCGCCGACTGCGAGACGTTCAGCGCGTCGGCCGCGCGCGTGAGATGGCCCTCGCGCGCCACCGCCCAGAAGTAATAGAGGTGCCCGTAGTTGAGAGGGTCCATAGTTCTACAAAAGTGAACCAAATCTTAACATCAATCACTTGGACAGAATGATTTCCCCGCCCTAGCCTGAGGGACATGAGCGACCACGTCCCCGTGCCCACCCGCATCACCATCGCCCGCGGCGATGGCGTCGGCCCCGAGATCATGGACGCCACGCTGCGCATCCTGGATGCCGCCGGCGCCGGCCTCACCCTGGACGAAGTGGACATCGGCGAGCGCGCCTACCTCGCCGGCCACACCTCGGGCATTTCCGCCGACGCCTGGACCACCATCCGCCGCAACGCCGTGATGCTGAAGGCGCCGATCACGACGCCGCAGGGCGGCGGCTACAAGAGCCTGAACGTCACGCTGCGCAAGGCGCTGAACCTCTTCGCCAACGTGCGGCCCTCGAAGTCGTACGCGCCCTTCGTCGCCTCGCCGCACCCCGGCATCAACCTGGTGATCGTGCGCGAGAACGAAGAGGACCTCTACGCCGGCATCGAGCACCGGCAGACCGCCGACGTGACGCAGGTGCTGAAGCTGGTGACCCGCACCGGCTCGGAGCGCATCGTGCGCTACGCCTTCGAGTACGCGCGCGCCTACGGCCGCCGCCGCGTGACCTGCATGACCAAGGACAACATCATGAAGCTCACCGATGGCCTGTTCCATCGGGTCTTCGACGAGGTCTCGCGCGAGTACCCCGACCTCGAGGCCGACCACATGATCATCGACATCGGCGCCGCGCGCCTCGCCGCGCAGCCCGAGACGTTCGACGTCATCGTCACGCTGAACCTCTACGGCGACATCCTCTCCGACGTCGCGGCGCAGATCGCCGGCTCGGTGGGCCTGGCCGGCTCGGCCAACATCGGCACGCACGCCGCGATGTTCGAGGCGGTGCACGGCTCGGCGCCCGACATCGCCGGCAAGGGCATCGCCAATCCGTCGGGCCTGCTGCTGGCGGCCACGCAGCTGCTGGTGCACGTGGGCAGGCCGGAGGTGGCCGAGACCATCAAGAACGCGTGGCTGTGCACGCTCGAGAGCGGCATCCACACCGCCGACATCTTCCGCAGCGGCATCAGCCGCCGACAGGTGGGCACCGAGGCCTTCACGCGCGCCGTCATCGACCGCCTCGGCGACGCCCCGACGCGCCTCGAGGCCGTGCACTACCGGCCCGGCGGCATCAACGTGCGCGTGAACGAACCGGCGCCGGTGTCGAAGTCGCTCGCCGGCATCGACGTGTTCCTCGACTGGCACGAGACGGGCCGCGATCCGCAACGACTGGGCCATCTCGCCGAGGGCGCGGCGCCGGCCAGCTGGCGGCTGAAGATGCTGACCAACCGCGGCGTGAAGGTCTACCCCGACGGCCTGCCCGAGACCTATTGCACCGACCACTGGCGGGCGCGCTTCGTGCCGGCCCAGGGCACGCCCGCCTTCAGCGACGTGCTGACGCTGCTGGGCGCGCTCGACGCCCACGGCCTGCACGTCATCAAGACCGAACACCTCTACACCATCGACGGCAGCCCCGCGTACTCGCTCGGGCAGGGAGAGTGACCATGACCCGCTTCGCACTGCTCAGGAACATCGACGCCCTTCCCACGCTGATGCACGGACTCGACGCATGGGCCCGGTCGCGCAGCCCGTACGCGGCGCCGCCGCGGCCCCTCGACGGCCTGTGGATCGCGCATCCGGACGACGCGGCCCCGCGCGGCGACGCCCTGCACGCGCTCGACCGCGGGCCGGCGCGGCTGCGCCTGCAGATGGGTCCGGGGCCGTGGTCGCTCTGCGTCACCGCGACGCCGCTGTCGCGGCTCGAGCTCGTCGACGCGCTGCGGTCGGCCCTGGCGCCTGGCGGCGCGACGCGGGCGCGCTTCGTGCCGGTGTACCGGCTGGCCGGCCGCGACGACCTCGCCGCCGACTGGCAGCGCCTGGCGGCGCACCACGGCGGCCTGATCCTGCCGCCGATGGGCTGCGACGAAGACGGCCGCCTGCGGTTCCTCGACCCGGAGGTGCTGGCGCCGGTGGTGGCGCCGCGCCTGAAGGGCCTCGAGTCGTGGCTCCCCGGGCTGGCCTAGCGTGCGACCGCGGGCGACGCCGCCCTTGCGCGCTGGCGCGGGGCGGCGTATAAGGCAGCCGTGGGCGGGCCCAGGCTCGTCGTCGCGGCGTTTCTCCTTCTGGTGATCGTCGCGGCCGGGGGGTGGGTGGCCGTGCGCGCGAAACGCGCCACGGCCGCGCCCTCGCCGGTGGCCGCGCACCATATGCCCGCCGTGCGGCGCAGCGCCGATCCGTTCCAGCGCTGGTCGATCACCGAGCAGTTCGCCGCGCAGTCGGTGCTCGTCGTGCAGGTGGAGACGCGCCAGCTCACGGACGCGCTGGCCATTGCCCGCGAGATCGCCACGCCCTTGCAGGATCGCTACACCGAGATCATGATGTATTTCCACCGCCCGGGACGGCCAGACACCCTGCCGCCACGCCGCGTCCAGTGGACGCGCGCCACCGGCTTCGTGGAAACCGATCTCGAGGCGCAGTGATCAGGAACCCCTACGTCGAGCGCGAAGCCCGCCACGCCGCGCTGATCCTGCTCGGTGTGCTCTCGGCCGGCTTCGGCATCGAGGGCTTCCTCGTGCCCGGCGGCTTCATCGACGGCGGCGTCACCGGCGTGTCGATGCTGCTCAGCCGGCTCACCCCGGTGCCGCTGTCGGCGTGGCTGCCGCTCATCAACGTGCCGTTCCTGGTGATGGGCTATCGCCACCTCGGCGGCGCCTTCGCCCTGCGCGGCGCCATCGCCATCGCCGCTCTCGCGGCGGCGCTGGTGGTGGTGCCGTACCCGCACGTGACCGAGGATCACGTGCTCGAAGCGGTGTTCGGCGGTTTCTTCCTCGGCGCCGGCATCGGCTTCGCGGTGCGTGGCGCCGCCGTGCTCGACGGCACCGAGATCGCCGCGCTGCTCATCAGCAAGCGCAGCCACCTGTTAAAGGTCGGCGACGTGGTGCTGATGTTCAACGTGGCGCTCTTCCTCATCGCCATGCGCACGCTGGGCGTGGAAGCGGCGCTCTACTCGATCCTCACCTTCCTCGCCGCCGCCCGCACGATGGACTTCGTGATCTACGGCGTGGAGGAGTTCACGGCGATCACGGTCTTCTCGCGCGAACACGATCCGATCCGCGCCGCCATCGTCCACGAACTGGGCCGCGGCGTGTCGGTGCTGCGCGGCTACGGCGGCATGACCGGCGAGGATCAGCGCGTGCTCTACTGCGTGGTGACGCGCCTGGAAGTGGGCCGGATCAAGCAGATCGTGAAGGAACACGACGGCTCGGCGTTCGTGGTCTACCACCCGCTGTCGGACGTCGATGGCGGCGTGGTGAAGCGCACGCACCTGCACTGATTCCGGGGCCGGCGTTCGCGACGGGCCCGTCGATCGTTCGCTTTTTTCTATGAACTGATTCCAATTTATGTAGTTTCCGAGTCGCGGGTGCGGCCGCTATCGTTCGTGGGTCAGGTCCTTGTCAGGAGGATTCCAATGAACGTGCGGTTGTTCGATCAGGCCAAGGCGGATCTGCCGGCCGGCCTGGTCGTGTTCCTGGTGGCCGTTCCGCTGTGCCTGGGCATCGCCCTCGCCTCGGGCGCGCCGCTCTTCGCCGGCGTGATCGCCGGCATCGTCGGCGGCATCGTCGTCGGCGCCGTCTCGGGCTCGCCGCTCGGGGTCAGCGGCCCGGCCGCCGGCCTCACCGTGATCGTCCTCAACGCGATCACCGCGCTGGGCAGCTTCCAGGCGTTCCTGCTGTCGGTGGTCGTCGCCGGCCTGATCCAGGTGGCGCTCGGCTTCGCCCGCGCCGGCGTCATCGGCTACTACTTCCCGTCATCGGTCATCAAGGGGATGCTCACCGGCATCGGCCTGACGATCATCCTGAAGCAGCTGCCGCACGCCGTCGGCTTCGACCCGGAACCCGAAGGCAACATGACCTTCGTGGAACCCGGCGGCGAGACCACCCTCTCGGCGCTGAGCCACATGCTGAACGCGATTCAGCCCGGGGCGCTGCTCGTGGCCCTGATCTCGCTGGCGATCCTGCTCACGTGGGAACAGCCGGTCGTGAAGAAGTTCCGCGCCTCGCTGTGGATCCAGGGGCCGCTCGTGGCGGTCGCCGCCGGCATCGGGCTGAACGCACTGTTCAAGGCGATGGCGCCGGGCCTGGCCATCGAGCCCACCCACCTGGTGCAGCTGCCGGTGCTCGACAGCTTCGCCAACATCGGGTCGCTCTTCACGACGCCCGACTTCACGCAGGTGATGAACCCGGCCATCTACACCACGGCGCTCACGCTGGCGGTGGTGGCCAGCCTCGAGACGCTGCTCTGCGTGGAGGCCACCGACCGCCTCGACCCGCTGAAGCGCGTCACGCCCACCGATCGCGAGCTGAAAGCGCAGGGCCTCGGCAACATCGTCTCGGGTCTCATCGGCGGCCTGCCGCTGACACAGGTGATCGTGCGCAGCTCGGCCAACATCCAGTCGGGCGGCCGCACCAAGCTCTCGGCCATCGTGCACGGCGTGCTGCTGCTGGTGGCGGTGCTGCTGATGCCGGTGCTGCTCAACCAGATCCCGCTGGCCACGCTGGCGGCGGTGCTGCTGACGGTGGGCTACAAGCTGGCCAAGCCGGCGCTCTTCGTGCAGATGTATCGCCAGGGCTGGGAGCAGTTCGCGCCCTTCATGGTGACCATCGTCGGCATCCTCGCCACCGACCTGCTGGTCGGCATCGGCCTGGGCATGGGCGTGGCGATCTTCCTGCTGCTGCTCACCAACTACCGGAACCCGTACTACCTGGCGACGCGCAATCACAAGCCGGGTGAGGTGTTTCGCCTCGAGCTGTCCGAGGACGTCTCGTTCCTGAACCGCGCCGCCATCCTGCGCACGCTCGACGCGATTCCGCCGGGCACGCGTGTGGAAATCGACGCCACCCGCTCGGTGCACATCGACCACGACGTCTACGAGATCCTCAAGGACTACGAGCAGAAGGCCGTGCTGAAGAACATCGAGCTCGGCGTCGTCGGCCTGTCGGCGGCGAAGGAACGCTCGGACGCGATGCGGGAGGTGGGTCGCGTGATTCGCCGCGAACAGAAGCGCGTGGAGCGTCAGGGCACGCTTGCCACGTCCATGGGCCAGTAACCAGTCAGGGGATACGACCGATGCGTACGCAGACCAAGGACATCCAGACCCACCTCACGCCGGAGAAGGCGCTCGACATCCTCGTCGAGGGCAACCGCCGGTTCGTGAGCAACCTGCGCGTGAACCGCAACCTGCTGCAGCAGGTGAACGAGACGGCGACCGGCCAGTACCCGTTCGCCATCGTGCTGAGCTGCATCGACTCGCGCACCAGCGCCGAGCTGATCTTCGACCAGGGCCTCGGCGACATCTTCAGCGTGCGCGTCGCCGGCAACGTCGTGAACGAGGACATCCTCGGCAGCATGGAGTTCGCCTGCCAGGTGGCGGGCTCGAAGCTGATCGTGGTGCTGGGTCACAGCAAGTGCGGCGCGGTGAAAGGCGCCTGCGAGCACGTGCACCTCGGGCATCTCACCGGGCTGCTGAGCAAGATCGGCCCGGCCGTGCACGAGGTCGAGCAGGCGGGTGGCGCGGATCTGTCGCCGGCGGAATTCGTGGAGAAGGTGGCGCTCGAGAACACGCGCCAGCAGATGCGGGCCATCCTCGAGCGGAGCCCGATTCTCGAGCACCTCTTCAAGGACGGGAAGATCGGAATCGTGGGAGCGATGTATTCGGTGGAGTCGGGCGAGGTCGCGTTCTTCGAGCAGGCCTTCCAGACGCCAGCGCCGGCAGCCGAGATGGCCGCCGCCCGCTGACCCATCGAACACCGCTTCACGACTGCTGCCTCCGGGGTGACCTGACCACCCCGGAGGCAGTTTTTTCTAGCCCTTCTTGCCGCGCCCGCGCGCCGGCGCGCGACGCGCCCCGCCACCGCCAGCCGGCGCCTTGCGGGCGCGCTTCGGACGGTCGGCGGCGTCCTCCGCGCTCATCGTGCGACGCGGTCCGCGCTTGGCGCCACGCGCCGCCGGACCGGCGCTGATCGGCTCACGCGCGCTGCCCGGCTTGAAGAACTTCGACTGGTCGTCCTCGGGCTCGAGGTCGTCGGGCACGATCGGCGCGATCTGCACCGGCACGTCGTCCGCGACGTCCTGCGACTCGCCGCTGTCGTCGGCGCCCTTCTCTTCGTCGTCGTCGCCGATCACCCAGCCGAGCGTGACGCTCTTCGGACGATAGACGTTGGCGCTCGACGGCGGCGCCGCCGGCTGCGCGTCGGGATCCACGTCGGGCATCGGCGCCGAGGCGGACGCGTTCTGAGGCATCGCCGCCGATCCGCCGGCGCCGAACACGCGCAGGCCGCCCTGGCGGTCGCGCTCCAGCTTCACGAGGCCTTCCTTCTGGCAGGCCCGCATCAGGTCGACGATCGAGCCGTACTTGCGGTCGTCGAAGTCGGGATGGCTGGCGCGGATGAACTGCTTGATCTGACGCAGGTACATCGGCCAGCGCGGCGGCTGCGGCGGGTCGGCGAGCAGGCCGCGCACGAGCTCGACGCCGTCGGCGATGGCGGCCTGTGTGGCCGCGTCGAGTTCACGCGGACCCCGATGCGGCTGCTGGTGGGACGGCGCGGGCGCGACGGCCACGGGCGCCGGCGCGATCGGGTTGCCGTCGGCGTCCACCGCGGGCGCGGTCTCGATGGCCGGCATCGGCGCCGAGGCGGCGGCGTCGACCATCGCGGCGCCGGCTTCGCTCAGCTCCACGAGCGTGCTGCGGCCGGTGTGCTTCAGCAGCACGATGCCCTTCTCGGCCAGCTTCTCGGCGAAGTCGCGGAAGCTGCTGACGCCGTAGTCGCGTTCGGAGAACGACGAGTCGAGCTGCAGCAGGGTGCTCTTGAGCAGGCCGAGCTGCGGCGTGACCTCCCGGTCGGCGAGCACCTTGAGGGCGCGGTGCACCAGCGGCACGACGTTGTCGATCGGCATCGCCTGGCCGATGGCGGCCGGCACCGGACGCGAGCGATCGTGCGAGGCGCGCGGCGCGCTGCGGGCGATGTTCTCGTAGGCGATGAACTCGGTGCAGTTCTTCTGCATCACCTGGCTGGTGAACTGGCGGCCGCCGACGACGAACACCTTCTTGTCGTACTGCTTCAGCTTCTCGACCAGCGTGATGAAGTCGCTGTCGCCACCGACGATGACGAAGGCGTTGATGTGGTCGTGGGTGAACGCCATCTCGAGGGCGTCGAGGGCGAGGTTGATGTCGGCGCCGTTCTTGTCGCCGCCGGGGGTCATCACGCGCTGCACGAGGCGCACGGCGTGGTTGGCCATGGCGCGGCCGTAGTCGCCGCGCTTCCAGTCGGAATACGCCACCTTGGTGATGATCTCGCCACGTTCCTTGATGGCTTCGAGCACGGCGCCGATGTCGAAGCTGAGTCCGAGGGTGTTTTTCACACCGATCTCGATGTTGTCGAAATCGATGAATACGGCAATCTTGAGTCGTTCGTCTGACATGAATGGAGTCCTTTGGGTCCGGTCCTCTGAGCTAGAACGCGAAGTAGATGAAATCGAGCGACGTCGTGCTGCGCAGCACGAGCGTGAGAGTGGCGAGCAGTCCGACACCGGCGGCCTGCACGCCCGCCAGGCGCAGTCCGGTGAGCCGGGATTCGATCCACGGGATGGGGGCGATGCCGCGCTCGCGCGCCAGCGCCCACAGGTCGTGGAGGAACAACGGCAGCGACCACGTCGCCGCGAGCACGAAGAAGTGGAGGCCGACGGCGGCTTCCCCCTGCATCGTGACCCTCGGCGAGAGCCGCAGGAAGTGTCCGAGGTATTCCGCGTCGGTCTCGCGGAAGAAGAGCCAGCCGGCCATCATGGCCGTGAAGGTCAGCGCCACCTGCACCAGGGCCAGCGGCCCCGGCCAGTGCTCGGGCAGCGACAGCGCCCGCCCGATCGACCGCGTGCCCCACACGAGCACGCCGTGGTAGAAGCCCCAGATCACGTAGTTCCAGCTGGCGCCGTGCCAGAAGCCCGACACGAGGAACGTGGTGATGAGCGTGCACGCCGCCACGAACGCCGGCTGGCGGTTGCCGCCGAGCGGGATGTAGACGTAGTCGCGGAACCAAGTGCTGAGCGAGATGTGCCAGCGGCGCCAGAAGTCGGTGGGGCTGTGCGCGATGTAGGGATGGTTGAAGTTCACCACCAGCTCGAAGCCGAGCCAGCGCGCCACGCCACGGGCGATGTCGGAATACGCCGAAAAATCAGCGTAGATCTGCATGCCGAAGGCGAACACGCCGGCCCACAGCACCTCGAAGGCGGGATCCGACTGCGAGAACACGCGGTTGGCGATGATGCCGACGTTGTCGGCGATGACGAGCTTCTTGAAGAGGCCCCACATCACCAGCACCACGCCGTGCCGTGCCTTCGCCGGGTCCCACACGCGTGGCCGTTCCACCTGCACGAGCAGGTTCTTCGCGCGCATGATCGGGCCGGCGACGAGATGCGGGAAGAACGCCACGAACAGCGCGAAGTCGATCGGATTGCGGCGGGCGTGCATCTCGCCCTTGTAGACGTCCACCGTGTAGCTGAGCGCCTGGAACGTGTAGAACGAGATGCCGGCGGGCAGCGCCAGCTCGAGCAGCGGCGGCGCCACGGTGAGGCCCATCGCCCCGAGCACGTCGCGCACGTTCTCGACGAAGAAGTTGAAGTACTTGAAGGCGCCGAGCATGCCGAGGTTGACGACGAGACTGGCCGCCAGATAGCGGCGCCTGCGGGCCGGGTCGTCTTCCATCCGCTGACCGGCCCAGTAGTCGACCGTGGTCGACGCCAGCATGATCAGCACGAACCACGGGTGCACCCACCCGTAGAACACGTAACTCGCGGCCAGCAGCAGCAGGTTCTGGCCGCGATGCGACAGCCGCCAGTAGATCGTGACGACGATCAGGAAGAAGGCGGCGAAGTCGAGGCTGTGGAAGATCATCGGAACAGCGGGTCCATCCGCTTCCGGAAGATCTCGGTGTAGCGCAGGCGGTCACGGACGTGATCGCCGTCGCGGTACATCGACTCGGGCATCTCGGGGTCGCCCCAGTCGTCGTGGAACTCGGCGCCCTGCGACTCGAGCCACGCCTTCAGATCCGCCACGTAGCGCCGCAGGTTCGGCGACTGCGGCGGCGGCACGTTGCCCTTCGGGCGGCGCTGCACGCGCACGAACACGAGGTGCTGGTGGTGTTCCCGCGCCAGGCGCAGCATCGGTGGCAGCACCGAGGTGGGCAGATCGCGCGCGAAGTCGGCGGTGTCGTTGGCGCCGCCGAGATCGGCCGCGACGTTGGGCCGCAGGTTGGCGAGATCGAAGCGCTCGTTCAGCGCGCGATCGAAGCGCACGCGCTCGGACGGATCGGGATAGCGGAAGTTCACGAACCAGCGGCGGATGCCCGGCTCGAGCCAGCCGGCGGCGACGTCCGTCTCGTAGAGCCGCACGGCGGTCGTGTGCACGCGCGACCAGATGCCGCGGCGGCGTGCCGCCACGATCGCGTTCAGCTCCGACTCGTCCTCGTGCGCGACCTCGTCGAGCGCGTTGCCGTAGAGGCTCTCGAGACGGAACATCGTGTCGGTGAGGTTCGTGTCCCTGAAGAACACGAACACCGCGCGCGGCCGGATTCCCGAGGCGACGAGGTGGTTCTTGAACGCGAGGTACCACCACGCGGGACCGGTGGCGGGGTGATACAGGAAGCCGACGATCTCGTCGTGCGTCGACGACAGCTCGCCGAGGCGGATCGGATCGATGCGCGTGCCCATCATCGAGTCGCCGATGAAAATCCACTGCGGCACGCCGTGCCGCAGGTTGTCGATCGGCTCCTGGTTGAACGGGCGATGTTCGCGGTTCAGCTCGAGCGCGGGCAGGTACCCCAGGCCGGGCGGCACGCCGACGACCGCACGATTGAACGCGCGGATCGAGAGCGGCGCCACGAACGCCGCCGCCACCACGAGGACGAGCGCCAGCGTCGCGCGCGGGGAACGCGCGGACTCACCGCGAAACACGGCCGAAGTTGGTGACGACACTCGTGCGAAAAGGGACGTTGGGTGCGTCCGGCGCGCGGTCCCGCGCCTGAACGCCCGCATCGCCACACGGCCAGTGCGCGGGAACGACCGGAAAGTCCGCGCGAGCTGGACGCGAGCCACCCCGAGGGCGGCTGCTGGTGAACACCCGGCGCCTGCGCTGCGGATGCCCCTGTGCGTGATGCTCGCGGCAAGTATAGCAGCCCCTGCCCGGCGGTCCACGCTCTTTCGCGGGACTGCCGGGAATCGGGGGCGGGGGCCCGGCGAGGTTCAACCCCGGGCCGGATCTCCGGTCAAACGAAGCAGATGCCGTTCTTCAGCCCGCGCCATCCGGAGGTTCCCGTGCACTTCCCCATGACGTCCCGCACCGTCCGCACCACCGCGCTCAGCGCCGCCGCCCTGCTGTGGCTGGGTCTGGCCGCGGCCGACGCGCACCCGCGCTGCCGTAACAACCCGCCCGGGCCCATGGGTGGTCCCGGCACGAACTGGCGCAACCCTCCCGGGCCGGTGGGCGGCCCCGGCGCCAGCCCGTATCGCGTGCGGCCGTATCGCGATCGCGACAACAACCCGCCCGGGCCGGCGGGTGGTCCCGGCACGAACTGGGAGAACCCTCCCGGACCGGTCGGCGGCCCAGGCGCGTCGCCGGATCGCCGCTGGCGGCGTCGCTAGATCGCGGAATCCGCAAGCACGGTCGCAGATCCTGCATCCGCAATCCATCCACAGCCCCGAAGGGACCCGGCCCCGACCCGGCCCCTTCGGGCAGAATCTGCGAGGGTCAGCCCTCGATGGCGCGGCGCAGCAGGGCGATCTGACCCGCGTGGTACGCGGTGTGGTGCACGGCACCGTGCAGCGTGACGTATTGCGAGAGGCCGGTGCCGGTGGGCGGATTCCGCGGGTCGCGCACCGGCGTCTCGAGCACCGCATCGCCCGCGGCGCGCAGGGCGGCGGCGAGCGCGCGATGACTCGCGACCAGCGCGGCGACGGCCGCGGCCCACGCCGCCGGCGACACGTCGCCGATCGCCGGCCAGTCGCCCGCCGCCGGCTCGCCGGCCGGCGCGCCGCCGAGACGCGCGCGCACCTCGTCGCACCACGCGGTCATGTGGCGCACCAGCTCCCAGATCGAGTGCGCGCCCTCCACGGGATGCCTGGAGGCGTCGATGGCGGTGAGTCCCTCGAGCAGCGACACCGCGTTCGACCCGTGCCAGGGATCGCCCTCCACCACGCGTTCCACCAGATCCGCCAGCCGTTCAGCTTCCTGCATCGCCGCCCCCACGGCGTCATTTTGTACACAGGGACGGGACCAAAGGACACGGTCCGCCGTCTCAATCCATAGCGGCATCGTGGAAATGCAGGCGATCCGGGCCGCGCGGATGGCACCTCGCTTGCAGTCGATCACGCTCATGGTGAAGCACCTCGTCGCATCCGTCGTGGCGGTGGCCCTCGTGGCCCCGCTGGCCGCCGAACAGCAGACCGCGCAGAAGCTCTTCGAGCGCGGCGCCTACGACGAAGCCGTGCAGCGCGTGAACACCGAACGCGGCGCCGGCAACGACGATCCCGCCTCGGCCTACCTGGCCGGGCTGGCCTACGAGAAGCTGAACCGCGGTCAGGACGCACGGGGCGAGTACGCGCGCCTCGCCGGCAGCGACAACGAGACGTGGCACGCCATCGGCCAGAGCGCCATCGCGCTGCTCGACGGCGCCATGGACGAAGCCGTGAACGAAGGGCGCCACGCCCGCGACCTCTCGGGCGAGAACGGCTGGGCGTTCTATCAGCTGGGCCTCGTGCACCTGAAGAAGAACGAGTTCAACGACGCGTCGCAGGCGCTGGATCGCGCCGCCGAGCTGATGCAGGAATTCGCCTACGCGCACTACTACGCCGGCATCGCGCACCAGCGCGAGAAGCGCTTCAACCAGATGGCCGAGCACTTCCAGGCGTTCCTGAAGCTGGCGCCCGACGCGCCGGAGAAGAAGCAGGTGCAGCTGGCGCTCAGCTCGCTGCGCGGATAGATCGATCGACATGCGGTGGCGCCGGGGTTCCCCCGCCGTGCACCGTGGCAGAACGTCGCCGGCCGCGGGTCAGGATGACCTGCATTTCCGGCGGCGCTTCTGCACCCTCTCCCCAAGCCCCAGCCGCCAGCCCCTGGCCGCTCGCCCCTAGAAGATCTGCCCCAGCCCGAAGTACCAGCGCGCGCCGCGCGGGCCCGTGGTGGGCCAGCCGACGTCGATGCGGAAGATCGAGAACGGCGTGTCGAAGCGCAGCCCCACGCCGTAGCCCACCTGCAGCTTGCCCAGTGACATGTCGGTGTTGCTGAGGAACACGTTGCCGGCATCGACGAACGCCACCGCGCGCGCCCACTTCAGGATCGACGCCCGCAGCTCCTGGTTCAGCACCAGCATGGCGTTGCCGCCGCGCGCGATGCCCAGCAGGTTCTTCGGCCCCGCCGCGTCTTCGGCGTAGCCACGAACGGTGTTCGAGCCGCCCACGTAGAAGCGATCGGTGAACACCAGCTCGTCGAGGAACGAGAGGCCGACGCGTGCCGCCGACGCCACCGTGAGCCGGCCGCGGGTGCGATAGCCGTACGCCGTGGTCAGCAACTTGATGGCATCGGCGCCCGACTCGAACTCGGTGACGCGCTCGGCGTTGAACGCGCCGAACCAGCCCTTCTTCGCGTCGAACGGGTTGTCGCGACGATCGCCGAAGATCGACGCGGTGAAGCGGCCGAAGAGCGTCCGCTGCTGGAACAGCTCGTCGGGGTCGAGCGGCATCAGCGCCGAGCGTTTGAGGCGATACCCGTAGGCGAGCTGGAAGGTGGTGCCACGGCGGATGCGCTGTTCGAGCGAGAGCTGCGCGTCGTCCTGCCGGTAGTCGTTGGTGTCGGCCACCACGGCCAGCTCGCGACGCTGCACCGAGGCGAAGAGGTTGGTCTGCACGGCGTGGCCGAACAGCGTCGGGAACGTGAAGTAGGTGCTCGACGAGCGCAGGTTCTGCTCGGCGCGGCCGGTGACGCCGAACGTGAACGCGCGGCCGAAGACGTTGCGGTTCTGCAGGTCGGCCGTCACACCGAGCTGACGCGAGCGTCCGCGCGACAGATCCTCGCCCGTCGTGTTCAGCGCGTCGTCGAGCTGCAGACCGTAGCGG
Source organism: Vicinamibacterales bacterium (assembly GCA_046331325.1). GTDB lineage: Bacteria > Acidobacteriota > Vicinamibacteria > Vicinamibacterales > UBA2999 > CADEFD01. The sequence continues at coordinate 148,414 of JAXLRB010000007.1, read as the reverse complement.
AGCCGCCACTCGGGCCACTCGGTCACCGTCACCCGCGCCCGCACCTGCTCGGTGGCGCCATCGCCGCCGGCGATCACCTCGGGCTGCACGTCGACCTGGCGGAACACGTTGGTGTCGTAGACGCGCTTCCTCGCCTGCGCCCACGCACCCAGATCCACGGGCTCGCCTGGATCGAGGCCGAGCGCCGACGTGACGGCGCTGTCACGCGTGATGCGCGCGCCGTCCACCACCACCTCGGCGAGACGCTGCTGCGGTCCGGGCTGCACGGCGAAACGCACGGCCACCGTGTGCGCGGCCTCGTCGGCGGTGACCGTCGGCGTGACCGCCACGCTGTTGTAGCCGCGCGATCGATACACGTTCTCCATGCGACGGCGCGCCTCGTCGGCGTTGGCGTCGGCGTAGATCTGGCCCTCGAAAAGACGCGCCGCGGTGGCAACCGGTTCGCGCAGCGAGTCATCGACGCCCTCGAACGTCACGGCGCCCACCAGCGTGGCCGGGCCCTCGTCGATCGTCACGTCGAGCACGGCGGTGGTGCCGTCGAGGCGCACGGGCTTCGCGTCGATGACGGCGTGGCGATATCCGATCGCGTAGTAGAGGTCGGTGAGCGGCCGCACGATGGCCAGCGGCTCCATCCACACGTATTCGTCGAGGCCGAAGGCGCGCACCTGGGCGTCGAAGTCGGCGGCGCCGAGCGACTTCTCGCCGCTGTAGCGGATGCGTCGCGCCGTGGCCGGCGTGCCGTTGGTGACGGACACCTTCGCCACCTTCCGCTCCGGCGTCGACTCGGCCACCTGCGCCTCGACGATGGCGTCCATCACGTTCTTCCGCACCAGCTCCACCTGCACGAGCCAGCGCAATTCGTCGGTGAGGAAGCGGTCGTAGACGGCGCCGGTCCAGGCGTTCTCCATCGCGCGGCGCAGCTTCGCCGACTCGGGGACACGGTCGAGCACCAGTACGGTCTCGGGTCCGGGCGCGATGCGATAGGTGAGCGCCACCGTGCCATCGGGCCGCTCGCTCCGCGACGCCCGTACACGCGCCTCGAGGCGGTGCCGCTCGTGGTACCACGCGCGCAGCCGATCGAGGTCCTCGCGCCAGTCGATGAAGTCGAACTTCTTCCCCGGCGTCATCTTCAGCAGCTTGCGCAGGGCCGCCTGGTCGGCCGGCACGCCGTCGATCTCCACCGCGCCCACGCGCGGCAGCACACGTTTGGTGGTCACCGGGGCCGGCACGGCGCCGAACGTGATCTGGTGGCGGATGGCGTAGTTGCGATCCGAGTTGTCGCGCTGCGTGCCACGCAGTTCGAGGCCGCGCCACGGCCGGTAGCTGACCACGCCGGTCAGCCCGCTTTTGCTGAGGTCCTGCGAGATGATCACTTCCACGTCGGGACGCACGCGCTTCGACAGCGTGAGGCGCGTGGTGGGATCGGCGTTCTCGGCGGCGAGGCCGATCGGATCGACGTCGTAGCCGCGATCGACGCGCACGCTGTCGAAGCCGAGCGCGCGTCCAACGCCGAGCAGCTCGCCCGAGAGCAGGGCCAGGGCGTCCTCGCGATTGATCGAGTTGGTGCGCAAGAGCACGTCGAGCGCGCTCTGGTTGGCGCCGGGCTCGCTCGACGACACGTTGGTCGACAGCCGTTCGAGCGTACCGGTCAGCGTCAGCGTGTTCTCGCTGCCCGAGGCGTTGGTCACCGCCGAGATGTTGAGGTCCGGCGAGATCACGGCAGGGTTCGTCAACGAGATCGAGCTCTCGTTCAGGCGGTAGATCCCGCCCAGCACGTAGAGCTCGCCGCCCTCGCGAAGGTCGATGCGTCCGGTGGCGCCGGGACGCGCCGCCGTGCCCTGCACGCGCAGGTTGGCGCCAGCCTCGATCCGGCCGTAGTTGTTGTCGATGGCGATGTCGTCCACGGTGGTGACGGCGACGTCGAGGCGCACGCGCTCCGAGTAGCTCGGTGCCGCGGCCTGCGTGGCGGTCGGCCGCGTCTGCCCCATCGCCAGCAGGCCCGGCAGGCTGATGGCGGCGCGATAGGCGGCCCGCTGCACGCGCACGTCGCCGCTCAGCAGCGGCTGCCCGGGGCCGGGCGCGAAGGTGAGGATGGCGTCGATCTCGCTGTCGACGTTCACCGGATACTCGAGCGCCACGCCGCGGACCTGGGCCGTGATCTGTCCGCTCATCACGTCGACGCCGAGCACGCGGGCGCCCCCGCTGAGCTCGAAGTCGCCGCCGTTGAGGAACCCCTTCACGCCATTGACCGACACTCGATCGCCGTCGAACACGATCGGGCCGCTGATGTCGGAGGCGATGACGCGCGGATTCCGCATCACCACCTCGGCATCGTCGAGGTCGACGCGGCCGTTCACACGCGGCGCGGCCGTGGTGCCGGTGACGCGCAGATCCACGGTGGCGGCGCCGTCGACCGACATCGATGGCGACAGCACCGAGAAGGGTCGCAAGCCAGGCGTCCCGGTGACGGTCACGTCGAACGTCGGCACGTCGAGCATCGTCACGCGGCCGCCGAACACCACCGGCGTGCCGGCGCTGAAGGTGACGTCGTCGAACGTAAGGGTGCGTCCGGCGATGCCGAGCTTCGAGGGGTGCGACTGCGCGATCGGCACGCCGGCGGCGGTCACCTCGAGCTGGTCGACCACCAGTGCGCCGCGAAGTCCGTCGAGTGTCGGCGAGGTCACGTCGAGACCGAGCGTGGCCGCCATCTTCAGATCGGTCTGCGACACGGTGGACGCCGGCAGCCATGGCGCCAGTGCCTGCTGTGTCACGCCACGCAGCGTGAGATCGACGCGTGCTGGCGCGGAGGCCGGCGCCGCCGCCGTGGCGGTGAGCACCGGACGCGGCACGCGTGCCGTGCCTTCGAGCACCGCGCCCTGCCATTCGCCGCGCAGCGCATCCACCGTCACCACCGCGCCGTCGAAGGTCGCCGTGGTGGTGAGCGCGGTGAGCGATGGCAGGCCATCGGGCGTCACCGTCGCGTCGGCGAGACGTAGCGTGGCACGCGCGTTCTCGAAACCACCGCGGCTCTGCCACGTGCCGTCGATGGCGCCGTCGGCCGCGACACCCGGCGGCACCGCGCCGAACGCGCGGCCCAGCGCCACCACGTCGCCGAGGCGGCCGTTCAGCGAGGCGTTGAGCGGCGTGGAGGCGCCGTCGCGATAGCGCCCCGACGCCACGAGCGTGGTCGACCCGGCGCGCAGCGCGAGATCGTCGACGGTGAAGTCGTCCATCCGCACGGTCGCGCGCGCGGGGCGCTCGAGACGCACCGGCATGCCGCCCACCGAGAGCTCGGCCGACTGCAGGTTGACGAGCGCACGCGCCGAATCGGGATCGTTGGCCTGGCCGTCGAACGAGACACTGGCGCCCACGGTGCCGGACACGGCTTCTGGCAGCGTGCCGACGGCCAGCAGGAACGGCTGCACGTCGAGCGCGCTCACGGCCGCGGTGCCCTGGTACGCGTAGGGCGCGCGGGGCGACACCGTGGCCTGCACCAGCGTGCGCAGCTTCGGCAGGAACGCCGTGGCGTTCAGCAGGCCGGCCGCGAACTCGGCGCGCACGTCGGTCGCGCCGACCAGGTCGCCGATCGAACCGCCGATCGGCGTCAGCGTCATCGTGCCGCGGCCGCCCGGCGTCTCGAAGGTGCCGGCGCCGGCGAAGTCGAGTCGCGCCGTCACCGCCTCCACCGGCGCCCCCTGCTGCGGGTTCATCCATTGCAGATCGCGCCCCGCGAGGGTGACGTCGTAGGCGCCGGTCTCGTAGTCCACACGCCCCGTGCCGGAGAACGTGCCGGGATCCTGCTCGACCGACAGTCGCGCGAACTCCACCGTGGTACCGAGGAGATGCGCCTGCACATCCACCGTGCCGACGCGTTGCCCCTCGTAGGCGATCGGCGTCGACTGGATCGTGAACGGCACGTCGGGCGTGTCGGTGGTGCCGCCGATCGTGCCCTGCACGTTCACCACGCCGCTCAGCGTCGGCAGCGAGGCGAAGGGCGCGGCGAGCTGTGGCAGGTCGGTGGCCGAGGCGCGGAAGCTGCCCTTCAGGCGGCTCGACTCCATGCCCATCGTGACGTCGCCCGTCATCGACGCGCCGGGCGTCGTGAGTTCGAAGGCGGTGGCCTGCAGCGTGTCGAGGTCGTAGACGATGTCCGCGGCGGCGGTGGCCGCGGCGCCGGTGGGCAGCCGCAGCGGCTGCGACGCGATCCGTCCGCGGATCACCATTCGCGCCATGGTGCCGTCCATGGCCAGCGTGCCCGACGCGGGGCCGGTGACGTCCATCAACCACGGCGAGAGATCGATGCCCGAGCGGCGCGCCGCGCGCACCATGGGGCCCACGTTGCCGATCTCGACGGCGAGTGGACCGCTCAGCGGCGACCGCGCCGGCGTGTCGGCCGACGGCCACGCCATCGACCCGCTGGCGCGCACGGTGTCGAGCAGGCGGTGATCGTGGTCCACGTGCCACTGCTCGCGCGCGAGGTCCGCCTTCCAGGTGCCGTCGAGGGCGATCCGATCGGTGCGCGTCAGCGCGCGGCTGGTACCGCGCGCGTGCAGTTCCATCGTGTCGGCGGGCGAGACGCGGCGAATCGTGACCGTGCCGTCTTCCCACGCGGCGAACGTCGTCGGGTCCTCGTTGTAGGCGGCCAGCGCGCGATCGAGATCGACATCACGGAACGTCGCCGCCATGTCGCTCGAGCTGGCGCCGAACTCGTAGGTGAAGCGGCCTTCAACCACGCCCTCACGCGGCGATGCGGCGGTGGCCGGCATCGTGACGCGGAACGGCTGGATCACGGTGCGCGGCGAGGTCAGCTCGAGATGCCCGGTGAGAGGCAGGCCGTCGGCGCGCGCGATCGTGAGGCCCGGAGACGCGAAGTCGGCCTTGAGGATGTACGCGTTGAACGGACCCGTGAAGGTGCCGGTGAACGTGCCGGGACCCGACACCGGCACCGGCGGCGGCGTCCACGCCGAGAGCGTCGCGTAGTCGAGCGTGCCCTTCAGCCCGAGCTCGAAGTGCGTGTCGTCGAGCACGCGGCGGATGGCGCCGTCGACGACGACGTTCGCTTCGGGCAGCGGGATGGAGAGCCCGTCGAGCGCGAGATGCGATCCGTCGAACGACGCGCCGCCGCGCCACGCGCCGCTGGTCGTCGCTTTGGCGCCGAGCCGCACGTGCAGCCAGTCGGCGGCGATGGTGCCGGCGGCGTCGACCACGCCGCGCTGCTGCCGCTCGTCGAGCATCAGGCGCAGGCCGCGCACGGCCACGTCGCTGTCGCCGGTACGATCCTGGTAGATCACGTCGAGCCAGCTGACGCGCACGTTGCGCAGGTCGAGACGGCGCGGCACCTCGGGCGGCGGTTTGCCCGACGACGGCGGCAGGTTCACCATCACGCCGCTCTCGCGCACGAGGTGCACGCGTCCGCCGTCGACCTCCAGCAGGTCGACGCGCACGCGGCCGCGGAACACCGACCAGGGCAGCAAGGCCGAGACGCGCGCGGCCGAGAAGAAGGGGACGTCGTCGTGGCCCGGCGCGGCGAGACGCACGTCGTAGACGGTGACGCGGCGGGAGACGGGGTCGAGTTCGAGACGCGAGGTGGCGAGATCGAGCTGCCACTGGGTCGCGACCTGCCGAATCAGCCAGTCGCGGCCCCAGCGCGTCGCCGGCGGCGACTGCACGAGCAGCGCCAGCGCGCCCACGGCCGCCACGATCCCGGCGGCCGTCCAGGCGAGCCAGCCTGGCACCCTCACCCTCACGTTCCCATCATATGGGGCCGCCGGGCCGATCCGGCACGAGCATGCGGCCCGGCCGGGCTGCTAAGATCGGCGGCGGAGGGCACATGCGCATCGGCAAGTGGCTCAGATTCGGTGTCGGGATGGTGATCAGTCTCGCAGCCGCGGCAACCGGCCGCGCGGAGAAGGCCGTGGAACTCAAGGTTGGCGACGACGCTCCGAACTTCACGCTGAAGGGCTCTGACGGCAAGACCCACACGCTCGCCGAGTTCAAGGGCAAGAGCGCGGTGGTGCTGGCCTGGTTCCCCAAGGCGTTCACCGGTGGTTGAACGATCGAATGCAAGTCGCTCCGTGAGAGCGGCGATGCGATTCGCGCCTACAAGGTCGCGTACTACGCCATCAGCGTCGACACCATCGAAGAGAACACCAAGTTCGCCCAGCACGTGGAAGCGGACTACCCCATCCTGGCCGATCCCTCCAAAGACATCGCCAACAAGTACGGCGTGCTCGGCACGTTCGGTGTCGCCAACCGCTGGACGTTCTACATCGGTATCGACGGCAAGATTCAGTACATCGAGAAATCGGTGAAGGTCTCGACGGCCGGACCCGACGTGGCCGCCAAGCTCGCCGAGCTGAAGGTCGCGAAGCGCTAGCGCCTGGCGATCAGGGAATCGCGACCGTGATGTCGGCGGTGGGCGCGCTCGCCCCCGCCGCGTTCACGGCCCGCACCCGCACGTAGAAGGTGCCCGACGGCGCGTTCGGCACGCGCAGCGTGGTCGACGCCGTCGGCAGCACCGCGACGACGCCACCGGGCGTCACCCCCGCCTCGATCTGATAGCTCGAAGGCAGCCCACCCGCCACCGCCGGCTGCCACGCGAACGTCACCGCCGCACCCTGCACCGTCGCGACCAGTCCGGTCGGCGTCTGCGGCGGCGGCGTCGATCCATCCAGGTTCACCGCGATCTCGCTCGACGCCGGCCCCACGCCGCAGGCGTTCGCCGCGCGCACCCGCACGTAGTAGACGCCGAGCGGCGCCCCCGTCGTGAAGCGCGTGACGTTGCCGAGCGGAATCGCGCCGAGGTTGACGACGCCTGGCGCCGTGCCGGCCTCGAGCGTGTAGGTCGTCGCCGTCGACGCCGCGTTCCACGCGATCGACAGCGCGCTGCCGAACTTCGTGTAGCCGAGCCCCGCCGGCGCCGGCGGCGGCGCCACGCAGCCGGCCTGCACCGCCACTTCGTTCGAGAGGGCACTGGCGCCGTAGCCGTTTCGCGCCACGACCGACAGGTAGTAGAGCCCCGTGGGCACGTTGGCGCTGAACGTGGTGGTGCCTCGCAGCGGAATCGCCGCCAGGTTGTAGACGCCCGGCGCATTGCCCGCGTAGAGCGTGTAGCTCGACGGCACGCCGGCGGCGGCATCCGGCGTCCACGCGATCGACACCGTGTTGCCGAACGACGTCGCCGTCAGCGTGGGGGCGCCGGGCGGATTGCCTGGCAGCGCGGGAAAGTACTCCACCGAGCCGTCGGCGAGCAGGTGCACGAGGCCCTGCGCGTCGGCCACCACCTTGCCCCAGCGATCGGCGCGTGTCGTCGGCGCGTTGGCGTCCGGATCGTATTCCTGCCCGGCATAGAGACGGCCGGCGACGAACGCCGCGCTCGACGGCACGACGCCGTTGGTGGGGCCGTACTGCGTGAGCTGTGCGTCGGGCACGCTGGCCGCGCCCACCAGCGGCGCGCCGAACGCCACGCCAGCCACGAAGATCTGCGTGCCGTCGGTCGCGAGCCCGTAGACGCTGGTGTTGTCGCCCGGCACGTACATCAGCGGCTGCGTCACCGAGCCCGAGAGGCCATCCACGGCCGCGTAACCCAGCAGGTACACGCCGTTCACCGCGGTGAAGTCGCCGCCGAGGTACACCGTGCGTCCATCGACGAGCAGCGTGCGCAGCCACGTCGCGCCGGTGTTGCCATCGAGCACGGGCGCCCAGGTGCTCAGACGGCCATCGGTGCCGATGGCGGCCAGCCAGCGACGCGGCGTCACGCCGAAGTTCACGCCGGTGATGCGGTCGAAGTCGCCGCCGAGGTACACGAGGCCGTTGCCGACCGACATGGTGCTCACGGCGCCCGGCGATCCATCCGTGCGCGTGACCGTGACCTTCCACGTCTGGTCGACCACCGCCGACGCGCGATCGGCGCGCAGCACCTCGCCGGTCGAGGCGTTGGCGAAGTACACGTGCGTGGCGTCGGCGGTGACGACGCTGACCGGCCCCGGCGTGTGCAGCAGGCCCTTGGCGGCGTCGTTCGGATCCCACGCGGTGGGCACGCCCGTGGCGCGATCGATCGCCGCCAGGTAACGCCGCGTGGCGCGATTCGACCCGGTGGGCCGCGTCATGAGCAGCGCGGTGGTGGTGGCGTCGAGGGGCGAGACGAGGAACGGCGCCGGGTCCCAGCCGTCGAGCGCGGCGTTCGAGGCGCCGATCGCGGCCACGCCGTCGCGATCGTTCCCGCCGACGCGCTCGAAGTCGCCGGCGAAATAGAGCCGCACGCCGTCGGTGGCGAGCGCCGTGAGCACCGGCTGGTACGGCACGCCGTTCGGATCGGGCACGCGACGCGTCAGCGCCGGCGGCGCCCACGACGTGTCGATGGCGCCCGTCGTGGCCAGCACGGCCGCCGGTGGCGACAGCGTCTGGCTGTTCACGACGCGCGCGGCCAGGAACACGCGATTGCCGACCACCTCGATGTCGGTGAGCGACGGCACGACGGGCGCGGTCCACCCGCTCTTCGGCGCCAGCGTGCCCAGGTCGTAGGCCTCGAGCGCGTTCGAGGGCGACGGCCGCAGCCGATACAGCGTGTTGCCGCGGATCCACGACTTCGCGCCCAGCGACTCGTCGGCGAGCGTCGACGACGACGTGAACAGATCGAGCGTGGCCGGATCCAGCGCGCCCAGCGTGTAGCTGCCCAGCGAGCCGGTGCGCACGCGCACGATGATGCGCGTGGCCGAGGCGCCGAGCACGCCCAGTTCCGAAACGCGCTGGCCGCCGAAGCCGATCTGGTAGTCGTTGCGGAAGCGCGTGCGGGCGCCGGTGATGGCGCTGTACGACGCCGCCTGCGCCTGCAGGAACCCGGTGGTGAAGTTGACGATGGCGTTGGTGGCGACCACGATGTTGCCGGCGCGGGCCGGCGGGCCGATCGTGGTGTTGAACGGATCCTGGGGATCGAGGGTGCCGGCGGCGAACTGGCGATCCCACAGGCAGTTCGGCGCGATGCGCACGATGGTGGTGTCGTCGGGCGGCACGAACGAGCCGCCCGAATCGGCGTAGGTGTCGCCCACCTGACGGGGACGAGCAGACCGCCCTGGTTGTCGGGATACCCGAAGAGCGATCGCGTGCTGCTGGTGGACCGCGCGCACTCGGCGCGCACCTGCCCGGTGATGGGATCGTAGAACTGATCCTCGGAGGTGGCGGGGGTGTAGAGCTGGGTGAAGGCGCCGCCGACGTAGATGGTCGAGTCGATGGCGAAGGCGGTCGAGATCCCGCTGGCGACGCGCCACGCCGCGGTGGCCGCCACATCCGCCCGCACCACGGATCCGCGACTCGCCAGCGCGCACGCGATCAGCAGACCCGCCGCGACGACGCGGCGGATCCGCGCCTTATCCTTCCTCACTCCACCCTTGTAGCACGGCCGGCTCGAACACCACCCGCGTGAACTGGCCGCGCTGCATGAGCTCGCGGCCCTTGCCGCCGCGGCCCGTCACTTCGTACTTCGCGGTGCTCACCGTCTGCTCGGCGCCGCGCGACGTCTCCACCGTGAGCAGGTCGCGATCGCCCTTCGACGCCACGAACCCGAGCACGCGATCCTCGTCGCCCACCTTCAGCAGGATCACGCCCTTGCCGGGACCGGCGAGGAAGTTCACCTCCTGCGCGGCACACAGCATGGCGCGCGCCTCGCGCGTCACCGCGATCACGGTCTCGTCGCCGGTGACGACGCTGACGCCGACGATCTCGGCGCCGTCGGCCGGGCGCGCGTAGCGCCGGCCGGCGCGCGTGCTCGGCTCGGCGTAGTTGGCCAGCGAGAAGCGCAGGCTGTAGCCGTCGCTCGACACCGCCAGCGCGTGCACGGGCGGCGCCTCCACCTCGGCGTCGGCCGCCGGCTCGTCGTCGCCGGTGGCGCGGCCGATGTCGCCGATGGCGCGCGGGTCGAGGCTGAAGGCCGCCACCACGCGCTCGTTGTCCTTGAACTTGAAGAGCCGCTGCACCGGCTCGCCGTACCCGGTCGAGGCCGGCACGTCGACGACGCGCGCCGTGTAGGCGGCGCCGAAGTTGGTGAAGAACACCACCGTCGCTCGCGTGCTGCCGGCCATGGCAGCCAGCACCGAGTCGCCCTCGCGCAGGCGCGTGGTCGACAGATCCTTCACGTCCTTCTGCCGCTTCACCCAGCCGTCGCGCGAGATGATGACGACGTTGTCCTCGTCGACGATGAAGGCATCCGGGGCGTACTCGGTCTCGTCGGCCTGCTCGATCGTGGTGCGGCGCTTGTCGCCGTACTTCGACTGAATCTCCTCGAGCTCGGTGCGCACCAGCTTCCAGCGCGAGGCCTCGTCGGCCAGCAACGCGTTGATGGCGCGCACGCGCGCCCGCTTGTCCTTCAGCTCGTTCTGGATCACCAGGATCTCGAGCCGGGCGAGACGATAGAGCTTCAGCTCGAGGATGGCGTCGGTCTGCTCGGCGTCGAGCGAGAAGCGCGCCATGATCTTCTCGGCGGCGTCGGCCTTCCCTTCCGACTTGCGGATGATGCGGATGATCTCGTCGAGCGCGTCGAAGACCTTCTCGAAGCCTTCGAGGATGTGGATGCGCTTCTGGAGCTGCGCCAGCTCGTGCTCGAGGCGGCTCGTGACCACGTCGAGGCGGAAGTGCAGGAAGTGCCAGAGCATCTGCTTGAGATCCAGACGCTCGGGACGGCCGGCCTCGGCGTTCTCGGTGGGCACGAGACACGTGAGGTTCACGGCGAAGTTGGTCTGCAGCGGCGTGTGCTTGAACAGGTACGCCATGACCATCTTCTCGTCGGCGTCCTTCTTCAGCTCGATCGCGATGCGCACGTCGTCGGTCGACAGGTCCTTCACGTCGACCAGGTGCGGCAGCTTGCGCGACAGCACCACGTCGCCGATCTTCTCGACCAGCACCGACTTGTCGACGGTGTAGGGCACGCTGGTGATGTAGATCGTCTTCTCGCTGCGGCCCACCGGGCCGGCCTCCCACGTGGCGCGCAGCCGCACGCTGCCGCTGCCCGTGCGGTAGATCTCCTTCATCTCGTCGGCCGAGTTGAGGATCTGCCCGCCGGTGGGGAAATCGGGCCCCTTCACCCAGCGGCACAGCTGCGGCACCGTCAGATCCGGGTTGTCGAGCAGCTTGATCAGCGCCTGGCACACCTCGGTGAGGTTGTGCGGCGGGATGTTCGTGGCCATGCCCACCGCGATGCCGGTGGCGCCGTTCACGAGCAGGTTGGGAATGCGCGACGGCAGCACCACCGGTTCGGTCTTGGTGCCGTCGTAGTTCGGGCGGAAGGCGACGGTCTGCTGTTCGATCTCCTGCAGCACTTCGTCCGACACGCGTGCCAGGCGGCATTCCGTGTAGCGCATCGCCGCGGCGGGGTCGCCGTCGAGCGAGCCGAAGTTGCCCGAGCCGTCCACCAGCGGGTAGCGCAGCGAGAAGGGCTGCGCCATGCGCACGAGCGTCTCGTAGATCGCCGAGTCGCCGTGCGGATGGTAGTTGCCCATCACGTCGCCGACGACCTTGGCGCACTTGCGGTGCTTGGCGTCGGCGGTGAGGTTCTGCTGCCACATCGTGAACAGGATGCGGCGCTGCACCGGCTTCAGGCCGTCGCGCACGTCGGGCAGGGCGCGCGACGTGATCACCGACAGCGCGTAGTTCAGGTAGCGGGCCTGCGCGGCATCGTGCAGCGCCACCGCGCCCTCGCCGGAGCCAGAGCCCGCGCCAGAGCCGCCGCCAGGCGGCGACGGCGGGCCGCCGGGCCCCTTGGGCGGCGGCGTGCCGCCGTTGTCGGCGTCGGGTTGATCGAAGAGAGAGGGCTCGGTGGGCTTCTTGGCCATCGGGAACGTGTCAGGATACCAGCCTCGGATCGCCGGCTCCGTTGATGATACCGTCGGCGTCGTGACGATCGCCGGCTTGACGCGCCGCGCCGCCCTCGCCCGTCTCGCCGTGCTCGTGCCCCAGGCCGCCGGCGCCGTGGCGCTCGCGCAGGATCTCGCCCCGCGATCGCGTCCCGACGTCACCGCGCGATTGCGCTCGGCCGCGCTGGGCGTCGAACGCGAGTACCACGTCTATCTGCCGGAGGGGTACAGCACCGCGCCGAACCGCCGCTACACCACGATCTACGTGCTCGACGGTCCACCGCTCGACGGCCACACCGCCGACGCCGCCCGCGCGCTGGCCCGCGAAGGCGCCGCTCCAGGCGTGATCGTGATCGGCATCCCCAACATGCGCCGCGGCGAGCGCGCACTCGACTTCCTGCCGCCGTCGATGTCCTTCCCGCGCCGCGACGGATCGCGCTTCGTGGGCGGCGCCGATCGCTTCCTGCGGTTCCTCGCCGACGAGCTCGTGCCGCGCATCGATCGCGACTACCGCACCGCCGCCCCGCGGCTGCTCGTCGGCCACTCGCTCGGCGCCATCTTCACGTGCTGGTCGCTCGTGAGCGCGCCGGCGCTGTTCCAGGGGCGATTCGCGCACAGCCCGGCGGTGTGGCGGGATGAAGACGTGGTGATGGACGCCGTGGACCGGCATCTCGCGTCGGCACATGCGCTCGGCGGCTGGTTCTACACGAGCGTCGGCGCCAACGAAGGCGCGGGACTGCAGAGCGGCTACGTGCTTCTGCGGTCGGTGCTCGAACGGCGCGCCGCCGCCGCGGGCCTGCCCTGGAAGGCGGAGATCACGCCTGGCGCGGCGCACGAGACCAACGTGCGCCTGGCGTCGCCGTCGGCGCTGCGTGCCGGCTTCGCGGCGCTGAAGCTGCGTCCCTAGATCGCGGCTACGTGCCCGGCACCAGCTTGCCGGGGTTCATCAGGTTCTTCGGGTCCAGCGCCGCCTTCACCTGCCGCATCACCGCCAGCGCCTCGACGCCATGTTCGTGCTCGAGGTACTTCAGCTTGCCGGTGCCCACGCCATGTTCCCCCGAGCAGGTGCCGCCGAACTTCAGCGCCCGCTCCACGAGCCGGTGATTCGCCGCCGCGACGCGCGCGTGCTCGTCGCCATCGTTCGGATCGAGCATGAAGATCAGGTGGAAGTTGCCGTCGCCGGCATGGCCGACGAGCGGCGCCACGAGGTTCGAGGCCGCCAGATCCTGCTGCGTTTCGACGATGCACTCGGCCAGGTGCGCGATGGGCACGCAGACGTCGCTCGTCCACGCCTTGCAGCCGGGACGCGACGCGATGGTGGCGTAGAGCGCGTTGTGGCGCGCCTCCCACAGCTTCGCGCGCTCTTCGAGCGACGACGTCCAGCGGAAGGCCGAGCCGCCGTGCTCGTCCGTCACGTCCTTCACGAGCCGCGCGTGCTCTTCCACCACGGCCTGGCTCGGGCCGTGGAACTCGAAGAAGAGCGTCGGCGCTTCGGGGAACGACGTCTTCGAGTACTGGTTCACGACGCGCAGCTGCGCCTCGTCGATGATCTCGATGCGCGCCACCGGCACGCCGAGCTGAATCGTCTGGATCACGGTGGTGGCCGCGGCTTCCATCGACGGGAAGTTGCAGACGGCGGTGGTGATCGCCTCGGGGCGGCCGTAAAGACGCAGCGTCACCTCGGTGATGACGCCGAGCGTGCCTTCCGACCCCACGAAGAGCCGCGTGAGGTCGTAACCCGACGACGACTTGCGGGCGCGGCCGCCCGTGCGGATCACGCGGCCGTCGGCCAGCACCACGGTGAGGCCCAGCACGGTCTCGCGCATCGTGCCGTAGCGCACGGCCGCCGTGCCCGAGGCGCGCGTGGCGGTCATGCCGCCGATGGTCGCGTCCGCGCCGGGATCCACCATGAACATCAGGCCGGTGTTCTTCAGGTGGTCGTTGAGCTTGCGATGCGTGAGGCCGGCCTCGACCGTGACGTCCATGTCGTCAGGGCTCAGGCGCAGCACCTTCGTCATGCGCGTGAGGTCGATCGAGACGCCGCCGCGAATGGCGTTCACGTGCGCTTCGAGCGAGCTGCCGATGCCGAACGGGATGATCGGCGCGTCGTGCGCGGCGCAGGCCCGCACCACCCGGCTCACCTCGTCGGTGGTCTCTGGAAAAACCACGGCGTCGGGGTCGGCCGCCGCGTGCCACGACTCGCCGTGGCTGTGGTGCTCCTTCACGGACGCCGCGGTGGAAACGCGATCCCCGAGAATCGTGCGCAATTCGTGGACGAGGGCGGTGACGGTGTCGGGCGCGAGAGGCATGACGAGGAACCTCGGGCAGTATACGTCCCGCCCCGATTCCCGTAGAGTGATCGCGTGACCCCTCGGGTGCCCGCTCCGCGCGTCCGCCACGCCGTCGTCGCGGTGGCGATCGCCGCCGCGATCGCGCTGGCCGGCCACGAGGTGCTGGCCCGACAGCGCCGCCTGGGCACGTCGAATCGTTTCCCGATTCCCACCGAGTCGAGCTTCGACGGCGGCTTCAACTTCTGCCGCATCGCCTTCCAGACCGGGCGCTTCCGCCGCGGCGGCACCTGGAGCGTCGACTACCCGCGCGCCGACGTGAACCTGTCGATCCGCCTGTCGGAGCTCACGAAGACGCGCGTGAGTTTCGACGCCGATCGCGAGCCGCGCCATTTCGTGCTGCCGCTCACCGATCCGTCCCTCTTCCGCTGCCCATTCGTGATGATGACCGAGCCCGGCGGCATGGTGCTCGACGACGCCGAGGTGACGAAGCTGCGCGCGTATCTCCTGAAGGGCGGCTTCCTGTGGGCCGACGACTTCTGGGGCGACGCCGCGTGGGACAACTTCCTGCACGAGATTCGCCGCGTGCTGCCCGAAGAGCAGTTTCCGGTGCGCGCGCTCGATCGCGATCACCCGCTGTTCAAGGCCCAGTTCCAGGTGCAGGAGGTCACGCAGATCCCATCGATCAACTACTGGATGGGATCGGGCGGCGACACTTCCGAATGGGGACCCGAGAGCCGCATCCCGTACGCGCACGGCTTCCTCGACAAGGACGGCCGTCTGCTCGTGCTGGCCACGCACAACACCGACTACGGCGACGCCTTCGAGCGCGAAGGCGACGATCCGCGCTATTTCCAGACCTTCTCGATCGACGGCTACGCGTTCGGCATCAACGTGCTGCTCTACGCGATGACGCACTGACCGCGATCCATTCCGCGCCTGCCAGCCTGGAGTCTCCGATGCTCTCGTACTTGATCGTGCTCGCGCTCGCCACCGCCGCTCCGCAAGAGCCAGGCACGAAGAAGATCCCCAACGACTCGGTGGAGATCCAGGCCCGCGGCTGCCTGAAGGGCCGCGTGTTCACCGCGGCGCCGCGCACCGAGGACGAGGGAGTCGCGCTCGGCCCCGACGTCACCGGTCGCAACTTCCGCCTCGCCGGCAAGAAGGAGCAGATGGACGTCGTGAAGGCGCACGACGGACATCTCGTGGCCATCGTCGGCATCGTGCGCAAGGCCGACCTGACGGCGCCCGAGCTCGGCACGCGCGTGGGCAAGACGCGCGTGATCGTCGGTCAACCGGGACGCGATCCGATGCGCGGCAACCTGCCCACGCCGGCGCCCGTGCCGGTGATGGACCTCACGTCGGTGCAGTACGTCGACAGCGTGTGTCCGATCAGGTAGGCGAGATCTCGCGATCGGGTGATCTTGCGATCGCGTGATCGGATGCGCGCATCGGTTGATCGAGTGATCTGACACATCACCCGCACGCGGCGGAATGCGGTCGCCACCGGCGCGCTGACATCGTGGTCACCATGACGACCGCGACGCTCACGCACACGCCGCTCGATACCTACGACTGGACCACCGCCCACGCCGATCTCGACGCCCGCGGCTGGACGCTGCTGCCGCGCCTGCTGAACCGCGACGCCTGCGACGAGGTGGCGTCGTGGTACGACGACGCCGCACGGTTCCGCTCGCGCGTGGTGATGGCGCGGCACGGGTTCGGGCGCGGCGAGTATCAGTACTTCGCGGCGCCGCTGCCGCCGCTCATCGCCGGGCTGCGCGCGGCGCTCTATCCGCGACTGGTGCCGGTGGCGGGTGCCTGGCAGGCGCGACTCGGCCACGAGTCGGCCTATCCGCCGGATCACGACGCCTTCCTCGCGCAGTGTCATGCCGCCGGACAAACGCGGCCGACGCCGCTGCTGCTCCGCTACGTGGCCGGCGATTTCAACGCGCTGCACCAGGACCTGTGCGGACCGCTGGTGTTCCCGCTGCAGATGGCGGTGCTGCTGTCGGAACCGGATCGCGACTTCGATGGCGGCGGTTCGCGTGCTCACCAGGTGGCGGCGCGGATGCAGTCACGCGCCGAGGTGGTGCCGCTCACGCAGGGCGATGCCGTGATCTTCGCGGTGCACCATCGCCCGGTGGACGGCACGCGCGCCGCCTACCGTGTGAACATGCGGCACGGCGTCAGCGCTGTGCGCGCCGGGCGGCGTCACACGCTGGGATCATCCTGCACGACGCCACGTAGGCGGGCGCTATTGGAGCGGCGTCACCGAGTCGGTGTCGGGCTCGTGCCTGCACTCTCCCAGCGCGACGGATTCGACAGCCTGACGCACGATTTGCGCGTCGTCGGAGATGGCGAACAGGTTGTCGCGACGATGCTCGACCTCGGCCGACTTCACCGACGGTCACGATGCCGTAGTGAGGATAGGGAAAGCGCCGGGCTCGAAGGTGCCGTCCGGCAGCGGTCCACCACGTCGCCGGATACACCAGCACGACTTCCCGGTGATAGTCCTCACCCTGCGGCCATCCGGACGCGGAAATCGATGACGGCATTGTCGATGTCCATGAGGGGCACGAAGTAGGACATCTCCACCGAGTATTCGCTGCGACCGGCGCGCGACCTCATCCCGAACCAGCGCGGCAGCCTGAAGTCGGCCCCTGAACTGGAACGACGACTCCACACACCCGCGCGCCGGGTTACAGCCGACAGGCGACAGCATCAGCAGCAGCCCCGCGCCGAGAAGAAGCCGCAGCGACCACCCCGCGAGCAGCCGCCGAAAGTGGAGCGGCCGTCGGCCCACGCACGGCACCGTCACCGACACGTCACTGGTCGTCGCCGACGCCGCACGCATTCACCGCGGCGACGCGGGAGAATGCGGTCCCAGGTTCACGAGGCCGGATACCACCACGAACGTTGCCGGCCACCGGGAACACGCTGACGTTCGACAGCCCCGACGCCGTCCCGACCTGGATCTGGTCGTCGTGGAATGCGCACTGGTCAGCGCGGCGGCCCAGCCGAACGTGGTGGCGGCTGGCCTGCGATCGGTAGCGCCGGTGGGCGTCGCGGGAATGGTGCACGTGGCGGGCTGCGCCACCAGCGCCGCTTCGTTCGACGGCGCCCCGGTGCCGGCGGCGTTCACGGCGGCGATGCGCACGTAGTAGGTGCCGGGCGGCGCCAGGGCGGCGAACGTGCGCGCGGTGGCCGGCAGCGGCAGCACGCCGATATCGGCGAGCCCGGGCGCGCTGCCCGCGAGCAGGTAGTAGGCGCCGATCACCGGGCCGTTCGGGTTCTCGGTCCACTGCAGCGCGATCGACGTGCCCTGCACCGTGGCGAGCAGCGCCTGCGGCGCCAGCGGCGGCGCCGCCTGGCCGGTGGCGATCTGCACTTCGTTCGACGGGCTGCTCAGCCCGGCGGCGGTCTGCGCGCGGACGCGGACGAAGAACACGCCGTCGGGCGCGGCGAACACGGTGTAGGTGGTGACGTTGCCCGCCGGCAACAGGGCCGCGGTCTGCCCGGGACCGAAGCCCGCCTCGATGCGATAGCTGAGCACCGGTTCGACGCCGGCCGATGCCGGCGCGTCCCACGTGAACGTGACGCGATTGCGGACGACCACCGCGGCGAGATTCTGCGGCGCGCCGGCCACCACCGACTGCGAGACGGTCACGACGAGGTGGCGGTGGTGAAGTTGGCCAGGTTGAGATCCTCCTGCGCCCGCAGGGTGAGTTGTGCTGCTGCAAACTGGCCGTTGCTGACGACACGCACGGCATTGCCGAGGCCATCGGGCGCCGTGAGTTGGATGCGGTTGACGGGCACGACCGCTGTGTTCGAAGACGACGCGGTGAGAGTGAACGCCGACCCATCGGGATCGACCACCTGGAACGCCAGCGTCGGTGTGGCGCCGATGCCCGGCGCCCAAATCGAACACCTGCTGGTTGCCAGGCGCGTTGCTGAAGACCGGCGGACCGGGCTGGGGCGTGCCGATGGTGAGCGCCGACGCCAGCGTGGACGTCTGCCCGTCGGGGTTGGTCACCGTGAGCGTGCGCGCGCCCGCCGTCGCACCCACGGTGTTCAGGGTGAGCGTGAGCGACGTGGGGCTGTTGACGACGACGTTGGTCACCGTCACGCCGGCGCCGAACGACGCGGCGATGCGACGCGCGAAGCCGGCGCCCGGATCGAAGAAGCCGCGCCCGCCCGTGGCGGCACCGGTGACCGTGACGTTCACCCCGGCCAGTCCGGCGTTGACGGTCGATGGCGACACGGCGCCCGCGCTCATCACGGCGGGGGCCGGCGCCAGCAGCTTCACGAGCCGCACGGCGTAGGAGTTGGTGGCGTTCACGTACTGCAGCGTCGAAGGGTTCGATCGTCCGGTCGGGTCGACGCTGGTGAACGAGTAATCGCCCCAGCGCTGTGCCGGATCGGGCGCGCTCTGCCGGTTGTAGGCGAAGGTCGTGTTCGCGCTGTACTGCGTCGGCGCGTCCATGGTGTTCAGCGCGTCGGTGGCCAGGCGGCCGGTGAAGGCCGTGTTGACACGCGTGAAACGGCGCCCGCCACCGTCATGCCCAGCGCCGCATGCCCCTGCCCATTCGGCACGATCGCGCCCATGAAGTAGCTGCGTGGCGTGGTCGCGGCGCTGTCGAAGACGGTGCCCGACTGTCGCACCGATGGGGTCGACGACAGGTTCTGGATCTCGTACCAGCGCACGCCGTCGCGGCCACCACCGGAGCCTGCGACGCCGGCCGTGTTCACCTCGAGCTGATGCGCGGTCCACAAGCGGCCGTTGCGCACGACGGCCTGCAGCAGGCGGTCGTCGAGGCCGTCGAGCGCGAGCGCGCCGCCGGGGTGGGGCACGTCGATGGGGTACGCCGTCTGCGACACGGTGACGGCGATGTCGCCCGACAGGCTCGGCGTGCCGCCGGGATTGGCCACGCGGCGCAGCACGAGCTGGCCGAACGCCGTGTTGTTCACGCCGATCACGTAGCCCTCGTTCGTGTTGGCGTCGAAGTTGTCGACGCCCTGCGGCGTGTAGATGCCCGAGGAGCCGGCATTGGGCAGCACGCCGTTGAACTGCGCCACCGACAGCGTGCCGTTGGCCAGCGCCTGCTTGTTCACCACGTAGACCGACGTCGAGTCGAAGGCGAGCGAGTTGGCGTCGGGGCCGCAGAACTGGTTGACGCCGATGTAGAGCGCGTCCTCGTCGACACCAAGCGTCGGGTAGTCGGCCAGACACGCGTCGGGGCCGCTGCCAGCGGCCAGGCGCGTGTTGTCCCAGCGAACGTGCGTCCACACGGTGCTGCCGGAGATCGTCGCCGTGTCGCTCACCGCGATCATGAAGCGGTTGGGCACGCCCGCACTGATCATCAGCACGATCCAGCGGTTGAGGCGGCGATCGAAGCGAACGCGCGGGTCGGTGGTGAAGTGACCGGCCGGCAGGCTGCCAGAGAACAGCGTGTCGGAGTCGAGGTTCAGCGCGCCATCCGCGCTGCCCGTGGTCTTGCTGATCGTGCGGAAGCGGCCGTTGAGGCCCACCAGGTACTGCGTCGGCCCCACGTCGCCCATCGTGTCGGGCGGCAACGAGTTGGTGTCGCCCAGGGTGGCCACGTCGGCGTTCGGCGTCGACGCCGTCTGCGCCACCAGCGGCGCGCCGCCGCGCGTGAGCGTCAGGGGTTCGCGTTGCGGGAGCGCCGTGGCCGCCGGATCCTGCGGCAAGTTGCGACGGCTGGGCCGGTGCTTCTTCGGATGCGGACGCTCGCGCCAGTCGGAGAAGGTCGGCGGACGCGTCGCCGCCTCGGCCATCATCTCGGCCGTGGTGCGGGTGACCGCGTCGTCGGTCGAGGTCCACACCGGCGCCGGCGTGTCGATCTCGGTGATGCCCACGGGGCCGTCGAGCCCCGGACGCGCGGGCGGACCGAACACGACCGGTCGCTGCACCTGCAGGGATCGCACCTCCCGGGCGGGCGGAGCGGAACAGGCGGCGAGGCCGGCGAGGGCCAGGAAGAAGGCGACGCGGATCGGTGTGGGCATGGCTCGGCAGTCGGCGGGGCGCGGATTCCGCCGTACACCGTTTCGGCCGGCGGGCAGTGAGCAACAGCACGCAGCGACGGCGAATGCACGAAAGCGCGTGCGGTAGGATCACGGGCATGCCCTCCGCTGCACCCGGCTTCACACCGAAGACGCTGACGTTCCTGCGCGCGCTCAAGCGCAACAACGACCGCGAGTGGTTCCACGCCCGGCGCGCCGACTACGACACGCACGTGCACGCGCCGATGGTGGCCATCGTCGAGCGGCTGGCGGTGGACTTCGCACGCGTGGCGCCCGACTTCGTCGCGAACCCGAAGATCTCGATGTTCCGGCCGTGGCGCGACACCCGCTTCAGCGCCAACAAGGCGCCGCTGAAGACCAATGTCGCCGCCGTGTTTCCGCATCGCGCGCTGGGCCGCATGCAGGGGGCCGGCCTCTACTTCGAGGTGGCGCCCGAGCACGTGTGGATCGGCGGCGGCCTCTACGCTCCCGACGCGCCGACGCTGCACGCGGTGCGCGAGCACATCGCCACGCATCACGACGAGCTGGCGCGGCTGGTGTCGGCGGCGAAGTTCAGGAAGCTGCTCGGGAAGATGCAGGGCGATACCGCCACCCGCATGCCGCGCGGCTTCGATCCGGCGCATCCCGCCGCCGAGGTGCTGAAGCACAAGCAGTTCCTGGCGGCGCGCGAAGAGGCGCCGGCCTTCGCCGCGCAGCCGGACTTCTACAAGCACCTGCTGGCCACGTTCGAGGCGATGGCGCCGTTCGTCGCGTTCCTCAACGAGCCCATCGTCGAGATGCGGCGCCACCTCGATCGCGATCCGCTCCTCGGCGAGGGCGCCACCGGCCGCGCACGCCGTCGCGGCGCGCGCGACGACGCCGACTGAGGCGACGGCCGCGCTTGCGGCGCCGTGTCGGTGGTGATGTGATGGGGGTGTCTGCCGACAGGAGGCGCCTCATGTCGCTCGCCATGTCTCGCGCGCTCGTCACCGGGCTCGCGATCGTCCTCACCGGCGGCGCGCTCGCCGCATCGCCGCAACTCACGCTGCCGCGAACCACGCCGCCCCCGGCCACGCCACAGATCGTCATCGGCGCCACGGTGGCGCAGCGTCAGGAGGCGGCGCGGAAGCTGGTGCCGCTGCTGAAGCAGGTGCAGGCGCACGCGCAGCCGGGCCCCTCGGTGGCGCCAGGATCCGCGTCGCCGTCGCCGTTCACCGGCGCGCAAAGCACGCTCTTCGCGTTCACGATCAGCAGACGCTCGGTGCCGGTGGAGCCGCGCGTGCTCACCGCCATGAACCGGCTGCTCGACTGGAACGTCGGCGCCGCCGGTCACGACGAGGAAGCGCAGCTCTTCGACCGCTGGCTCATGGAACTCGAGTCGCGATCCTCGGCGGCAGCACGGCTGAGCGGCGGCGGCGTGTGCGACGTGAGCTGCATCGTCGGCCGCATGACCACGCTGGACGCGGCGTGGGGCACCGATCCGCGCGGTCGCGACGACGCCCGCGACGAGTTGCTGCTCGACGCGCTGCGGGCGGCCGTCGCGAAGCCGTAGGCGCTGACGCGCGACTCGATCGCGCGAATCAGTCCGCGGTGCGGGCGCCGCGGGTCGCGATCGCGAAGAGCACTGCGCCCGCCGCCAGCGCCGCGCCGCCGGCGAGCAACTGCTGCGTGGTGGCGCTGACCAGGATGCTCGACGTGATCGCGATCGCCACGATCGGCACGATCGGCCCGCCGGGGGCGACGAAGTGCGCCTCGCCGACCTTGCCGGCCATCGATGCGCCGCGCAGTCTGAGCGTGGCGCCGCAGGCGCTCATGTAGACCACGAGGCGCGCCACGGCGCTGACCGCGGCGAGGAACACGAACGATCCGGTGAGCGCCAGCCCGACGAGCACCAGCGACGTGAACCAGATCGCGACGTGCGGCGTGCGATACGCGGGATGCACGCGCGCGAACACCGGCGGCAGATCGCCCTGCTCGGCCAGGGCGAACACCGATCGCGATCCCGACAGCAGCTGGCCCATGTTGTTGCCGGTCATCGAGATCACCGACCCGACGCTTACGAGCAGGCCGCCGAGCGCGCCCATCACGAGCGCGGACGCATCGGCCACCGGCGTCTTCGACGCGCCCACATCCGGCAGCAGGCCGGCCGTCACGGCCGCCGTCAGCGTCATCACCGCCGACACGGTGAGAATCGTGGCGATGAACGCGAAGGGCACGTCCTTTCGTGGATTCGCCGCCTCGCCCGCCGGCACGCCGGTCACTTCGTAGCCGCCGAACGCGAAGATCAGCAGCAGCGCTGCCGTGCCGAGGTTGGCCATCGGCGCCGGCCCCGCCGGCACGACCCGCGACAGATCCGCGAAGAACACACCCACCGCGATGAAGACCGCCAGCGGCAGCAGCTTGCCCAGCGTGAACGCGTTCACGAGCCACGACGACTGCTTGATGCCCCGCACGTTCACCCAGGTGAGCACGCCGAGCACGCTCAGGATCACGGCGGCGCGCGGCATGCCGGTGGAGATCGCCGGCCAGTAGTAGCCGAGGGCCACCGCCAGGCCGTTGATCACGGACGCGCCGCTCGAGACTCGGCTGAACCACAGCATCCAGCCCACTTCGAAGCCGGTGAAGCGTCCGAAGGCCACGCGCGCCGGGCCGATCGGACCGCCGGTGGTGTCGAAGCGGCTGCCGACCTCCGCGAAACACAACGCCACGAACAGCGACGACAGGCCGATGGCCAGGAACATCAGCGGCGCCCAGCTGCCGACCAGCCGCGCCACATCCGCGGGCAGCAGGAAGATCGCCGATCCGATCACCTGGTTGATGCCGATCGCCGTCAGGTCCCACTTGCCCAGCGCGCGGCGCAGCGCGGGCGTCGAGGCGGGTGCGCTCACGCGCGGGCCACCCACTCGGCGTAGAGCTCGGGGCGTCGATGGCGCAGGTACAGCTTGCGCGCGGGTGCGAGGTACGCGGAGCCGGGATCGATGGTGGCGTGCAGGATGTGATCCTCGTTCTGCGGCGCGCGCGCGATCACATCACCGAACGGACCGCACACGAACGACTCGCCGGCGAAGGTCACGCAGTCTTCCGCACCGACGCGGTTGCAGAGGGCGACGTGGTAGCCGTTCTGCAGCGCCGTCACGCGCAACTCGGCCTCGTCGAGGCCGTCGGGGAACTCTCCGATCGTGCCGGCCTGCGGCACCACGACGAGATCGGCGCCGTTGAGCGCGAGGGCGCGCATGTACTCCGGGAAGTGACGGTCGTAACAGATCGCCACCCCGATCTTCCCGAAGCGCGTTTCGTACACCGGCGCGCCGGTATCGCCTGGCGTGTAGTAGCCCTGCTCGTGGAAGCACGCGTACTCGGTGATGTGCACCATGCGCGTCATGCCGAGCACGACGCCGTTGGCGTCGATGACGGGCGAGGTGTCGAAGGTGTCGAGGCCGTCGCGCTCGAAGAAGTTCGCCACGATCACCACGCCGTGCTCGGCGGCTTTCTTCTGCAGCGCCGACACGATCGGTCCCTCGAGCGTCTCGCTGTTGGCACGGAACGTCGAATCCGCCGGGCGCTGCGGGTAGAACCACTCGAACGCCAGCTCGGCGAAGCAGACCACCTGCGCCCCCGCCGCCGCGGCGCGATCCACCGCGAGGAGTCCGCGGTGCAGGTTGTCGGCGCGATCGCGGGTGGCGTGTTGCTGCACGAGGGCCAGCTTCATAGACCCGGGCAGTCTAGCACCCGGTTGCGTCGCACTTTCCGCCACAAGTCTGGCGTGAGCCTGAAAGGGGACAGGTCGGGGCCGGGTCCGAACCCGGCCCCTATTCAAGCCAGCGAGGGATTTCCTGTGCGGCGAGCCAGCTTGAGGAACGGCGTGGGGACGACGGTGGCGGTGGCCGTGTAACGCGTGGCCTCGACCGTGATCTCCATCTGCAGCTCGGTGCCCTCGGCGAAGTGCGGACGGTCGATCGTGGCCAGGGCCACCAGCTTCTTCAGCGTCGGCGACCACGCGGTGGACGTGGCCTTCCCCACCTGACGCCGGTCCTTGTAGATTGGCACGGCGACACGCGACGCCGCGGCCGGCACCGACGGCGGCAGGCCGACCGACTGGTAGATCGCCTCCACCTCGGTCCACCGCACCTCGAGCCCGACGATCTGCCGGCGATGTCCCGCCGCGTGCTCGCGCGCCAGCGCGGCGCGGCCGACGAACGGCGACGCCTTGTCGAGCTGGACGAGACGCCCGAGCCCGAGTTCGTACGGCGAGTACATCTGCGACGCGATGCTGGCCTTGCGCACGCTGTGGAAATCCACGTCGGTGAGCAGCAGCCCCGCCTCGACGCGCGCCACGTCCAGCGCGAGCATGCCGGCCGGACGCAGCACGTGCGCGCGGCCCGCGTACACGATGGCGTCCCACACCTCGAGCGCGCGCTCCCACGGCATCCACACCTCGTAGCCGAGGTCGCCGGTGTAGCCGGTGCGCGTCACCTCCACCGGCACGCCGGCGATGGAGCCGGCGGCGGCGCGGAAGTACTTGAGGCGCGTTACGTCGATGTCGCTCACGGCCGCGAGCACGCGCGCCGACGACGGTCCCTGCAACGCCAGCGCCGCCACCTGCTCGGTGACGTCCTCGACGCGCACGTTCAGCCCGTGCGCGTGTTCGAGCAGCCAGCGCAGGTTCGGATCGGCGGCCGTCCAACGCACCCGATCCTCGGCCAGGCGCGCCACGGTGCCGTCGTCGATCACCTGGCCGTCGTCGTCGCACCAGGGCGTGTAGTAGACCTGCCCTACCGTCAGCGCCGCCGCGTCACGCGTGATCAAGCGATCCACCAGCCGCACCGCGTCGGGCCCATGCAGGTGGTACTTGAACAGCGGCGAGATGTCGATCAGCGCGCAGCCGTTGCGGATGGCGTTGTACTCGTGCTCGTGGTGCGTCTCGTACGCACTGACGGCGTAGTAGCCGGCCCAGTCGCGAAAGCTCAGGCTGGACGCCAGCGGCAGCGTGCGCGGATGGAACGCGGACCCGATCGGCACGGGGGGATTATAGGAGCAGTGCCTGCGGCGGTGTGACCGGGCCGGATTGCGGCGACAATAGCGCCGCATGATCTGGCCGCTGCCCGCGCTGGCCGCCTGGGGCCTCGCGTGGCTCGTGTTCCTAGGCGCCGTGACGCTGCGCCTGACGGCGTGGCTGGGACTCGCGGCCGCGACGCTGGTGGGCGTCGCCCTCGCGGCGCTCGGCACGACCACGTGGCGGCGCATCTTCATCGCCGGCGGATTCCCGGTGATGCTCGCCATCAGCGGCGCCGGCGAATCGCTGCCGGCATGGACGTGGCTGGTGCCGCTGGCCGGCCTGTGGCTGCTGTATCCGATGAGCAGCTGGCGCGACGCGCCGCTCTTCCCCACACCGTCGGGCGGACTCCGTGGCCTCGCCGCGCTGGCGCCGCTTCCCGCGGGCGCGCGCGTGCTCGATGCCGGCTGCGGCCTCGGCGACGGCCTGCGCGAGCTGCATCGTGAGTATCCGCAGGCACGACTCGACGGCCTGGAATGGAGCTGGCCGATCGCGCTCGCCTGCATGGCGCGCTGCGGCTTCGCGCGCGTGCGGCGCGGCGACATCTGGACGGCGGCGTGGTCCGGCTACCAGATGGTGTATCTCTTTCAGCGGCCCGAGACGATGCCGCGCGCCGTCGACAAGGCCGCGCGCGAGTTGCCGGCGGGCGCGTGGATGGCGAGCCTCGAGTTCGAGGCGCGGGATCTCGAGCCGCGGCAGGTGCTGCGGTGCCCCGACGGACGGCCCGTCTGGCTGTATCAGTCGCCCTTCCGGCGGCGCGAGGACACGACGACATGACACGACGGTTCGACGGACAGGTGGCGCTCGTCACGGGCGCCAGCAGCGGCATCGGCCGCACGGTGGCGGTGGCGTTCGCGCGCGAGGGCGCGAAGGTGGTGGTCACGGGACGCCGCGCTTCGATGCTCGACGAGACGCTGGCCGAGGTGAAGGCCGCGGGCGGCGACGGCCTGGCGGTGGCCGGCGACGTGTCGTCCTCGGCCGACGTGCAGCGCATGGTGGCCGAGACCGTGCGCGCCTACGGCCGGCTCGACTGCGCCTGCAACAACGCCGGCATCGAGGGCGGCAAGGCATTCGTGCCCACCGCCGACTACGACGAGGACATCTGGCAGCAGGTGATGGCCATCAACCTCACCGGCGTGTTCCTGTCGATGAAGTACGAGATCCGCCAGATGCTCACGCAGGGCGGCGGCGCCATCGTGAACATGTCGTCGGTGGCCGGGCTCATCGGCACCCGCATCGGTATCGGCTACGGCGCCAGCAAACATGGCGTCGTCGGCGCCACGCGCGCCGCCGCGATGGAGTACGCGGCGCAGGGGATTCGCGTGAACGCCGTGTGCCCCGGCGTCGTCCGCACCGAGATGACCGAGCGCGCGTTCTTCCACGACGACGACCTCGGCAAGATGATGATCTCGCGCCACCCCATCGGCCGCCTCGTCACCGTCGACGAAGTCGCGAACGCCGTGCTGTGGCTGTGCTCGAAGGAATCCAGCGCCACCACCGGCCTGGCGATTCCGGTGGACGGCGGACTCACGGTTCCCTAGGGATCAGCGGCTAGCCGCTGGCCGCTCGCAGTATCTATACTCCCCCGTGCCCATGAAGTACGACGCCATCGTCATCGGCGGCGGCCACAACGGCCTGACCTGCGCGGCGTACCTCGCGCGCGCGGGGAAGAAGACGCTCGTGCTCGAGCGGCGTCACGTGCTGGGTGGCGCGGCGGTCACCGAGGAAGTCTTCCCCGGCTTCAAGTTCTCGGTCTGCAGCTACGTGGTGTCGCTGCTGCGGCCCGAGATCATCCGCGATCTGGATCTGCCGAGCCACGGCCTGGAACTGCTGCCGCTCGACGGCACGTTCACGCCGATGCTGAACGGCGACTACCTCTGGCGGATGAACGACCACAACCGCAGCCGCCAGGAGATCGCGCGCCACAGCAAGCGCGACGCGGATGCCTACGACGACTACGGCATGGCGATGGTGGAGATGGGCCGCTTCGCCAAGCCCATCCTGGGCCTGACGCCGCCAGACCCGATGTCGCTCGATCCGCGCGGGCTGCTGGAACTGCTGTCGGTGGGCAAGCGCTTCCGCGACATGCGCTACCACGACAAGGTCAACCAGGTGCAGCTGCTCACGATGAGCGCGGTCGACTTCCTGGACCAGTGGTTCGAGACGGATGCCCTGAAGGCGACGATGAGCGCGTCGGGCATCATCGGCACCTTCCTCGGCGTGCGCTCGCCCGGCACGGCCTACGTGCTGCTGCACCACTACATGGGCGAGATCGACGGCGCGTTCCGCTCGTGGGGCCTGTCGCGCGGCGGCACCGGCGCGGTGTCGAACGCCATCGCCGGCGCGGCGCGACGCTTCGGCGCCGAGATCCGAACCGAAGCGCCGGTGGCGCACATCCTCACGACGAACGGCCGCACGACCGGCGTGGCGCTCGAGAACGGCGACGAGATCCAGGCGGACGTCGTCGTGAGCAGTGTCGATCCGCGGCTCACCTTCGAGCGTTTCATGAACCCGAAGGATCTGCCCGGCGAGTTCATGGAAGGCGTGCGCCGCTACAAGTACCGCGGCTCGTCGGGCAAGGTGAACATGGCGCTCGACGCGCTGCCCGACTTCACCTGCCGGCCCGGAGAGGGCGAGCACCTGCGCGGCGCCATCTCGATCTCGCCCAGCGTCGACTACATGGAGCGCGCCTACGACCAGGCGAAGCACGGCGCCTTCTCGGAGCGGCCCTACATCGACATCGTGATCCCGACGCTGAGCGACAGCTCGCTGGCGCCGCCGGGCAAGCACGTGATGTCGTGCTTCGTGCAGTACGCGCCGTACCACCTCAAGCCCGGCGACGTGTGGGACGACGCCCGGCGCGAGGCGTTCGGCGATGCCGTGGTGAACGCGATCGCGGAGCACGCGCCGAACATCAGGAACATCATCCGGCACCGACAGGTGCTGACGCCGCTCGACATCGAGCGCACGTTCGGTCTCAGCGAGGGCAACATCTTCCAGGGCGAGCTGTCGCTCGAGCAGCTGTTCTTCCTGCGGCCGGTACCCGGCTGGGCGCAGTACGCGACGCCGATCGACCGGCTCTACATGTGCGGTTCGGCCACCCATCCGGGCGGCGGCATCATGGGCGCGCCGGGCAAGAACGCGGCAGAGAAGATCCTGAAGGACGGCCGGCGATGAGCGACGCGCGCACGATCGTCATCGGCGGCGGCGTCAACGGGCTGGTGACGGCCACGCTGCTCGCACGTGGCGGACGCACGGTGACGCTGCTCGAAGCGCGCGACTCCGTCGGCGGCGCCGCGCTCACGCGCGAACTCGCACCGGGCTTCCGCGTGCCGGCGGCCGCGCACGACGTGGGGCCGCTGCGCGCCGACGTGCTTCGCGATCTGGATCTGGCGCGTCACGGCCTCGAGTTCACCCCCCGCGACGCATGGATGACGGCGCTCGATGGCGCCGGTCGCGCGGTCACGCTGTGGCACGACGCCGCGAAGGCCGCTGACGCGCTGCGCGCCTTCAGCCCGAAGGACGCCGACCGCTGGGCCACATTCATGACGGCGCGCGCGAAGCTGGGCCGCGTCGTCGCGTCGATCTTCCCGCACACGCCGCCCTCGATCGACAGCCCGGCGCCGAAGGAACTGTGGCGCCTGCTGCAGACGGCGCGGCAGTTCCGCGGGCTCGGCGCGACCGACGGCTACCGCCTGCTGCGCTGGGGGCCGATGCCGGTGGCGGATCTCGTGCACGAGCACGTCGAGACGCCGTTCGTCGCCGCCGCACTCGCCGCCGACGGCATCCACGGGGCCATGCTCGGGCCGTGGTCCGCGGGCAGCGGCCTGCTGTTCCTGCTGCACGCGGCGAACGACGCCAGCGGCGATCCGCGCCAGGTGTGGCCGAAGGGCGGGCCGGGCGCACTGACCGCGGCGCTCGTGCGCGCGGCAGAGGCGGCGGGCGTCGCCATCACCACCGGTGCGCGCGTCGTCGCCGTGTTGAGCGACGGCGGCCGCGTGCGTGGCGTGACGCTCGAAGACGGCCGCACCGTCGATGCGTCGGAGGTCGTGTCGGGCATCGATCCGAAAACGACGTACGGGCTCTGCGATCCGATGGCGCTGCCTGCCGAGGTGCGCTGGCGCGCTCGCTGCTACCGCACCGCCGGCACGCTGGCGAAGGTCAACCTCGCGCTCTCGGCCCTACCGGTCGTGCCCGGCGCCGAACGTGAACAGCTCGCGACGCGCCTGCGCATCGCCCCCGACATCGACTACGTCGAGCGTGCCTTCGACGAGGTGAAGTACGGACGGATGTCGCCGGCGCCGTACATCGAGGCGCTGATCCCGTCGCTGGTCGATCCCACCCTCGCGCCGCCGGGCGCGCACGTGATGTCGGTGTACGCGCAGTACGCCCCGCACACGCTGCGCGACGGCTCCTGGGACGAGGCGCGTCCGCGTTTGCTCGACGCCGTGCTCGCCGCGCTCGACCGCGCCATGCCCGGCATCCGTGGCATGGTGGTGGCGAGCGAAGTGCTCACGACGGCCGATCTCGAACGCGAGTGGGGCCTGGCCGGCGGCCACATCCATCACGGCGAGCTGGCGCTCGATCAGCTGTTCACGATGCGCCCGCTGCTAGGCTGGAGCCAGTACCGCACGCCGATCGACGGCCTGTGGCTGTGCGGTGCCGGCACGCACCCCGGCCTGGGCCTGACCGGTGGATCCGGCGCCAACGCGGCGCGCGCGATCCTCGCCGCCGGCTGACGGCGGCTACTTCGGCGGCGCGAGATTCACGAACGACCCGAGCGTGTCGTGGTGCGTGTTGATGCTGCTGCGCATCGCCACGCCGGGCGCGTCGGCGTTCGGGAAGCCGGCCTTCTTCGCGGCGGCGTCCGACACCTCGGGCGACACCATCTGCAGCTCGCCGTACTGCCGCCAGTCCTTCCACGCGTCGAGCGTGATCACGTCCCAGGCCGCCCCCTGCTCGTGCGTGAACACCAGCATGCGCGGACGGCCGCGGTTCACGTTGAAGTCGCTTTCCATGTGGCGCTCGCGGATGAGCGCGTCGTGCTGGCCGGCCATCGCCTGCATCATCTCGAGATGCGCCACCGTGTTGCCGGCGACATAGCCGCGCAACTCGGCGATCGACGGGCCCCACACGAACACGTCCTCGTGCCAGGCGATGAGCTGATAGAGCCGCTCCTGGAACTGCGCGTTGGTGACGCCCGACGCCTTGCCGGCGGCGTCGCGCTTCGCGGCGCGCTCGGCGCTGTAAAAATCGGCGAAGCCCGTGCCCATCGGGTAGATCACCAGCAGATCCCAGCGGTCGCCCTGCGAGTGGCGCACCACGATCGGCAGTTCGTCGCCGTTGGAAGTCATCACCGGCCAGCGCTGGCGATACAGCGCCAGCAGCTCGGGCAGCTTGCCCGGCGCGGCCTGGATGTTGACGAACTTGTAGAGGTCGGGCCGCGGCGGCATCACGGGCTGCGCGTCGACGAGCGACGGCACCACGAGCACGAGAGCGGCGAGGAGGACGAGGCGCGGCATCGACATGCGATCACTCTACGCCTTCCGCGGCCGAGGTGGCGCCGCGATCGCGATCGCTGACGCCACGTCGGCGGCTACGCCGGCGTGCCGGCCGACGCCTCGATCACGCCGCTGCTCAACTCGCGATGGGCGCGCGCCCGCTCGCGATCGATCTGCTCGGCGGTGGCGCCGAGCTCGTCGAGGATGTCCTCGATGAAGGCCAGCGCCACTTCGGCCTCGCCCGAGTAGACGCTGTGGGCTCCGGCCGCCTTCAGCGCCGGCACGTCGCGCAGATACGTGGCACGGGCCAGCACGCGCAGGCGCGGGTTCAGCGCGCGGGCCGCGCGAATCACCTCGGCCCCATTGGCCATGCCCGCCGAGCCGAGGATCAGGCTGCCGGCGGTGGCCGCGCCGGCCGCCTCGAGCACCTCGGAGCGCGTGGCGTCGCCGTACACGGCATCCACCTCGGCGTCGCGCAGCGTGCGCACCGCGTCCATGCTGAGTTCCACCACCGTCGGCGCGATGCCGTTGTCCGTCAGCAGGCGCACGAGGGTGCGGCCCGTGGGGCCGTAGCCGATGACGATGGCGCGGCTGCCGGCATCGGCCGGGCGCTTCGCGTGCGAGGCGTCCGTCGTTGCGTCTCCGCCTCCCGCGGGCGGACGGTTCAACAGCGCGCGCAGGCGCGAATTCGCCCGCACGTAGCGCTCGATGGGCCGGATGGTGCGATACGCGATCGGGTTGAGCACGATCGAGGTGATCGCCGTGGCGACCAGCACGTTGGTCGCCTCGGCGGGCAGCACGCCCAGGCCGCGGCCCATCGACGCCAGGATGAACGAGAACTCGCCGATCTGCGCCAGCGCGACGCCGGCGGTGAGCGCGGCGCCGAAGGGATACCGCAACAGCCACACGAAGAGCAGCGCCACCAGCGGCTTGCCCACGAGCACCACGCCCAGCGCGCCGAGCACGAGCCACGGCGAGTCCATCAGCGCCCGCGGATCGAGCAGCATCCCCACCGACACGAAGAACAGCACGGCGAAGGCGTCGCGCATCGGCAGCGCTTCCGAGGCGGCGCGCAGGCTGTATTCCGATCGACCGACGACCATGCCGGCGAGGAACGCGCCGAGCGCCATCGACACGCTGAAGACGAGCGACGACCCCACCGCGATGCCCAGCGCGATCACGAGCACCGTGAGGGTGAACAGCTCGCGCGAGCGCGTGCCGTCCACGTAATCGAGCACCTTCGGGATCACGCGCGCACCGACCAGCGCCGTGAACGCCACCAGCGCGCCGACCTTCAGCGTCGTGAGGCCGAGCGCTGACGCCAGCGACGTGTTCTCCGCGTTCTCACCGAACAGCGCCGGCAGCAGCACGAGCGCGATCACCGTGAACAGGTCTTCCACTACCAGCCAGCCGACGGCGATGTGGCCGGCCTGTGTATGCAGGTCGTTGTTGTCGGAGAGCACCCGGATGAGCACGACCGTGCTGGCAACGGCCAGGGCCATGCCGAAGATGAGCGCCGCCGGCCACTCCCAGCCGGCCGCGCGCACCAGCAGCGCGCCGAGCACGGTGGCGACACCGCTCTGCGCGATGGCGCCGGGAATCGCTACGCGTCGTACCGCCAGCAGCTCCTCGACGTGGAACTGCAGGCCCACACCGAACATCAGCAGGATGACGCCGATCTCGGCGAGCTGCTCGGCCAGGCTGGCGTCGGCCACGAAGCCGGGGGTGTGGGGACCCACCATGGTGCCGGCCAGCAGGTAGCCGACGATGGGCGACAGGCCCAGGCGATGCGTGATGTAGCCGAGGACGAGGGCTCCGCCGAGACCTCCGGTGATCGTGAGGATGAGATCGTACGCGTGCATGGGGCTCCCGCGATGCGACCGGTCCGCCACGAGTACGGCGACGGAACTGACGCGGACGAGCGGCATCGCGCGGGCTCCTCTGGACGAGGAGTGCGAGCGCCGCGAGCGGCGCGGGAACTCACGCGCCACGTCCGCATCGTAGATCGCGCGCTGCGATCCACGCGATCCAGCCCGGCCGTGCGCACGGGCAATCGAACGCCGACCCTAGGAGCGAATCGCGGTGGCGGGCTGCACGCGCGACGCCGTCACCGCCGGCGCGAGGTTGGCGGCGAGCGCCACGAGCAGCAGCACGACAGCGGCGCCGGCGTAGGCGACGGGATCGAACGTGCTCACGCCGTAGAGCATCGACTGCAGCACCGTGGCCGCACCGGCGGCCAGCACCGCGCCGAGCCCCACGCCGACCAGCGCCAGGCGCGTGCCCTGGCCGAGCACCATGCGCAGCACCTGTGCCCGCTCGGCACCGAGCGCCATGCGGATGCCGACCTCGCGCGTCCGCAGGCTGACCGAGTAGGCGATGACGCCGTAGAGGCCTACGGCAGCGAGCAGCAGCGCCATCACGCCGACCACGCCGATGATCGTCGCGCCGATGCGCGTCGGCGCCAGCGTGGCGTCCACGGCATCGGTGGCCGGACCTTCAGCCGTGAACACGGCGTCGGGCTCGAGCGCCCACACCGCACGCTTCATCGCCGCCACCACCGGCGCGGCCGGACCCGCGGTGCGCGCCACGAGGTTGATCGACTTGCTGCGCCCCATCGGCACGTGCACGTAGGGCATCGGCGCCTCGCCCGCGGAGCGCACCTTGTGATCGCGCGAGACGCCGACGATCTGCAGCGCCCGCTGATCGAAGCCGCCGTCGTGCACGCTGCGGCCCACGGCGCTTTCACCGGGCCAGAACATCTTCGCGAACGTCTCGTTCACCACCACCACGGGCCGATCGTTGTCGACCTCGTCGCGCGTGAAGCCGCGCCCCTCGACGAGCGGAATGCCCATCACCTCGAAGTAGTCGGCGCCGATGGCCACCGTGTCGACCGACTCGCCGTCGCTGTCGGCCGCGTGATGGCCGGGCACGGCGTAGCTGCTCATGTTGATGTCGGGCCCGAGCGGCATCCGCGTCGACATCGACACCGCGGTCACGCCAGGCACTGCCTTCAGCGCGTCGATGGCGCGATCGCGCAGCGCAATCGTGCGATCCAGGTCGTAGCCGTTCATCTGCGGGCTGAACGACAGCGCGGCCACGCGGGTGGGATCGAAGCCGAGGTCGGTGCCGCGCGCCACGACCAGGCCGCGCGCGAGCAGCGCGCCCGACACGAGCAGCACCAGCGACAGCGCGAGCTGGCCGACGACCAGCGTATCGCGCAGCGTGAAGCGGCGGCCGGTGGCGCCGCCCGTATCGAGGCCATCCTTCAGCGCCGGCACCAGTTCCGGCCGCGAGGCCGACCACGCCGGCGCCAGGCCGAAGATCACCGCGGTGACGAGCGAGACGGCCCCGGCGAAGAGCAGCACCGTGCGATCGAGGGTGAAGTCGAACGTGGTCGTGATCGGCAGCAGCGTGGTGGCATAGGTGCCGATGAGACTCGCCGCCCACGCGGCCACCAGCACACCCGCCGCCCCGCCGATCGCCGCGAGCACGAGGCCTTCGCTGAGCAGCTGACGGACCAGGCGGCCGCGTCCGGCGCCAATCGCCGCCCGCACCGCCATCTCGCGGCGCCGCGCCGTGCCGCGCGCCAGCAACAGGGCCGCGACGTTCGCGCAGGCGATGAGCAGCACGAGCCCGACGGCGCCGAGCAACCCGGCGCTGGCCGCGCGCACGTAGCCGTCGACCATCGGATGGAAGCGGATGTTGCCGGCCGGCACGAGGTTCACGAGCGCCTTCTCGTTGGTGTTGGGATACTGCGTCGCCAGCGACGCGAACACGGCCTCGGCCTGCGCCCGCGCCTGCTCGATCGTCTGTCCGTCGGCCAGGCGTCCCTTGGCGAAGAGCCAGCGCGTGGAGCGGCGATCGAGGCGCGTGGTGCCGGGGTCGTTGTCGCCCGTCCACTGCATGCCGGTGAACTGGAAGCGCTCGATCATGGTGACCGGCACCCAGAAGTCGGAGGCCAGCCCCGGCATGGTGCCGGGGAACGACGGCGGCGCGACGCCAATCACCGTATACGGCAGGCCGGACAGCTTCACCGTGGTGCCCATCACGTCCGGCCGGCCGCCGAACTCGCGCTGCCACAGGCCGTGACTCAGCACGACCACCGGCGCGCCGTCGGCCGCGGCGTCCTCATCGGCGCGGAACCCGCGTCCCTGGCCCACCGGCACGCCGAGCACGTCGAAGTAGTTGGCCGTGACCGCCTCGCCGGTGACGAGGCGGGGCGTAGTGGACGTGGAGAGCACGCCCCGCACGAATGCGTTGGCGGCGATGCCGCTGAAGGCGGGCACGCCGGCGCGCAGCGACTGCAGGTCGGGATACGAGCTCGTGAGCTGCATCGACTCACCGCGCTGCGTCGAGTAGATCTCGACCAGCGCCGACGGATCGCGCAGCGGGCTCGACTTGAAGAGCACCGCATTGACCACCGTGAAGAGCGTCGTGGTGACGCCGATGCCGAGGGCCAGCGAGCCGATGGCGGTGATGGCGAAGGCCGGCCGGCGCACCAGCTGGCGGAACCCGACGCGCACGTCCTGCAGGAACTCTCCCATCTTGCCCCCTCCCGGTTCTTACGAACTGCCGTCGCGAAAGGTTCGGCGGGAGGGCTCAGGTCACCGCCAGACGTAGTCCTTGTCCCAGGCCAGGAACGCCGCCGTGCGCTCGGCGTTGGCGTCGATCCACTCGCGGGCGCCCGGCATGCCCACCGACTGCGCGACATGGTAGACGAACGGCTCGACGAGCTTGCGGGCGTGCAGCTCGCGGAAATACGGCACGTAGTAGGTCCAGAGGAACGTGTTCGCGTCCTTGCCGGGATCGTGGGCCGCGACCGCCGTCAGGTAGGTGGTGAACAGCTGCACCAGGCGAGCGCCCGGGGGCGTCCCGGCCGGCAGGCCGGCGGCGTCGATCTGGCTGAGCGCGATGTAGGTGTCGAGCGGCAGCAGGTCGCCTTCCGTCCGCTTCTTGTTCCGGTTCACGGCAATCACCAGTTTGCCGTCGGCGTCCTTCGTGACATTGGTCTGCAGCAGCCCGTACCACAGCTGGAAGATCTCGCCAGTGCGCGGCGACGCCGGTTCCAGGATGAGGAAGCGCGAGAAGGCGAACACCGCCGGGGTGCGCAGGTCGTCGGCGCCGAAGACGCGGCCGAGCAGCGACTGGGTGGCGGCGTGACGAGGGTCGAGGCGCGCGGTGGTCTTCAGCGTCCGCATCGCGCGTTCGGGGTCCTTCTTACCCTGCAGCTCGGTGACGGCCTTGTTGTAATGCAGCGTCGCCGACGTCGGCAGGGCCGCGATGGCGGCGTCGTAGATGGCGAGCGCCTGGTCGATCTCGCCCATTTCCTCGTAGGCGGTGCCGAGCAACACCAGGCACTTGTCCCGTTCGGCGAAATCGTACTGGGCGCACAGGCGCGCCTGCGCGATCGCACCTTTCAGGTCGCGCTGCTCGTGCAGCGCGAGGGCAATCTCGTACATGGCGCCGGGGCTGTCGGGGTTCGCGGCCAGCACCTTGCGATACGTCGCGATGGCCTCGTCGAACTTGCCCTGGTTCAGCAGCGCCACGCCTTCGCGCAGGATCGTCATCTCCGCGTCGCTCGGCGGCGCCACGGCCTTCACCGTGGCGGGAATCGGCTGGGCCGAGGCCGGCAACGCGGCGTGGACGAGCAGCAGGGACAGAGCGAGAACGAGCGACAGCGACACGCGGGCAGCCTCCGGCCGTCCCCGTCGCGGAGGGCCGGGCAACGCCCGGGCGCAGGAACCGGCCGAGTATAGCCACCTCGCGCCGGCTTCCGGTGTCTAATCGAACGGCGGCGCGCGTGGCCGCCACGCACGCCATGGCCCGATCCGCCATTCTCCGCTCCGTGTCGATCGGTCTCGCCGCCCTGTGGCTGAGCCAGGGTCTCGGCGTGGGCGCGCGCGGGGATCAGGTGACCGGCCCGCGCGACACGCCGGCCCGCCGCACCGGCACTGCCGTGATCCGCGGCGTGGTGGTGGATGGCACCAGCGGCGCGCCGCTGCGCAACGCCGCCGTGTCGCTGCTGATCGAGGACCTCGATCGCGAAAGTTCGCGCACCGTCGCCGCCACCACCGATGGCAGCGGCCAGTTCGAGTTCACGCGCGTGCCGGCGGGCCGCGTGCAGGTCACGGCGTCGCGCACCGGCTACTTCGCCTACGACAACGTCTGGAACGGCGAGCTGGAGGAGATCGACTGGCAGACGATCACCGAGGGGCAGCGCGTGCAGGGCGTGCGCATCCCGCTGTGGAAGGGCGGCGTCATCGCCGGACGCGTGCTCGACGAGTTCGGCGAGGCGGCCGCTGGCGTGGAGATCGAAGTGCTGCGGCGCGAGCCCGGCGATCAGGCCGATGCCGTGCGCACCACGTCGAGTGCGTTCACGCCGGTGACCGACGACACCGGCGCATTCCGCGTATGGGGCCTCGCCCCTGGCGACTACATCGTCGGTGCGCGGCCGAACCGCTTCACGGCGGACGCCGCCAGCGACGACACGCGACGCGCCGGTTACGCGACCACCTACTATCCGGGCACCGCGAGCCTGTCGGGGGCGCGCACGATTCGCGTCGCCGCGGGACGCGACACCGCCGGCGTGGGCTTCGCGATGGTGTCGGTGCCGCTGGCCCGCGTCACCGGCACCGTGCAGTTGCCGCCCGAGGTGTCGGGCCGGCTCGTGAATCTTGGCGTGGGTCTCGTGGCGCCGCAGCGTCTCGACGGCTACGTCACGCGCGGCGCGCGGGCCCGCGACGATGGCAGCTTCGAGCTGTCGCGCCTGGCGCCGGGCACGTATCAGATCACCGCGCGCTACTTCGGACAGGGCGGCGGCGAGTACTACGGCACGGCGCAAATCGACGTGAACGGCCAGGATCTCGAGGGCGTCTCCGTGCCGATGCGATCGGGCGCGGTGGTGCGCGGACGCGTGGTGAACGAGCAGGGCGAGCCGGTGGGCGTGCCGGTGATGGTGACGATGAACGCCGCCGTCTCGGGCGAGGCGCCCTCGCCATCGCCGGCCCGCACCTACTCCGACGGCTCGTTCCGCATCGAAGGCGTGTTCGGGCGGCAGCGCGTGCGGGCGGTGGAGGCGCGCGTGATTCCCGGCGCCGAGGTGCCCGGCATCAACGTGCGCCGTCTGCAGGACGTCACCGCGGCGCCACGGGCCCGCACCACGTGGTGGCTGAAGTCCATCCTCTTCAACGGCCGCGACGTCACCGACGAGTCGATCGACATCGACCCGTCGGGCGCGATGCTCGACATCGTGATGACCAACCGCGCGTCGAGCGTGCGCGGCAGCGTGTCGTGGAACCGGCAGCGGAATCCGCGCAAGCCCGTGGTGGTGGTATTCGTCGACGACGACACCCGGTGGACGCGTCCGTCGCGCTTCGTCGGCACGTCGGAAGTAGACGACGACGGCCGCTACGACGTGCGCGGACTGCCGTCGGGCGGACGCTACCTCGCGGTGGCGGTCGAAGGCGCGTCGCGTGCCACCGCGGTGCGACCCGACATGCTCGAGTCGCTGCGGCCGCTCGCCACGCCGTTGCGTGTCGACGACGACGGCACGCACGAGCTGGGGCTCACCGCCGTGCCACGGCCGAGACCGTAGAAGAACGGCCGTGCGGACGGCCGCCACGTCTATAGAATTCGGATTCCACCTGCCCTCTCCGGACGTGGAGGTCGCCGTGCGCATCGTCGTCGCGATCGTCGTTGCCGTTGTCAGCGTCTGGACTCGCCCCGCGTTGGCGCAGGGCATCTTGCCGTTTCCACCGCCCCAGCCCGTGGAGCGAGCCCCGGCCGCAACGGGAATGGTGCGCGGTCGCGTGGTGACCGATGGCGGCCAGCCCGTCGGCGGTGCCACGCTGCGGCTCATCGTCGGTCCATCGAGCCAGCAGATCGGCGTGCCCTTCGCGCCGTTCACCGCGACGGCGTCGTCCGACGCGGATGGACGCTTCGAGTTCGCCGGCGTGCCCGTCGGCACCTTCACGGTCTCGGCCGAGAAGAGCGGCTACTACAACACCTACGAGGGCGACGACGCGTTCGCGCGCGGCGCGGCGATGCAGCGTATGCGGCCG
This sequence comes from Vicinamibacterales bacterium, assembly GCA_046331325.1. Classification (GTDB taxonomy): domain Bacteria; phylum Acidobacteriota; class Vicinamibacteria; order Vicinamibacterales; family UBA2999; genus CADEFD01. The sequence continues at coordinate 109,645 of JAXLRB010000007.1, read as the reverse complement.
CTGGCCGCCGGCCAGACGCTCGACGACGTCGTCGTGTCGCTGTCGCGCGCCGGCGTGATCACGGGCAAGGTGCTGCTGCCATCTGGCGAGCCGGCCGAGCGGATGTACGTGGAGGTGCTGCGACGCTCACGGGGACCAGCGGGCATGCGCTGGGCGTCGGGCGGTCGGGGCGGTCCGGCGACCACCGACGACACCGGGGCGTTCCGCGTATTCGGCCTGCCCCCCGCGGAGTACGTGGTCAGCGTGCGACCCACGATGGGCCAGGGATTCTCGGGCGTGGGCGAACGCGACGCCAGTCGCGATGGCGTCGCCGTCACCTACTTCCCCGGCACCACGCGCCTCGCCGACGCGAAGACGGTCACGGTGAAGAGCGGCGAAGAGACCGGCGGCCTCGTGCTGTCACTGGCCCCGGCGAAGCTCGCGATGATCCGCGGGCGCGTCATCGTGCCGGCCGGCATCGACATCACGACGGTGAGCGTGAGCATCGGCGAGATCGTGCCGGAGCGCATGGGCAGCGGGATGTCGGGCCGCAGCGTGAACGCCGACGGCACGTTCTCGGCGACACGGCTCACGCCGGGCCGCTACCGTCTCACCGCCGGCGACTCGCGCAGCGCGCGTCCGGGTCAGGGCCTTCGGCTGTTCGCGTCGACGATCGTCGACGTGGATGGCGTCGACCTCGACGACGTCGTGCTCGTCCTGGCGCCGGGCGCGACCCTGGCCGGACGCGTCGTGACGACCGCCGGCGAGCCCGTGCCGAACGCCTCGTCGCTGCGTGTGAACCACGTACGCAGCGACATGGAGGCCATGATGACGCCGCCACCCCCGCCGGTCGAGGTGCAGGCCGACGGCACGTTTCGTATCGAGCACGTGTTCACGCCAGGATTCCTGCGCCTGCTGCCGTCGGGAGCCGCGGCAGCCGGGCCGGGGGCGCGCCCGATGCTCGCGGCGGTCAAGGTGAACGGCCGCGATGTGAGCGACGTGCCGCTCGATCCCGTCGACGTCCGCGATCTCACGCTGGTCGTCACGTCCTCGCCGCCGGAGCTGAAAGGCCGCGTCACGGGCGGCGCAGCGGCGAACGGCACGCGACCACTGGTGGTCGTGTTCCCCGAGGACGAGGCGCGGTGGACGCCGCAATCGATCGGGGTGCGCTCGGCGGCCGTGCGGCCCGACGGCAGCTTCACGCTGCGAGGCCTGCCCCCAGGCGACCGCTACCTCGCGGTGGCCGTCGATGGACTCGAGAGCATCGAGGTGTGGACCGACGGCATGCTGGCGGCGCTGCGCTCCGCCTCCACGCCGGTCCGACTCGAGGACGGCGGCGTGCACGAGATCACGCTGACCGCGGTGCCACGTCCGCGTCCGTAAACATCCGCCAGCGCCGCGCGTAGGATCAGGCATGGCCCTTCCCCGCCTGCTCGTCGTCGCGGTGCTGGCCGCGTGGATCGCTCCGGCGATCGCGTGGGCGCAGCCCGGCGGCGCGTTCCGTCAGCCGCCACCGCGCATGCTGCGTCCGGGCGAAGAGCCGCCGAAGGGCACCGCGGTGCTGCGCGGCGTGGTCGTGGCCGCCGACAGCGGCGCGCCGGTGCGGCGGGCACAGGTGCGAGCCTCCGCTTCTGACACCGGCGACACGCGCACCACGCTCACCGACGAACACGGCCGCTTCGAACTGCGCGAGCTGGCCGGCGGGCACTACGCGCTGGGCGCCTCGAAGGGCGGCTTCATCAGCCTGCAGTACGGGCAGCGGCGTCCGGGCGAAGCCGGCACGCCGGTGGATCTCGCGGCCGGACAGACGCTCGAGAAGCTGACGATAGCGCTGCCGCGCGGCTCCGTGATCACCGGCCGCATCGTCGACGAGTACGGCGAGCCGCTCACCGGCGCGCAGGTGCAGGCGCTGCGCAACGGCTGGGTGTCGGGGGCGCGTCGCCTGCAGGCCGTGGGCGCCGGCGATCGCACCGACGATCAGGGCACGTATCGCATCTTCGGTCTGCCGCCCGGCGAGTACCTGGTCACCGCGACGCTGCGCGACGACCGGCCGATGCTGCGCGGCGGCCAGTCGCCCGACGACGTGCCCGACAGCGGCTACGCGCCCACCTACTTCCCGGGCACGTCGAGTCTCAACGACGCACAGAAGGTGAACGTCGGGCTCGGCGAGGAAGTGAGCGGCGTCGGCTTCGGCCTGTCGCTCACGCGGCTCGCCTCGATCAGCGGGCGCGTGCTGGCCGCCGCCGGCTACGAGAGCGGCGTGCAGATCGTCGCGGTGCCCGCCGACGGCGCCCGCCTGGCGCAGACGCTGCGCGGCACGCAGACACGCAACGACGGCACCTTCGATCTGCGCGGCGTGCCGCCAGGCCGCTATCGCCTGCAGGCGATGTCGTGGGGCGCGGCGTCGGGCGAGGGCGGACTCACCGGCGCCACCACCATCACGGTGAACGGCGCGAATCTCGAGGGCCTCACCGTGGCGCTGGCGCCGGCGCCGACCATCAGCGGCCTCGTGCAGAGCGACACCAATCAGGGCGGCGGCTTCCGCGCCTCGCAGGTGCGCATCACGGCCGTGCCGGTGACGCCGAGCGCGATTCCGATGGGCCGCGGCGGGCGCGGGGCCAGCGGGCGCGCCAACGACGACTTCACGTTCCAGACCGCCGGCCTTTCGGAACCTGCCTACCTGCGCGTGAACGCGCCGGGCGGCTGGTACGTGAAGGGCATCTACGCCGACGGTCGCGACATCACCGAGACGCCGCTGGCGCTCGAGTCGGGCTCGCGCCTCGAGGGTGTGCGCGTCGTGCTCACGCAGACGGCCTCGTCGCTCTCGGGAGCGGTGCGCGATGCGAAAGGCAACGCGGTGCTCGACGCGTCGGTCGTCATCTTCCCCGACGACGAATCACGATGGACGCCGCAGTCGCGCTTCATCGCCACCGCGCGTCCCGACACGACGGGCACCTTCACGATCGGCGGGTTGCCGGCCTCGCAGAGCTACCGCGTCGTCGCCGTGCAGGGCCTCGAGAGCGGCCAGGCCAACGACCCGGAATTCCTCGCCAGCGTGCGCGACCAGGCCGAGCGCCTCACGCTCGGCGAGGGCGAGGCGAAGACGATCGAGCTGCGACTCAAGCCGTAGCCAGCCGCTAGAACAAGTCGCCGTGCCAGTACAGCACGTCGCTGGCGTTCAGCGGCGGCATGGGCAGCGTGCGATCGCGCAGCGGGCGGATCATCATCACCTGCTCGGTCGACTGGCGCGACGCGATCGCCACCTGCGGCGGCTGCAGGTCGTGCGGCCAGAAGCCGGTGATGCGCGGCGGCGCCAGCGACGGCTCGCGAGCCAGCATCATCTGCAGCATGCCGCCAAGGCGCGCACCCTGCGGATCCCGGTCTCCGCATTCCTCGATCGTCCACTGCCCGTTGTGCACGCTGCAGACGAGGTACGCCACGGGCCGATGGCCTTCCTCGGCCACGAGGAACTCGGTCTGGCGCAGGCCGGCAGGTCCGAGCCCCGAGAGCAGGCGGCGGCGCGTGATGGCGTAGCGGATGAAGTCTTCGCTGCGATCGAGCGCGAAGCGTGCCTTGGCGGCCCGGTCGGCGCTGAGCTCGGCGATGTGCGGCAGGTCGCGATCGTCGCCGCCGCGGATGGCCATCGCGGGCGCGCCGTCGTAGCGGGTCACGCGCAGCGTCGCCGACTCGAGCGGTACCGGCACGAAGTCGAGGCGTTCGTAGAGCGCCGGGCCGACGTCCGAGAAGAGCAGCGCGAACTCGAAGCCCTCGGTGTTGCCGGCATCCACCATGTGCGCCAGCAGCGCCGAGGCGGCGCCGCGGCCGCGCAGCTCGCGCGGCGTGAACACGGCGCCGATGCCGAGCACGCGGCGGATGCGGCCGTCGACGCGGGCGCTCAGGTCGTAGCGCTTGGCGCTGGCGAGCGGCCGCGATCCATCCAGCAACACCACACGCTCGATGTGCGAGCCGCCCCAGGCGGTGCGGCGCTGGCCGATCTGGTAGCTGGCGTAGGCGTCGAAGGTCAGGCCGCCGCCCCAGATCGGATAGGTGTCGCGCAGGATCTGATCGAGGGTGGGACCGGAGGCCGCGGTGAGCGTGAGCGCCATGTCTCTGGTAGGGCCGGCCTCGCCGCCCCATCCGTGCAAGGTTACCTCACCCGCCGCGTATGATGTCGGGCGTGACCCTCACCGAATTGCGCACGCCGGCCGTGCTCATCGAGCGCCCGCGCGCCGTCAACAACATCCGCCGTATGCAGCAGCTGGCGAAAGACGCCGGTCTGGCACTGCGTCCGCACGCCAAGACCCACAAGAGCCCGGAGATCGGCCGCTGGCAGGTCGAGGCCGGGGCCCACGGCATCTGCTGCGCCAAGCTCGGCGAGGCCGAGGTGTTCGCCGAGGCCGGGTTCACCGACATCCGCCTGCCGTATCCGCTGCAGCCGTCGAACGCCGATCGCGTGCTGGCGCTGCAGGCGCGGGCGCGGGTGTCGTTCATCGTCGACTCGCTCGACGTCGCGCGTGGCTGGTCGGAGGCGATGACGGCGGCCGGCGCCAGCGTCGAGGTGCTCACCAAGATCGACGTCGGCTTCCATCGCTGCGGCATCGCGCCCGATCCGGTGCTCGCGGTGCCGTTCCTGAAAGCGGTCGCGGCGCTGCCGGGGCTGCGGCTTTCCGGCATCCTGAGCCACGCGGGGCACGCCTACCACGCGCATTCCGAAGACGAGCTGCGGATGATGGCGAAGGCGGAGGTGGCGACCATGGCCGCGCTGGCGCACGAAGCGCGCGCCGCCGGGCTGACGATTGACGAGGTCAGCGCCGGCACCACTCCCAACGCGCGGCACGCCATGCCGGCGGGGCGCGACACCTACACCGAGTTCCGGCCCGGCAACTACGTGTACTTCGATCGGACCATGGTCGGCCTCGGCGCCGCGTCGTGGGACGACTGCGCGATGAGCGTGCTGGCCACCGTGGTGAGCACGCATGCCGCCGATCGCGTGGTGCTCGACTGCGGCAGCAAGACGCTCGCCGCCGACGGCGCCCGCGGCTTCGCCGGCGCCGCCGGCCACGGCGCGGTGTTCCGCGATCTCGCCGCCGGGCCCGGACAGGTGCCCGATGATCACTTGATCGTCGAGCGACTCTCGGAGGAACATGCGACGGTCCGCGTGACCGCGGGCGCGCGGCCGCTGCGGCCGGGCGATCGGGTGCGCGTGGTGCCGAACCACGCGTGCGTGGTGTCGAACCTGGTCGACACGGTATGGCTGGCCGACGGCGACGAAATCGCCGGCATGCTGGCGGTGGCCGCCCGGGGCCGGATTCAGTAGCGGAAGGACACGGACGTGAGCGACACGACGCAGGTGGGCGACGCGCTCGGCATGGTGGAAACCCGCGGGTTCGTCGGCATGGTGGAAGCCGCCGACGCGATGCTCAAGACCGCCAACGTCGTGTTCGTCGGCTGGCAGAAGGTCGACGCCGGCATGGTCACCGCCATCGTGCGCGGCGACGTCGGCTCGGTGAAAGCCGCGACCGATGCCGGCGCCGCGGCCGCCCGCCGCGTGGGTGAGCTGGTGGGCGTGCACGTCATCCCGCGTCCCGGCGACGATCTCGAGAAGGCCTTCCCGATCCGCCCGAAGAAGTAGCCGTCGCGCCGCTCAGCGCGGCAGCAGCCGGTAGACCCGCGCGTTTCCTCGACCCGCCTCGTCGGCGAACACGCCGAGCGGCTGCAGATCGGTGCGCTGTTCCAGCCGATAGATCTGCGCGCCGCGCAGGCCTTCCGTGTCGAAGTAGCGGTCGTGCACCACCACGTACCGCACGTCGACGCTGCGCAGCGCATCCATCGTGGCGTCGCCGGCGATGTCGCGCGAGGCCTCGAGCACACGCATGTAGTCGGGAGGATAGAACCCGCTGTTGCCATTCACCATCGGCAGGCGGTGGTACTGCCCGAAGTAGATGAAGTCGGCATCGAAGCCGGGCAGGCGGCTGGGATTCGGCAGCGGCAGGTGCGCGACGACGCCGGGCGGCAGGGTGCCGAGGAACTGATAGACCGGCGGCGGCGACGACGGCATGCGGCGCACCGGCACGCTCGCCGCCGTCTCGACCACGAGCAGCGCCACCATCACGGCGCCAAGCAGCGACGCGCGCGGGCGCGACGCGAACGCCCGCGACATCGTGCTCCAGCCGATCGCGGCGAGCAGCGCCACCATCGTCAGCACGACCATCCCGAAGCGCGCCGGCACGCGCAGGCCCTTGTAGGGCGGCAGCACCGTGCGGAACACGGGATACGCGATGCCGTCGGTGCCACGCGATGCATCCGCGGCGATCGCGGCCGTCACCGCCACGGCGGCGGTCCACGGCGCGGCCGGCGCGGTCAGCGCCGACACCGCGATCGCGGGTCCGACCAGTCCCATGAAGAGAAAACGCTCCGACTTCCCCGCCTCCGACGTCCATCCCCAGAGCCGACTGGTCGGGGGCGACAGGACGAAGGCGTCGAACGACCCGCTGTAGCCGCCCAGCTCGCCGTCGGTGCGATCGCCGACGATCGCGCGGGCCCGCTGATACGGCAGCGCGTAGAGCCCGGCGATCACCGCGGCGATGCCGAGACCGGCCACCACCCGCACGACGACCGCGCGATCCACCTGGCCGCGCCGCCGCAGCCATTCCACGAGCGCCAATATCGGCCACACGGTGAGCAGGAACACGCCGTAGTAGATGCAGCTCACGAACTGCCCCGCGATCGACGCGCCGATGCCCCACGCGGCGCGGCGGCTGCCGTCCATCGCCCGCACCGTGGCCAGCACCGCGAGCGGCATGAAGGCCGTGCACAGCAGCTCGAGGTGCATCACGTGATCGAGGCGCAGCGGTGCGCCGACGAAGAGCACGGCCGCCGCCAACGCGCCGCCGTGACTACCGCTGATGGCGCGCGCACAGGCGTACATCGCCAGGCCGGCTGTGACTATGCTGAGCCAGACGAGCCCGTTGTAGACGAGCACCACCGGCACGCCGGCCCAGATGAACGGCGCGCCAATCAGCGCGGGCAGCGCGATCGCGTCCGAGAAGAGCAGCACGTAGTGGGCTGGATGGAACTGATTGCCGTCGAACCAGCCCTGGGCGCCGAACGACGCCAGATTCCGCGCCCACGTGTAGAGGCGCCACGTCGAGAAGAGCGGATCCTGGTGATCGGGCACGAGCCACGGGCTGGTCGCCAGCGGCCATGTGGACACCACGCCCGTCACGAGCACCACGAGCGCCGCCACGAGCCACTCGCGGCGGCTCGCCGGACCTGTCGACGACGGCGGCATCACGCGCGCGGCGCGCCCTTGCCGCCTGGCCGCATCGCGGCGCGGGCGGGCTTCGGCTTCGCGGCCTGCTCACGCGCCGTGAGGCGGCGCAGCTTCGGTTCCTCGCCCAGCACGAGCAGCGGCTGCCGCGGATCCTCGAGCAGGTTGAAGTACTCGCCGCCGGCGCTGCGCGCGTAGATGTCGAGGCCGTCGACGAAGAGCGTCACGTCGCCGCTGCCTTCCACCGCGTCGAAGAGCCGCACCTTGAAGCGCGATCGCAGCGCCGTCAGCAGCCGGCGGATGCGCGCCAGCGTGAAACCGCGACGGCGCAGATCGGCCAGCACCAGCAGCTCGATGAGCTCGATCGGCGTGTAGCGGCGCTCGGTGTAACCGCCGGCCGGCGTGCGGTGCGACGGCACCGACGGCACGAACAGGCCGCGCCGATCCCACCACTGCAGCTGCCGCGCGGTGAGGCCCGTCTCGGCGGCGACTTCGCGCGACGAGTAGTGCCCCTTGAGCTTCACCGGGCCAGGGCCTCCACGGCGGTGGCGCCGTCGAGGTCCTTCGCCGTGAGTCCGCCGGCGCTGTGCGTCGTGAACGTGACCTCGACACGGCGGTAGTGAATCGCGATGTCGGGGTGATGATCCGCGGCTTCCGCCGGCGCCACCAGCCGCGACACGAACGCGACGGCGTCGGGGAATCCGTCGAACGTGAACGTCTTCACGATCGACGCGCCCTCGTGCCGCCAGCCGGGCAGGCGGGTGAGAGCATCGGCGATGGCGTCGGGCGGCAGCAGCACGGCCATGGGTCAGGACGGGGATGCGTCCCAGTCTACAACCGGCCTGCACGCGACGGATTCACCAGCGAAAAAGCCGGATCGGAGAGATCGCCCTGTACGGCCTGCGCCACCAGCGCGGCGGTGAGCGGCGCCAGCAGCGCGCCGTTGCGGAAGTGGCCACAGGCGTAGACGAGTCCGGGCAGAGCCGTGGACGGGCCGATGAACGGCAGCGTGTCGTCGGTGCCGGGCCTCAGGCCGGCGCGCGCTTCGACGAACGTCGCCTTCGCCAGCCCGGGTGTGAGCGACGCGGTGGCCGCGAGCAGGCTCGACACGCCTTCCACCGTGGTGCGCTCGTCGAAGCCCACCTCTTCCGACGTGGCGCCGACGTAGATCGTGCCGTCGGACCACGGCACGAGATAGACGTGCGCGCCCCACACCACGTGGCGCAGCGTGCCGGGCGGCGTCTTCAGGTGCAGCAACTGGCCGCGCACCGGTCGCACCGGCGCCGGCAGGGCGCCATCGGGCGCCAGCGCGGACGACCACGATCCGGTGGCCAGCACGACGTGGGGCGCCGTCAGGTCGCCCTGCGTGCTGCGCACGATCACGCCGTCGCCCCCGGCATCGAGACCGGTGACGGCGAGGCCCTCGCTGAAGGCCGCCCCGGCCGCGCGCGCCGCCGCTACCGCGGCGATCGTGAAGGCCGGCACGTTGACGACGGCGTGCGAGGGGATGCGCAGCGCGCCCACCGCGTGCGTGGTCAGCGTCGGCTCGATCACCCGGGCGCGCGGCCCGTCGAGCCACTCGGACGCCACGCCGAGATCGGCCAGGGTGGTCGCCGAGTCGGTGAGGCGCTCGATGTCGGCATCGCCGACGGCGATTTCGAGGGTGCCGGGGTGACGGAACTCCACCGCCAGGCCGGCGCGATGCGTCACGCGCTCGAGGAACTCTTCGTACAGCGCCAGCGAGCGCAGGCCCAGCGTGCGCAGTCCTTCGGAATGATGGCCCTCGATCCACGGCGCGAGGATGCCGGCCGAGGCCTGCGACGCCCCGCCGCCGGCGTGCCGCATGTCGGCCACCAGCACGCGTCGCCCCAGCGACGCCAGTTCGAAGGCCACGCTGGCGCCGACGACGCCGGCGCCGATGACGATCACTTCAGCGGATCGGGCGCTCACGCTGCGTACTGTACGACGTGAGCGCCGCGATCCGCCAGTGCCCGCCGGCGGCGGCCCTGCCGTCGCGTCGCGGCCGATCAGAACGAAATCGTGGCGCCCAGCTCGATCTTCCTCGCCGCCTGGGCCGACGTGGCCTTGCCGAAGAACGGCGACAGCTGGTTGCCGATGAATCCGTTCAGGTTGGTCTGGTTGAACAGGTTCTGGACGTTGATGTAGAGGTCGGCGCGGTAGCGCGAGTTCGACCCTTCCATGATCACCATCCGCGGCCCTTCGCCGCCACCACCGCCCGGGCCGCCGCCCATGCCGCCGCCGGGGCCCTGCTGGAACGCCGCGCCGCCGGTGCCACGCTGGTTCGCCGCGCCGCCAGGAGGCGGCGGCGCGCTGCCCATCGGCACGCCCTCGGCGCCGCCACGCAGCAGCCCGCCCAGGCTGAACGACTTCGTGAGGCGCAGATCCACCGACATCGCGCCGGCGCCGCGGGCGCTGTTGCGCGTGACGCCCACGGGGCGATCGTTGAACACGGTGTCGCCGTTGGTGTCGAGGCCGGTCGTGATGTTGTACGGCCGCGCCGACGACATCTGCATGTTGAGGCCGGCGCGGAACCCCTGCGGCAGCGGGAAGTTGCCCATGACGAACAGCCGGTGCCGGATGTCCTGCATGCCCGGGCCCCAGTCGGCGTTCGGGTCGTTCGAGTTCGACGGCAGGCTCAGCACCGAGTCGGCGTTGTTGCGCACCGAGCCGAGCTGATACATGACGTTGCCGAAGATGCGCTTGTTGGGCACGCGCATGTTGATGCCGACCGACAGGCGGTCAGACGCGCGTTTGCCGCTCGACGTGATTTCCGACACGTTGCCCACCGTGGGGTCGGGACGCACGCCGTTCACCGGCGCGTTCACGTTGATCGAGCGCAGCACGTCGTAGCCGCGCGTCCACATGTAGTCGGCGCGCACGCCCATCCACTCCTTGAGGTTCTTGTCGAAGCCGATCGAGGCCTGGTGCACGATGGGCTGCGTGAGCGAGTCGGCGGCCTGGATACGGCTGGCCGGCAGGCGCGTGCCCGACGACGTGGCCGTCACCGGATACGTCGGGTTCAGAATCACCTCGTCCACCTGCTTCACGCCGTCGACGCGCACGGTCTGCTCGTAGGTCTGGGCGTCGTACCAGTCGTAGAAGATGCCGTAGCCGCCGCGCACGTTGGTCTTCTTCACCGACCAGGTGAAGGCGGCGCGCGGCGCCAGGTTCCACTTGTCGCCAAGGTGCGTCTGGATCTCCTGGCGCAGGCCGAAGCTCGCCTGCAGGTTCTTCGAGAGGCGGAAGTCGTCCTGGATGTACCAGCCGGCCTGGTACTGCGAGTACGACACGGTGGGGTCGCCGACGCGACGCGTGTAGGTGCGGGCGATGCCGGCCTGGAAATCGGCCAGGCTCGAGAAGGTGTAGGTGCCGTTGGCGTTGGTCTGCTGCGTGCTGTCCCAGTTGCCCGCCTCGAAGAGCAGCCCGGCGCGCAGCGCGTGTTTGCGCACGGTGAAGTCGAGGCTCTGATCGACCGTGAACTGACGGCCCTCGCGCGTGCCCGACTGGCCGGCGCCGCCGCCGGTGAAGGCATCGAGCACCTGCAAGGTCGGATCCTGCGAGAACGAGCTGTTCTTCGAGGTCGACTGGTTGAACTCGAACTTCAGCTCGCTGAACATCTTCTTGCCGATGGTGCGCGTGTTGCGCACGCGCAGCGTGTCGGTGGTCGAGTCGCTCGTCCAGGCGCGTTCCTCGAGGTTGAAGTCGCCGACGCCGAGGTTGTCGCGATTCTGCGTGCGGCGCTGGTACTCGGCGCGGATCGAGTTGCCGGGGCTGAGCGCGTGCTCGAGCCGGACGTTCGTGTTGAGCACGTCGTTCGGACGGCGCACCTGGTCGCGCACGTCGCCGGTGGGCGTCGCCGCCACGATGGTCTGCGCGTCGTACGACGAGTTCCCTTCCGCCGAGAACGACACGCTGGTCTTGCCCTTCTTGATCGGGCCCTGGCTGCTCACCTGCACGCGTCGGGTCTGCTCGGGCGGGCGCGTCGACGCGAAGGCGTTGCGCGCGTTGAGCGAGGTGTCGCGGAAGCCGAAGGTGACGCGGCTGCGCCAGTCGCCCATGCCGGGCCGCGTGATCACCTCCACGCGCACCATGCCGGCGTCGTGATACTCGGCGGCGTAGGAGTTGGTGCGGAAGCGCACCTGCTGGATCTGGTTCTTCGGCGGCAGGCGGCCGCCGCGGAAGCCGTCGACGAAGATCTGCGCGCCAGGGCCGGCCATCTGCGCGAGCTGGTCGGCCATCTCGTCGGGATCGTCGGACAGCCCGTCGATCTCGTCCTGCGACAGGGTCTGCGTGAAGCCGTTGTCGCGACGCTCCGAGGCGTCGGCGGTCTCGACCTTCACCTCTTCGGCGATCGACGCCACGGCCAGCCGCATGATCGTCTGATTGGCGCCGCGCTTCACGTTCAGTGTGCCGGTCGCCGGCTTGAAGCCGGGATACGACGCGCCGATCGTGTAGTCGCCGGGCGTGAGGCCCGTCACGTTGACGAGACCGAGCTCGTCGGCCTGGAGCGTGCGCTCCGCGCCGCCGTTGCCCACGAGCAGCACGGTGGCGCCGGGCAGCACCGCGGCGGTCTCGTCGACCACGGTGATGCGCAATGACGCCGATCCGCTCTGGGCGGCGGCGGACACCGCCGTGACGAGCACGGCGATGGCCAGGACGAAGAACGAACGCAGACGGAACATGACGGGCCTCTCGGAAACGCTTACTGCTTCTTCTGGAAGAGCTCGGCCTTGATCGCGGGATTGACCTTCACCTTCTCGATGGTCCATTCCTCGCTCGGCTTGCCGTCGACCGCGATGCTGATGTGCTTGGGCAGCTTGACGCCGTCGAACGAGCCGAACTCGTCGAAGGTCATCCGCATCGCGCTGGGCGTGGGCGGCGGCATCGACGCCATCCGCTGCCTGATCTCTTCTTCGGTCGGACGGCGGCGCTCGCCACCGGCGCCGGGCTCACCGGGGGCACCCGCCTGGGCGCCGCCAGCGGGCGGAGGCGTCGCGCCGGCACCAGGGGCGGGCGCCGCGCCGGGCTGACCACCGCCGCCGGGGCCACCAGGCCCGCCGGGCCCGCCAGGACCACCGCCGCGACGTCCACCGGGACCGCCAGGGCCGCCCGGACCGCCGCGCATCATGATTCGGGGCCGGATCTCGGAATACGTGAGCATCAGCGGCATGTGCGTCTCCTGATCGACGAAGAGCCGCACCGCCTGTCCGCGCGCGTCCTTGATCTCGAGCGTGTCGGCCTTGCCGTCGGGCGACTCGGCGACGCCCGCGTAGGTCACCGCGGTGCCCGGCGCGCCGAGCAGCGCGAACATCCAGCGCTGCATCTCGGTGCGGAACTGGCCCGCGAGCCGCTTCTCGGCCTCGGCCGGATCCTGCGGGGCGCCCGGCGGGCCGTTGCGCATCATGATCTGCATCCCGCCGCCCATGCCGCCGCGGTTCTGCATGTCGGCCCACGCCGACTCGCCGGCGAGCACCTGGATGCGTTCCACCGACATGCCGCCGGGGAACTCGTTCTCCTCGCTCTTGTACATGTGGTCGGCGCCCTGCAGCGTGAGGGCGATCGTGCCCTCCATCTGCCGGCCGCCCATGTCGCGACGGAACGGGCCCTCGAGCGAGAGCGCCTTGACGTTGTCGACCTTCGAGCCGCCGAGCGCCTTGCGCATGTCGGCCAGCACCTTCGCCGCCTGATCCGTGGCCTGTTCGGCCGCGTACACCGGCAGCGGCACCACGCGTCCCGTGCCCGGGACGCCCACGCCCACGAACATCGCCGTCGCTGTCGCCATCGCCATCCACGCTCTCATCGTGTCGTCTCCTTCAAGGGTCGCCGTCGCCGCGGTGTCGTCTCGCGCCGTCGTCCTCCATTCTGACGGGCGCGCCGGACATTCCGACGTCAAGGATCGGCAAAGGGTTTGTTAACCATGTTAAATGCGCGATTCGCCTTGATTTTCAGGCGTTTCACGCATGCTACACTCCGGCCCATGAAGGGCGTTCCGCGCTCGCTCGGAGCCACGCCGTGGCTCGCCGCCACGGTGGCGATCCTGCTGCCGACGCTCGCGTACCTGCAGTACGACTGGGTGAACCAGCTCGCCACCGCCGATCGCGAACGCCGCGAACGCACGCTGCGCGCCGCCGGCGCGCAGTTCACCGCGGCGGTGGATGCCGAGATCTCGCGACTCGGCGGCGGCCTCCAGCTCGACGGTGCGATGGTGGAGCGCCGCGACTGGGACGCTTACGCCCTGCGCTACGACGCCGCGCTCGACGGCGGCACGAGCGTGCTCGAACCGCAGGTGTGGTTCGCCGAGATCGACGAGACGGCGAAGTCACCTGACGCCCGCATCGTGCTGCGCCACTGGAATCCGGCCAGCCGCACCTTCGACGACACCGCATGGCCATCCGAGCTGCAGGCCCTGCACACCCAGCTGCTCGCCGTGCCGGCGCACGACGCACAGGCCGAACGCCGCGGCCCCCGCGAGATGTTCGCGGCGGTGAGCGGCGTGGGCGACGAGCGCACGCTGGTCATGCCGATCCTGCGCGTGGAGACGCCGCGCACGCCCGGCCAGACGCCCGATCGCTTCGTGACCGACGTGCGGATGCGCGGCTATACGATCGTGCGGCTCGACGTCGACGCGCTCGCCCGCGAGCGCCTGCCGCAACTGGCGGCCGAGCACTTCCCCGAAGAGGCCGAGTACCGCGTCGCGGTCGTGGCCAACGCCGACAACCGCGTGGTGTACGAGTCGTCGCCCGGTGCGGCCGCCGATACCGCCAAGGATCCGGATCTGTCCACCACGTTCCTGCAACCGCGCCTGGGGCCGATGATGATCTTCGCGCGCGTCGGCGCCAACGGCCCCACGCCGCCGCTCGAGCCGCGCCTCGATCGCCTGCCGCCGCCGGATCTCGACGGCGCGCCGCCCGACCGCGCGGTCGTGAACATGGTGGAGGTGCGGGAGCGCGACGGCCAGCGCACCGTGCGGACGCGATCGATGCCGGGCGGCCGTGGACGCGGGCACTGGACGCTGCGCGTGAAGCACGCCGCCGGCTCGCTCGAGGCGGCGGTGGCCGCGGCGCGGCGCCGCAACCTGATGGTGAGCGGCGGCACGCTCGCCCTGCTCGGCGTGGTCGTCGGCCTGATCGCGGTGTCGGCGCGGCGCGCGCAGGGTCTGGCGCGTCAGCACATGGAGTTCGTGGCCGCGGTGTCGCACGAGCTGCGCACGCCGGTGGCCGTGATCAACTCGGCGGCCGGCAACCTCGCCGACGGCGTGGTGGCGGAACCGGGACGCGTGAAGAAGTACGGCGAGACCATCCAGGGCGAGGCGCGACGTCTCGGCGAAACCGTCGAGCGCGTGCTGCAGCTGGCCGGCCTGGGATCGGGACGGCCGCTGCCGATGGCGCCACTGGCCGTGCACACGCTGGTGCACGACGCGGTGTCGCGGCTCTCGCCCGAGGCGGCGCGGGCCGGTATCGAGGTCCAAGTGCAGGCGCCGGCCGACCTTCCCGCGATCGTCGGCGACGCCGGCATGCTGCTGTCGGCGGTGCAGAACCTCGTGGGCAACGCCATCAAATACGCGGGCTCGGATCGCTGGGTGCGGGTCGCGGCGACAGCTGTCGGCGGCTCGCGGCCCGAGGTGCGGATCGCCGTGGAGGATCACGGCGCCGGCCTCGGCGCCGACGAACGGCGCAAGGTGTTCGAGCCGTTCTACCGCGGCCGCGACGCGGTGGCGAACCAGGTGCAGGGCAGCGGCCTCGGGCTCAGCCTGGTGCAGCGTATCGCCGATGCACATGGGGGCCGCGTCGATCTCGTGAGCGAGCCGGGCCGCGGCAGCACCTTCACCATCTGCCTGCCGGCGGCGCCGGATCTCGCCGCCGCCGCGCCGGCAGCCACCGGGTCGACGGCCGCCGCGCCGTCGGCCTCCTGAGGCGATCGTGGCGTCGGGACGTCTGCTGCTCGTGGAAGACGAGCCGGGACTGCAGCTCACGCTGAGCGATCGGCTGATGGCCGAGGGCTACGAGGTCGACACCGCCGGCGACGGCGAGACGGGCCTCACGCTGGCGCTCGGCGGCGGCTTCGATCTGGTGGTGCTCGACGTGATGCTGCCGAAGCGCGACGGCCTCGACGTGTGCCGCACCATGAGGGCGCGCGGGGTGACGACGCCGGTGCTCATGCTCACCGCACGCGGTCAGGTGGTGGATCGCGTGGTGGGCCTGAAGCTCGGCGCCGACGACTACCTCACCAAGCCGTTCGAGTCGGCGGAGCTGCTGGCTCGCATCGAGGCGCTGCTGCGTCGCGCCGGACAGACGGCGGCGGCCGCTCCCGCGGTGAACGGCCACTCGCGCTACACCTTCGAGGACGTGGTGGTCGACGTGCGCAAGGCCGAGGTGACCCGCGCCGGCGCGCCGCTCGAGCTGTCGGCGAAGGAGTTCCAGTTGCTGCGCTATTTCCTCGAGCATCGCGGCGCCACCATCTCGCGGGACGAGCTGCTCACCGAGGTGTGGGGCTACGAGCACACGCCGTCGACGCGCACCGTCGACGTGCATGTGGCCTGGCTGCGTCAGAAGCTCGAAGTGAACCCGAAGGTGCCGCAGCTCATCCAGACCGTGCACGGCCTGGGCTACAAGTTCACCGGCTAGCCGCTAGTTCGCGCTCGGCGGTCGCGGCGGCGCACCGGGCGGGGCACCAGGCGGCGGCCCAGGCGGCATCCGCGCGACCGGACGACGCGCGCGGTGGGTGGCCAGGATCTCGCTCCACGGCGCCTCGCGACGAAGTCCCTCGAACAGCGGATCGGTGAGCAGCACGGGCGGCAGCGCGCCACGATCGGCAAGCGCCCGCAGGCGCGGCCACGCCGCGGCGAAGTTGCCGAGACCGCCGTCGATCTGCGCGAGCGCCGCGCCCATCATCGACGCCCGCTGCTCGATCGGCGCGCGCAGGCTCTTCGCCAGCTCGCCCTGTCCGGCGCGTGTCGCCGCGACGACGCAGACGATCCGCAGGTCCACGTCGACGACGGTATCGGTGACGCGCCGGCAGTCGTCGAGCGCCTCGGCGGGACGCCCCGCCATGACGAAGGCCTTGGCCAGCAGCACACGCGCCAGCGGCAGCTGCGGCGTCAGATCCAGGGCGCGACGCTCGGACACGATGGCGTCGGCGTAGCGGCGGCCGTTGTACTGCACCATGCCGCGCGCCTGGTACATCGTCGCCTCGAACGGATCGAGCCGAATCGCGGCGTCGACGTGCACCAGCGCCTCGTCGACGCGGCCCAGCTCGCCGAGCAGCAGGCCCAGCCACTCGTGCGCCACCGGGTAGTTCGGGTTCAGCTCGATGGCGCGGCGCAGTTTCTGCTCGGCATCGCCCAGGTTGCGATCGCCGAAGAAGATCACGCCGGCCAGCGCCGTGTGCGCCTCGGCGAGATTGCCGTTCAGATCGAGCGCGCGCAGCGCCGCCTGGCGCGCCTTGTCGAGGCGATCGCGGCCGACGTCGAGCGGCATGCTCGGTGAGTTCTGCAGCACGTAGGTGTCGGCGATGCCGACCTGCGCGAGGGCGAACTGCGGGTCGGCCTTCGCCGCCTGCTCGAAGAAGTCGAGAGCGGTCTGCAGGGCCTCGGGCGTTCGCTGATACCAGGCGTGACGGCCGCGCAGGTAGAGATCGTAGACCGCGGAATCGATCGGATGATCGACGGCGGTGCCGGCGGCGCCTGCCACCGGACGCCGGCTCACCGTGCCCTTGATCTCGGTGGCGATGGCGGTGGCTACGGCGTCCTGCAGCGCGATCACGTCACGGAGCGGCCGCGTGTAGCTCTGGGCCCACAGGTGCTCGTCGGTGGCGCCGTCGATGAGCTGCGCGGTGATGCGGACGTTGCCATCGGCCTGCAGCACCGAGCCTTCGATGACGAGATCGGCGCCCAGCGCCCGCGCGATCTCGGGAATCGGCGGCGGATCGACCTTGTAGCGCATCGTCGACGTGCGCGAGATCACGCGCAGGCCGTCGACACGCGCGAGGCTCGCGGTGAGCGCCTCGGCCATTCCCTCGACGAAATACTCCTGATCCGCGCGGCCCGAGAGATTGGCCAGCGGCAGCACCGCCAGCGTGGCCTCGCCGGGACGGCGGGCGGTGGCCGCCGTGCGCACGGCGTCGGTGGCCGACCGGCGCGCCGCCGTGTTCGCGGCGCCAGGCGCGGGCGCCTGCGACTTCTGCAGCACGAACACGCCCAGCATCACGCTGGCGATGGCGCCGACCACCTGCGCCACGATGCGTCCGGCGAACGAGATCCAGGCGCCGCGCTGCTTGTCGGCCTTCTTCTTTTTCTTCTTGTCGTCCTGCCCGGGGGCGGGCGGAAGAACGTCGTCGGCCATGGGGTCCGTGATGGCGTGGCTCATCCATTATGTCCGCACCTGCTATCCTGTCGCCCGCATGGCCAGGATCTGTGTGTTCTGCGCGTCCACCCACGGCAATCGACCCGAGTACGGCGAGGTCACGCGGGCGTTCGGACGGCGACTCGTGGCTCGCGGCCACACGCTCGTCTACGGCGGCGGCAACGTCGGTCTGATGGGCGTGGTGGCCGATGCCGTGCTCGAGGCCGGCGGCGAGGTCACGGGTGTGATCCCGCACGCGCTGATGGCCCGCGAGATCGGTCACGGCGGGGTCACCCGGCTGCACGTGGTCGACTCGATGCACGAGCGCAAGGCGATGATGGCGGAGCTCTCGGACGCCTTCGTGGCGCTGCCCGGTGGCGTCGGCACCTTCGAGGAGATCTTCGAGGCGATCACGTGGACGCAGCTGGGGCTGCATCGCAAGCCGTGCGGCCTGCTGAACGTGGCCGGCTTCTACGACGGCCTGATCGCGTTCCTCGACAAGGCCTGGACCGAAGGGTTCATCAAGCCGGAAACGCGCGCCATCGTGTCGGCGAGCAGCGACATCGACACGCTGCTCGATCGCCTGCTGGCCACCGACATCCCGGCCGTGCCGCGCTGGATCACGTCGAAGGACGCGTAGGCGTCAGGGGCGCTCGGCGAGCGCGATCGGCGCCGCCAGGGCCAGCCCGAACCGGCCGCGTCCGGTCGGCACGAGGCGGATGTCGGGGCACTTCTGATCGAGGCGGCGGCGCAGCAACAGCAGTCGCGTCTCCAAGTTGTCCTTGTATTCCGGGAGCTGCAGCGACTTGTCGAGGCGCAGCTCGCGGTTGGTGAACTCGGTGCGGCCCTCGGCGCGATGCGCGGAGAGCAGCTTCCACAGCACCTTCGCCGGCAGG
Source organism: Vicinamibacterales bacterium (assembly GCA_046331325.1). Lineage (GTDB taxonomy): Bacteria > Acidobacteriota > Vicinamibacteria > Vicinamibacterales > UBA2999 > CADEFD01. The sequence continues at coordinate 91,139 of JAXLRB010000007.1, read as the reverse complement.
CCGCGAATCAGGTACTCGCCGTCGACCAGCACGCACTCGTCGCTCGCGTAGTAGGTGATCTCGCGGGCCGCCTTCGGCGTCACGGCCACGGCGGCCGGCGGCGCGGCCGGAGTCTCGCCATCCTCGTCGGCGTCGCGGGCTTCGCGCAGCACCGCGTTCTGGATCGCGATCGCCAGGTACGAGCCGAGCAGCTCGATGGTGGCGCGATCGTCCTCGTGGAAGCGGTACGGCACCTCGCTCTCGATGCACAGCACGCCCACGAGCTCGCCGCGCACGATGAGGGGCACGCCGAGCTGGCTCTCGGGATTGGCGAGTCCCGGCAGGGCGACGCGGCGCTCGGGCGGACACCACCCGGGCTCGTTGGCACGGAAGTGCGACGCGTAGGCGTAGAGCATGCCGCGCATGAGCCCGGCGATGCGGATCGGCTTCATCGCCTCGGCGACGAGACCCGCGATGCCCTCGCCGAAGCGCGCCTCGGCGCCGGCGCCGTTCTCGGGGTAGCCGTGCGTCGCGATGGTGACGAGGGTGCCGGGCCGCTCACCCGGCAGCAGAATCGCCGAGTGCGTGAAGCCGAAGATGTCGTCGAGGCCCTGCAGGATGGCGTCGATGAGCGGCTCGAGGCCATCGGCGCGATCGATGCGCTGCGACAGATCCTGCAGCGCCCGCATCGTGAACACGGCATCGGGCGTGCGGCGTTCGACCAGGGCCGGCTGCCCCGGCTGCTCGGGCACCTTCCGCACGGCGATCACTTCGTAGACGTCGGCGGCGAGCAGCTTGAACACGCCCTTCATGCCGCAGTACGAGGCGATGGCCTCGATGCGCAGCGCCATCCGGTCGAAGAGCGCGCCGGCGGTCTCGGATCGCGTGAAGCGCAGCCGCAACTCCCACCCCTGCTGCGTGTCCGGATCCACCACGCGCACCACCGCGCGCGGGTTCTCGGCCACGTTGCGGCGGCTCTTGTTGAAGAACTGGAACGACAGCGCCACGTGGCGGTCGTCCACGTACTCGACATGGCTGAGGTAGGCGGCGTTCGGCGTGCCATCGGCCGCGCAGGTGTAGAGCGTGGCCGGGATGATGCCCTGGAAGCACGACGTCAGCGTGTGGAGGGGCACGCTCATGAAAGCGGCGCTCCGGCGCCTGGACCCGGCGTCTGCGAGAAGAGCGCGGTGACGCGCAGCCGCACGGCCACGCACGGCCACGTGGTCCACCCGCGCACGTGCTCGCCGCCGGTGCCGATGATCTCGAGCTGGCGCATGAACCCCGCGTGCTGCGCGTCGACGCACGCGCGATCGGCTTCGCTGGCCGGCGCCGCGTGTTCGAACACGCCCTTCACCTGACAGGCGCGGTCGTCTTCGGGACGCGCGAACACCAGCGCCGCCTGGCCGTTGTCGGCGAGATCGGCCAGCACCTCATCCGCGCCAATCGCCGGCACGAACGCGGTGATGTGCGTGCCGCCAGGCTCGACGCGCGCGGCCGCCACGTAGGCGGCGTGCGGTTCGAGCGCGGCATCGCGCGTGCCCAGGTTGATGCCGAGTCCCTGCTGCAGGAACGTGGCGAGCGCGTCGTCGATCATCGGGGGGACGAGGCCGAGTATAGCGCTTAGGGTTTTCTTAAGGTCGTCACGCGGCCGTTAGGATTCTTGTAGCGAGTCGTTAGCGTGTCGTGAGCGAACACCGTCGGCGCTGGTCCGTCATCCTCCATGAACGTCAGGAGGACATCGCACATGACCACACACCGACTCGCCACCGCCGCCCTCGCGCTCACCGGAGCCGCGCTCACCACCTTCATCGCCACCGCCAGCGCGCCGCAACCGCAGGCCTCGCGACCCGCCTCGGCCGTGCATCGCACGCCGGTCGAGCTGGGCGCGTATCTCGTGAAGACGATGGGCTGCAACGACTGCCACACGCCGTTCAAGCTGGGCCCGAAGGGCCCCGAGCCCGACACGGCGCGCGCGCTCTCGGGTCATCCCGAAGGGCTGAAGATGCCGCCTCCGCCGGCGCTGCCACCTGGACCGTGGCTGACGATGAACGCGGCCACCAACACCGCGTTCGCCGGTCCGTGGGGCGTCAGCTTCGCGATGAACCTCACGCCCGACAAGGAAACCGGCCTCGGTGACTGGACCGAGGAGCAGTTCGTGCAGGCGATGCGCACCGGGAAGCACCAGGGCAAGGGCCGTGCGATCCTGCCGCCCATGCCGTATCAGATCCTCGGCCAGCTGGTGCCCGAGGAGCTGAAGGCGATCTTCGCGTACCTCCAGTCGCTGGCGCCGCTGAAGAACCACGTGCCGCAGCCGGTGGATCCGCCCGAGGCGCAGCGGTGACCACCGTGCGGGCGACGACGACGATGACGGCCGTGATGCTGCTGTGGATGGCCACGGCATCCGGCCGCGTCGCCGCCGATCGCGGCCTCGATCGCGCGGACACGCCCGCGGGCCCGCCGGTGTTCGACGGCGTCGCGCCGCCGCGCCTGTCGGCCACCGGCCTCTACGCGGACATCGCGACGCTCACGATCGATCCGCGCAACCGCGCCTTCGCGCCGCAGTACCCGCTATGGAGCGACGGCGCGGCCAAGCGTCGCTGGGTGCGTATGCCCGACGGCGCCACGATCGACGCGCGCGACAGCGACCAGTGGGATCTGCCGGTGGGCACGCGCTTCTGGAAGGAGTTCGCCTTCAACGGCCGCCGCGTCGAGACGCGCCTGTTCTGGAAGGACACGCCCACGCACTGGACGTTCGCGTCGTACGCGTGGACCGACGATCAACGCGACGCGATGCTGGTGCCGGAGACGGGGCTCGCCGACGTCGCCGAGATCGCGCCCGGCAAGTGGCACAGCATCCCGTCGGAAGCCGAGTGTCGCGCCTGTCACGACAGCGGCCGCACGGAAGCGCTCGGCTTCACCGCGCTGCAGCTCTCGGACGATCGCGATCCGCTGGCGCCGCACGCCGAGCCGCTCGCGCCCGGCATGCTCACGCTGCGCTCGCTCGTCGCCGAGGGACGGCTGGCCCATGCCCCGGCAGACCTGCTGACGTCGCCGCCGCGCGTGGCCGCGTCCGATCCACGCGAGCGCGCCGTGCTCGGCTATCTGTCGAGCAACTGCGGCAGCTGCCACAACCCGAAGAGCACGATCGCGTCGCTCGGCCTCGATCTGCGCTACGCGCTCGCCAATACCGGCGCCTGCGCCCCGGCTGCCATCGCCACCACCGCGGGCCGTTCCGGTCACTGGGCCATTCCGAGCGCCCCGGAGGGCACGTCGCGCCTGCTCACGCCGGGCCGGCCAGATCTGAGCGCGCTGCTGGTGCGCGCGAAGTCGCGGCGGCCGTCGAGCCAGATGCCGCCCATCGGCACGACGCTCGCCGACCGCGAGGCACTGGCGCTCATCGACGCCTGGATCGCCGGCGGCGTGCCGGCGGCGTCGGCATGCCCGTCGCCGGTGTCGATGCACTGATCGCGCCGGCGATCAGAAGCCCGGTGCGCGCAGGGCGGCGCGGACGCGCGCGAACCAGGTCCAGCATGCCGCCGCGCCGATCAGGCACAGCGCCGCCGTGGCGGGCGCGTCACGCCACATCGCCCAGACGATGCGGTCGTCGACGAATCCGAACGACAGCGGCAGCAGCGTGAGTGCCAGGGCGACACCGAACGCCAGCTGACGGCGGTGCAGCAGGCGGCGCGTGCGCGACAGCGCCGCTCTCGCCGGCGCATCCGCGACGACGGGCAACGGCCCGGCCTCGCCGAACCCCTCGCGGGCCAGGCGTGCCAGCGGCGGGTCGGTGGCGAGGAACGCCTCCACCAGCGCGCGGGTGTCAGCGCTCGCCTCGCCGGCGAGGTAGACGGGCAGCAGGTCGATCACGACGTCGCGGGTCACGTTCATACGGGGTCTCCAGTGGAACGCGTGGGGGTTGGAGTCATCAGCGCCAGCAGACGCCGGCGGGCGCGGTGCACGCGCACCTTGGCCGCGCCAGCCGACAGGTCCATCACCTGCCCGATGGCGTCGTAGCTCAGGCCTTCGACAGCGCGCAGCACCAGCGGCTCGCGATCGGCCGGGGCCAGGGCCGCGAGGGCCCGCTCGAGTCGGGCCGCGTCGTCGCCGGCCTGCGCCTGACGTTCGGGATCGGGCCCGGGATCGGCATGCACGTCCTCGAGGGCGGCGCGCCGCCAGTTGACGCGCACGCCGCTCAGGAACAGATGCCGGGCGATGGCGAAGAGAAAGGCACGCAGCGTCTCGTGGCGCAGCATGTCGCGCGTCTGCCACACGCGCACGAACGTCTCGGCGGTGATGTCGTCGGCCAGCGCCGCATCGCCCGACAGGTGCCGGACGTAACGCCGTACGTGCGGCGCGTGTTCGCGATAGAGGCCGTCGAAGTCGATCATCGGGGTCCGCAGACGATACGCGCGAACCCGCGAAAGGTTACCGGCGCCTAACCCGGCAGCGTCCAGTGGGCGCCGGTGAGGCCGACCGCGGTGAAGAGCGCCTGCGACGCCTCGCGGCCGCGCGGCTGCCAGTCGGCCGAGAGCCGATCGCGGTACCACCGCCGGGCCAGCGCGGCCAGCTGGCTCACGTCCACGCGCCCGTCGGGCCCGAGGCCCTGCCGTTCACACCATCCCGCGAGATCCTCTTCCGACCGGAAGAGCCGGATGGTGCTTCACGTGTAGCCGATGTCGTCCCACCAGCGGCTCGCCGGCACCGGCACGTGCGCCACGGCGCCGGCGTCCGCGAAGGCCACACCCTTGCGCACACCCGCGCGCACCGGCGCGTTCGACGCCGGGCAGCGCGTGACGAACGCGACATCGGCGTCGAGCGCCGCCGCCACGCCGAAGGCGTCCCATGCGCAGTTGGCCCACACCGAGTGCTCGCCCACCACCACCCGGAACTCGGTGGGCACGGCCGAGAACGGCATCGCCATCCACACCTCGCCGCTGTCGGGGTCGGGCACGATCACGTGGCCGGCGGCGAGGCGCGTGTAGGCGGCGGTCACCTCGGCGTACTCGAGACCAAGCGCCTGCATCACCGAGAGGCGCGTCGGCACGCCGCCGCGCACGAACGTGTCAAGGATCGTGCGGCGAACGGCGAGGTCGGTGGCCGAGTACGGCGCGGGCATGCCCGCAATTGTATGGGGCGCCACCAGGGCTGACCCGGTTTTCGGTCGGCTTCCGCTTACGGGGACAGTGACCTCCCCCCTCCCCAGCCCGGACCACGTCCGGCGCCGAGGCTAGCCGCCATGGCGCACGTGTTCCTGTTCCCCGGCCAGAGCTCGGCCGATCCGCAGGCATTGGCCCGGGCGAGGCGCGCCCATCCGGCCGCCGACGCCGTCGCCGATGCGGCGGTGACCGTGCTCGGACGCACCGAGGCCGACGCATACCTCGCCGGCCCATCGGCACGCCTCGCCGGCAACCGCGACGTGCAGCTCGTGGTGTTCCTCGCCTCGCAGATGTATCTGCGCGCGCTCGAGGCCGAAGGCGTCAGGGCCTCCGCGTCGCTCGGCCTGAGTCTCGGCGAGTACTCGCACCTGGTCCACATCGGCGCAATCTCGTTCGAGGACGCGCTCGCCCTGGTGAGCGAGCGAGGTCATTGTTACGACCGCGCGCCCCAGGGCGTGATGGTCACGGTGCTCGGCGCCGACCGCGACACGGTCGAGGCCGCCGTCGCCGCCAGCGCCCCCTCCGATGGCACGGTGGTGGTGAGCAACTACAACGCGCCGACGCAGCACGTCATCGCCGGTCACGACGCCGCGGTCACCCGCGTCGCCGGGGCCCTGGAAGACGCGGGCGCGCACACGATCCTGATCGAGCCGCACGTGCCAATGCACTCGCCGCTCATGGTGGGCGTGGCACTGCAGTTCGGACGCACGCTGGCCACTGCCGGCTGGCGCCGGCCGGCGATGGCCTATCGGCCCAACGTCACCGGCCGCGCGATCGATCCGGTGCATGCCGACGCGCCCATGTTCGTGGATCTGCTGACGCGACACGTGAGCGAACCCGTGCGTTGGGACGCCTCGCTCGACCTCGTCGCGACGACGCACGCCGACGCCACGTTCGTCGAGGTCGGTCCAGGCGGCGTGCTGCACAACCTGGTGGGTCGCGGCTGGAGACGCCTGGCGCGCCACCGCGTCGACGCGCCGGACGGTCGCGATCCCGCGATGCATCTGCGATCCACGCTGGAGGCGCTCAGTGCTCGCGCCTGAGGTCCTGCAGGACGTGGTGCGGCGCCTGAAGCGCGGCCCGATCGTGGCCGCCGACGCCGGCGTCCGCGTGGCCTATGGCGATGCCGAGCTCGATCGCCTGCTGCCGCATCGCCGGCCAATGCGCCTCGTGGACGGCGTCGACCGCGTGGACGTCGCGGCGTCGGCGGTGCGCGGGCACCGCACGCTCGGTGCGGACGACCTCGGTTTCGCCGGCCACTTCCCCGACACGCCGGTGTATCCGGGCGTGCTCACCGTGGAGGCGATCGGCCAGCTCGGGCTCACGCTCGTGCATTTCGCTCGGCGGCGCACGACCGAGGTGCCGGCGGAACTGACACCGGCGCCGGTGCGCGCGACGCACATCCATCACGCGACGTTCCTGGCGCCGTTCCGTCCGGGCGACGTCATGACGCTGCACGCGTACGTGGTGGAGGAAGACATGACGCTCGTCGCCGCCGGCCAGGCCTGGAACGGCGACGTGCTGGCGGCCTGCATGGTCGCGGAGGTCTACATCGATGAGTAAGCGGGTGGTCGTCACGGGCATGAGCGTCAACACCGCCATCGGCGACACGCTCGACGGATTCCGCGACGCGCTGATGGCGGGCCGCTCGGCGATCTCGCACTGGAAGGCGTTTCCGACCGATCGCGTCTACAGCAAGGTGGGCGGCGACCTGTCGCACTACGACGTCGACGCCAAGCTGGCGACGTTCGACGGCCGCATCCCGGCCGACACCTTCAAGCGCCTCAGGAAGCTGGTGGCGCGCGTGCCGTGGACCACGAAGCTCTCGATGCTGCTGGCGGTGGACGGCTGGCTCGACGCCGGGCTGTTCGACGCCGGCTACGACCCGCACGCGCAGGCGGTCGTGGTGTCGGGCCACAACCTGAACGCGCTCTACCAGTACGACACGCGGCGTCAGTTCGAAGACGAGCCGGACTTCATCGACGGGATGACGTCGCTCTACTCGCTCGACACCGATCACGCCGGCTGCGTCTCGGAAGTGCTGCAGACGCGCGGCCCCATCTTCACCATGGGCGCGGCCTGCGCCAGCGGCAACGTGGCGCTGCGCACGGCGATCGACGAGATCCGCCACCACGGCGCCGACACCGCCCTGGTCGTCGGTGCGGTGCTCGAGTTCGCGCCGATCGACGTGCACGCGATGGCGATCATGGGCGCGATCACGTTCGAGAGCTTCAACGACGCACCGTCCCTGGCCAGCCGGCCCTACGACACGCGTCGCGAGGGCTTCGTGCCGGCGCACGGCGGCGCCACGCTGGTGCTCGAAGAGCGCGAGGCCGCGCTGCGCCGCGGCGCCCGCATCTACGCCGAGGTGCTCGGCTGCGCCGCCAACAGCGACGGCAACCACCTGCCGCAGCCCTCCGAAGACGGGCAGGCGCGGGTGATGACGCGCGTGCTGAAGGATGCCGGTCTGGCGCCGTCGGACGTGGACTACGTGAACGCCCACGCCACGTCGACGCCGCTCGGCGATCTCACCGAGCTGAAGTCGATCAAGCGCGTGTTCGGCGATCACGCCTACAAGATCGCCATCAACGCGCCGAAGTCGATGCTGGGGCACTGCTGCTGGTCGGCCCCCACCGTGGAAACGGTCGCCGGCCTGCTGCAGATGCGGGCCGGCCGCCTGCACCGCTCGATCAACATCGAGTCGCTCGATCCGGCCGTCGATCTCGACGTCTGCGCCGACGGTCCGCGCGACCGCGACGTACGCGTCATGCTCAAGAACTCCTTCGGCTTCGGCGGCATCAACTGCGTGAGCCTGTGGCGGCGCCATGACGCCTGATCGCGACGCCGGCGAGCGCCGGGTGCTGTTCCTCACGGGCGGGTCGCGCGGCATCGGCGCCGGCGTGGTCACGGCCGCGGCCGCCGCCGGCTTCGACGTGGCGTTCACGTATCGCGAACGTCGCGACGCCGCCGACGCGGTGATCGCCGAAGCTTCGACGATCGCGCCGTCCAGCCGCGTGCGCGCGTATCAGCTCGACGTGCGCAAGTCCGCCGACGTCGAGACCATCGGCGAACAGGTGCTCGACGACTTCGACACCGTCCACGTGGTGGTGGCCAACGCCGCGGTGACGCGCGCCGGCCTGGCCTTCTCGACCAGCGACGACGACTGGCAGGACGTGCTCGACACCAACCTGTCGGGCGCGTTCTACGTGGCCCGGCAGTTCCTGCCGGCGTTCCTTGCCAACGGCTTCGGCCGCTTCATCTTCATGTCGTCGATCGCCGCGCAGGGCATGTCGGGCGACGTCGCCTACAGCGCCAGCAAGGCGGGTCTGCTCGGCTTGTCGTCGGCGCTGGCGAAGGAGTACGGCCGCAAGGGCATCACGAGCAACGCGCTGCTGCTCAGTCTGTTCGAAACGGAGATGACGCTGAAGGAACTCTCGGCGCAGAACCGCGACTTCTACGCGAAGCACTGCCCCATCGGCCGGCCGGGGCAGGTATCGGAAGCGGCGGCGGCGGTGCTCTTCCTCGCGAGCGACGGCGCGTCGTTCGTCAATGGCCAGGCGCTGGGCGTGACCGGCGGCCTCGACTGGCTGCACTGATCGCGATGCCGCACCATCCCCCCAGCGGACCCGTCGTCGGCATCGAGGCCATCGGCGTGCATCCATGCACCTGCCGCCTCGACATCGCCGACCTGTGCGAAGCGCGTGGCCTCGACACGGCCAACGTGCGCGATCGTCTGTTGTGCGAGGAACGCTCGGTGGTCGGTCCCTTCGAGGACGTGGTGACGCTGGCGGTGAACGCCGCGAAGCCGCTGCTGACGGCCGAGGATCTCGACGCGATCCGCCTGCTGGTCGTCGCCACTGAATCCGGTCCCGACCAGGAGAAGCCGGTCAGCTCGTGGGTGCACCACTTCCTGGGTCTGCGTCCCGACTGCCGCAACTTCGAGGTGAAGCACGCGTGCTACGGCGCCACCGGCGCCATGCAGATCGCCGCCGGCTGGGTGGCCTCGGGCGTGGATCCTGGCGCGAAGGCGCTCGTGATCAACGCCGACCACGCGCTGAAGCACGATGGCGGGGCGGAAGAAGCCGTGCTCGGTGCCGCGGGCGTGGCGGTGCTGGTGTCGCAGACGCCGTGTCTCGCCCGCCTCGATCTGGGCTGGCACGGCGTGCACGCGCACGAGGTGGCCGACATCTTCCGGCCGGCGCCTGGCGTCGAGACCGGCGACGCGGACGAGAGCCTGCTCTCGTACCTCGACGGCGTGGAGGCCGCCTACGACGCCTACGTGCGTCGCGTCGGCGCGCCGGTGGACTTCGAGCGCTTCTTCGCGGCGAACGTCTATCACGTACCGTTCGGCGGCCTGTCGCAGCGCGCGCACCTGAAGCTGGCACGACGCGAGCTCGGCCTGTCGAAGGCCGAGGCCGAGGCGCACTGGGCCCGCAAGTCGAAGCCGTCGCTCACGTTCAACCGCCGCACGGGCGGGATCTACGGCGGCGCCACGTTCCTCGCGCTGTCGGGCCTCGTGGCCAGCGGCGCGGTGGCCGGTGGCGATCGCGTGGGCATCTACAGCTACGGATCGGGCTCGTGCGCCGAGTTCTACAGCGCCACGATCGGCGACGACGCCGATGCGGCCGTGGCCCGCGCCGGTATTCCAGCCGCCCTCGAGACGCGGCGACGTCTCACCCTCGCGGAGTACGACGCCTGCGAGACGGCGCTCTCGGCGTCACTGGCGGCGCGCGATTACACGCCGCCCACGGAGGCCGTCGACGGCCTGTGGCACACCCACTACGAGGGACGTGGGCGGCTGGTGTTCCGCGGCATCCGCGACTACTACCGGGAGTACGCGTGGAGCTGACGCCCGCGATCGTTCCCGTGCCCCTGCGGCTCGACGGCGCGTCGGTGGAGGCGTTCGCCACGGCGCTCGACGCCGCGGTGCACGGCCCAGCGCCGGTGGTGGTACTTCGCGCGCCCGAACCCGGCGCGTTCTGCCTCGGGCTCGCCATCGACGCCGCCGGCGCCGGCCCGACCTCCGCGGAGTCGTTCGCTGACGTGCTCACGTCGCTGCATCGCGCGCCCAAGCCGCTGCTGGCCGTGGTGGAAGGCGACGGCATCGGCGGCGGCCTCGGTCTCGCCTGCGCCTGCGACTGGGTGCTGGCGACGCCGGACGCGCGCTTCGGCCTGCCGGAACTGCTGTGGGGGCTGCTGCCCGCGATGATCTGGCCGGTCATCGCCGACCGCATGGCGCCGCACGCGGCGCGTCAGTGGACGATCGCCGCGCACACGCGCACGGTCGACGAGGCCGTCGCAGCCGGCGTGGTGGACGCGGTCGTGCCGGCTGATCGCCTCGAGGCGGCCATGCGCCGCGCCATTCGTACGCTGGCCCGGCTCGAGCCGACCGCGCTGCCGCGTCTGCGCGCCTGGATGCGCGATTCGCGGACGCTGCCGCTCGCCGAGGCGGTGGCCGCCGGCGCCGCGATCACCGGCGGCATGATGACCGACGCCACGGTGCTGGCGCGCTGGCGGGCGTTCGCCGATGGAGGCGTGCCGTGGTCCGCGTGACGCCGCGCGACGGCGTGGTCGAGATCGCGCTCGCCGATCCGGCCAGCGGCAACGCCCTCGGCGAGGCGATGGTGCACGCGCTCACGACCGCGATCGGCGCGGCCGGCGCTGATGCGACCACGCGCGTCGTGATGCTGACCGGCGACGGCGACACGTTCTCCGCAGGCGCGCCCGCGACGCTGCTGGCGGCCTTCGCCGAAGGCCGGCTGCAGCCGGTCGACATCCAGCTGCCGCGCGTGCTGCTCGAGTGCCCGGTGCCGATCGTCGCCGCGATGGACGGCCACGCCGTGGGCGGCGGCTTCGCGCTCGGCCTCGCCGCCGACCTCGTGCTGCTGGCGCGCGAGTGCCGCTACGGCTTCACGTTCATGAACATGGGCTTCACGCCCGGCATGGGCACGACGGCGCTGGCCGAACACGTGCTGTCGCCAGCGCTCGCGCACGAACTGCTCTACACCGGCGAGCTCCGCCGCGGCGACGCCTTCCATGGCGCTGGCGTCAATGCCGTGCTGCCGCGTCACGAGGTGCGGGCGCGCGCGCACGACCTCGCGGCCCGCATCGCCGAGAAGCCGCGCGCGGCGCTCACCGTACTGAAGCGCACGCTCTCGCTGCCGCGGCGTCAGGCATTCGACGCCGCGCTCACTCTCGAGTCCCTCATGCATCAGGTGACGCTTGGCGCGCCGGGCGCCGCCGCCACCATCCAGGCCAGCTATGTGGAATGACTTCAACGGCCGGGCGGTGCTCGTCACCGGCGGCACGCGCGGCATCGGCCTCGCCACCGGGCTGGCGTTCGGCCGCCGCGGCGCCGACGTGACCCTCACCTACAAGTGGGGCCCCGACGACGAGCAGCCGATCCTCGACGCGTTCGCCGCCGCCGGCGCGCGTACGCCCCACCTCGTGCAGGCCGACGCCGCGCACGACGACGACATCACCGAGGTGCTGCGCGGCATCCGCGCGCGCCACGAGCGTCTCGAGGTGCTCGTCTGCAACGCCGCGTTCGGCGTGCCCGTGTCGGGGGTCGGCGACTACTCGCGCCGCGCCTTCCACGCCGGCCTCGACGCCTCGGCCTGGCCGCTCGTCTCGCACGTGCAGGCGGCGCAGGCCGTGTTCGGCCGCGCGCCCCGCTACGTCGTCGGCGTGTCGTCGGAAGGCGCCGAGTCGATGCACGTCGGCTACGACCTCATCGGCGCCGCCAAGGCGGCACTCGAGACGCTGTGCCGCTACCTGCACTACCGCCTGCATCCGCACGGCACGAACGTGAACGTCGTGCGCACGCGCTTCGTCGACACCGCCTCGCTCGCCGCCACCTTCGGCGACGGCTTCGCCGACTTCGTCCGCACCTACGAGCCCGACGTACTGACGCCGCCGGACGCGGTGGCCGAGGCCATCGTCGGCCTCTGCGCCGGGCCCATGGACGCCATCGGCGGCCAGGTGGTCACCGTCGACGGCGGCGCCGGCCTCTACGAGAACTTCTCGCGCCTGTTCCAGGAACGTCACCTCCATCCCATCCGCACAAAGGAGACCGCATGACTCGTGAAGACGTGCTCGCCGTGGTGGTCAAGCACCTGGCCAATGCCGTGGACGGCCTCGACGCCGCCACCGTCGACCCCACCCGCTCGCTCAAGGAGTACGGCGCCAACAGCCTCGACATCGTCGAGGTGGTGTCTGGCGCGATGCGCGAGCTGAAGGTGAAGGTGCCGCGGTCGGAGCTGAACAAGCTCACCAACATCGACGGCCTCGTGGGCCTGCTGTACGAGGCGAAGTCGGGCGCGCCGGTGGGCGCCGGCACGGGCGCATGAGCCACACGGCGCTCGCGGACAAGGTCGTGCTCGTCACCGGCGGCACGAAGGGCATCGGCCTCGCCACGGCCGTGGCCTTCGCCGCCGAGGGCGCCCGCACCGTGCTGACGCATGCGTGGGGCAGCGCCGACGAGGCGGAGGTGTCGGCGGCCATTGTCGCCGCCGGTGGCCCGCCGCCCGTCATCCTGCAGGCCGACATCACCCGCGGCGACGACACCGAGGCGCTGGCCGCCGAGGTCGCGGCACGGCTCGGCCCGGTACACGCGTTCATCAGCAACGCCTCGGTGGCAATGGTGGTGAACGCGATGGACGACTACGGCGAGCGCGGCTTCCTCAAGAGCCTGCGCGGCTCGGCGTGGCCGACCTTCGACTACCTGACCGCGCTGAAGCGGCACACGGGTGCGTATCCGAAGTACGTCGTCGTGATGTCGTCGGACGGTCCCGATCGCTTCACGCCGGGCTACGACTTCGTCGCCGCCGGCAAGGCGGCCATGGAGGCGATGGTGAAGTACACCGCCTACCGCCTGCGTGACGAGGGCGTGCGCATCAACGTGCTGCGGTCGCGTGCCATCCGCACGGCGTCGTTCGAGGGCACATTCGGCCACGAGTTCTACGGCTTCCTGCGCGGCTTCGTCGACGAGGGCTGGTTCATGACACCCGACGAAGTGGGCACGGCCGCCATGGCGCTCTGTTCCGGCGCCTTCGATGGCATGTCGGGCCAGGTGCTGATGGCCGACCGCGGCAACACGTTCTTCGATGGCATCTCGTACCTCTACGAACGCCGCGAGGCCCTGGGGATCTGATCGATGACGGCGGCGGTGTCTCCCTGGCTCGGCACGGTCTGGGGCGCGGTGTTCGCGTCGTGCCTCGGCGCCGTCTATGCCGGCATCGCCCTCGGCGGCGACCGCGACACGGTGCTGCTCGGCATCACCGTGCTCGCCGGCGTGCTGCTGGTGGTGGCCGAGCGGGTGCGCCCGCACCACCGGGCGTGGCGCCAGGAGGACGGTCAATGGTGGCAGGACCTGGGCCACTTCGTCGCCAGCTTCGGCGTGGGCTCGTTCGGCGGGGCGTGGCTGGCACAGGCGGCCGTCACCTCGCCGCTCTGGCACGTGTGGCCTACCGGTCTGCCGATGCCGGTGCAGGCGCTGATCGGGCTCACCATCGCGGAGTTCTTCGGCTATTGGCAGCACCGCCTGCTGCACCAGGTGCCGTGGCTCTGGCCGCTGCACGCCCTGCACCACAGCACGTCGCGCATGACCTTCTTCAAGGCGACCCGCATCCACGCGCTCGACATCGGCTCGTTCACACTCCTCTCGATGGCGCCGCTGCTGGCGCTGGGCGCCTCGGCCGACGTCGTGCTGTGGGTGACGGCCTTCGGCAACTTCGCCGCGCAGACGCAGCACTCGAACGTCGCGCTGCCAACGCCCGAGTGGCTCAACCGCCTCGTCGGCACGCCCTCGGTGCACTGGCTGCACCACTCGCTCGATCTGAAAGAGGGCAACAGCAACTTCGGGATGAACCTGATGCTGTTCGACCACCTGTTCGGCACCTACCTGCCGCCGCGGCCGGGCCACGTGCCCGCCTTCGGCATCCAGCCCGACTTCGTGCCGCGGGGGTTCCTCGGCCAGCTCCTGCTGCCGATCGAATCGCTGCGACGCCTCATCTTCCGGAGCTGACGCTCATGTCCTGGACCGCCACCGACTTCAGCCTCGCCGACTTCTATTTCTCCGACACCGACAGCCCGCTCGTGCCGCCGCCCGAGTACCTGCAGTGGCGGCGCGAGACGGCGTGGGCGACGTCGCTGTACGAGCCGGTGCTCTGCGACCCGGCCGCGCCGGTGAACCACCTGAAGCGCGGCGACACGCGTCAGCGCGTGGTGAACATGACGTCGTACGGCTACCTGGGCCTGGTGCGGCATCCGCAGGTGGTCGCGGCCGCCAAGCAGGCGCTCGACGACTACGGCACGGGCGCGTGCGGGTCGCCGATCCTGTCGGGCAAGAGCCTGCTGCACGAGGCGCTCGAGCGCCGGCTGGCGACGCTCACCGGCCGCGAGGCGGTGCTGGTCTTCAACTCCGGCTTCGGCGGCGCGCTGGGCACGGCCGCGGGCCTGATGCGCAAGGGCGACGTGGCGATCGTCGACGCGCGGGCGCACATCTCGCTCGTGGACGGCATCAAGGTGGGCGGCGCGCGCGTGGTCTTCTTCGATCACAACGACGCCGCGTCGCTCGACCGCGTGCTGACGTCCACGGCGGGATCTCGCCGCCTGATCTTCGTCGACGGGCTCTACTCGATGGACGGCGACATGGCCGACCTGCCGCGCCTGCTCGAGGTGGCCGAGTCGCATCGCGTCGGGCTGATGGTCGACGAGGCGCACTCGATCCTCTGCTGCGGTCCGACCGGCGGCGGCGTCATCGAGCATTTCGGCGTGCGCGATCGCGTCGGCCTGCAGTACGGCACGTTCTCGAAGGGCTTCTCGGCGGCCGGCGGTTTCGCGGCCTCGTCGCGCGACGTCATCGAGTACCTGCGCTTCTACGCCAACCCGTACGGCTTCACCTGCGCGCTGCCTCCGGCCGTCGTGGCCGGACTCGTCGCCGCCCTCGACGTGATGGAGGCGGAGCCGGAGCATCGCGATCGCCTGTGGGACAACGCCGCGTACTTCCGGGGCGCGCTCCAGGCGATGGGCGTGAACACCGGCACCTCCACCAGCTACATCGTGCCGATCGTGGTCGGCGATCGAGCGCTGCTCTACGAGCTGGGCAACACCCTGCGCGATCACGGCCTGTTCGTGACGCCGGTGGACTATCCCACCGTGCCGCTCGACCAGGCACGCTTCCGCGCCAGCGTGACGGCGCTGCACTCGCGCGCGGATCTCGACGCCGCGCTGCAGATTCTCGCGGATGTGTTCGTGCCGGTGATGCGCCAGCGCGGCCTGCTGCGATCGTACTGACCGCGGGATGTCGGCGGTGCAGCAACGCCCGCCAGGCGCGGGCCTCACCATCGCTCTGCTCTGGTGCCTCGTCGCGGGGATCGCCAGCTACTGGATCGCCGTGCTCGCTGGAGACGGCGTTTCGGTCGATGCCGCCTACCTGTCGTGCGCGGCCGTCTTCCCGCCGGCCGACACGGCGCTCGGCATCACCGCCGCCGTGGCCGCCGAGCTGATGCGGCGCGGACGCCCGGCCGCCGTGCTCGCCGGGCTGCTGACCGCCGGCGCACTCGGATTCCTCGGCATCGCCGACGTGACGATCAACCTGCGCTTCGGCGTCTACCGGGCTGGTGCCGGCGCGAGCCTGGCGTGGGAGATCTGGGTGAACGCGTTCAGCCTCGTCTTCGCGGCGTGGCTCGCGGTCTTCTGCTGGCGGCATCGCCGGGAGCTGGGCGCATGAGTCAATCGCCGCGCGGTGTCGTCGTGATCTCCGGCGCCACCAGCGGTATCGGGCTCGCGTGCGCGCTCGACCTGTGCGCGCGCGGATTCACCGTGGTGGCCGGCGGCCGCGATCCCGGCGCGATCGCCGCGCTCGAGCGCCAGGCCGTGACCGGTCTCGTCCCGTGCCGGCTCGACGTCACCGACGACGCCTCGATCGAGACCGCGTTGAACCGCGCCCGCTCGCTGTCCAGTGACAGCGGCCTGGCAGGACTCGTGAACAATGCCGGGGTCTCGCTCGTGGGTCCGCTCGAGCTGCAGCCGCTCGACGCGCTGCGCGCGATGCTCGAGGTGAACGTCACCGGAGCCGTGCGGCTCACCCAGCAGGCGTTGCCGGCCCTGCGACGGGCGCGCGGACGCGTGGTGTTCATGGGATCGATCGCCGGCCGCAGCGCGCTGCCATTCCTTGGCGGCTACTCCGCGTCGAAGTACGCGATCGAGGCCATCGGCGACGCGCTGCGGGTCGAGATCGCACCGTGGGGCCTGCACGTCGCCATCGTGGAACCGGGCGCCATCGACACACCCATCAACGGCAAGGCGCTCGAGTCGTTCGACGCCGTGGCGTCGACGGCGGCGGCACAGGCGCGCTACGGTCGGGCCATGGCCGCCTTCCGGCGTCAGATGACGACCACCATCGGTCACGCGCTGCCGCCCGCCACGGTGGCTGCGGCGGTCGCGCACGCCCTCACGGCGAAGCGTCCACGCACGCGCTACGTGGTGGGACGCGATGCCCGTGAGCGCGTGTGGCTGAAGCGCCTGCTCGGCGATCGCCTGCACGATCGCGCCGTTCGAATGGTGATCGGGCTGCCAGAACACGCGACGGACGTCGCGGGCGCGGACGACCCCTGACGTGACCTGCGTTCAGTCGGCGGGCGCGGTCGAGTCTACCGGCCGCAGCACGCGCGCGCAGACCTCGGAGAATCGAGCGCGGATGACGCGCGCAGATGGGTCACGATCGGCATGCGCTCACACCCTCAGCAGCACCGCCTCTACCTTCCGCCCATACGCCCGCGCCAGCGCATCGGCGTAGAGCCCGATCTGCCGGCGGTACGAGGGCTCGCCCGGCGACAGATCCACGTCGGTCTTGTAGTCGATGACCACCAGGCGATCACCGTCGTCCCACACCAGGTCGGCCTGGCCGTCGACCACGACGTCGCCCGCGGTGAGCACGAGTGGCAGCTCGCGGCGGAAGAGACGCCCGCCGGCGTGCGCCGCCCTCGCGCGCAGCAGGCGCGGATGCGCGAGCACGCGCGCCACGGTCTCCGCCGCCGAGGCGCGCTCGGCGTCGCTCGCGCCGAGCAGGCGCGCCTGCACCGACGCCAGCCGCGCGAGATCATCGACGCCGCCATCGAGGGGCGCGTGCGCCAGCAGCGCGTGGACCAGCGTGCCGAAGCGCGCGCCCGAAGGGCGGACGAGGTCGTCGGCGCTCGCGTCCTCCACGCGCACCTGCGCGGCGGCCGCGCCCACGGCGTCGGGCAAGGCCACGCGACCATCGAGGCTGGCCTCGGCCCATTCGGTGGCCGTCATCACGCGCACGGTCGCCGTGGCACCCTGGGCGAGCGCCGAGGCACGCCAGCCGCGCCACTCGTCGTAGCGCAGGCGATCGGCGAGCACGGTGGCGGCCGGGGCGTCCTTGTGGATCAGGTGCTCGTGGCGCAGGCCGCGACGTTCCGCGCCAGGCTTGTCGACGTGCGACGGATCCCACCACACGACGCTGTACGGCTCACCGGTGGTGGCGTCGACGTGCGCGTACGCGCCAGGCCGCATCGTGTGCAGCGTGGGCACGTTCGACGGCGGGCGATCGAGATGGGTGTCGCGTCCGGTGAACGCCGGCACGCCCTCGACGGTTGCGGCGTCGCCGCCGAAGAGCGCCACCGACAACGGCGACGTCCAGTGCTTCTCTTCCGGCCCGTCGCCGATCGCCGGCACCACAAGCAGATCGCGGGCGCGCGTGGCGGCGACGTAGGCGAGGCGCACGCCCTCGGCCTTGTCGCGCGCGGCTTCCAGGTCGTTGTGATCGCGCAGGTCGGACGGCGTCCAGCCGGCGAGCTGGATGGCGGCGAGCCCGCGCGCGCTGTCCAGATAGCGCGACGCCCGCTCGCGACTCAGCTTGCAGCTGATGTCAGCGAGGATCACCACCGGGAACTCGAGGCCCTTGGCCTTGTGCACGGTCATCAGCCGCACGCCGTCGGTGCCCTCCTCAACGATCGGCGCTTCCGGCGCCGGCGCGCGTTCGGCGGCGTCGCGCAGCTCGTCGACGAAGCCGCGGAACGACAGCCCGCCGCCGGCCTCGTAGCGCCGCGCCATCTCGGCGATCTGCAGCACGTTGGCGAGCACCTGCTCGCCGCCGCGCCACAGCACGAAGCCAGCATGCGCCCGGGTAGCCTCGAGCAGGCGGCCGATGGTGTCGGCCACCGTGCGGTGGTTGCGCAGGCGGCTGAGTTCCGCGATCGTGGTCAACGCATCGCCCACGGCGGCCAGCTCGGGCGGCGCGTCCGTCGGCACGTCGTGCGGACGGAAGGCGTAGCCCCGGCCGTGCCACGCGAACAGCTCTTCCTCCGGCACCGCGAAGAACGGACCGCGCAGCGTGGCGAACACACTCAGCGCGTCGTCGGGCCACTCGATGGCGGTCAGCGCGGTTCTGAGCGCGTCCACTTCCTCGCGCTCGTGGAACGCCTTGCCGCCGACGATGAGGTGCGGCAGGCCGCGCGCTTCGAGCTCGCTCACGTAGTCGCTGGTGACGTCGTGCGTGAACTTCACCAGCCGGCGGAACAGCAGGCACACGTCGCCGGCGCGAATCGGCCGGCGCGCAGGAGCGCCGTCGGGTCCGGCGGGCGCGTGCTCGTCGGCCACCGTGTAGCCGCTGTCGCGCACCAGCCAGCGCACGAACTCGGCCACCGCCTTCGGCAGCGAGCCTTCGATGGCGCCATCGGTGACGCGGCCGTAGTCGCTCAGCGGACGTGGCACGGGCAGCGCGATGACACTCGGCTGCGCGTCGTGACTCGCACGGGCCGGCTGCAACTCGACGTAGTGCGCCTGCAGCGCGTCGCGCGCGCCGGTCATGTGCACGGTGAACGCCGCGTTCACCAGCCGCTGGATCCCAGGCACGCTGCGGAACGACGTGCGCAGCCGCACGCGTGCCGCCCTGCTGCTCGAGCGACTCGCAGATGGCGCGATAGACGCCGACGTCGGCGCGACGGAAGCGATAGATCGACTGCTTGGGGTCGCCGACGATGAAGAGCGCGCCCGGCCGTGTTCTGAGATCCAGGTACGACACGTCGGGCCCGGCGTCGCCATCGGCCGCCAGGCGCATCAGCAGCTCGGCCTGCAATGGATCGGTATCCTGGAACTCGTCGACCAGCAGGTAGCGGAAGCGCTGCTGGAAATCGCGGCGCACGTCGGCGTCGTCGCGCACGAGATCGCGTGCCCGGATCAGCAGGTCGAGGAAGTCGAGGGCGCCGGCGCGCGTCTTCCGCTGCTCGTAGATCTGCACGGTGTCGCCGAGCGCCTCGTGCACCAGCGCCGCCAGGTCGGCATCCGCCGTGTTGCGGAACTCGACCAGCTTGTCGACCAGCGCGTCGCGGGCGGCGAGCACCTCCGCGTTCGAGATCTGCCGCGAGAACTGACCATTGGCGCGACGGCCGTTGCGCAGGTCGCGCTCGTTGTCGGCCAGCGCGCAGAGCAGCGCTTCCCAGCCGTCGTAGTCGCGCAGGCCGCGTTCACGCAGCGGCCGGATCTCGTTCCATGCGCGCCGCAGCGGCTCGATCGCCCGCGGCAGCGGATCGCGCGGGTTGATGGCGCCCACGGTGGCGTCGCACAGCGTGCCGATGCCGTCGAGCAGGTGGTCGATGTCGGCGTCGCGCGTGAAGCCGTCGGGACGGGTCCACGGCGTGGGATGGTCGCGCCACTCGAGCAGCTCACGGCCGGCGCGCTTCAGGCGTTCGATCGGCGCGTCGCCGTCCTCGTCCTGCCCGAAGCGCCGCGACGAGGCCCGCCGCAGCGATCGCCGCACGCCCTCGCGCGGGTCGTCGAGCTCGCGCTGCAGCCAGTCGGCGAACGCCTCGCCGTAGAGGCGCGAGGCCTGGTCGTCGGTGAGCATCACGAACGACGGATCGATGCGCGCCTCCACCGGCCGCTCGCGCAGCAGGTCGGCGCAGAAGCCGTGGATCGTGCTGACGTGCGATTCCTCGAAGCGCTGCACGGCCTGCGCCAGGCGCGCCGCCGCGTCGCCCTCGGCCGCCGTGCGCGCGTGTTCGAGCTGCTCGCGCAGGCGCAGCTTCAGCTCGCCGGCGGCCTTCTCGGAGAACGTCACCGCGACGATCTCGGCGATCGTGGCGCGACCGGTGGCCACCAGCCGCACGATGCGCTTCACGAGCTCGGTGGTCTTGCCGGTACCGGCCGCGGCCTCGACCACCAGCGTGCGATCGAGCGCCTCGCCGATCAGGGCGCGATCCCGGGCGTCGGCGTGCCCGCTCACGGCATCCTCCGCAGCGCGTCGAGATCGGGCACGTCGGGCTTGCGCTTCGTGCGCGAGAACTCGTCTGGACCACACACGGCGCGGAAGTCGCAGTAGTCGCAGGCCGAGCCGCCGTAGGACGGCCCCGGCTTGGCCGCCAGCATGCCGTGCTCCACCGCGCGGTCGATGATCTCGAGCACCTCGAGACCGCGCTGACGAATCACGTCGTCCATGCGGATCGGGTGCGTGCTGAACTGCCCGGCCGTCGTGCAGTACGAGAGCCGCCCCTCCTCCACCGGCTCGCCGGTCATCGCCTGCAGCGCCACGGCATACAGCACCGGCTGCAGGATCTTCCCGCCGTCGACGATGGTGGCGAGCGAGGTGCGGTTGCGGCCGGTCTTGTGATCGGTGACGCGCAGCGCGGCTCCATCGGCGCGACGTTCCACGAGGTCGATCGAGCCGCGCAGCAGGAAGCCCTGCGGACCGACCTTCACCGGCTCGCGCACCGACGCCTCGTCGCGGGCGCTGTCGGGCGGCAGGCCGAAGGCCAGCTCGAACCGCTCGGGCACCCAGCGCGCGGCGTCCTTCACCGCCATCTCGTCGAACCACACGCGCAGATCGCGGCGCAGGCTGGCGACTTCGTCGTTCCACACGCGATCGATGGCCGGCGCCAGGTCGTCGTAGGCGCGCTTCACCACGTCGGTGATCGCCCACTCGAGCTGACGCCGCGCCGTGTCGACGTGCGCGCCGGAGAGCGGCAGCATGCCGTTCTTCACGAGCGTGCGGAAGAACTGCGTCTGGATCTCGTGGAACAGGCTGCCACGGGTGAGCGGATCCAGACGCTGCAACGGCGCCGGCACCTCGAGCGGCGCCAGCTGGTAGATCGCCGCGAGCTGGAACTGGTACGGACACGTGGCGTAGCGCTGAAGCGCGGTGAGAGAATACGGCCGCGCGGTGAGGCGCTGCCGCGCCAGCGCCGCCTCGGTGAGCGGCGCCACGCGCGTGAGCCCGTCGGCGGTCGACCAGCGATTCTGCCAGCGCGCCCAGCGCTCGATCACCGAGCGCCGCAGCGACGCGTTCAGCTCGAGCAGGTAGCGCGCGCGGCCTTCGTGCGCGGCCCGCTGATCGAGCGGCGCCCGCAGCAGCGGCAGCAGCACGGCGAGGTCGTGCTCCATGTCGTCGATGGCATCGGCGGCATCCGGCGGCGCCGGCCACGCCAGCGAGGCGCGGCCCTCGTCGAACGCGCGATCGGCGACGTCCTTGTAGCGCGGGATCGTGCCGGTGGTGGCGCGCAGCACGTCGAGCACGTAGAACGACGGCACGCGCGGCCGCGATTCGGCCAGCTCCAGCCGCGGATACGACAGGTGCACGCGCTCGCGCGACGCCCCCACCGCCAGCCGCAACTGCAGCTGCTCGTCGTCGGCGCGCGTGTCGGCCACGGCGAGCGCGGCGTCGAGGGCCTTGCGCCGGCCGTCGAGCAGCAGCGCGTCTTCGCGCAGGCGCTGCGGAAAGATGCGTTCGGCCAGCCCCGGCACGAACACCACGCGAAAGGTACGGCCGCGCGCGGCGTGCGGCGTGCCCACGAACACGCGGCCGTGACGGCGGCGTGGCGGCTCGTGCGTCAGCGTGAGCAGGCGCGGCGTGAGCACGTCGCGCACCTCGCGCAGCGGCACCGGGCCCACGGCGCCGAGCGGCGCCATCTCGGCGAGCACGCGCTCGACGCGCGCCGGCTGGCGCAACACGCGCGGCACGAGCGCCGCGAACGCCGTCATCCAATCCGCCCACGTGCGTGGCTGTCGCCAGGTGTCGAGCGTCGTGACGACCGGCAGCGCGAACGCTTCGAGGTGCTCGAGCTGCCGGCGATCGCGTTCGAGCGCACGCAGGCGCGGCGAGTCGTGATCGTCGTCCGCGAGTTCGCGGGCGCGGCGGTCGTACTCGCGCTTCAGGCCGGGCAGGCGCCGCTGCCAGCGATCGAGACCTTCGATCACGTACGCCTCGACCAGCAGCTCTTCCCACCGCCACGGCGCGCGCAGCGTGCCGGCGACGACCCGTTCGCCGTCGCGCTCGTCGACGCCGGGCGCCTCGTCGATCGGCGCCGGATCCTCGGGCTGCTCGTCGGGCGCGAGGATCGCGGTGGCGGCGTCGTCGGTTGGGATGGATGGCGCGCTCGCGACACCGCGCGCATCAGGCGTCGACACCGGTGCGCCGGCGTGCGACGGCACCTGGCCGAGCGAGAGGTACTCGGCGAAGCGCCGTGCTGACAGGCCCTCGTCGGCGCAGGCGAGCAACGCGAGGAAGGCGCGCCCCGCCGGATCCGGCCGCCGCGTGCCGCGCTCGAACCACGCCGGCACATCGGCGCGCGCGAACGCGTGCTCGAGCAGGCCCAGGTAGGTCTGCGGCGCGCGCAGCAGCACGGCCATCTCGTCGAACGGCACGCCACTCGCCGCTTCCTGCAGGACGCGGCGCGCGATCTCCACCGCTTCGCGGCCCTCGCCCGGCGCCGAGAACACGCGCACCGTGTCGTCGAGCACGCCCTCGGGCGGTGTGTCGGGCGCGAAGAGATGCGTCTGCAACCGGGCGCGCGCCGACGCGGCACTCGACGTCCCAGCGGCATCGTCCGCGAGCACACGTTCTACCGCGCCGGCATCACGATACGCGTTCGCCGTGGGCACGTCGCCCGTCGGCATGACCGCGAGCAGCGAGCGCGCGGCGCGGGCCAGCGCGGCGACCAGACGCCGCTCCATCGCGGTCGTGACCGCCACGTCGAGCAGCAGCACGGCGCGCGCCGGCAACGCACGGGCGTCGGCATCGAGACGCGCCGCTGCCGTGGCCAGCACGTCGGCGCGGCCGATCGCGCCCGATCGCGCGATCTGATCGTCGAGCCGCGCGGCCAGCGCCGCCAGGTCCGGTCCCACGCGCTCGACGGCGCCGAGCGCGTCGCGCGACACGCCGGCCTGCTGCAGTTCGTGCAGCGTGCGCGCGGCGGCGCGCGGGAACCCCGGCAGGTCTGCCACCGGCGTGAAGTAGCGCAAATCGCCGGCGTCCATCGCGTCGAAGGTGACGCGGGCCACCATCGCCTCGAGACCGAGCGGACTGGCCGGCGTGGCCAGGCGCTCGGCGAGCACCGGCAGGGCGAGCTTGGTGGCCAGCTCCGCGAACGACATGCGGGTCACGTCCACCAGCGCGCCGCCGCTGGCCGCGAGCGACCATGCCAGCTCGTCGGCCGCCGCCCGCGACGCCCCCACCACCAGCACGCCGTCGCGCGCATGCGCCGCGACGAACGCGCGCGCCGCGACGAGGCGATCGGTCGCCGACGACGAGCGGATCAGTTCGAACGACGGCACGTCCGGCGGCACCCCGCCGTGAGCATACACGGTGCGATCGGACACGTCGGGTCACGGATCGTGCGGCGGGTCGCCGGCCGGCACGCCCGTCATCAAAGTGGACACCTTCCCTGCGACAGGACACCCGGCAGGGCTAGAATCGGAATCCCCGGGGCGTTCGCAGGCGGGAATCCGTCGAGGCGCCACGGGCACGCGCCTTGCTACCGTCGGTCGCAGGAGTTGGCGATGCAGATCAACAAGCTGGTCTTCGGCGTGCTCGTGCTGGGGTGCCTGGGTGCCGCGGGTGTTGGCGGCTACCTGGCGAACCGGTCCACGGCCACTCCAGCGCCGGCTCCCGCCATGGCGCCAGACACCACCTCGGCCGCTCAGCCAGTGACGGCGTCGGAAGGCGTGGTCGCCCCTGAACCGGCCGCGTCCGCGCCGGCCCCCGCCTCCGCGCCCACCGCGGCGCCCGAACGTCCCGCTGCCGCACCCGCGCGCCGCGAGGCTGCCCCGGCACCCGCCCCCCGGCGCGACGCCGCGCCCGCCCGCCAGGCGTCGGCGCGTCCCGCGACGGAACCCGCGCCGGCCGCTTCCACCCCGGCGCCCGCGGCGCCGAGTGGCGGCGGCTCGATGTGGGAATCGCGTCCCGCCGTGCAGGCCGAGGCGCCCGAGACCCCGGCCGCCGAGCCGGAGCCGGCGACGCCCCCCCAGCCCGAGTTCGTCGAGCTCACCGTGCCGGCGGATGCCGTCATCGGCCTGCAGCTCGAGACGACGGTGTCGAGCGATCGCGCGCGCGTGGAAGACGCCGTGGATGCGCGGGTCACCCGCGACGTGCGCGTCAACGGCCGCGTGGCCATCCCGGCCGGCTCGCTCGTGCACGGCACGGTCACCGAAGTGGAACGCGGCGGCAAGGTGCGCGAGCGCGCCCGTCTCGGCGTGCGCTTCCACACGGTGGTGCTGGCCAACGGCGACAAGCTCACCCTGCGCACCGACCAGATCACGCGCGAAGGCGCGGATCAGGGGCGCGAGAGCGCCGCGAAGATCGGCGGCGCGGCCATCGGCGGCGCCATCCTCGGCGCCATCCTGGGTGGCGGCAAGGGCGCGGCCATCGGCGCCGGCGTCGGGGCCGGCGGCGGCACGGCGGCGGTGATGGCCGGCGAGCGCAGCGCCGTCACCATCCCGGCCGGCAGCACCGTGAGTGTGCGGGTGCGCCAGCCGGTGTCGGTGACGGTCGAGAAGGAATAGCGCGGCGGCCGCGCGTGGGCTCCCCCGGCCCTGGCGTAGAATCGACGTGGTTCCGGAGGAGCCTGTGATGCGTGCTGCCCTCGTCGTTGCCTGTCTCGCCATCGCCACGAACGCCATGTCCCAGACCAAACAGGAATACCCCGGCGTCACCAACTTCACCCGGGTCGACGCCACCATCGCCTGCGGCGGCGCCACCGAGGTGGCCACGCTCGACAACCTGAAGAAAGACGGCTTCAAGACCGTCATCAACCTTCGCGTCGCGACCGAGCCTGGCGCCAACGTGGAAGAGAACCAGGCCAAGGCCAAGGCGCTCGGCCTGAACTACGTGCACGTGCCGTTCAGCGCCGGCGCGCCCGACGCCAAGGTGTTCGACACCGTGCTCGCCACCATCGCCAACAAGGCCAACCAGCCGGTGTTCATCCACTGCGCGTCGGCCAACCGCGTCGGCAGCGTGTGGCTCGCCAAGCGCGTGCTGCAGGACAACTACTCGGTCGAGAAGGCCACCAGCGAAGCGAAGGCCATCGGCCTCTCGAACGCCGGTCTCGAGGCGTTCGCGCTGCAGTACATCAACGACCACAAGAAGTAACCGGCGATACAACCCCGCCGCCGTCGCGGCGGTCGAACAGGCGTGGCGCGGAATCCCCTCGTGCCCTTCGATGGTCCGTTCACCTGAGAGGAGTCACTCGATGAGGAGATTCGTGATCGCGTCCGCGTTCGCCCTGGTCGCGGCGCTGCCCGCCGCGGCCCGCGCCGACATCCTGGTCTCGCCGTACTACGGCGTCAATTTCGGCGGCTCCAGCGTCGACAAGCGGTCGAACGTCGGCGCCTCGGTGGGCTGGCTCGGCTCGCGCGGGCTCGGGCTCGAGGTCGACCTGGGCTTCGTGCCCGACTTCTTCAAGCCGAAGGACCTCGAGATCGACGTCTTCGGCAAGAACAACGTCACGACCCTGATGGGCAACGTGGTGTTCGGCCGGGCTGGCGGCGGCTTCCAGCCGTACGTCTCGGCCGGCGGCGGCCTGGTGCGATCGAAGGTCGGCTCGTTCGGCGAGCTGTTCGACGAGGTGGCCACCAACAACGGCTTCGGCGTCGACGCCGGCGCCGGCCTGCGCGTGGGCGGACGACGGTTCGGCGTGCGCGGCGACGTCCGCTACTTCCGCAATCTCACGGGCAGCGACGTCAGGCTCACCGAGGACGTTTTCGGCGACTTCTCGTTCTGGCGGGCGACGGTGGGACTGTCGATCGGCTTCTAGCACCACCGGCGCATCGTCCGTACGCACGAAGGGCGGCCTCGCGGGCCGCCCTTCGTCATGTACGGGCCGGGAGCGGCCGCCGCGCTACGGCTGCTCGAGCGCCGTGAACGCGAGCCGCACGGCGACGCCGCCGCCGACGTTCAGCGTGAGCACCCCGGGGGCCTCGCCGGCGCCGTGCCCGACGATGAGCTCGGGCGCGCCGCCGAAGTGGCCGACCGCGGGCCGCAGGCTGCGGAAGCCGCCGGCGCCTGGCCCGGCATTCAGCATCAGCGCGCCGGTCGACAGGCGGAACACCTGCACGAGCGCCGGCGCGCCGTTGTCGGGCGCGACGAGCAGATCGAGGCTGGCGTCGCCGTCGATGTCGGCCAGCAGGATCTGCGCGCCGGCGGTCGATGCGGTGAGCGGCGCCGACGCCACGAGCGACGAGGTGCCGCCGATGACGTTCCACACGCGGATGTCACCGGCGCGTCCTGCACCGGGCGCCGTCGCCACGTTGAAGCCACCGACCAGCGGCGAGCCCGCGAAGCGCGCCGCGGTGACGCGCACGCCGCCGGTGAACGACGGCTCGTAGGCCTGGAACTGGGCGACGACCGACGCGGTGAGTGCGCCGACGCTGAACACCTTCACGTCGGGGGCGCGTCCGCCGTCGGGACCCACCACCACCTCGGCGCGTCCGTCGCCGTCGATGTCGCCGCACGCCACGTTGACGCCGCCGGTGAACGACGGCTCGAAGGCATCGAACGCCACCAGCTCGTTGACGACGCCGCCGGCCATCGACAGCACGCGCACGCGGCCGCCGCCCGGTCCCTGCGCCGCGACGAGCTCGGCGATGCCGTCGTTGTTCACGTCGCAGCTGGCCACGCGCACGCCGCCGCGGAACGTGCGGTCGAACGCGTAGAACGACGCCAGCGGCGCGCCGGCGCTCGAGAACACCCGCACCTGCGGTGTCTCGCCGAGGCCCGTGCCGGTGACGATCTCATCGACACCGGCGCCATCGAGGTTCCCCGCCGCCACCCAGCGGCCGCCGCCGCTGCCCAGACCGTCGATCACCAGATCGACCTGGTCGTTGGCGGCGTTCGGATCCACCGGCTGGCCGTCCACGCGCACCAGCTGCAGGCGCGTCGCGGTGGCCGTGCGCGGCACGAGCGTGAGGTCGAGCGTGGCCGTGCCTCCCGGCGGGATCAGGCCGGTTTCCCACGTGGCCGACGTCGCGTTGGTCGCGGCCACCCAGCCCTGCGGCGACCACGTGGCCGCGGTGATGTCGACGAGGCCCGCCTCGTCGAGCAGCAGCACATACATGCCGCGCGCCGCCACCGCCGACGGATTCGAGACCGTGAAGCGCGCCGGCATCGGCTGGCCCACCACCCCGCTCACCGCCGTGCCCACGCCGCCCGATCCGGAAGCGAGGGACGTCACCGCGAGATCCGCCGTGGTGCTGCCGCCGCCCACGAACACGTATGCATCGACCATGTTGCAGGCCGGGTACGGGTCGGTGTTGTTCGAGCTGGTCATGAACCAGAGCGCCACGGGCGTGCCCACCGGAATCGACGGGCTCACCTGGAAGGTCACCGTCACCTGCCGCGTGCCATTGGCGGGCGTGAAGCCGAGCCAGCGGCACTCGAGCGTGCCCGAGACCACGGCGCACACGCCGCCCGCCGAGGGCGATGTCGAGGCCACGGTGACGCCCGCCGGCAGCATGCCATCGATCATGAGATCGATGGCCGAGCCCGGGCCGCGATTGGTCGCCGTGTAGGTGGCCACCATCTGCCCGCCCGGCAGCACCGTGGCCGGCACGACCTGCTGCAGGCACACGTCGGTGAGCAGGCCGCCGCCGGGGGCCGGCACGAAGCCGAAGTCGACGGTGAGGTTGCTGTCGGGGTTGGTGTCGCCGTCGTTCACCGGCTCGGTGCCGAAGCCGAGCGTGATGGCGCCGCTCCTGATGGCACCGGCCACCACCGTGACGCCGTTGTCGTCGTTGTCGGTGTCGTTGTCGGGATTGGCCGACGACGCGATGTCGGTACTCGACGTCGCGCCGGCGGGCGGCACCACTTCCACGTAGTAGGTGCCGGGCAGGAGGCCCGCGAAGAGGTAGTGGCCCGAGGCGTCGGTGGTCGTCGTCGCCAGCACCGTCACGCCGTCCGAGGCGATCAGCCGCACGGTGACGCCGCCGATCCCCGGCTCGCCCGGATCGACCAGGCCGTTGTCGTTCGCGTCGGCCCACACCAGGTTGCCCAGGCTCACCGCGCGCACGAAGCCGAAGTCGACCGAGAGGTTGGAGTTGGCGTCGCTGTCGCCGTCGTTGATGGGCTCGCCGAGCACCGAGAGCGTGACCACGCCGCTGCGCACCGCGCCAGCCGTGAGCGTGACGCCGTTGTCGTCGTTGTTGAGGTCGTTGTTCGGGTTGGCCGACGACGCGATGTCGGTGCTCGACAGGTAGCCGGTGAGCGGCCCGGTCGCACGATCGACCTCGACGAAGTAGTTGCCGGGAGCGAGTCCGGTGAAGAGGTAGTTGCCGCTGCCGTTGGTGGTGGTGGTCGCCAGCACCGTCGTGCCGTTTGCGGCGATGAGGCGCACGGTGACGCCGGGCACACCCGCCTCGCCGCCATCGACGAGGCCGTTGTTGTTGGTGTCGAGCCACACGAGATTGCCGAGCGACAGCACGCCGGCCGGCACGAAGCCGAAGTCCACCGTGAGGTTGCTGTCGGGATTGCCGTCGCCGTCGTTGGTCGGCTCGGTGCCGATGCCGAGCGTGACCGGGCCGCTGCGCACGGCGCCGCCCACCACCGTGACGCCGTTGTCGTCGTTGTCGGTGTCGTTGTTCGGATTCGCCGACGAGCCGATGTCGGTGCTCGACGTCGAGCCGGCCGGCGGCACCACTTCCACGAAGTAGGTGCCCGGCCCGAGTCCCCCGAACAGGTAGTGGCCGGTGGCGTCGGTGGTGGTCGTCGCCAGCACGGTGACGCCGTCGGACGCGATCAGACGCACGGTGACGCCACTCAGCCCGGGCTCGCCCGGATCGACCACGCCGTTGTCGTTCAGGTCGGACCACACGAGGTTGCCGAGGCTGAGCGCGCGCACGAAACCGAAATCGACCGAGAGGTTCGAGTTGGCGTCGCTGTCGCCGTCGTTGGTCGGCTCGCCGCCGAGGCTGAGCGTCACGGCGTTGCTGCGCACGGCCGAGGCCGAGACGTTCACGCCGTTGTCGTCGTTGTCGGTGTCGTTGTCGGGGTTGCCCGACGAGCCGATGTCGGTGCTCGAGAGGTAGCCGACGATCGGGCCGCTGCCGCGGTCCACTTCGACGAAGTAGCTGCCGGCGGTGAGGCCCGTGAACTGGTAGTTGCCGCTGCCGTTGGTGGTGGTCGTCGCCAGCACCGTGGTGCCGTTGGCGGCGATGAGCCGCACGGTGACGCCGGCGATGCCGGCTTCGCCGCCGTCGACGAGGCCGTTGTTGTTGGTGTCGAGCCACACCAGGTTGCCGAGGGACAGGATGGCCGCCGACGCCGGCGTGAAGCCGAAGTCGAACGTGTGGTCGTTGGCGCCGGCGGCGCCGGTCGCGAACACCGCCTCGGCGTCGTTGCCGACGCGCGCGCCGTCGGAATCGCGGCTGTCGCCGTTGGCAGTGGCGTCGGTGTTGGCGGGCGAGAGCACGTAGGCGGCCAGCGGTCCCTGCGTGGTGTCGATGCGCACGCGGTAGTTCGCGGTGTTCGGCGTCAGGCCGCTGATGTTGTAGATGGCGTTGCCGGTGGACGTGCCGGCGCCCGACGAGAAGTAGTACTGCCCGCCGTTGGCGGTGATCGCCGTGGCGACCACGGTGTTGGACGGACCGATGAGCTGCACGGTGACGCCGTCGAGACCGGTCTCACCGGGGTCCTGCACGCCGTCGCCGTCGCTGTCGATCCACACGCGGTTGCCGATTTCGATGGGCGCCGCCTGACACAACGCCACGAACTCGCCGAAGCCGTTCGCCTTGCTGAAGGTGGGCTGCGGCGGCGCGTTGAAGCCCGTGCTGTAGATGTTGTAGCCCTTCGACTTGGTGCCGTTGGCCGGGCGCATCCACATGAAGCCGCCGGTGCGCACGTCGAGGCCCGGATCGAAGGCCGAGCTCAACACGTCGGGGTAGCCGGGCAGCTGCACCACGGATCCGCCGGTGAGCTCGGTGTGCGTGCCGCCGTAGTTGTCCTGGAAGAAGAGCTCGCCGCCGCCCGGGCCCTGGTTGTTGCCCGCGCCGGCCGACGGCCCGAACGGACCCGCGGCGCCGTTCGACTCGAGCGTCCAGCCACTGGCCAGGTTGCCGGGCGTGGTGATGGCGGCGGCCAGGGTGTCGCCGCCGGCCACGCCTTCCCACAGGACGTTGTCGGCCGGGTTGTCCTGCGCGAAGTAGCCGAACTGGTCGCCGGCGCGATCGCGGAGGCCGATGAACAGGTTGCCGCTGACGTCGAAGGCGAGGCCGGCGAGCATCGGCTGCGGGTAGGTGCCGACGCCCGAGGGCGACTGCGACGCGAAAGTCGGGCGCCAGCGGCTCCACGCGCCGGGGCCGGTGCCGTTGAAGGTCTGCACCGGGCCGCGCGGGTAGTTCAGCGCGAACTGGAACACCGGCGACGCGCTGAACGTGAGCGTCGTCGGGTCGAGCGTGTAGACGTAGGCCTTCAGGTCTGAGCTGGTGGCGCCGGCGCTCTCCGCCGAGTTGACGATGCCCACGTACAGCTGGCCCTGATGCCACTGCAGGGCGAAGGGCCGCAGGTCGGCGCCGCTCGTGCCGGTGGCGCCGGGCGCGTTCAGCGGAATGGAGACGCGCTGCACCGTGGCATTGGTCAGCGGGCCGGAGGTGGGCAGGGCGTAGATCCGCCGGTCGGCCAGGTTCACCACGTAGACCGTGGCGCCGTCGGGCGAGATCTCGAGCCCGCCCAGGCTGATCTTGCCCACGGCGTCCCACGACGCGTTGCCGTTGTCGCGATTGAAATCCAGCAGGTCGTGCGGGTCATTCCCGGCGGTGCCGGCGCCGAAGATGGCGTTCAGGTCGGCGAAGAGGGACGACGCGCCGGTGGTCGGGTTGATCGCGTAGATGGCGCCCGTGCCCCCGCTGCCGAAGCCCGAGTGCTTCTTCATGAAGGCGCCGGCGTAGACCGTGTTGGTCGCCTGCCGGTAGGCGAGGCCGAACACCGAGCCCACCTGGTTGGCCGGCACCATCAGCCCGTGCGTCGACGGCTGGTCGTACGTGGTGGGGCTGTTGCCGATGGCGCCCGCCGAGTACGGAAAGTCGACCACCACGGGCATGGTGTTGAACGCGCCGCTGACCTGTTCGCCGTAGACGAAGCAGCTGGTCACGACGGTGGGGTTGTTCTGGCAGTAGTGCGCGCCGTCCAGCAGGCCGAGGTTGACGTTGCCCGTCACGCCGTCGGGCACGAACTGCACCGTGGTGCCGTTGCCGGTGGCCCCGGCGGCGAATCGCGACGGCCGGTAGCCCGCCGGCAGGTTGGTGAACTCCACGCGGTAGGGCCCGGTGCCCGTGGCGGCCAGGCTGTAGGCGCCAACCGAGTCGGTGGTGGCGGTGCCGCGCAGGACGCCGCCGCCGTCGTAGACCGAGACGGTCACCCCCGACATGCCCCGATCGACCGCGAGGGCCGTGGTGCCGGCGCCAGCGCTCGCCACGGTGGCGGTCGTCTCGCGCAGGCCGTTCCCGTTGAAGTCCTCGAAGACGACGCCGGAGATGGTACCGGCGGCGTGCGTCCGCCAGTCGGCGGCCGTGAAGAGCATCAGTACAGTCAGGATCGACGCGGAAACCCGCGTGGCGCGAAGGTAGGTCATGGGATGTGTCAAACCGGCAGGGGGGACGAGCGGCAGAATTGTAACAATCTCAGCAGTGGTGCGCTACTGCTGAACTTCGACCCCGGCCGTGGCAGGCCGGTCACACGCTCCGCGGCGGTTCACTGGAGGGGCCCGGTCCGGGCGCGCCGGGCAGCCGCCGTTCGGTTGACACCCCCGGAGGCGACGACCATACTGAGGAGTCGTCTGGCGCGGCGATTTTCCGACTTGATGGGCCGCGCCCCGTCCCGGCAAGGTCTGCCCCGACGGTCAAGGCTATCTAAGTCGCGGCCCGCGGCTGCGCGGGCTTTTTTGTTGGAGCGTTATGTCCGATCGATTCATCTTCTCGTCGGAGTCCGTCGGCGAAGGCCATCCGGACAAGGTCGCCGACACGATTTCCGATGCGGTGCTCGACGCCTGCCTCGCCGTCGACAAGTTCAGCCGCGTCGCCTGTGAGACGTTCGTCAAGTCGAACGTGGTCGTGATCGGCGGCGAGATCACCACGAAGGCCAAGCTCGACTTCGAGAAGATCGCCCGCACGGCGATTCGCGAGATCGGCTACGTCAACGACGACGACGTGTTCCACGCCGACAAGGTGTTCATCAACCTGCTCGTCACCCAGCAGTCGCCCGACATCGCGCAGGGCGTCGACGCGCGGAAGGCCAAGGGCAAGAAGACCGCGAAGCAGGGCGCCGGCGACCAGGGCCTGATGTTCGGCTACGCCAGCAACGACACGCCCGAGCTGATGCCGGCGCCGATCATGTTCGCGCACCGCCTCGGCCGCGAGCTGACGAAGATCCGCAAGAGCGGCGCGGTGCCGTGGCTGCGTCCCGACGCCAAGTCGCAGGTGTCGGTGATCTACGAGAACGGCAAGCCGGTGGGCATCTCGAACGTCGTCATCTCGACGCAGCACGCCGCCGACGTGTCGCACGCCGAGATCGAGAAGTTCTGCATCGACAACATCATCCGCAAGGTGCTGCCCAAGCGCCTGATCTCGGACAAGACCGAGTTCCTCATCAACCCCACCGGCCGCTTCGTCATCGGCGGCCCCCAGGGCGACACCGGCCTCACCGGCCGCAAGATCATCGTCGACAGCTACGGCGGCATGGGCCGGCACGGCGGCGGCGCGTTCTCGGGCAAGGATCCGACGAAGGTCGACCGCAGCGCCGCCTACATGGGCCGCTGGGTGGCGAAGAACATCGTCGCCGCCGGCCTCGCCGATCGCTGCGAGCTGCAGTTCGCCTACGCCATCGGCCACCCGGATCCGGTGAGCGTGCACATCGACACGTTCGGCACCGAGAAGGTGTCGACGGCGCGGATCCTGCGCGCGGTGAACCGCGTGTTCAGCTTCCAGCCGGCCGACATCATCGACCAGCTGAGCCTGCGCCGGCCCATCTACTCGCAGACCACCAACTACGGCCACTTCGGCAAGAAGGGCCTGTCGTGGGAAGCGACCGACAAGGTGAAGGCGCTGCAGAAGGCGATCTGATCGACCGTTCGCGAGAACGTCGAAGGGCCCCGTCGGAGCGATCCGGCGGGGCCCTTCGTCTTTCCGGGGACTAGCTCGCCGCGTGGCGCAGTGGTTCGCCGCCGGGCTCGTGCGCGAGCTTGCCCGGCCGGTACTCGGCGTAGACGTACACGGGGATGCCGAGGACGCCGAGGCGCTCTTCGATCACGGGCAGTACCTCGTCCCACGCCAGGCCGCCGGCGCCGGTGGCGAGTCGCGGCACGGCCAGCGACGTGAAGCCTTCGGTCTGCACCAGCCGCGCCAGCGCGCGCAGCGACTCACGCAGCGCGTGCGTGGAGGCGCGGCCGGGGCGGCCGCCGAAGCCGTAGCCGCCGTCCTGGGTGATCAGGCTCACGATCCGCACGCCACCCGGCCCGCTCCACACCCAGGCCGATCCCGGACGCGGATGCTGCTGGCTGCACCAGTGATGGAAGTCCTTGTGCAGCGACGGATACTGCTGCCGCAACGCCAGCGCCAATCCGCGATTCATCGGATCGTTCGGCGCCACACCATGCACGATGACCTGCGCGCGCGAGCGCAGCACGTCTCCCGACACGAAATACAGCATGCCTCTCCTTTCCTGAAGACTTCACGTCGACGCGCACGCGACGCACGTCGTCGCGTACGGGAGGGCGGCGAGACGCGCCTCGCCCACGGCGCGGCCGCAGCGGGCGCAGCGCCCGTAGGTGCCGGCGTCGAGACGTCGCAACGCGGCCTGGATCGCCGCGGCCTCGGCGCGGTTGGCGCCGTCGAGGCCTTCGAGCACGTCGTCGTTCTCGAGCTCGATGGCGCGTTCCTGCCAGTCGCGATCTCCCGGCTTACGCAGGTCGCCGGAGATGCGGTCCACGCGCTCCAGCAGCACGGCGAGACGGCCCAGCAGGCTGGCCCTGACGACGGTGGCGTCCGACATTCCGCCCTCCGCCTGGTAGCTCATCAAGATCGGTGCCGCGCCCATGGCCCAATTGGCGCGGAGAATCGCCGGACTCGCGGTCGCCGCCCGTGGCAACGCGGGGTTCCGCGCGGATCGCCCGCGGGAGATCCCGCGAGCGCACCGAAACCCCGCGGGCCCTGGACCGCACCTCGCCCCCAGGCGTCAGCCCGCCGCGGCGCGGGGCTTGCAGTTCGGCGGAGGATGGTCACCGACGATCAGCACGCCGTGCTCGCGTGGCTGGCCTCGCCTGCCGCGTATGGCGACGGCGTGACCCAGGTGGAGCGCATCGACACCCACGCCGCGGTGGTGTTCCTGGCCGGGGATCGGGCGTGGAAGCTGAAACGCGCCGTCCGCTACGACTATCTGGACTACTCCACCGTCGAGCAGCGCCACGCCTGCTGCCAGGCGGAACTGGCCCGCAACGCCGACCTCGCGCCGGGTCTCTACCGGCGGGTCGTGCCGGTGACGCGCGAGGCCTCGGGTGGGCTGGCCATCGGCGGCGAGGGCCCCACGGTGGACTGGCTGCTCGAGATGCAGCGCTTCGACAACGAGGCGCTGTGCGATCGCCTCGCCGCCCGCGGCGCCCTGCCCCTCGAGGTGATGCCGGCCCTCGCCACGGCCGTGGCCGCGATGCATGCGCGATCCGAGCGTCGCGTCGATCACGGCGGCGCGGCCGGCCTGCGTTGGGTGATCGACGGCAATCTCACCGCCCTGCGGGCAGCGGCCGGCGTGATGGACGCGGCGGAGGTCGAGGCACTGGGACGCGAGTCGCAGGCGGCGCTGACGCGCCACGCCACGCACCTCGACACCCGGCAGCGCGAAGGGCTGGTTCGGCTGTGCCATGGCGACCTGCACCTGCGCAACCTGGTGATGTGGCGCGGCGCGCCCACGCCATTCGACGCCGTCGAGTTCAACGACGAAATCGCCTGCATCGACGTGGGCTACGACCTCGCCTTCCTGCTGATGGACCTGTGGCGCCGCCAGCTGCCGCGCCACGCCAATGCCGTACTCGGCGAGTACCTGCAACGCACCGGCGACATCGAGCTGCTGGCGCCGCTGCCGCTGTTCCTGTCGTGTCGCGCCGCCGTGCGGGCGAAGACCTCGATCGCCGCCGCGGATCTCGCCAGCGTGGACGCGCGCCCCGCCCTGCACGACGCCGCGCGCGAGTACCTGCGACTCGCGCGCGCGTTCCTCGATCCGGCGCCGGCCCGGCTCGTGGCCGTGGGCGGACGCTCGGGCTCCGGCAAGTCGACGCTGGCCGCAGCGCTCGCGCCGCGACTGGGCGCGGCGCCCGGCGCCTGGGTCTTGCGCAGCGACGTCGCCCGCAAGCGGCTCTTCGCCGTGTCGCCCGAGACGCGCCTCGATGCCAGCGCCTACTCGCACGCCACCACCGCGCGCGTCTACGCCGGCCTGCGCGTGGAAGCGCGGCTCGCGCTCGACGCCGGCCATGCCGTCGTGTGCGATGCCACGTTCACCGATGCGACGGAGCGCGCCGCGCTGGCACGCGTGGCCGACGACGCCGGCGTGCCGTTCGTCGGCCTGTGGCTCGACGCGCCCGACGACGTGCTGCTGGCGCGGGTGACCGCGCGGCAGCACGACGCCTCGGATGCCGACGCCGCCGTGGTGCGCGCGCAGCCCGTGGCCCGCCCCGACGACTGGACCGTCGTCGACGCCTCGGGTGATGCGCCCTCCGCGCTCGCCGCCGCGCAGCGCACGCTCGGACTCGACCCGCGCGCCTGAGTCGCGTCAGCGTGCCCGCATCGCCGGCGTCACGATGCCCACGCGATCCACACCCGCGCCCTTCGCGGCGTCCACCACCTGCACCACCTCGCCGTAGCGCAACGCGCCGTCGCCCATGATGTAGAGCGTCTTGTTGCGGCGATCGGCGAACACCTGCCGCAGGCGCTCGCGCAGCTGGCCCATGGTGACGTCCTGCTTGTTGATCGACAGGCGACGCGCCGCCGAGTACTCGACCACGATCTGATCGTCGAGGTTCGGCGCCGCCGTCTTCTGCGTCTCGGACGGCACCGTGGCGTCGAGGCCGTTCTGCGTGAGCGGCAGCGCCGCCATGAAGATCACGAGCAGCACGAGCAGCACGTCGATCATCGGCGTGATGTTCATGTCGGCGGTGGCACGGGGCGCGCGCGGACGGATCACCGGCGCGTGGCGGGGATTGCTGTAGGTCATCGTCGACATGGCGTCACCGCAGCGTGAAGTTCACCGTGACCGTCATCACGACCGCCACCGGCACGCCGTTCAGGCGCGTGGCGGTGTAGCGCCACTGCCGCACCGCCTCGAGCGCCGCCTGGTCGAGCAGCGGGATCGACCGCAACACCGTGGCATCGACCACCTGGCCGTCGGTGCCGATCGTGGCCTGCACGATCACCACACCCTGCACCCGGGCGGAGATGGCGATCGCCGGATACACCGGCGCGACGTCGTGCACCTTCTGCGGCGGTCGGATCCCGCACGTCGCCGCCAACTGGGACCTTCCGCGGCGTCGGGTCCTGGGGCGGCGGCGGAGGCGGGGGCGCGAGCGTATCGACACCACCATCCACGCCGCCGGGAATCACGCCGACGCCGAGATCCGCCGTCTCGACCGGATCTCGAGGCGGCGGTTCCTCGCCGATGCCACGCGGCGCTTCGGTGGGCGCGGCGTCGGGATTCACGACCGGCGTGTCGGGCGGCGTCACCCGCGGACGCGGCGGCTCCGGCGGCACCACCGGCGTGACCGACTCGAAGGTGATGTGCGACGCGATCGACGGCAACGCGTCGGCCGCCACCAACGGCACGACGACGACTGCCACGACCAACGTGGTGTGCGCGAGCAGCGAGATCGGCACCGTGTAGCGCGACCGCGCACCGGCGCCGTTGAAGGGACGCGTGACGTCACCGAACAGATCCCGGGGCATGTCCATCCTCCTTGCACGCGCGTGCCCGCGAGGGCGCGCCGCGTGGCGGCGAGTCATGGACGACGGTTCGGGCCCGAATGTCGTCGGTTGTAAAGCGTTGGACACCGCACCGCGCCGGAGGTTCCGCGCGCGGGATGCTCGACTGGTGTTCGAGCGGTGCGGTGCGCTATGCCGGCGCGTCGCCGAGGTCGGTTGTGCGGAACTCCGCGAGCGAGCCGGCGTCTGCCAGTGCCGCCGCGAAGCCGATGCGGGCGATGTCGTCGGTGAGGCGCGCGAGATCGAAGCGCAGGCCGGTGGGACGTCCGCGCAGCGACGCCAGCAGCTCGATGGCCGGCGCGAAGGTGGCGGGGTCGCGGTAGTGCGCGCGTTCGTCGGCGGGCAGCGCATCGAACGACGCCTGATCGATACCCGTCGGCTTGATGCGGGCGCCGGGCGTCACCGTGTTCACCGAGATGCCGAGCGGCTCGAGTTCGAGCGCGACGGCCTTCGTGAAACCCTCGACGCCGAACTTCGTGGCGCAGTAGATCGACTCGCAGGCGAAGCCCTCGATGCCCGCCCGCGACGACACGTTGATCACCGAGCCGCCGCGCTCGCGCATCAGCGGCAGCGCGAGGCGCGTGAGCATGAAGGGCGCCGTGAGGTTCACGGCCAGCGTGGCGTCCCAGGTGCTCTCGTCCGTGTCCGAGAGGGACTTCAGCGGCTGCACGGCGGCGTTGTTCACGAGCACCGACAACGCCCCGCGCTTCTGCACCGCCGCGATGATGCGGCCGGCGTCGGTGCGATAGCGCAGGTCGGCCACCACCGGATGCAGTGGCACGCGCCCATCCACGCTGGCGCACGCGCGTTCGAGCTCCTCGGCGTTCTCGGACACGGCCCACACCTCGGCGCCGGCGGCGGAGAGCGCCTTCACGAAGCCCAGGCCGAGCCCGCGCGACGCGCCGGTGACGAGTGCCGTGAATCCCTGCAGCGTCATGACGCCCGTCCTACTTCTTTCCGACCTTGCGGACCTGGCCGCGCGGCCGCACGATGCGGCGCGGCGCCTTGGCCGACGACTCGGGCGCTCCCCGGCCGGCTTCGGGCTTCTTGCGCTCCGGACGCTTGGCGCGCGGCGCTTCGGCGCGTGGCGGGCGGCGTACGAGACGGCCGGCCGGCAGCGGCGTAACGGCGAGGAGCGGCTGCGGCGCCTGCGTGTGGAGCGTCACCTCGACGCCCGGCGCCACGGTGACGATGTAGCCCGACGCGTCGTCGAGCGCGCGCGTGGCGTAGCCGGCCTGCGCGGCCGCGAGCAGGACGTCGGGCATGGACTCTGGATCGACCGCGAGGTCGAGGGAAGAGACCGATGCCACCGCGTCGGCCGCGGCCTGGCGCAGTCGCAGCCGCACGTGGCCCGCGCTCACGTGCGCCTCACGCCGGCCATCGCGCTCGAGCATCGCCGGCGCTTCGCGCGCGACGACGGTCCACAGCCAGGCCGCGGCGTCGAGATTCGCGACCGACAGAATCAGCTCGAAGCGGTGCCCAGCAGTCGCCACGCGGGAGACATGCTAACGCGGGCGCGGCGGCAGCGCGAA
The DNA here is from genome assembly GCA_046331325.1 of Vicinamibacterales bacterium. Classification (GTDB taxonomy): domain Bacteria; phylum Acidobacteriota; class Vicinamibacteria; order Vicinamibacterales; family UBA2999; genus CADEFD01. Next base: position 52,237 of record JAXLRB010000007.1, on the reverse strand, counting down.
GCGTACCGTGCGAACCGACGAGCTCGGCCGCTACGGCAGGGTGCCAGCGTGCACACGCACGTGCAGATTCCCCGCGCAGACCACCTGCGGCGTGACGCTGGTCGTGCGTATGGCCTTCACCGATGCGGTGTAGGTCACGCCCGCCGTCACAGCGAACTCGCGCTGCACGGCCCAGCCCTTCGCGTCGGACAGCGCCGTCGCCGACTGCGGCATGGTGATGGGGGACAGGTGCGAGAGCAGGGCCGCGCCGGCGGGAATCGCGCCGTTCCACGCGATCGTCAGACCGGAGGAACTGGAGCCCGCGGCGCTCGCGTTCGCGGTGCAATAGCCGGTGCCACTCGCCACCGCGGTGCCGGTGTAGGGCGCCACGAACGAGATCACCGTCAGATCCGGTGAGTTGGCGGGATTCGTGTCGGTCGTAATCGTGACGGGCGGGAACGTCGTCGTCCTGACGGGACCAGAGGCGCCCGATGCCGCCGGGCGCGGCGCCCCCGCTGCCGGCGCGCCGGTGAGGAACAGGAACGACCCGGTGCGGCCGTCGCTGTCGCGCCAGGAGCCGCCGAGCGACGGCACGTTGAGCGTCGCGTCGACGTGCACCGGCAGACCGCCGGGCGTGGTGACGACGGTGAAGCCGAAGCCCACGGTGCCATTCGGATTCAGGAACCCGAGACCGCGTACCGCCGCCGCACCGGCGCCGCACTGGTCGTCGGTGCCGTCGAGCAGGTACTGCGCGCCCTGCTGCGTGACCGCGAGCGTGACCACGTTGCAGTGCGGCAGCAGCTGCCAGCGGAACGTGCCGATCACTTGTGCCGACGCCGGCCGCGCCAGCCCCGCCATCACCACCAGAAGACACACCAGTCGCCAGGTCCGCATACGAACTCCTGTTCCCACTAGCGGAGAAACGGCTGTCAGGGCGTCACTGGCGAGGGTGCCTCGCCGGGCCGCACCTGCTCGGTGGTCACGGGATGCCCGGTCCAGAACGGCAGCGCCGCCAGCAACTGGTCGTAGGCCGCGGCCGGCCGCAGCGGCGCCTCGACCTGCAGCAAGGGGCGTCCGCCGGCGTCGATCACCGACAGCGTGAGGCGCTCGCGGACGAGGGTCGTCGGGGCATTGGTGCCCTGGCGCACGTTGCGCCGCGACATCCATTCCACGAGCCGCACGCCGGCCGCGTTTCGCCATTCCACGCGCTGGGTGGCGGCGTCGGGCGCGTGCACCTCGATGCCGCTGCTCGAGGCGACGACCCGCGTGGCCAGCGCCGAGTAGAGGCCGGAGCCCTCCACGAGCGCGCCAATCACCATGCCGAACGCCACCGGCCAGGCCAGGAAACGCGTATAGAGCAGGTCGGGCTGACCCGCGAGCACCAGCGCGCCAATCGGCAACGCCACGACCAGCCACACCGCCCGCACCCAGGCCATGTGCGGCAGGCGCAGTTCCAGCGGCGCGGTGGGCGTCGTGGCCCCGGCCGGCGGCGGCACCACCTTCACGCGTGCCGCCTCGATCTGCCGCCATTCCTCGGCCGTGGGCTCGCGGCGATCACCGAGGGCGAGCCGCAACAGACGCGGTCCCGCCCACAGGCCGCCGCCGACCATGAGCACGAACACGAGGAAGAAGAGGACGAAACGGAGGGCCACGCCGTGGCCGGCGATTCTACTTCCGCCCGTAGGTGGGCTGCACCGTCATCGCCACCACGCGCAGGTAGCGCCGGCCGTCGCGCTCGCTCACCGTGCCCTTGGCGATGATCTTCTTGGCCACGAAATCGAGCAGCTTGGCATTGCGGTTGGCCGTGAAATCGCCTTCCACGAGATACACGCCGTCGTCGGCCAGGATCGCCATCGGCCCGCCCGTCTTCGCGCGCTCCATCGCCCGCGGCGCATAGCCGCCGGTGGTGGCGCGGGCGGTCGCCGTGTCCACGTCGAGCACCTCGCCCTTGATCTCGGTGAGGGCGGCCTGGGCGGAGGCGGCCACGAGAGCCAGGGCGCACAGGCAGGCGAGGAGGACGGAGCGGCGGCGCGGCATGCGGTCGTCCCGTTGTAGGTCGCGGTTCGGCGACGCGTCAAGCGCGGGTGAGAGACCGGCCGGAGCCCTCCCCCCTAGAAAGGCGTCCGGCCGGCAGCCGGCACACGCCGAAGCGCGCGCCAGTTCGGATGGTGAGACACGCGACCCTCGGGAAAGTCACACGCGGGTGTACACTCCCGGCACCCGGGCCGCCGGTGGCCGGGCAGAGGACCTCGCCATGTCGAATCGACGCGTCGTGTCTGGTGCCGCCAAGTCGGCCGCAGTCTTCGTGTTAGGGGTGTTCACGGTGGCCTGCGGCGGGTCGGAACCGGCCAAGGCGCCGGCGGCCGCCACCGCGCCAGCCGCACCGGTAGACCCGGCCAAGGCGGCTATCGAGAAGCGGATCGCGCGCGGCAAGTCGCTCGAGCTGCCGACCAAGGACGAGCCCGTGCCCGGCGACGCGCTGTCGCACCACACCTCGGGCTACGCCAAGACGATGTGCTCGGCCGTGTTCATCACCGGCTACGACATCGACTTCGCCGCCGAGCACGTGGGCTACTTCACCGGTCCGTACGAAGAGCGGGCCAAGGTGGGCAAGCCGGTGGTGGACAAGGTGAAGAAGACGGTGAGCATCACCCTGCCCAACGGCACGGTGCGCACCGCGGTCTACACCGGCAGCCAGGGCTGCGTGACGTATCCCGAGGGCAAGACCACGCTCGACTTCACGCCGAAGGCCGTGAAGCCGAACCTGCCGCCCGCCGCCACCACCGACTGGCCGATGGGCGATCGCGAGCCGAAGACGCCGATGCCCGCCGGCGTCGACATGGACAAGGTGAAGGCCGCGGTCGACGCCGCGTTCTCGATGCCCGAGGCCGAGACCACCGCGTTCGTCGCCACCTGGAAGGGCCGCATCATCGCCGAGAAGTACGGCGAGGGCATCACGAAGGACACGCCGCTCGAGAGCTGGTCGATGGGCAAGAGCGTCACCGGCACGATCCTCGCCACGCTGATCCACCGTGGCGTCTACACGCTGGATCAGCCGGCGCCGATTCCCGAGTGGCAGGGCGCCGACGACGCCCGCAAGGAGATCCGCATCCAGGACATCATGCGGATGTCGAGCGGACTGCGCATCATCAGCCCCTCGGATCCTGACTACGACCCGAAGGGCCCGTACCCGCACCACCTCTACCTCTACACGGACGCCGGCAACGCCTACAAATACGCGGCGTCGCGTCCGCAGCAGTGGAAGCCGAACACGGTGGGCCGTTACCGCAACACCGATCCGGTGCTGGGCAACTACCTGAACCGTCTCGGCATCGAGAAGCTGAAGCTCGACTACCTGTCGTACCCGCAGCGCGCAGTGTGGGACAAGATCGGCGTGCGCTCGATGGTGATGGAAACGGATCCGTCCGGCAACTTCCTCACCCAGGGCTACGAGTTCATGTCGGGACGCGACTGGGCGCGGCTCGGCAACCTCTACCTGAGCGACGGCGTGACGCCGAGTGGGGAACGCATCCTGCCCGAGGGCTACGCGGCGCACGTGAGCACGCTGGCGCCGGCATGGGTGGCCGACGAGAACCCGGTGTACGGCGGCGGCTTCTTCTGGGTGAACGGCGACGGTCGCGTGCCGCTGCCGAAGGACGCCTTCTCGATGCAGGGCGCGGGCGGACAGTCGGTGTGGGTCGATCGCGCGCACGATCTGGTGATCGTGCGGCTCGGCAACTTCAAGGGACAGCGGCACGTGAACGCCACGCTGAACAAGGCGATGGAGATCCTGGTCTCCGCGGTGCCCGCAAAGCAGTAGGGACGGAAGGAACACGCATGCGTACGACGTTCTTCGCAGTAGTCGCCGCCGGTACGGTGGCCCTGGGTGTCGGAGCCGCGGCTCAGCGGCCGCAGATGACGCCCGAACAGCAGGCCGCCGCGGCGGCGCGGCGGCAGGCCGAGATGAACGCGCCCCGGCCCATTCCCGCGCTCGACAGCGTGTGGATGGAACAGCTCACCTGGATGGAGATTCGCGATGCCATCAAGGCGGGCAAAACCACGGCGCTCATCCTCACCGGCGGCGTCGAGTCGAACGGGCCGCACCTGGCCACCGGCAAGCACAACTACGTGCTCGAGGTGATGGGCGAGGCGATCGCGAGGAAGCTCGGCAACGCGCTGGTGGCGCCGATCGTCACGCTGGAACCGGGACGGCCTGATTCCGATCGCGTGGCGCCGGGCAGCGTGTTCCTGTCGCCCGAGACCTACGAGGCGGTGCTCACCGACATGGCGCTGAGCCTGAAGTCGATGGGCTTCACCAACGTGGTGCTGATCGGCGACAGCGGCGGCAACCAGACCGGCATGAAGAACGTGGCGACGAAGCTCAACACGCGCTTCAACGGCACGCCGGCGCGGTTCCACTTCATTCCCGAGTACTACAACTACCCCGCCGTCCGGCAGTTCGTGCAGGCCAACGGCATCACCGAGACGATGGAGTTCGAGGCCAGCCAGGGCTCGGACGGCATCCACGAGGAATACGGCATCGACGCGCTGATGATGCTGAACGACCCGAAGACGGTGCGGCTCGACGAGCGCAAGAAGGCCGGCAAGACCACCATCAACGGCGCCGACCTGCTGCCGCTCGACAAGACGCTGGCCATGGGCCGCCGCATCGTGGAGCTGCGCACGTCGCTCACCGTGGCCGCGATCAACAAATCGCTGGCCGCGAAGTAAGCGCGCCCGCTCAAGGCGCCGTACAAAAGACGAAGGGGAGGATGCCGACCGGGCGTCCTCCCCTTTTGCATGTACGCGCGACCTCTCGCGCGGAACTCTCGACGCGGCCTACTGCTGCTGCGTCGTCGGTGGCTGGTAGGTCTTCTTCTCGGCGGCGACGGCGGCGGCCACTTCCGCCAGCAGCTTCTTGGCGTCGTAGACGATGCCGTCCTTCACCGTGAACTTCACGCCGCCCACGCGCTCGAGGCGGTTGGTCGCCGGGTTCAGCCGCTCGTGGCCGGTGCCGTAGAGCACCTTCAGGTTGCTGAGCGGATTCTCGCCGACGATCACCAGATCGGCCAGCATGCCCGCCTTCACGATGCCCATCGGCGCCGCTTCGCCCTTCGGCTCGTAGAGCGTCTTGGCGCCCCACATGGTGGCCGAGCGAATCACCTCGAGCGGCGAGAAGCCGGCTTCACGCAGCAGCTCGAGCTCTTCGATGTAGGCGAAGCCGTAGGTCTTCCAGATGAAGCCCGAGTCGGTGCCGACGGTGACGCGGCCGCCCATGTTCTTGTAGTCGCCGATGAGCCGCATGTAGCGCTGGTAGAACATCTTCCAGTGGTACTCGTTCTCGGTCGTCCAGTCGTAGAAGTACGAACCGTGGTTGTCGCGCGTGCTCTGGAAGTAGTTCCAGAGCTGAGGCATCGTGTACTGCTGGTGCCAGTCGGCGTTGCGCGCGCGCATCAGGTCGCGTGACGCGGCGTAGATGTTGAACGTGGGATCGAACGTGACGTGGTTCGCCTTCTGGTGCTCGAGATACTCGATCCACTGCGGCGAGCCCGGCTCGTAGGTCTGGTTCCAGATGCGGGCGATGTCGCCGAAGCGGTCCTGCTCGTTGTTGTAGTCGTAGCCGATCGGGAAGTCCTGGATCGTCTTGTCCTTGAGCAGCGACTCCATGTGCCCGTAGTAGTGGGTCACGGTGTCGAGGTGCGCGTCGCCGGCGAGACGGGCGTTGAACATCGCCACGTTGTTCTGCGACAGGTGGGCCACGGTGCCCATCTTGTTCTTGTGGGCCTCGTCGATCGCCGCGATGTCGATCTCGGGCGTCTCGTCGCCGCGGTTGAAGAACTTGATGCCGTCGATGTTGTTGGCGGCGGCCCAGCGCACCCACTCACGCGCCTTCTCCGGCGACGTGATGCGGCCGCCGGTCCAGCCCGAGCCGAGCGTCTGGTAGTTGATGATGCGCGGCGCCACGATCTCGTTCTTCGCCGAGCGCTCCTTTTCAGAGCTGGTCACCGCCGCCGACGACAGCGACACGCCGCGCACCGTGGTGACACCGTGCGCCAGCCACAGCTTGTAGGCGTAGCTCAGATCGGGCGCCTTGCCCGTGGTGGAGCCGTGCACGTGCATGTCGACGAAGCCCGGCATGACGTACATGCCCTTGCCGTCGATCTCGAAGTCGGCGTCACGCGGCTCGCGATTCGCCTGCTGCGGCAGCCCCGGCCAGCCGGCCTGGCGCACGTCGGTGATGCGGTTGCCCTCGATCACGATGTCCATCGGCGAGAGCGGCGGCCCACCGGTGCCGTCGATCACGGTCACCGAGCGGATCACCATCTTCTTGAAGGGGCCCTGGCCGTCGCCGGCCTTGCGGGCGGGCGCCGGCGTGTCGCCCTGGCGGCCGCCGCGGCCCTGCGCCGCGGGCGCGGCAGGAGCGGCAGGACGGGCCTGGGCGCGCGGGTTGTCGCGGTAGCCGGCGGCCACAGTCAGCATCGCCACGGCGGCGAGCATCACGGGTGTGCGTCTGGTCATCGAATGCCTCGGAGGTGGTGCGGAAGTGCCCGAACACTGTACTGCCAAGGCGCGACCGGCGGCGATATCGATTCCGCATGCCGCCGAGCCGTGCGGACGCCTCGCTCAGCCCTTCACATACGAGCATTTCGCGGCGATTCGGCCGTCGCGGACGGTGAAGAGGTCGATGCCGCGCAGGTGCCACGGCCGACCGTCGCGCGGCTTGCGATACACCCAGGTGACCGTGCAGCGGTCGCCGGCCACCACGATCTCCTCCGCCGCGAAGTGCGCGCCGGGATTCGCGGCGATCCAGCGCGCCCAGTGCGCGGCCACCGCCCCGCGTCCTTCGACGCGGGTGCCGTCGGGCGCCGGGCCGGTGTTCTCGAAGACGGTGTCGTCGGTGAGCAGAGCGGCGATCGCGGACGCGTCGCCGTGATTGAGGGCGTCGTTGAAACGGGTGACGGCGTCGAACGTCGACGCCGGATCGGCAGCGGCCATGCGCACCTCCCGGACCGGCGCACCTTACCATGCGCCGTTCGTCCCGACATTCGCCCGCGCGCACATCCCTGGGACTGGCGTCCACGGCCGAGGTGGCGCGCGTGGCACCATCGCGGGCGGAGATCGCTCGACCATGCGCACCGCCCTGCTCGCGCTGCTGGCCCTCACGCAGGCCGTCACACCATCGCCCACGCCAGAGGCGCCGCGCACGATCGCGCCTGGCGTCACGCTGATTCGATCGGTCGCCGTGCCGGGCCGCGGTCCCGACGGCAATACCGTGATTCTCGATGCGCCCGACGGGCTCATCGTCGTCGACACCGGACGCCACACCTGGCAGAGCGACGCCATCCTGGCGTTCGCGCACACGGCGAAGAAGCCGGTGGCCGTGATCGTGAACACGCACTGGCATCTCGATCACGTGAGCGGCAACCGCCGCGTGAAGGCGGTGTATCCCGCGGCGCGGATCTACACGACGCGTGCCGTCGATCGCGCCATCGCGGAGGGCGGTTTCCTCGCGCGCAACCTCGAGGCGGCGCTGCCCCGCCTGGACGATCCGGCACTGCCCGCGCTGGCGAAGGAAGAGACGCGGATCTTCGTGGACACGATGGCGGCGCGCGACACGCTGCGCGCCGACGTGCCGGTGGAGCGTTCCGCGCCGATGCGGCTGGCCGGCCGTCCACTCGACGTGCGCGTGACCGACGGCGCGGTGACCGACGCCGATCTGTGGTTCTACGACGCGGCCACGAAGGTGGCGGTGATCGGCGATCTCGCCACGGTGCCGGTGCCGTATTTCGAGACGGCGTGCCCGGATCGCTGGACGGCGGCGCTCGACGAGGTGTGGGCGCTGCCCTTCGAGACGGCGATTCCCGGCCACGGCGCACCGCTCACGCGCGCCGGCTTCGATGCGTACCGCACGTCGCTCAAGGCGTTCGTGGCCTGCGCGCGATCGGACCGCGCGGCATCGTCGTGCGGCGCTGAGTGGGTGGCCAACGCGTCGATGCTCGTCGGCGACGATCCGGCACGACGCAAGGCCGTGGGCGAGAATCTCGAGTACTACGTGCAGTACCTGCGCGACGGCGGCGGCAAGGCGCCCGACTGCCGTGCGCACTGAGCATGGCGGCCACACCGAATCGCGGCCGCGGTTGACACGGCCGCGCGCGAATCGATAGGGTTACCCGCAGGCGCACCAGGCGCCCGCGGGTTCGCGCGAAGGGCTCAGCCCACTGCGGCCATCGATCGATTCGACGGCTCGTGTGCCACCGTGCTGCCTGTCTGCGAACCACAGGCCCCAGCATGGAGGCCGCATGTCCCCGTCACGCCAGCTCCCCGACCGCCCCTCGCTCGAACACCTGAAGAAGGACGCCAAGCGCCTGCTGCGCGACGCGCAGATCGGCGACACCGAGGCGTTGCGCCGCTTCGCCTCGCTGCCCGCGTACAGCGGACTCTCGGCGGCGGCGTTGCAGATGCACGACCTGAAGCTGCACGACGCGCAGTCGGTCGTCGCCCGCGAGCACGGCTTCGACTCGTGGACGGCGCTGCGTGACGAGATCGAAACCGGCGGCCTGAGCCTCGAGGCCGCGGCCGACGCGCTGGCGCAGTCGGCCACCGACGGCGGCCTCGCCCGCGCGCGGCACCTGCTGGCGCGTTATCCCGCGGTGACGCGGGCGTCGTGGCACGCGGCGCTGGTGTCGGGCGACGCCGAGGCCGCGTGGGCCCTGCTCGACGCCGACCCGTCGCTGGCCACGCGCGTTGGTGGACCGCGCAACTGGCCGCCGCTGCTCTACGTGTGCCACACGTGCCTGCATCGCGACGCGCCGGATCGCGCCGCCGCGCTGGTGGAGATCGCGCGCGAGCTGCTGGCGCGCGGTGCCGATCCGAATGCCGAGTTCCACTGGAACTGGCATCCCGAGCTGCCGCGCACGGCGTTGTGGGGCGCGCTGTGCGCCATGCGCCTCGTGCCCCTGGCGACGCTGCTGCTCGAGGCGGGTGCGCGTCCCACCGACGGCGTCACCGGGCACATCGCCGCGGGCGGCGGCGACCTCGAGGCGCTCGAGCTGCTGAGGCGCTTCGGCTTCGATCCCAACGGCCTCGCCGGCGGCGTGCCGCCGCTGGCCTACATGCTCACGTGGAGCGACACGCCCGATGGCGCGCGCTGGCTCGTGGAACATGGCGCCGATCCCAACCGGCCGTGGGGCGAGAAGGGCGACACGCCGCTGCATCTCGCCGCCCAGCGGTGGGACATCGCGATGGCGGATCTGCTCGTGACCCACGGCGCCGACGTGAACGCGCGCCGGCTCGACGGTGCGACGCCGCACACGGTGGCGGCGCTGCAGGGCAACGTGGACGTCGCCAACTGGCTGCTCGAGAACGGCGCGGCCGACGAGCGCACGCCGCTCGAACGCTTCGTCAGCGCCTGCGCGCAGGGCAACGCGGCCGCCGCCGATGCGTTGCTGGCCTCGCATCCGTCGTTCCGCGACGAACTGCGCGCGGAGCACCATCGCATGCTCGATCGCCCGGCGGAACGCGGCGAGATCGCCATCCTCGAGACGATGCTGACCCGTGGCTTCGATCCCCGCGTCGGCGACAAGGACCAGGTGACGCCACTGCATCGCGCCGCGATGGCCGGCCAAGTGGAGGCCACGCGGGTGCTGCTCGCACATGGCGCGCCCATCGACGCGCTCGACGGCATGTTCGCGGCGACGCCGCTGGTGTGGGCGGTGGAAGGTCGCCGCCACGCTGGCGACGACGCCGACCACGTGGGCGTGGCGCGCGTGCTCATCGCCGCCGGGTCGCCGCTCGACTGGGCGCCGCCGGAGGGCGCACCCGACGTGGAAGGCACGCTCGACGGGCTCGCCGCGATCCGCAGCGAAGCCGCGAGAAGTGACGCCTGATCACGGCACGTCGATGATCACCTCGTCGCCGGGTCCGCTGGCGCCGTACGCATTCACCGCACGGATGCGCACGTAATAGCGGCCCGGCGGCACCGGTGCATCGAACGACAGGCCGTTCACGGGCAGCGTGCCGATGTTGGTGAGTCCGGGCGCGGTGCCGGCATCGAGCAGGTAGCTCGTGGCGGGCCAGCCGCCAACGGGCGCCTGCCAGTCGATGTGGACGACGCCGGATGTGACGACGGCGCGGGTCGCGGTGGGTCGCGGCGGTGCAGCCGGGCTCACGGCCACGCTCACCTCGTTCGAGGGCGCGCTGGCGCCGAACTGGTTCTGGGCCACGACGCGGAGCCAGTACTGCCCCGGCGGCGCGTCGATCGACCACATCGTGTCGGGTGACGCCGTTGGAATCGACGCCACCGGCAGTCCGCCGGGCGTGAGGCTCGCCAGCACGGTGTGCGACATCGCGGCCGTGCCGCCGGGAGGCGCCGGCGCGAAGGGCGCCAAGTCGCCGCTGCCCGCGCTCCACGTCAGCGTCACCTTCGGACCGGCCACCGTGCCGGTCACATTCGTGGGCGTGCGCGGAGCTATGGGCGCGATGTCGCCATGCCAGCCGGCGAGACTGGCGACGCCACTGCCCATCGCGGTCACCGACGTGAAGTCGGCGGGGTTGCCAGTGGGCGCACCGGTAGCGAGGTCGCGCTCGACCGAGGCGTAGAGCCGGCCGTCGTGTACCGCGACGCCGGCCGGCCCCGGGAGCGACACGATCGGACGGACACCCGTCGACGCGTCGAGACGCAGAACCTCCGTGCCAGGCACGCTCGCCACGACGTACAAGCTCGAGCCGTCGACGTCCATGTCGGCCACCGGCGCGGTGACGGGTGGCAGGAAGGGATCGACATCGCCGGTGACGGGATCGATGGCGATCAGGCTCCGCGACGGCTCCGTGGGCGCCCGCAGCCGCAGCACGAAGCCTCGCGCGATGAGGTGCCCGTCGAACACGACGAGCTCGGAGACACAGGGAAACGGCGGCGTCCCCCTGCCGGCATTGCAGCCGCCCTGCAGACGTGGGTCCCACGGCGTGAGCGTGCCACTCGTGGTCACGGCCACGCCGCCTTCACGCGGCAGGAACGTGGCGGATCCGCGCGAGCTGGCCGCCCGGGTGTAGCCGAGGGTGTACACGGTGTTCTGCCGCAGCGCGATCGACCAGGGTGCGCCCTGCAGATCGAGCCCCCACGACGCATCCTCGACGCCGCTCGCCAGGTCGTGGCGACGCAGCGCGTCGTCGCGTCCGACGTAGAGCGACGTCCCCTCGATCGCCACGGCCGTCACGGGCGATGTTGGCGCCGGCGACGGCGTCCATGGCAGCAACGAGCCGGTACGTTCATCGACGGCGACCAGATATTCGCGATGCACGCGGTCGAGGGCACCGATGGCCGGAAAGTAGACGCCACCCGCGAACGTCGAAGCGGGCGCCGCCGCGTAGGGCCAGGTCCACGGGTCGAGCGCGCCCGTCGTCGCGTCGAACGCTGCCGCCGTGTCGCGCGGCGCGCCCGGCAGGAAGTCGCCGAACACGAGCAGCCGGCTCGCGGTGGCCGCCATCATCGCCACCTGACTCTTCACGTCGAGCAGCCACGATGGTGGCGTGAAGGTGGACGCATGTGCGCCGGTGGCGGCGTCGAAAGCCACCAGCCGGGGCGATGGACTGCCGTCGATCGTGAGCGCGCCGTCGAGCAGGAACAGGCGCCCACCCCCCGACGTCACCACTCTCCGGAACGTCTCGTCAGAGTGGACCACGGGCCACTGTGGCAGCGGATCGAGCGTGACGGGGTCGAACGCGGAGAGGCGCACGCCGCCCGTCGGCTCGGAACGTCGCGTCACGATCACGTCACCCACGTGCACCAAGTCCCATTCGTTCGGCAACGGGCGCCTTGGCTGCACCTGTCCGGTCGCCGGGTCGAACCAGCCCAGGGTGAAGCCGCTGGTGCCGGTGAACTCTTTCACGAGAACGTGACCGCCGGCCGCGCCCACGATGCGCACACCAGAGCCGTCGCCCATGAACCACGCGTGGCTCACCGCGCCGGTCACACGATCCGCTTCCACCACGTAGACAGCGAACGACCCGGAGGGCGGGGCAGCGGTATACGCGTGGAAGTAGATGCGGCCGCCCAACTCGGCGACCTGGGACGGATCGCTCACCGAGACGCCGGACGGCAATTCGACGCGAAAGCGCCGGTCGAAGCGGCAGTCGGGCCCGATGCGCGCCAGCACCGTGCCCGCCGGCACGACGAACGGCCCCGCCCCGTCGGCGAGAGTCGAGGGATAGTCCACGTACGGACCGGGCAGCGGGGTCGTGCCACGACGGGCGCAGCCGCCGAGCGTCGTCATCGACAGGCTGGCCGCATCGAGCCGCGCCGAGAACGTCGGCAGCGCCCGCCCGACCTTCGTGAAGTCGCCGCCGACGTAGACAACACCACCGGCATGCGATGTCCGGGCGGAGCCGTTGAGGGCCAGGCGCCACGACGGAAACGGCGCCACATCTGCGCGCGGCACCGCCACCGCGAGCAGCCCCAGCCCCACCGCCACCAGCACGCGCTTCATCACGAGCCTTCTTTCCACGGCATTTCGACGAGTGAGCGCCATGCCCTACGGCACGTCGATCACGACCTCATCGCCCGGCACGCTGGCGCCGTTGGCATTCACCGCGCGGATACGCACGTAGTAGCGACCGGCGGGCACCGGCGCGTCGAACGACAGGCCGTTGACGGGCAACGTGCCGATGTTCGCGAGTCCAGCCGCCGTGCCTGCTTCGAGGCGATAGCTCGTGGCGGCCCAGCCAAGCGGCGGCGCCTGCCATTCGATGTGGACGACGCCACCCGATACCGACGCGATCGTGGCCAGTGGCGGATTCGGCGCCTGCGGCTGCACGTCCACACGCACCTCGGCCGACGGCGCGCTGGTGCCGAACGCGTTCTTCGCCTGCACGCGGACGTAGAACGTGCCGGTCGGCGCGGCGATTGAGAACGACGTGTCGGCGGAGGCGGTGTCGATCTGCGCCGCGGGCGGGCCACCCGGCGTGAGGCTGGCGAGCACGATGTGCGAGATGGCCGCGGTGCCGCCCGGAACTGGCGGCGAGACGAGCGCCGCGAGATCGCCGGCACCCGGCGACCACTGTAGCCGCACGGTGTTCGTCTCGAGCGATGCGCTGAGGTTCACCGGCGGACGCGGCGCCACGCCGGCGATGTCAGCGTGGAAAGCCAATCCGTATGTCGCCAGGCCAAGGTTGGTCAACGTGATGTCGATCACGCCGCTGGTTACGCCCACAGGTTGCCCCCACGTCTTTGGGTTGGGTGTAGACGAGCCAGTTGCCTGGTCGCGCTCCACGTCCGCGTAGATACGTCCGTCGTGCAGGGCCAATCCCGCGGTGAATCGGAGGGGAGTCGTGTTGATCGGTCCGATCACTCGCGTGCCGTTCACCTCGTCGATGCGCGCGAGTGTCAGCCCTGGAAGGTTCGCCACGACGAACAGCGCCGTTCCGTCGGTTGTGGCGTTGCCCATCACGCCGGAGGGCACCAGCGGCAGGAAGCCGTCAACCGCGCCGGTGTCAGCCGCAACCGACATGGCCGACCGCACGGGCTCCGACGGCGCCTGTAATCGCATGATCGAGCCAAACAGCACCAGCCGCCCCGCGACCGGCAACACGCCGCTGACGCACGGATACTTGATCTGTCCAGCCGGACGCGTGGCGATGACGCAGGTGCCGCGCACCTGGGGCTGCCACGCGGTCAGCGCACCACGGGTCGTGATGGCGGCACCGCCCTCTCGGACGTCCCACGTGGCGGAACCAGCGGGGCGCGCGCGATCGAAACCGCCGACGACGTACACCGTGCCGTTCGCGATGGCGACGTCCGACACGTCTTTCACGCCCTGGTTCGCGTGGTCGAGCTCCAAGGCCCAGGTCGGATCCACCTGTCCCGTCGCCAGCGCGATCCGATGCACGCGGCCGACGACGCCGGCATAGAGATGTCCGGCCCCTTCGTCGATCGCGAGCGAACTGACCCTGGTGTCGGCGATCTGCGCCGTCCACGGCAGAACGTCGCCCGTGGCGGCGTCGATCGCGGCTAGCGCGGTGCGCGCCACACGATCACGCTCCTGCACGTAGTTGAAATACAGCTGACCTCCGGCGACCGAAGGCGTCGGCACCGCATACGGCAGGGTCCAGGGATCCAGGGCGCCGGTCCCCACATCGAAGGCCGCGGCGGTGTCGCGTGGCGCGCCGGGCATGAACTCGCCGAACACGAGCAGGCGGCCACCGGCAACGTGCAGGGCATTGATGCGCGATCTCGCGTCATTGGTCCACGACGGCGCGTTCCACGAAGCGGCGTGGGCGCCACTCGTGGCGTCGAACGCCGTAATGGACGTCGCGGCGGCGCCATCGATCGTGACCTGCTGCCCGGCGATGAACGCCCGGCCATTGCCCGAGGCGATGACGATCGGGCCCAGCCCCGAGACGCGCACCACCGGCCACTGCGCGAGCGGCAGGAGCGACACGCCGTCCAGTGCCTTCAGCACGCTGTCGGAGCCGTCCTGTCGAGCCATCACGACGACCGCTCCCGCGTGTACGAGGCGCCACGCACCCGACAGAGAGGCGGCGACCTGCAGCTGCTGCGTGCCGGGGTCGAACACTCCAACGTTCGTCGCGCCCGGCGATTCGCTCAGCCCGATCAGCCGACCGTCGGCAGTGGCACCCGCTACCTCCACGGCGAACGACGACAACCGTCGCTCAGGCCAGAATCGACGAATCGCGCCGGTCACGCCGTCGGCCTCGACGACGTACTGCCCGCCTTGCTGCAGGGGATCGCCGCTCGAGTACGCGACGTAGATGTAGACCATGCCGCCGGCATCGAACGGCTCGGGCGCGAACCCGCCGGGCGTCGCCCCGGGCGGCAGCACGACCTTGAATCGCCGATCGAACCTGCAATCGGCGCCGACACGAACCAGGGCCGTACCTACCGGTAACGGAAAGGCGCCAACGCCGTCGGACAGCACACCCGTGGGTCGCGAGTGATACCCGGCGAGCAGGGTGCCTCCGTCCTGTTGCGCACACCCCGTGCGCGGCACGAAGTTCAGCGTGACGGGGTCCAGCGTCGCGCTGAACGTCGGGACGGCCTTGCCGATCCTTGTGAAACTGCCCGCGACATAGATCGCGGATCCAGCCTGAATGGCGCGCGTGATCGTGCCATTGGCCGCCAGGCGCCAGGAGGGGAATGGCGCCACATCGGCTCGCGGGGAGCCGGCGGACAGGAGCACGAGCACCGCCAGCGCCAGAAGACGTCTGCGCATGGTGCCCTCCTCGGCACCGATGCTACACGAACGCTACGGCAGCGCGAACACGAAGAGCGCGCGACCGGCGCCGATCGACACGTGCTGTTTGCCATCGATGAGGTAGGTCGTGGGATTCGATCGCACGCCACCGCCCACCTGGAACTGCCACAGCGGCGCGCCGCTCTTCGCGTCGAGGGCGTAGAAGTTGCCTTCGTTCGAGCCCGAGAACACGAGACCGCCCGCCGTTGAGAGCACGCCCGACCACGATGGCGATGGCAAGCGGAAGTCCCACGCCTTCTCGCCGGTGGTCGCGTTCAGCGCGCGCACCGCGCCCCACGCTTCGTCGGCGAGACGTCGCTCGCCGCCGCCGGTGAAGGGGCTGCCGGCTTCGTACTCGACGTCGGTCTTGTAGTAGTACGAGCCCATCTCGCGCACCGGCACGTAGAAGAGGCCGGTCTGCGGACTGAACGACGGGCTCGGCCAGTTGGTGGCGCCCTGCAGGCTCGGGTAGACGAGATTGCCTTCCGGCGTGGGATCCGTGCCCTCGACCACGCGCGGCCGGCCCTTCGGATCGATGCCCTTCGCCCACGTCTGCTTCGCGTACGGCGCCGCGTGCAGGAACTCGCCGGTGACGCGATCGAGCACGTAGTAGAACGCGTTGCGATTCGCCGTCACGAGCACCTTGCGCGGACGGCCGTTGATCGTGAGATCCGCCAGCACCTGGATCTGGTTGGCGTCCCAGTCGTGCACGTCGTGCGGCGTGTACTGGAAGAACCACTTCATCTTGCCGGTGTCGACGTCGAGCGCGAGTACCGACGAGGTGTAGAGGTTGTCGCCCTTGCGGACGTCGCCGTTCCAGTCGGGCCCGGGATTGCCGGTGCCCCAATACAGCAGGTTCAGCGCCGGATCGTACGAGCCGGTGAGCCACGTGGCGCCGGCGCCGTTCCTGTAGCTGTCGCCAGCCCACGTGTCCACGCCGGGCTCGCCCTTCGTGGGCACGGTGTAGGTGCGCCACGCGAGCTTGCCGGTCTTCGCGTCGTAGGCATCGATGAAGCCGCGGATGCCCGCTTCTCCACCGCTGATGCCGACGAGGATCTTGTCCTTCACCGCCAGCGGCGCCATCGTGATCGAGTGGCCGGTGCCGTTGTCGGCCACCTTCGTTTCCCAGCGCACGGCGCCGGTGGCGGCATCGAGCGCTACGAGCGCGCTGTCGAGCGTGCCCACGAACACCTTGTCGTCGAGGATGGCGACGCCGCGGTTGGTGATCGGGAAGCCGATGTTTCGCAGGTTCGACGGCATCGGCCGCACGTAGCTCCACAACGGCCGGCCGTTGCGCGGATCGAGCGCGGTCACCGTGCTCGGCGGCTCGGTGACGTACATGACGCCGTCGGCCACGATGGCCGACGTCTCGACCTGGCCGTTCCCCGCCACCTGATACACCCACGCCGGTTTCAGGGTCGCGACGTTGGCGCGGTTGATCTGGTCCAGCGTCGAGTAACGCTGCCCGAAGTAGCCGCCGCTGTAGGTGAGCCACGCGCCAGGCTCTTTCGCCGCGTCGACGATCCGCTGATACGGCACCTGGCCGCTCAGCGCGGCGCCCGACACCGCCACCGCCGCCATCACCATCGCCAGTCGCTTCATCGCCGTGCTCCCAGGCTGGAGAGATACGCCACCAGATCGTCGAGATCGCCGGCGGGCAACGACGCGTAGGCCGGCATCAGGCTGGCGCCGGCCTCGCGCTTCAGGTCCGCGAGATCGGCGATGCGGAAGGCGTGCAGCTCGCCCTTCATGTCGCGCACGTGCACCCAGAAGGCGTCTTCGCTCACGCGCACGCCGCGCACCGCCGGTCCGTTCGCCGGCTTCGCGGTGACGACCACGTGGCCTTCGGGCACCTTCGCCGCCGGCTCGACGAGCGACTGACGCAGATACGCGGGTCCGCGCTGCCGGCCGATGGTCGACAGATCCGGACCGAGCGCGCGTCATTGTCCCTCGAGTACGTGGCAGTTGGCACAGCCACGCGCCTCGTACACGGTGCGTCCGTGCGCCACGTCGCCCTTCGCGGTGCCGCCGCCGCTGCGCGTGAGCGACAGCGCGAACGCGGCCAGCTGCCAGTTGCGCTTCGGGCCGTTGGCGTCGAAGCCGGGCATCAGCCCGGGGATGCCGTTGCGCACCAGCGAGAAGAGGCCCGCGTCGTCGGCGGCGCGCACGAACGTGGGCCGCAGCAGGCTGGGCCCGTAGCCGCCGCTGCCGTCGATGCCGTGGCACAGCGCGCACTGGGCGGTGTAGAGACGCTTGCCTTCGGCCAGATCGGCGGCGTCGGCCTGCGCCAGCGGCCGTTCGAGCGCGGGCGCCGGGTACTGCGCGCGCGCCGGCGCGGCGGTGAGCACGGCGAGCGCACACAGCGTCGCGATGCTCGGAATCCTGCGGGACCTGCGGACCATGCGCCCCCCTTGGTGGAGTCGGGCCGACCGGGCGGACTCTAGCACAGGCATGGACGGCATCCGACGACTCGATGGGCGGCCGACGGCGAACCGGTGCAGAATGCGCGGCATGGAGCCGATGTTCCTGCCCGACGTCGAAGGCGATCCGAAAGCCGGCCCGTGGACCACGGCCATCCGCGCCATGCAGGAGCGCGGCGTCGAGTATCCGCAGATCTGGCACCTGTTCGCCTACGCCCCCGACGCCACGCAGCACCTTGCGCGCTTCACGCAGGCGATCCTGCGCGGGCCGGCGCCGATCAGTCCCGGGATCCGCGAGCTCATCGCGGCATACACGTCGGTTCGGAACCACTGTCCGTTTTGAACGAAGTCCCACGCCGCAGTTGCGGCGGAACTGCTGGGCGACGCCGCGCTGGTCGACGGCGTGATGCGCGATCTCGAGACGTCGGCGCTCGACGACGCGCACAAGGCACTCTTCCGTCTGGTCGACACCGTGAACCACGACTCGCCGCGCATGTCGCCCGAGTCGTTCGCGACGGCGCGCGCCGCCGGCTGGACCGACGAGCAGCTCTATTTCGCGATCACCGTCACCGCGCTCTTCAACTTCTACAACCGCTGGATCGACGCCACCGGCGTGCACGCGCTGTCGGACCAGGCGCATCGCGAGGGCGCGAAGCGCAGCGCGGCCATGGGCTACGCGCGCGACTAGCGGCTACTTGGTGGCGCTGCGCCAGGCGGCGAGGATCGCGCGCTCCTGCTCGTCGGTGAGCACGTAGCGCGGCTTCGCTCGCAGCGCTTCTGGCACGGCGTCCGATCGCCGCCACGCCAGCGTGTCGCGGGCGGTGGTGATGAGCGGCCGATACGTGAGGCCGGCGGCCAGCGCCTTGCGATTGCTGATGCGCATGTGGCCGAGCTCGTCGCCCTCGGCCATCTCCCACGGAATCGCTTCGAACAGGCCGCCCGGGTCATCGGCCGTCTTCGGGCGCAGCGGATAGGCCTTGAGGAACGCGTAGTCCTCGATCCACGTGAACGTCGTGCCCGGCGCGGTGATCGGCGCCAGGCCGTCGATGAACTGCGCCAGCGTCTGCGGGGCGGCGGGACCGACCGAGTTGAACGTGCCGGATGCGCCCTGCTCCATGAGCCGCACCATCCACTCGGCCAGATCGCGCACGTCGATGTACTGCACGCGATCGGTCTTCTTCCCAGGCACCAGCACGTCGCCGCCGCGCGCCACGCGCACCGGCCAGTAGGTGAAGCGATCCGACGTGTCGCCCGGGCCGACGATGTAACCCGGCCGGATCACGAGATGGCCGGCCGGGAACGCGTCGCGCGTCGCCTGCTCGCTCTGCGCCTTCATCACGCCGAAGGTCGGTGTGGCCTGCGGCGGTTCGTCCTGCATCCGCACGGGACCGTCCTCCGGGATCTCCACCGTGCGATACGGCCAGAACGCGCCGGTCGACGACACGTAGAGGTACCGCGCGGTCGCGCCCTTCAGCGCCGCGCACGCCTCGCGCGTCCACGGCACGCTGTTGGCGGTGTCGACCACGACATCCCACGTGCGGCCCTTCAGGCTCGCGTAGGCGTCGGGCTGCGTGCGGTCGCCGCGCAATGCCTCGACCTTCGCGAAGTCGCCGCTGTTCTGCGTGGGACTGCGACGTCCACGATTGAGCATCGCCACCTGATGCCCGCGCGCCAGCGCCGCGTGCACGATGTGCGGACCGACGAAGCCGGTGCCGCCGAGCATCAGGATGCGCAGCGATCGCGCCGATTGACCATGTGCCCGGCCGAGCGGCGCAAGTCCCGCGGCTATCGCCCCGGCGCGCAGCACCTCACGTCGCGTGATCATGCGGCGAGCGTAGCATCGCGCCGCGTCGAGGGATGAGCCGGGGGACGACGCGCCTCGACCACTCGGACCGGGTGGATCGGGCAAGTCCTACACGGCCGCGACTCGGCCGTGGACGACGCCTGAGCTGCGATCGCGCGAATTCCGCGCGATCCCGGCGATCCGCGGGCTGTCACGCATCTTGCAATTCGGAAGGGACAGGAGGTGACCCATGTTCGACCGGACGTCTCGTGTCGTGCTGGGCGTGGTGGGAGCGTTCGCGCTCGGCATGATTGCCGGCGCGCAGCTCGATCGCACCAGCACACCCTCGATGACCCAGGCCGTGGAGGCCGCGCCCGCCGCGGCACCCGAGCCCGCCCCGGCCACGCCACCCGCGCGCGCGCGCGCCGTGCGCCTCGAACGCGTGCCGGCGGCCTCGTCGCCCGCCGTGCAGAAGCAGGTGAAGCTGCTGCTCAACGCCGGCGCCGACACGCGCATGGCAGCCGAAGGCTTCGGCAACGCGCGCGAGCTCATCACCGTGGCGTACGCCGCGCGCAACACCGACATCCCGTTCATGCTGCTGAAGCACCGCGTGCTGAAAGAACGGATGTCGCTCGCGAGCGCGATCCAGAAGTCGCGGCCAGAGCTCGACGAGATCGCCGAAGTGAACCGCGCGCGCGCCGAGGCGCGGGCGGACCTGGCGCGGATCTCGAGCTGAGCCTCGCGCATCCGTCCTGACGCGTGATGCGCGGGCGCGGGCCCGTGTGGCGCCGTGCCACACGGGCTCGCGTCGTCGTTACTGGCGGGCGGCTGTCGATCCGGGACGCTCGGCCTTGCCGGCATCGAGATCGTTCCAGTTCATGATCGCGTTGAAGCCCAGGCTGTAGGTGCCCTGCGTCTGCCAGCGCCAGAAGGGCCGCAGCGCGAACATCACCACGTGGCCCTTGCCCACCGCGGCATCCACGAGCGCCGCCTTGCCGGTGAGCGCCTGCGCGCCCGCGATCGTGCCCGACAGCAACAGATCGTTGGCGTTGGGCGAGAAGCTCACCACCACGCGCGGGCGTGCGTCGTCGAACGTGATGCCGAACTGCGCCGCCATCGCCCGCAGTTGCGCCATCTCGTCGGCCGGTGGCGCGCCGGCGCCACGCTCGGCCGGCGGCGCCGCCTCGAGCGGCTGGATGCGCAGCGGCTGCGCGTTCGGCGTCACGTTCTGGCCGAGGCCCGCGTTGGCCGGACCACCGCCGCCGCCGAACCCTCCGAAGCCCGCGAGCCCACCGCCGCCCACGCTCAACACCGGATCCTGGTTGAAGTACACCGGGAGGTCGTTGGCGTCGAAGCCGTACGCGAGCGGGCTCTTCAGATCCGCGATCTTGCCGCGCAGGATCGAGCCACGCACGAAGAGCTGCGCCGGCGACTCCACGGTGATGCCGGGCGTGACGCCGTACTCGGGCAGGATCGTCGCCGTCGATCCTTCGGTGATCAGCGTGCCGCCCTCCTGCACGAACTTCACGAGGTTCAGCAGGCCCTCGAGGCCCATGCCGCCGCGGATGTCGTCACTCGAATCCACGTAGGCGAGGTTCGGGGTCTTGTCGGTCTTCTTGTACGGCAGCGGCGCCTTGCCGGTCATCGCCATGCCGTTCACCTGCGACGTCGGCGTGCCGCCGACGTGCGGGAACACGATCACGTCGTACTTCGCGCGCAGGTTGCCGTCGCGCAGCTTCTGGTCGGCGAAGTAGGTGTACGGCACGCCGAACGTGTCGAGCGCGGCCCGCACCCAGCCTTCGTCCTGCGTGCGCGTCCACGAGTGGACGTAGCCGATGCGCGGGATGTCGAGATCGTGCATCTTCACCGATGGCGCGCTGGCGACGGCCCATGCCGACAGGCCGAGGTCTTTCAGCTGCGGCTCGAGCGACGCGCGATCCGCATTGGCCACGATGATGGCGCCGGCGCGGAAGCGGTGGCCGGCGGCCTCGAAGTCCTCTTCCGCCGCGCTCATCTTCACCGCCGGGTTCTTGAAGCGGAACGTGACGAGCGTGTTGTCGGCCGTGTGCTCGACCACCAGCGTCGTGCCCGTGCCCTCGATGCCTCCCGCGGCCTTCACGGGACCCGTCACCGGCGTCATCGCCTGCGTGAGCACCGACGCGTCCTTGACCTCGGTGATGGCGAGATCGCGCATGTACTGGAACGTCCAGCCGGTGTCGTCGTACGGCCGTGGATTCTGCGGCGGGTAGTTTTGGATGGAGAAGTACATGTCGGCCAGCGTGCGATACGGCTGGTCGGCGCGCACCACGTAGTCACCGGCGGCCACGTTCACGTTCCCGGCCTTGAAGGCGCTGGTCGCGCGATGGATCTCGAGGCCCTGCCGCAGCAGCTCGTTCACGGCATCCGCGGTGTCGGCCTTGCGGCGCTGGTTCGCGGGGATGTGCCAGCCATAGACCGGGCCGTTCTTCCCCTTGTCCACCGAGCGCTTGTTCTTCATCCAGTAGTTCTCGAGGAACGTGGCCTTGTGGTCGGCCACGTACTTCAGCGACAGCAGCAGCGCCGATTCCTGGATGTTGGTGTTGTTACGCGGCCCCCACTTGATCTCGGGGAAGGGAGGATTCGGGCGGAACCACTCCTTGCTCGTGGTCGTCGCGCCGGCGCGGGCCACGTAGTTGTCGGGCCCGTAGCTCTGTACCTCGTAGAAGCGGCCCGTGGAGTTGTGCGAGTGGGCGATGAAGAACATGTAGTTCGGCACCCACCCGTCGTAGAACCCGTAGGTGAACACGCCGGGCACACCGCGCTTGGCCATTTCCATCACGTCGGTCTGGGCCAGCAGCCACCACTCGCTGATCGTGATCGGATCGAGCGCGTCGTTGTACGGCCCGGTGCCGGTCGACGAGTAGAGATACGTCTGCGCCTCGTGGAGGTCGTGCATGATCGTCGGCTTCCACTCGAGCTGCATCCGCGTGACGGTCTTCGTGAGCTGCAGGAACTGGCCCATGCCGTCGCGGTTGTTGTCGTGCTGGACGTACTTGCCCCAGTACATCAGCGGCAACCGCGCATCGCCCGGCGCGCGCGTCTTGTTGAAGTAGTAGGTGTCGACCTGCTTCTCGCGGCCGTCCACCTCGATCACCGGCGTGATGATGGTGATCACGTTGTTGCGGATCGCCTGGATGAACGGCGTCTCTTCCACGATCAGGCGATAGGCCAGCTCGATCAGCATCTCGGGCCCGCCGTTCTCGGGCGAGTGGATGCCGCTGGTGATGTAGTAGATGGGCTTGGCCGCCTTCAGCAGCGCCTGCGCCTGCGCGTCCGTGGTCTTGCGCGGATCGGTCAGCGCCGTGAGCTGGTCGCGGTACTTCTCCAGCGACTTGATCGTGGCCTCGTCGGCGATGGCGAGGGCGACGAGATCGCGACCTTCCTCGGTGGTGCCGATCTTCCAGTAGCGCGCGCGTGGCGACACCTTCGCCAGCTGCTCGTAGTAGCGGTAGATGTCTTTCGCGTAGGTGAGCTCCCCGGGCTGGCCGACGAAGCGGCCGAGGAACTTCAGCGGCGTCGGCACCGTGTCGGACGCCGGCAGGTGATCCACCAGCTCGGTCGTGATGCGCGGATCCTGCAGCGCCTCGCGGATCCTCGCGGTGTATTCGGCGTCGACCTTCTGCGGGGCGGGCGCCTTCGACGTCTGCCGGGCGGACGGGCCGGCACCGAGCGCCAGGCTCAGCACGGCGACGGTCGCCAGGACGATTCGTATGGGAGTAGGCCTCATCGGTGACCTCCAGGGTCTGAGGCCGAGTATCCCGCCGCGCCGGATTCGGAATGTAACGAATGTGTCTATCGATGTGTTGCCGGCGTGACATCGCCGGCCGGACCGCGCCGTGCCCGCGCCACCGCGCGCGCCAGGCGATCCATGCCGGCGTCGATGCGCGCCAGGTCGACGCCCCCGAAGCCGATCACGAGCCCCTCGCGATCGGCGGCACCGGCATAGAACTCGGGCAGCGCGGCCACTCGGACACCCTCCTCGGCCGCGGCGCGCGCGATGGCGGCTCCGGTCACCCGCGCCTTCGGGTCGAGCATCACGGCCACGTGCAGTCCCGCGGCCGCCGGCACCAGCCGGAGCACGCCGGCGAATCGCGTCTCGATCGCCGCGGCAATCCGTCGATAACGCGCCTCGTACTCGCGCGCCACCGTGCGGATGTGCCGCGCCAGGCCGCCGCTTTCGATGAAGCGCGCCAGCGCACCCTGCGGCGCCACGTCGCCGTGCCAGTCGGCCACCTGCCGCGCCGCCTGCAACGCCGGCTGCAGGCTGGCTGGCGCCACCACGAATCCGAGCCGCAGCCCCGGCACGAGCACCTTCGAGAACGACCCCACGTAGAGCACGCGGCCCGACCGATCGAGACGCTGCAACGGATCGAGCGGGCGGCCGCCGAAGCGGAACTCGCTGTCGTAGTCGTCCTCGATGACCACGGCGCCGCGACGCTCGGCCCACGCCAGCAGCGCCGTGCGTCGGCGCAACGACATCGTCACGCCGAGCGGGAACTGGTGCGACGGCGTCACGTAGACGAGGCGCGCGCGGGCCGGCAGTGCGTCGACCACGAGCCCTTCGTCGTCCACCGGCACCGGCAGCACCTTCGCGCCGAGCGTCGCGAAGAGCGCGCGCGGACGGCCGTAGCCCGGCTCCTCCACCGCCACCGCCATGCCCGGATCGATCAGCACGCGGCCGATCAGATCGAGCGCCTGCTGCGCGCCGGCGGTAACGACCACGTCGTCAGCCGACGCCCGCACCGCGCGCGACACGCCGAGATGCGCGGCGATGGCGGCGCGCAGCGCCGGATGTCCCGCCGGATGCGCGTAGGTGGCGAACGGCCGCGCCGACTCGCGCAGCTCGCGGGCCAGCAGCCGCCGCCACGTCGTGAGCGGGAAGCGCGAGTGGTCGGGTACGCCGACGCTGAAATCGAACGGCGGCCGCGGCGTCTGAGCGAGGGGGAACGGCCTCACCGATCGCCACACCGCGCGCGGATGTACCGCGCCCGCCGGCGCGCGACGCACCGCATCGCGCACCGGCACGGCGTTGGTCACGTAGGAGCCGGCGCCGACGCGTCCTTCCACGAGGCCTTCGGCCACCAGCTCTTCGTAGGCCAGCCCGGCGGTGTTCCTCGACACGCTGAGCTGGCGCGCCAGCTCACGCGTGGGCGGCAGCCGCTGCCCGGGCCGCAGCCGGCCGTCGAGGATGGCGTCGCGGAGCTGCCGGAAGATTTGCTCCGACAGATCGCGGCGGCCGTCGAGCTGCACGTGCAGATCCATCGGCGCATGGTGATTGGCCCAGCGCGCGGTGTCAATATTGGCTCTTTGGTCAGACCAATCGCGGCGCTACAGTGCGCGACGGGGAGGCGGCGGATGCAGGCACGAGTCGGGCACGCGCGGATGGCCGCACCAGGCACGGCGACGACCGCGACGCAGGCGCGCCTCGGGCCGCACGTCATCGACACGCTGCTGCTGGTGACGCCGGGGGTGATCTGGGGCGCGTCGTTCCTGTTCATCGCCGAAGGTCTCGCGGCGCTGCCGCCCGACGGCATCACGTTCCTCCGCTTCGTCATCGGCTTCCTCACGCTGGCCTGCGTGCCGGGCGCGCGGCAGGCCGTGCCCCGCGAGGACTGGCCGAAGATCGTCGGACTCGGCCTCGTGTGGATGGCGTTTCCGATGAGCCTCTTCCCGCACGCCGAGCAGCACGTCTCGTCGGCGCTCACCGGCATGCTGAACGGCGCGATTCCGCTGCTGTCGGCGATCGCCGGCACGCTCATCACGCGCACGCTGCCGTCGCGCGCGGTCGTCATCGGCCTGGCTGTGGGCTTCTCGGGCGCCGTGCTGATGGCACTGCCCGGTATCGGCGCCGGCGGCACCGAGGCGCGCGGCGTGCTGCTCATCGGCGTCGCGCTGGTGTCGTACGGCGTCGCGATTCACATCGCGCGTCCGCTGCAGCAGCGCCACGGCGCGCTGCCGGTGGTGTGGCGCGCGCTCGGCGTGTCGCTCGTGGTCACGGCGCCACTGGGCCTGCCGGCGCTGACCCACGCGGTGTGGGTGCCGCGTGCGTTCGCGGCCGTGCTCGCGCTGGGCGCGTTCGGCACCGCGATCGCGAACGTGATCAGGGCCACGGCGGCCGGCCGCCTCGGCGCCGTGCGCGCGTCGGGCAGCGCGTTCATCATCCCCGTGGTGGCGCTCGTGCTCGGCGTGCTCGTGCGCGGCGAATCCGTGCCCGCGGCCGCGCTCGCCGGCGGCGCGCTCTGTCTCACCGGTGCGTGGTTGCTGCGTCGTGCGACGCTCGCGCACGCGGCGTCGGTGCCGTCGTCCCGTCTCCTCGAAAGGCGTCCCTGATGGATCCGCGATCCTGCTCGCTCCGCTCCGTGTTCGCCCTGGTCACTTCGCTGGTCGCGAGCGCTTCGGTATTCGCGCAGACCGCACCGGCCGCGCCCACGGCGCCGCCGGCCCCGGCGAGCCTCACCGTGCCCGCGGGGTTCACGGTGTCGGTGTTCGCGTCGGGCCTGCCGGGTTCGCGCCTCATGGCGGTGAGTCCAGACGGCGTGCTCGTCGTGGCGAAGCGCGGTGAAGTGGTGGCGCTGCCCGACGCCAACCAGGACGGCGTGGCCGAACCGCGCGTGCTGCTGCGCGACATGACCTACGCGCACAGCGTCGCCTTCCACGACGGCTACCTCTACATCGGCACGACCCCCGCCGTGCTGCGCGTGAAGTGGGCGAAGGGCACGATCGAGGGCACGCCCGAGACGTACGTGGAGTTGCCGTCGTCCGCGCCCGCCATGCACACGTCGCGCACGATCGCGTTTGGACCCGACGGCAAGCTCTACGTGGGCATCGGCTCGTCGTGCAATGTGTGCGTCGAAGGCGATCCGCGCCGCACTACGATCCAGGTGTTCGACGGCCCGGGATCGAAGGGACGCACGTTCGCCGCCGGCCTGCACAACGCGGTCGGCTTCGACTGGGATCCAGCCACCGGAAAGATGTGGTCGGCCGACACCGGCCAGGAGGGTCTGGGCGACGACTACCCGCCCGACGAGATCAACCTGATCGAGGACGGCAGGCACTACGGCTTCCCGTTCTTCCACGGCAAGAGCGTGGCGAGCACGGTGCCGGAGCTGGCCAGCGCGCCGCGCACGCTCGCGGCGAAGGACGTCGTGGCGCCGGCCTTCGAGCTGCCCGCGCACAGCTCGCCGCTGGGCCTGGCGTTCTATCGCGGCACCGTGTTCTCGGCGCCGTATCGGGGATCGATGTACGTGGCGATCCACGGATCCACGCAACGGCCCGGCGGCAAGATCGGCTACAGCGTGGTGCGGATCGAGATGAAGGACGGGCGGCCCGTGTCGCGCGAGGATTTCGTCACCGGCTGGCTCGCGAGCGACGGCACGGTGACCGGCCGCCCCGCCGGAATCGTGACCGGCGCCGACGGCGCCCTCTACATCTCCGACGACAACAAGGGCTTCATCTATCGCGTGGCGGCGGCGGGCGCGGCCAGGGCGCCGCGCCCCGGCGCGGAAGCGCGTCCCGTGGTGACGCAGGCGCTGCCGGCGCTCGATGGCAGCAAGCTGTCGGTGCAGCTCACCGAGGTGTCGTATCCGCCGCGTGGCATGTCGGCGCCGCACCGGCACCCGTGCCCGGTGCTCGGCTACGTGATCGAGGGCGCGCTGCGCTTCCAGGTCACCGGTCAGCCCGAACGCGTCGTGCGCGCCGGCGAGTCGTTCTTCGAGACGCTTGGCGACGAGCACGCCGTGTCGGCCAATGCCAGCGACACCGCGCCGGTGCGGTTCCTGGCGTATCTCGTCTGCGACGGCGGCGCCACCAAGCCGCGGTAGCGTCTGTGCGTGACAAGCGGGGCGGCGGCCGTTAAGCTGCCGGCTTCATGGCGTCCGTGAACCGCCAGTTGCTCCAGAGCGCCGGCGTCGCCTCGCTCGGCTCGTTCCTCTTCGGCTTCGACACCGCGGTGATCTCGGGCGCGACCGATGCGCTGCGGCTGCACTTCACGCTCGACGCATCGCGGCTCGGCTTCACCGTGGCCAGCGCGCTCATCGGCACGATCGTGGGATCGATCGCGGTCGGCGGGCCGCTCGAAACACGCGGGCGCCGCCTGGTGCTGCGCGCACTCGCGCTCGTCTACGTGGTGTCGGCCGTCGGCTGCGGCCTGGCGTGGAGCTGGGGCGCGCTGGTGGCGTTCCGCTTCCTCGGCGGCGTCGCGATCGGCGGATCTTCGGTGGCGGCGCCGATGTACATCGCCGAGATCGCACCGCCCGAGAGCCGCGGGCGCCTGGTGGCACTGGCGCAGCTGAACATCGTCGTCGGCATCCTCGTGGCCTATCTCTCGAACTCGCTCGTCGAACTCGCCGTGGGCGGACCAGAGTCCGCGGCGTGGCGCGTGATGCTGGGCGCGCCGGTGCTGCCGGCGCTGCTCTTCTACGTGCTCACGTTCGGCATGCCCGAGAGCCCGCGCTGGCTGGTCGGTCGCGGACGCCGCGACGACGCGCTCGACGTGCTCCGGCGCGTGGGCGCCGCCGATCCTGCGGCAGTGGTCGCTGACGTCGTCGCCTCGCTGCGCGGCGAAACTGACGCGGCCCGCGAGCCGTTCTTCACCGCGAAGTACCGGAAGCCGATCCTGCTGGCACTGATGGTCGCCACCTTCAACCAGGTGTCGGGCATCAACGCGCTCATCTACTACACGGCCGACATCTTCGCGATGGCCGGCGCCGGGCGCACCAGCGCGCTGTGGCAATCGGTCGTGATCGGCGTCACCAACCTGGTGTTCACGCTGCTGGCGATGAGCGTGATCGATCGCGTGGGCCGCAAGCGCCTGCTGCTCATCGGATCGGTGGGCCTCGCCGTGTGCCTGTTCGTGGCGGCGTGGGCGCTGCAGACGAAAGCCGCCGGCTCGCTCGTGCTCGTGAGCCTCATCGGCTACATCGCCAGCTTCGCGTTCTCGCAGGGCGCGGTGATCTGGGTGTACCTCGCCGAGATCTTCCCCAACCGCGTGCGGGCACGCGGCCAGGCGCTGGGCAGCTTCACGCACTGGGTGTGGGCGGCGGCTGTCAGCTGGACCTTCCCGATCGTGGCCGAGGCCTCAGGCGGACTGCCGTTCGTGATCTTCGGCGTGCTGATGGTGGTGCAGTTCGTGGCTGTGGCGGTGCTGCTGCCCGAGACGCGCGGCGTCTCGCTCGAGGCGATCCAGAAGCAGATGGGCATCGAGTGACGATGCGGTTGGGCGCGATCGAACTCGGCGGCACCAAGTGCGTGGCCGCCATCGGCGATGCCGACGCGCACATCGTCGCCGAGACCCGCGTGCCGACCGGCGATGTCGGCGCCACGCTGGGCGCGCTCGTGTCGTTTTTCAACGCGCAGCGCGAGGCGCTCGGACCCATCGACGCGATCGGCATCGGATCGTTCGGGCCGCTCGATCTCGGTCCGGCGTCGCCGCGTCATGGCTGGATCACCACCACGCCGAAGCCCGGATGGGCCGACACCGACGTGGCCGGGCTGTTCCACGCGGCGCTGGGCGTGCCGGTAGCCATCGACACCGACGTGAATGCCGCGGCGCTCGGCGAATGGCGGCACGGGGCCGCCCGCGGCGCCGACGTGGTGGTCTACATCACCGTCGGCACCGGCATCGGCGGTGGCGTGCTGGTGCACGGCCGGCCGCTGCACGGACTCGTGCATCCCGAGATCGGCCACCTGCGCGTGCCCCACGATCGGCAGGCCGATCCATTCGACGGCGTGTGTCCGTATCACGGCGACTGCCTCGAGGGCCTCGCCAGCGGACCGGCGATGGCGGCGCGCTGGGGACACCCGGCCGAGACGCTGCCGGCCGACCATCCCGGGTGGGCGCTCGAGGCGCACTACCTCGCCCTGGCGCTGCAGAACGTCGTCTGCACGGTGTCGCCGCAACGCATCGTGCTCGGCGGTGGCGTGATGGGGCACGAGAGCCTGCTGGCGGGCGTGCGCGGCGAGCTCGGCCGCCTACTGAACGGCTACGTCCAGGCGCCCGCGATTCTGCACGCCATGGACCAGTACGTCGTCGCCCCGACCCTGGGCGCCCGATCGGGCGTGGCCGGCGCACTCGAGCTGGCCGCGCGAATCGGCACACGGCGTTCCTGACACCGGCGGCGAGGGGGTTTCGCCGCGTGCGGCGCTTGCTACACTGAACCCTATGCGTACCCGTCCTGCCCTCGTCCTCCTCTCCGCTGCCCTGCTCGCCGTGCCGGCCCTCGCCTCGGCCGACGTCAAGACCCAGGAACGCACCCAGGTGAAGTTCGAAGGTGCGCTCGGCCGCATGATGAACTTCTTCGGCGGCAAGGCGGCGCGTGAAGGCATCGTCAACACCGTGGCGCTGAAGGGCAACCGCCTGCTCACCACCACCGGCGACAGCGGCGAGATCATCGACCTCGGCGAAGAGAAGGTCTACACCCTCGACCTGAAGAACAAGTCGTACTCGGTCGTCACCTTCGCGCAGATGCGCCAGAAGATGGAAGAGGCGATGGCCAAGGCGAAGAAAGACGCCGAGGCCGCCAAGCCCGAGCCCGAGAAGCAGGACCCGTCGCAGCCCAAGAAGGAGTTCGAGGTCGACTTCACCATCACCGACGGCACCGGCGCCAAGCAGATCGCCGGCATGGACACCAAGGAGTCCATCGCCACCATCACCGTGCGCGAGAAGGGCAAGAAGCTCGAGGAATCGGGCGGCTTCATCCTCGAGACGCACCTGTGGATGACACCGAAGGTGGCCGCGCTGCAGGAACTGGCCGACTTCCGCATGAAGTATGCGCAGAAGGTCTTCGGCGACATGGCCGCGCAGATGGGCGCCAACATGACGCAGGCCATCGCGATGTATCCGCAGATGAAGGACGCGATGGCGAAGCTGGCGGAAGAGTCGAAGAAGCTGAAGGGCACGCCGCTGCTCACCGAGTCGATCTTCATCGCCGTGGCCTCGCCCGAGGCGCAGTCGGCCAAGGCCGACCAGAAGTCGGAACCGGCGCCCGGCATCGGCGGGCTCATCGGCGGACTCGGCCGCTTCGGCCGCGGCAAGAAGGACCAGCCGGCCGCCGGTGGCGGCCAGCCCTCCGCGGCCGCCGCGGCGGCGCCCGGGCGCACCACGATCATGACCACCAGCTCCGAGACGCTGCAGATCACGCCGGCGGCAACGGATGCCGACGTGGCCCTGCCCGCGGGTCTCAAGCTGAAGTAGTCGCCCCTTGACGCACGGCGCGGCGGGCTCGCCGCGCTGTGCTACGCTCCGGCCCTCCCCGCTCCGCCTGGAGGGCCTGATGCGTCGCGTCTCCGCCGTCGTCCTCGTTCTGCTCGCGGCCACGGCCGCGCACGCCCAGTCGATCGACGATCTCATCGCTCTGAAACGTGTCACCGGTACGCCCGCCATCTCAGCGGACGGGCGACGCGTGGCGTTCCAGGTGCGCGAGACCAACTGGGACGACAACGCCTACGAAACCGAGATCTGGATCGCCGACGCGACCGCGGCCGGCAGCGCCCGTCAGCTCACCAGCGCGAAGAAGTCGAGCAGCCAGCCGGCGTTCTCGCCCGACGGCCGCTGGATCGCGTTCGTCTCGGATCGCACCGACACGCGACAGCTCTACCGGCTGTCGCTCGACGGCGGCGAGGCCGAGATGCTCACGAGCGGCAGCGAGGGCGTCACCGCCTTCGCGTGGTCGCCCGACGGCACGCGTCTCGCCTACACGATGACCGACGCGGTGACGCCGGCGATGAAGGCGCGCACCGAGCAGTACGGCGAGATCACGCACGAAGACCACGACGCCCGCATGGCGCACCTGCACGTGGTCACCGTGGCCACGAGAGCCTCGGCGCCGCTGACGAAGGGCGCGTTCGTGGTCGGTGCGTTCGCATGGTCACCCGACGGCACCCGCGTCGCCTTCGATCACCGCGTCAGCAGCGACGCCGGCCAGGGCGGCACGGCCGACATCTCGATCGTGGACGTCGCCTCCGGCGCGATTTCGCCGCTGGTGACCCAGGCCGGCCCCGACACGAATCCCAAGTGGTCGCCCGACGGCCGCCAGATCGCGTTCGAGTCGGCCATGGCGAAGCCGTTCTACTTCTTCGAGAACGGCGTCATCGCCGTGGTGCCGGCATCGGGCGGCGCGCCGCAGTCGCTCACGGCGGCGTTCGACGAGAATCCGTCGCTGGTCGCGTGGACCTCGAGCGGGCTCTTCTTCAACGCCTCGCAGCGGACGTGGGCGTATCTCTATCGCCTCGATCCCACGTCACGACAGACCACCGCGCTCCGCGCGCGCGAGGACTGGATCGGCCAGTCGTTCGCGGTGACGCCGGACGGACGCACGACGGCGTTCGTCGCCAGCGGCCCACGCGACTTCCCCGACGTGTACGCCGCGCCGGTGGCCGCCACGCTCGCGCCCGTGAAGCTCAGCGCCCTGGGCGCGCAGGTGGCGTCGTGGCCCGCGCACACGCGCGAGGTCGTGCGCTGGAAGAGCCAGGACGGCGCCGAAATCGAAGGCGTGCTGCACAAGCCTTCGAACTTCCAGGCGGGGCGGCGCTATCCGCTGCTGGTCGTGATCCACGGCGGGCCCACCGGCGTGTCGCGGCCGGTGCCGTACGGCAGTGCGAGCTTCTATCCCATCGATGGCTGGCTGGCGAAGGGCGCGCTGGTGCTCGAGCCGAACTACCGCGGCAGCGCCGGCTACGGCGAGAAGTTCCGGTCGCTGAACGTGCGCAATCTCGGCATCGGCGACGCGTGGGACGTGCTGAGCGGCATCGATGCGCTGGTAGCGCAGGGCCTCGTGGACAAGGATCGCGTGGGCTCGATGGGCTGGAGCCAGGGCGGCTACATCTCGGCGTTCCTCACGACGAAGCACTCGGATCGCTTCAAGGCGGTGTCGGTGGGCGCGGGCATCTCCGACTGGACCACCTACTACGTGAACACCGACATCCATCCGTTCACGCGGCAGTACCTGAAGGCCACGCCGTGGGACGACCCGAAGATCTACGCCGACACCTCGCCCATCACCTACATCAAGTCAGCGAAGGCGCCCACGCTGATCCAGAACGGCGACAAGGACGCGCGTGTGCCGATCCCCAACGCGTTCGAGCTGTATCAGGGCCTGCAGGATCAGAAAGTGCCGGTGGAGCTGATGATCTTCCGCGGCTTCGGGCACAGCCTCGACAAGCCGAAGGCGAATCGTGGCGCGATGCAGCAGAACTGGGACTGGTTCAACAAGTACGTGTGGCCGGGAGAGAACAGCACCGCGGCCAGAGGGCAGTAGGGCTCGGCTTCCGGGTTCCGGGGCTTGAGGGCAGATGGGGGTCAGACCCCATTCAGGGCGGGACCAGACTTCCGAAGTGCAACAGTTACCGCGAGCGTGCCGCGGAGTGGTTGATCAGGGCGGCCCACACTGGCGGGGGCGGAAGCGCCAGCGGCCCGTCGACGATCAGACGCCGGCTCCCCAGACGTTCCGTCAAACTGGTCCATGGCCATTGGTCGGCCTCGCGCACGAGCCGGGCGCGCACCGGGTTGGCCTCGACGTACAGGAGCGTCCTCAGGTACTCCTCGTCGTCCTTGACAATTGAGGAGTAGTAGCGTCCCTGGTACACATGTCCGAGACCGGCGGTACCCGACATGTAGCGAAATCTCGCCGCATGCGCGGTCGTCAGGTGGTGCAGAAATCTCGACATGTCAGCCGCTGTGGGTGGCCAGAGCACCAGGTGCCAATGATTCGGCATCAGCGCGTACGCTAGTGTCCTGACAGGGCGGCGCGCGAGCACCCGTGTCATGAGGTCGAGGAAGTCGTCGTAGTCTGACGGCCGTTCGAAGAGCCTTCGTCGCTCGTTCCCTCGATTGATCACGTGCACCACGCTGGCCGGTGGCAGTATCCGCCGCTGTCGAGCCATGTTCCTGCGGAAGCAACACCCGCGCCAGTCCGCGTGCCGAGGAAAGTCGGGCCCCAGCCAGAAAGGGGTCTGACCCCCAAAGCGGATCAGCGCGCCAGGTGCAGCGGGAACGGCGTGCGCTTCACGAAGGCGTTCACGGCGTCGAGCAGCCCGGTGCTCTTGTCGCGCACGACGAACACGGATTCCTCGCGCTGGCCGGGATTCAGGTCGTGGTGGTCGATGAGCGTGAGCTCGGGCCCGTACGACGGGATGATGCGGCCATCGAGCGCGAAGTACTCCGCCTGCGCCACGGCGTCGAGCGCGCCCTTGTCGAACAGGGCGTAGAGCTCGGGGAACGTCGTGGCGGCCACCACGTCCACGCCCTGTGGGGCACGCTTCAGCAGGTCGCGATGCGCCGCCATGCCGGTGACCGCGCCCACCTTGCGTCCCTTGAAGTCGGCGATCGTGCGGTACTTTGCCTTGTCGGCGGCGCGGATGCGCAGCGCTCGCTGCTCGTAGAGGAATGGCGTGGAGAAGGTGCCGCCGGGGCTGACGCGATCCGGGAAGTTCGCGAGATTCGTGGCGACGAGATCGACCACGTCCTTCCCCGCCAGCTCCCACGACTTGTCGAACGGCACGACCTTCCACACCGCCTTCATGCCGAGATCGGCGACGAGCCGTTCGGCGTAGCGGTTCATCCACGCCTCGGGATCGAGCAGGTCTGTGGCGTTGCCGGTGATGGCGACCGTGATGACACCCGGCGTGAGCGTGACGATGCGCGGCTGCGCGACAGGCGACGCCGCCAGCACCGCCATTCCGATCGCGATCCCTCCGACGACACGACGCAGCATCCGTCCTCCCCACGCGCCGATACCCGGGCCGGCGCGGGTGGTAGCATACCGCTCCGCCGATGGCCGACACCTCCGCGTTTCCCGAAAGGCTGCGGCGCTGCTGGCATCCCGTGGCCTACGCGCACGAGGTGACCAACGCGCCGGTGGCGGCGACGCTGCTCGGCGAGGCCGTGGTGGTGTGGCGCACGAGCGACGGCCGCGCGCATGCCATGCGCGACCTGTGCATCCACCGCGGCACCGCGCTCTCGCTCGGCTGGATCGCCGACGACTGCCTGGTGTGTCCGTATCACGCGTGGCGCTTCGACGCGAGCGGCGCCTGCGTGCGCATCCCGCAGTCGGCCAACACCATCATTCCCGCCAAGGCGCGCACGCCGAAGTATCAGTGCCAGGAACGCTACGGCCTGATCTGGGTGTGCCTGAGCGACGAGCCGCCCGTCTACGACCTGCCCGAGATTCCGGAGTTCGAGTCGGGCGAGTGGAAGGTGGTGAACACCGGCCCGTTCGCGTGGCAGAGCGACGCCTCGCGGCAGGTCGAGAACTTCACCGACTTCGGCCACTTCCCGTGGGTGCATCCGGGGCTGCTCGGCGATCCGGAGCGTCCGGTCGTGCCCGAGCACTCGGTGGAGACGCGCGGCCACGTGCTGCACTACACGGTGGTGCGGCCCGAGGCGCCCAACAGCGACGACTTCAAGGTCTTCGCCAACGACGTCACCGTGAAGCCCGAGCGGCGCAGTCGCTACGAGCTGCACCTGCCGTACACGATCGTGCTGCGCCTCGGCTGGGGCGGCACGAAAGGCATGGTGTACTTCTTCGCCTCGCAGCCCGAGAAGGCGGATCGCTGCCGCGGCTACTGCATCATCGGCCGCAACTACGACTTCGACGATCCCGACAGCACGCTGCAGGAGTTCGAGCGCGTGATCTTCGGGCAGGATCAGCGCATCGTGGAATCGCAGCGGCCCGAGCAGGTGCCGTTCGATCTCGCCGACGAGCTGCACCTGAAGTTCGACGCCGTGGCCGTGGCGTATCGGCGCGCGATGCGCGCCGAAGGGCTGGGACGATCCGCCAGCCCCTCGGCGTAACCGGTCGGTCGCGCGACGCCGTTACTGGCGGTTCCCGGCTCTTGCGCGACGACTGCGGACGATCGGTCAAGGCGGGTGGCCTGTCAAGCTCAGCCGGTGGCACCCGCGTGTATACTCGCCCGTCGCCCGAAATGTGCGGCGGCCAGGAGGATCCCGGATGAACCCGCGTCTCGTGCTGTCCCTCGGTTTCGCGCTCGGCGTGGCGGCCATGGCCGCTCAGCCCGCGCTCGTGCCGTCGATGTTCGCGCAAGGCCAGGCCCCGGCACGTCCGGCGCCCGCGGCGCCGGCCGGCGGCGGCATGTTCGGCAGCGCCGAGGCGCGCGCGAAGCAGGAAGCCCTCGAGAAGGCCACGCCGCAGCTCAAGGTGAAGGAAGAAGTGCTGCGCCTGAACGTGCCCGGTCAGACGATCGGCGAAACGGTGGGCGTGGCGAAGAACGCCGCCGGCCACCTGTTCGTGTTCTCGCGCACCGGCAAGACGGCGCAGGTGAAGGGCAGCGCGGCGTCGATGCTCTTCGAATTCGATCCGACCCTGAAGTACCTGAAGGAATGGGGCCCCAACAGCTACGCGGCGGGCTTCGCCCACACGGTGCGCATCGACAAGGACCAGAACGTCTGGGCGGTCGACGAAGGCGCGAACATGATCGTGAAGTACCGCCCCGACGCCAGCGTCGAGATGGTGCTGGGCCGCAAGGAAGAACCGCTCGACTGGCTCGAGAAGTTCACCGAGGAAGGCGATCACCTCGAAGGCACGCCGCCGGCGCGTCCCGGCGTGTTCAACCGTCCCACCGACGTCACCTGGAACGCCGCCGGCGACATCTTCGTGACCGACGGCTACAACAACTCGCGCGTCGCCAAGTTCACCAAGGACGGCACGTGGGTGAAGGCGGTGGGCGTGCGCGGCAACGGCGTGAACGAATACAACACGCCGCACGCCATCGCGTCCGACGCGAAGGGCAACATCTACGTGGCCGATCGCGGCAACCGCCGCGTGCAGGTGCTCGACGGCGACCTGAACCACCAGCGCACCATCGAGGGCATGGGCGCGCCGTGGTCGGTGTGCGTGTCGCCGGGCGCCACGCAGTACCTCTTCAGCGGCGACGGCAACGGCAAGATCTACAAGTTCTCGCTCGACGGCAAGCTGCTCGGCTGGGCGCAGACCGGGCTGGGCCACGGCCAGAGCGGCTGCCTCGTGCACGAGCTGCACTGCGAGTCGGAGATGGTGCTCTACAAGGGCGACTGCTCGACCTGGACGGTCGAGAAGATCACCATCACGCCCTAGCGTTCGTTCGCGAGTCCGCGCCCGTGCACGCGCCTTCCCCGTGGCAGTGGCGGATGCTGGTGGCATCCGCCCTGCTGCTCGTCGCGCTGTGGCCGCCCGAGGGCGGCCGCAGTCTCGCGGTGCAGGCCGTGCGCTGGGCGGCGGATCCGTCGGGCGCGCTGCCGGTCCTGCCCGAGCAGTTGCCCGTCGGCCTGGGCGACGATCCCGACGCGGTGGAGCTGCGCGACGAGATGGTGCGCGCCTACGACGCCGCATGGGATGCCGGCGGCCTCACCCAACTGCGACTGCGGATGAAGGCCGCGCACGACCCGCTGCCATCTGCCACGCTGCGTCAGGTGCTGCTGGGCGCCGGCGTGTTGCTGGCCGGCATCGCGTGGCGGATCGCGGCGCGCCCCACGACGCCACGCTGACGACGCCGCTGCTGCCCGGCTGGCAGCGCTCGGTGCGCTCGCGGTTCGCCGCGCCGGCGTAGCTACTTCACCGGCGTCGCCAGCGGCTTGCCCTTCTCCACGATGTAGGTCGCGAGAATCGCCGCCTTGCCCGTGCCGGCGTTGGTGGCGTTGTGCGGCGCACCGGCCGGGATGGCGAACGCCTCGCCGGCCTTCAGCGTCTTCGTCGCGCCGTTGATCTCGACCGTGATCGTGCCCTCGATCACGTAGCCGATCTCCTCCCCGAAGTGGGTGTGGCGGCCCACCGACGCGCCCGGCGCGGTGAACTCGGCGCGCGCGGTCACCGCCTCGCGGCCCGGCGCCGAGATGTCGACCTGCTGCAGCACGGTGCGGGTGAATCCGGTTTGCTGCGCACCCGCGACGGCGGCGGCTCCGAACAGCAGGACGGCGACGAACGACGACTTCGACATGACTCCTCCATCGCGGGCGATTCCGCGCGGGTTGGAGTGTATCGCGCCTCGGTGGCGAGCGGCGCGCGGCCGCCTACCAGTAGCGGCCGGGCCCCTTCAGCGCGCCCGACAGCACCGCGTTCCGCAGATCGTCGATCGAGCGGATGCCGGCCGGCGCGGTGCCCCCGGCCTCCACGCGTGTCTGATCGGGCGTCCAGTGCAGCAGCACGGCATGCCACGTGTGCGCGATGCCGCCGCGCTCGTAGTAGACCAGGCAGTGGTCCTGCGAGCATGCGGCCACGCTCAGGCGGCGGATCGGCAGCGACGGGTCGGTGATGACGTCGGTGACCTGGAACTTCTCGCCGGGATCGGCGATGGCCATGGCCGTGCTGCCGAACATGCGCTGCAGCTCCTCGCGCACGCCGAGCGGCAGGCCGCGCACCGCCGTCACCGGCTGGAAGCGCTCGTCGCGCACGTGCCCCTGGATCGCGGCGGGCACCGTGGGCTGCACGGACGTCTGCGCCGCGGCCGCCCCCGCCACGGCCAGGAATACGAGCGTGAGCCCGCGCCTCGGGATTCGCATATCCGCAGTATGCTCCTTCGACCCGCGAAGATGGCCCTCCTGCAGTTCCGCCTCGCCACCGCCCGCGATCTGCCGGCCGTGGTCCGCCTGCTCGCCGACGACACGCTGGGCGCCACCCGCGAGCGCTACGCCGATCCGCTGCCCGGCGAGTACGCCCGCGCGTTCGCGGCCATGCAGCACCAGGGCGGGAACGATCTGCTGCTGGCGACACTCGGCGACGAGATCGTCGGCTGCCTGCAGCTCACGATCATCCCGGGCCTCAGCCGCTTGGGCGCCATCCGCGGCCAGATCGAGGGCGTGCGCGTCGCGTCCGCGCAGCGCGGGCAGAAGATCGGCGAGGCCATGATCCGCCACGCGATCGAACGCTGCCGCGCCGCCGGCTGCTCGCTGGTGCAGCTCACGAGCGACGTCACGCGCGTGGACGCGAAGCGCTTCTACGAACGCCTCGGCTTCGAGGCGACGCACGTGGGCATGAAGCTGAAGCTGTAGGACACGGAATGGGCATCGCCGCGCTCACGCCAATGCTGCACGTGAGAGAGGTCTCGCGCTCGGTCGCGTTCTACGAGCGGCTGGGATTCACCGTCCGCAGTACCGTGGTCCCGCCGGACGCCTCGGGGCCCATCTGGGCGTGGCTGACCTCGGGCGAGGCCCAGCTGATGGTGGCACTCGCCAACGGTCCCGTGGCGGCGGACCAACAAGCGGTGCTGCTCTACCTGTATTGCCCCGACGTGGACGCCCTGCGCACCGAGCTGCAGGGCAAGGGTCTCGCTCCCGGGCCGGTGACACGTCCGTTCTATGCACCGAGGGGCGAGTTCCGCCTCGAGGATCCCGATGGTTACGTGCTGATGGTGTCCCACACCTGAGCGCCGACGCGGCTGCGTGCGATACTCGACGAGCATGTTCCTGCCGATGGTTCCAGGCCGTCCCACCGACTTCGATTTCTTCATCGGTGAGTGGGATGTCACGCACACGCGCTTGAAAACCAGGCTCAAGGGCGCGTCCGACTGGGAGACGTTCCCGGGCCGCAACACGGCGGCGCGCATCCTCGGCGGCTTCGGCAACGTCGACGACAACATCATCGAGTTGCCGGATGGCGCCTATCGCGCAGCCACGCTTCGTGCCTACGACGCGAAGGCGGGCACGTGGTCGATCTGGTGGCTCGACGGGCGCACGCCGGGATCGGTGGACGTGCCGGTCGTGGGCCGCTTCGAGAACGGGGTCGGCACCTTCCACGCCCGCGACACCTTCAACGGCACGCCGATCGTGGTGCGCTTCACGTGGTCGGTGCCATCGCCCGACCGGCCGCGCTGGGAACAGGCGTTCTCGAACGATGGCGGCGCCACCTGGGAAACGAACTGGATCATGGAGTTCACCCGGCGCTGACCGGCGTTGACGACATTCGCGGAGACTCGATGGAT
The DNA here is from genome assembly GCA_046331325.1 of Vicinamibacterales bacterium. Lineage (GTDB taxonomy): Bacteria > Acidobacteriota > Vicinamibacteria > Vicinamibacterales > UBA2999 > CADEFD01. Next base: position 12,866 of record JAXLRB010000007.1, on the reverse strand, counting down.
CGCCTGATCGCCATGGTCGCGCTTCGTTCGGCCGACCCGATCGACTGGCCGCGGATCGCGGACGCTTTCGGCGTCGATCGCTCCGCGCTCGCGCTCGACCCGGAGGGCACGCCGCCGGCCGCGGCGACGCTGCCCATTCCAGGCGGCGTGCTGGGCTTCATGCACACGACCGCCCCCATTCCCTGGGACGACGTGGAGTGGTCGGTGCGGGCCGCGTGGCACTGGCCGGCCGCTGAATCCGAGCTGCGCGCGCATCAGTCCCACGTCGTGGTCTTCGCCGAGTCCGACGCGCTCTCCGCCGTCGACCTCAACCTGCAGGTGGTCGGTGGCGTGGCCAGCGTGATCGCGACCCGGCCCGACGCCGCCGCCGTCTTCAATCCGCACGCGTCGATCGTGATCGAGCCGGCGCGCTACGCCGCCGAGGCCCGCAACGCGTCGCGCGAGGCCCTGCCCATCCTGCTCTGGCTGGGACTGCATCTCGTGAGCGACAGCGTCGGCCTCTCGGGCTACACCACGGGCATGGACGTGTTCGGGCTGTTGAATCTCGAGGTGCACGACACGCAGTGGAATCCGCCCGACCTGCTGAACCTGCTGGCCAGCATCGCGCACTACGAGATCGGCACCGGCACCCAGATCGGCGCCGGCCAGAACGTGGGCCTGTCGGAGCATCAGCGCGTGGAGATCCAGCACCAGCCGTCGCGCTATGGCGACGGCGCGGTATCGTGTCACCTGATACTCGGACTCCGGGCGTTCTGACCATCAGGGACCCGCGGGAAGGCGAGCCGTCATGTCGCATCGCGTCTTCAAGATGAAGTTCTCGGGCGTGTATCCGCACTACGTCGCCAAGGCCGAGAAGAAGGGCCGGACGAAGGCGGAGGTCGACCGCGTGATCACGTGGCTTACGGGCTACACGAACGCGCAGCTGCAGAAACAGATCGACACCGGCGTCGACTTCGAGACGTTCTTCGCCAAGGCGCCGGCGCTGCACCCGAACCGCACGAAGATCACGGGCACGATCTGCGGCGTGCGCATCGAGGACATCGACGACCCGCTCATGCAGCAGATCCGCTACATGGACAAGCTGGTCGACGAACTGGCCAAGGGCCGGCCGATGGAGAAGATCCTGCGCGCGTGAGCGCCCGCGCGCCAATGGAGCACCCGACCTCATGACGCCCTATTCCGCGATCGTGCTCGGCGCCACGGGCAACGTCGGCGCGCGGATCGTACAGCTGCTGATCCGCAGCCCGCATTGCACAGGAGTCACGGTCGTCACGCGCCGGCCGACACGCGCCTTCAGCGACCCGAAGGTCACCGAGCTGGTCGTGAACATGGACCAGCTGGAAGCCGAGGTGGCGGCCCACGTGCAGGGCGTCGACATCGCGCTGGCGGCCTTCGGCGTCGGCAAGGGCAGCGCGTCGATGCCCGACGACGAGGTGCGCAGGATCGAGATCGGTTACCCGCACGCCTTCTGCCGCGCCGCGAAAGCCGCCGGCGCCCGGGTGGCCGGCGTGATGACCGCCGTGGACGCGTCCCCCGACAGCCGTATGAAGTACGTGCGCTTCATCGGCGAGAAGGAAGTGGCGGCCGAGTCGGTCGGCTTCGAGTTCCTCGGCCTCTATCGCCCGGCCGTCATCCTCGGCAACTCGAACACACCCGGCCTGCTCGGCGCCGTGATGCCGCTCGTGCACTGGGCGATGCCGTCGAAGTACCACTCGATCCACAAGCACGACATCGCCCGCGCCATGGTGACGCAGTCGGAACAGGCGTTCGCCGCCCTGCCGAGCAGCGGCCCCCAGGCGCCCGTGGTGAAGCGCCTGGAGTACCGCGACATGATGGCGTTCGCCGTCCCCGGCGATCGAGACGAGGCGTGAGGTGCCGCCGGCTCAGTTCGTCTCACGCGTCGAGCTCAAGCGCGACACCGTTCCGACGTTCGACACGTATCCGTTCTGCCTGCCGGCAGTTCGAGCGTTGGACCGGCTGGAGTTGCATCCGCGGCTGACCGTGTTCGTTGGCGAGAATGGCTCCGGCAAGTCGACGCTCCTCGAGGCAATTGCGATCGGGGCCGGCCTCAATGCCGAAGGCGGCGGCCGCAACTTCCAGTTCGGCACACGAGCGTCACACTCGAACCTGCATGGGTACCTGCGGCTCGTGCGGAGCCATCGCCGTCCACGCGACGCCTACTTCCTTCGAGCCGAGAGCTTCTTCAACGTCGCGACCGAGATCGAGCGGCTCGACGCCGAGCCAGCGGCAGGCCCTGCTGTGATCGACGCCTACGGCGGCCAGTCCCTGCACGAGCAGTCACACGGCGAGGCGTTCCTGTCTTTGCTCACCCACCGGTTTCGAGGAAGCGGGCTGTATCTGCTCGACGAACCTGAGGCCGCCCTCTCGCCGCAGCGCCAGCTCGCAGTCCTGGCGCGGCTCCACGACCTGGCAAAGCAGGGATCGCAGTTCATCATGGCCACGCATTCGCCAATCCTCATGGCCTATCCAGATGCGTGGATCTACCAGTTTGGCCCTGACGGGCCGCAGCGCATCTCGTTCGAGGACACCGAGCACTTCCGCGTCACGCGTGCGTTCCTCGCGAACCCGGATCGAATGCTTCGCGAGCTCTTGAGGTCCGACAGCGACTAGTCACGCCGGTGAGACGCAGCGCGCGGGCGAGGTCGACGCGGGACGGCGTCTCTTGCCGCGGAAGTCTGAGCAGCGACGCGTCCGCCCACGGCCGTCACCAGGACGTCCGCGTCGCGCGAAGCTGGAGCGGCGAGAGATACCGTTTCGCGGCGACCGAAGTGGCGATGTGGCGATCGCCCTGAGCCGCGCGCCTAGTTCAGCACCTTCCGGCTCTCGAGGTTCGCCTCGATGTCCTTCTTGTCGCGCCACATCGGCCGCAGCTGCTTCTTCGACGCCAGCGGCAGCTGGTCGTCGATGTGCTTCGAGCCCTTCTTCGACCAGTTGCCGTAGTTCAGCAGCACTTCGCCGCGCTGCGGCGTCGAGAACTCGATCACGCCGTAGAAGGTGTCGCCCGAGATCGCCTCGATCTTGCCGTCCTTGAAGGGGCTCGGGTTGATGGTGCGGATGGCGCCCAGCTGCGACGGCGCGCCGTTGCCGGGCACGTCGGTGTTGCCGCGGCGGAAGCGCAGCACGTCGCCCCACTTCACCTCGAGCGTGCCGTATTCCTTCTCGATCGATGCCGCCACCTGGTCGAGCATCGCCATCGCCTTCGCCGGATCCTTGAAGCCGCGCGGCGTCTCGAGCGGGCGCCGGTCGTCGGTCGGCACCTTGAAGCCGCCGATGTTCTCGAACGACGACCCGGCCGCCGACATGAACTTGTAGAAGACCAGCATGCCGACGCTGTCCACTTCGCCCTGGCGGTCCCACTTCGCCAGCACGTCGGCGGCACGCTTCGCCACCGCGGTGCCTTTGGCCCTGGCGGTCGACACGATCTCGTCCACGAACTGATCGGCGGTCTCGACGTGCGTGTCGAGCTTGCCCTTCTTGATGTCCTCGAAGCTGATCTTATCGGGCAGGTTCGACAGGATGCGAATGCCGCGCTGCGAGCGCTGCGTGATGCCCTGCGGCGCCGCGAAGCCCGGCGCGAACTTGGTCGAGTCGAGCACCATCGGATACACCGAGGTCCACGGCATGTCGTTCGAGTTCTGCACCCAGCCGGTCGACGGGTCGGCGACCTTGGGAATCTCGTCGTAGGGCACGATCTCGGTGCCGATCAGTTCCGACTTGTCGCCGGGCACCACGCCCTGCCAGAAGCGGTAGTCGCCCATCGGGTGCTTCCACAGCGTGGCGTTGTAGACGTAGGCGATGTGGCCGTCGCGATCGGCGTAGGCGGTGTTGAAGAGCGGCAGTTGCTGCATGCGCATGCCGGCCTCCCACTCCTGGAAGTTCTTCGCCAACCCCATCCGCCAGAACTGCTCGAACATCTTCGGGCGATCGAGCGCGGCCACGCGCATCGCGATCGGCATCCCCTTGCGCTGGGCCACGATCGGCCCGTGCACGGTGCGGCGGATCGTGAGCGGCTCCTCCTTCATCGAGCCGTCGGCCTGCTTGATCTTAATCGTCTCGGTATGGGTGTCGAACTGCTTCACCTGGCCGTCGAGCACGTAGCCGCCGTCCTTCTCGACGATGCCGTAGAGGTCGGATTCCGCCGGGTTGTTCGTGGTCTGGGTCCAGCCCACGTACTCCGTGAAGCACTGACGCAGCACCGGGAAGCCCACCCACACGGCGCCGTAGCTGGTGACGCCGGGCGCCGTGAGCTGCACCTCGAAGTAGGTGTGGATGTCGCCCCACTGCAGGTGCGAGTTGCTCATCAGCAGCGCCTTGCCGGTGGCCGAGCGCGAGCCGGCCACGGCCCACTCGTTCGAGCCGTGCACCTCGTCTTCCCAGCGCTTCAGGCGGCCTTCGAGGCGGGTGGGACTCACGATCCAGTCGTAGTGGATCACGCGCAGGCCGTGCGCGTAGACGTCGTCGGGCGTGAGCGGCAGCACCGCCTGGGCCGACGGGCTCAGCTCGGCCTTGTGTTCGTCCGCCCACTGATTCAGCCCCTTGGCGAACGACTCGATCAGCGGCGCGAAGTCGGGGCTCTGCCCCTTGGCCCACTGCTTCGCGGTGTCGGGCAGCCCGTTGGTGCGCACCCACTTGTCCGACGCCAGGTACTCGGGCCCGTAGTACTCGGCGGCCCGTCCACGCGCCTGGGCGTACAGGCGGATCAGCAGCTCGGCGTGCGCCTCCATCTGGGCGTAGCCGTAGGCCTTGAAGAGGGCGCCGTGGTCGGGCGCGAAGATGTGCGGCACGCCGTAGCGATCCCAGAGGATCTCGGTGCTCGTGGCGGAGGCCGCCGCGGTGCCGGCCGCCGGCGCGGGGGCCGACTGGCAGGCGGCCAGGAACAGACCGAGAACGAGGGCGGACGTCGTCCGCAACCACACGGCACGCACCAACCGGTCGGGCATGGAAACCTCCAAAGCGGCCGGAAGTCTAGCAGAACCACCGCCGCACCGGTGCGCAATCGGGCGCAGCCGCGACCACGGGCTGCCGGCGTGATGCCCGGCGGTCGATATTTGCGCTAGTTCCCTCAGGAGGCGGTTCCAGATGCAGAAGGCACCCATGATGCTGGCGGCGGTGGCGGCTCACGGGCGGCGGCGCCCGCGATGGCCGACGTGAAGGTGGTGGCCATGAACGACGTGTCGTTCACCGTGGTCGACGCGGTGGCCTACAAGACCGACGACGGCGTCGAGGTGGCGTTCCTGCCGGCGGCGTTCGACCGCAAGGCGGCGGCGAAAGACCGCAAGATCGACTCGTTCGACGTGATGCGCATGGGCAAGGGCCACATCACCCTGCGCGTCGGGAAGGACGGCTCCTTCTCGTGCGTCGACTACTCCTCGGGCAACGGCGGCGGCTCGTCGTGCAACAGCGACTACGCGAAGGCGCTGAAGCTCACCGCCAACACCGCGGACCACGTGGCTGGCGCCTTCCGGCTGAAGATGCCCGGCAACACCGCCGACGTCACGTTCGACCTGAAGGTCGAATCCACCGTGGTGCCGGCCGGCACGCCGCTGCCGCCCGACGGCGGCGAGCCCGGCAAGGCCGTGATGGCGCACTTCGCCGCCATCGAGAAGAACGACTTCAAGGCGCTGATGGCCACCGCCCGCCCCGATCAGGCCAAGATGATGGCCGAGTCGGAGAAGTCGGGTGAAGCGAAAGAGATGTTCAAGATGATGCGCGACATGTCGCCACGCAAGGTGAAGGTCACCGGCGGCACGGTGGACGGCGACGACGCGCTGGTCGACTTCGAGGGCGTCGAGGGCGGCAAGCCGGTGAAGGGCGTGGCCGAGTGCGTGCGCATCGCCGGCAAGTGGTACATGACGGGCACGAACACCCGCCAGTAGGCACGTCGGGGCCGGCCGCGTGCCGGCCCCGCTGTCCGGGCCGCCTGGCGGCGCTACTGCGCGGCGACGTACGCGACGGTCTTGTCGATGAGGCGCTGGAAGGCGTCGAGCGACAGGACGAGATCGGCCTCGTGCGTGTCTTCTTCCTTGCAGTGCGAGAGGCCGCGCAGCGACTGCGCGAACATCATCACCGACGGCATCACGCGGCCCATCTCCACCGCGTCGTGCAGCGGACCCGACGGCAGGCGCGGCGCGTGGCCGGTCGTCTCCATCACCGCCTCGGCGCACAGGTCCACGAGGCGCGGATCGAAGCGGCACGGATCGATGCGCCACGTGTGCCGCCACGCCACGGCGCAGCCGTTGGCGGCGGCGGCGCGGTCCGCCGCTTCGCGGGCCTCGGCCAGCGCCTGCTGCAGCGTCTCGCGGTGGAACGCGCGCTGATCCAGCGCGATCTCGCACACCCCCGGCACGGCGGTGACGATCGCCGGCTCCACGCGCACGGTGCCCACCGCACACCATGTTGATCTGACGTGGAATGCCGGCGCGCGATCTCGCGGAACGCCAGCGACGCCTCGGCGGCGGCGAGGAAGGCGTCTTTGCGCATGGGAATCGGCGTGGATCCCGAATGCGCGGCCTGGCCGGTGAACCGCAGCACGTGGCGCTCGACACCGAACGTGCCGATCACGGCCGCGGTGGACCGGCCCATCGCCTCGAGCACGGGCCCCTGCTCGATGTGCAGCTCGAGATACGCCCGCGGATCGCGCGCCATCAGCGCCGTGTGCGCGTCGGGCATGCGGTCCACTTCCACGCCGCACGCACGCAGCGCGTCCTCGAGGCGCACGCCGTCGCGATCGCGCAGGTCCCGCACGGAATCAGGCACCACACTGCCGCTCGCGCCGGATGAGCCGAGCAGGCTGCGCGAGAAGCGCGCGCCTTCCTCGTCGGCGAAGTCGGCGACGGCCAGCGTGACCGGCGGCGTCTGCCCCGCGCGCACGTAGCGACGCACGGCGTCGAGGCCCGCCAGCGTGCCCAGCGGGCCATCGAGCCAACCGCCGTTCGGCACCGAGTCGAGGTGTCCGCCCACGATCACCGTGCGCGATGACACGCCGGGCAGCGTGACCCAGCGGTTGCCGGCGGCGTCCATCTCGGCCGACAGCCCGTCTTTGGCGAGTTCGGCATCGAACCACGCACGCGCCTGCTGCCACACGGGGCCCCACGCCACGCGCTGCGCGCCATGGGCATCACTGGTACGGGCGGCGAGATCGCGCAACTGGGCGATGACATCACGAGCGCTCACGAATCCTCCTGGAAAGCTGGCCCGGCCTTGAATGGGGTCTGACCCCCATGGCGCGTTCTGCTACCGCGGCCGCACGCGGATCGACGTGACGCAGTCGTTCAGCCCGTCGTGCGGGCAATCGTGCTGCGTCACCAGCTGCAGGTTGGGCTGATCGGTGGTGATGGTCAGCTCGTCGTCGCGGTAGTTGTCGTCGCGATAGAGCGTGGCGCGCCAGCCGGGCGCCACCTTCACCGACGAGATGCAGTCGTTCCAGTCGTAGTAGTAGCGGCCGCCCGACGTGTCCGACTCGTAGTGTTCGCACGGCCCCTTGACGTCGCGCAGGTCGCGGATGTCGTCGGTGATGTGCGCCGAGGCGCCCTGGTAGTTCGCGTGCTCGTAGACGACGATGCCGTCCACGAGGTCGGACGGCGCGGTGGGCAGTCGATTCAACTCATACCCCGCGCCACCGGCGCCGAGGGCCAGGGCCGCGACCACCCACGCACGCATGGACGCCGTCATCGTCGATCACCTCCGGACGGTCAGCGCGGCAGGGCGAGCGCCACGAGCTCGGGCGCGTGATGGGTGTCGGCCACCGCCACCGCCACGTACTGCCGTCCCTCATGAAGATACGTCATCGGCGCGCCGGTGGCGCCGGCCGGCAACGGAATCACCGCCACCACCGCGCCGGTGCGCTTGTCGAAGGCGCGCATCCGCGGACCGCCACCGCCCGGCGGCACGCTGAGGCCCGCCGCGCTGCCCTCGGTGACGAACAGCAGCGTCTTCGTGACGAGCGGCGCGGCCCGGCCCGGCTGGCCGAGCGGCGGCAGGTTCAGCGCCTTCAGCGCCGGATGATCGCGCGGCCCGTCGCCATTCGGCACCATCCAGCGATGGTCGCCGCTGTTCAGATCGATCGCGGTGATGCGGCCGTACGGCGGCTTCGTGATCGGCAGGCCGCGCGGCCCGGGGCCAGGTTCGCGATCGAGGCGCTTGCGCGTCTGCACGTAGGTGAAGCGGCCCGTGCCCTTCACGAGCGCACCGAGCCACGGGAACGTGACCGACGGCACGTAGAGCGTGCCGGTCTCGGGATCCAGCGCCGCGCCGCCCCAGTTGGCGCCGCCCACCCACCCCGGCAAATACATCGTGCCCTTCGTCTCGCCGGGCGCCGTGCCCTCCACCGACGGCGGCGTGAACATCGGCCCGGTGATCCACTGCTTCGCGATCTCACGCGCCTCGGCCTTCAGCTCCGGCGTGAAGTCGATGAGGTCGTCGTCGGTGAGGCCCTGCCGATCGAAGGGCGCCGGCTTCGTGGGGAACGGCTGCGTGGGCGAGGTCCACTCGCCCGGTACGGTCGACTTCGGCACCGGCCGCTCTTCGATCGGCCACACGGGCTTGCCGGTCACACGATCGAAGACGAACGCGAAGGCCTGCTTCGTCACCTGCACCACGGCCTTGATGCGACGGCCGTTCACGGTGATGTCGGCCAGCACGGGCGCGGTGGGGTTGTCGTAGTCCCACAGGTCGTGATGCACCGTCTGGTAGTGCCACTTCATCGCGCCGGTGCGCGCGTCGAGGCACACGAGCGTGTCGCTGAACAGGTTCGCGCCGGGCCGCTGTCCGCCGTACCACTCGTTGGCGGCGCTCGAGAGCGGCAGGTAGATGTAGCCCAGTTCCTCGTCGGCGCTCATCAGGCTCCACGCCTTGGCGTTGCCGGTGTCGCGCCACGAGCGATTCAGCCACGACTCGATCCCCGGATCACCAGGGCGCGGCACCACGTGAAACGTCCAGCGCAGGGCGCCGGTGCGCACGTCGAAGGCGCGCACGTCGCCGGGCGGGATGTCGGCCTGCGTGCCCGAGTCGGTCCACCCCTGGCCGCCGATGACGACCACGTCGCGCACCACGAGTGGTCCGGGCGCGCTCCAGCGAAACGACGTCACCTTCGATCCGAGGCCGGCCATCAGGTCCACGCGACCCGCGGCGCCGAACCCGTCCACCGGCCGTCCCGTGCGCCCGTCGAGCGCGTACAGATAGCGGCCACGCACGCTGAACACGCGCGCGCCCTGCGCGTCGCGCCAGAGCGCCACGTTGCGGCTGGCGCCGGCGCCGGAGAGATCGTCGGCCTCGACCGCCTGCGCCCAGAGCGTCGCGCCGGTGGCCGGATCGATGGCCTCGGCGAGACCGAGCGCGTTCGTCGTGTAGAGACGGCCGTCGGCCTTGAGCGGCGTGCTGCGATAGTTCGATGGCACGACGAGATCGGGATGGGCGGCGCGAATGGCGGGATCCACGCCTGGCCGCCGCCACGCCACCTGCAGCTGCGCCACGTTGGCGGCGGTGATCTGATCGAGCGGCGAGTACTTCGTGCTGCCGCGATCGCCGCCGTGATTCAGCCAGTCGCCCGACGGCGCCGCGGGCTGCGCCGCCACCGTGGCAACGACCATCGCGACGACGAGGAAGAGAAGGGACCGAACGGCCACGGCACGCGCGCTCATGCGCGGATGGTAGTGCATCGGCGCAGGAGCGGGACCGGTGCCCATGGGGCCCCCGGGCGGGATTCCCGGCGGCGCGGCCATCGCGGAGAGCCGTTCCGGCCGCAACACGACGCCGGCACCGCGATGGGCCAGGCACCGATCTTGAAGCTCGGCGGGTGATGTTGCTCGTCGTCGAGAAATCGTACCTGGACGTGGTGACCGCGGACGGCGTGGCCGTCGTGGCCTATGTGGTCGACGTCGGCTGGCTCGGGCTCGATCTGCGGCTGTCGGCGCGCCTGCGGGTCGTGCCTGGCAACGGGCCGGACGAGCGTTCCGCGCTCGGCGACGCGGCGACGCCGGTGATGCAGGACGGAGCGCTGACCTGGGCGTCGTCCTCGCTCGACGTGCAGGGCGTGTGGCGGGCCCTCGATCCGCCGGTCGCCGCCACGCTGCTCGACACGCCGGCCGGCCGCATCGAGTGGTCGTGCCGCGTCCCCCGCGCCCGGGCGGTCGTCGTCGTGGACGGCGTCCGGCACGAGGGACTCGGCTACGCCGAGCACCTGCGGCTGACGGTGCCACCGTGGGCGTTGCCGTTCCACACGTTGCGGTGGGGCCGGCACCTCTCGGACCGGCACGCGCTGGTCTGGATCGAGTGGGACGGCGATGCCCCGCTGCGCATGGCATGGCTCGACGGAGCGGCGCAAGCCTCGGCGCGCGTCGATCGCGACGGCCTCGCCGGGCTGGACGGGGGCCGCTCCTTGCGCTGGCGGCCGGGGCACGACCTCACGCACCGGCGCGTCGGCGCGGCGATCGGCCGGGCGGCACCCGTGCTCGGGGCGCGCATCGGCGGCCGCCTGGCCTCGATGCAGGAACACAAGCAGTGCGCGCGGTCCTCGCTCATCGACGCCGGAGGACACGTCCTCGACGACGGCTGGGCCATCCACGAGGTGGTGACATGGTGACGCCTGCCGGCCTGCTCGCGCGCGTGCTCTACGGCGTGCTCTTCGTGGTGGCGGTGCCGGTGGCGCTGTGGCTGTGGGCGCGGCGGCTCGGTCCGGTGGTGCCGCTCGACGCGGTGCACACGTCGGCCGGCGGTACGGCGATCGGCGCGACCGGACTCGGCCTGCTGGCGCTGGGCATCGCCGACCTGATCCGGCGGGGACGGGGCCTGCCGATGAACGCCTTCCCACCGCCGCTGTTCGTGCGCGCCGGTGTGTTCCGCTGGCTCCGCAACCCGATCTACATCGGCTTCGGCCTGCTGGTGACGGGCGTCGCCCTCGGCGTGGGGTCGGCCGCCGGCCTCTGGGTGGTCGCGCCGGTGACGGCGCTGAGCATGATGGCCCTCGTCTGGGGCTACGAGCGGCACGACCTGGTGGCGCGATTCGGACCGTCGGCGCTCGACCCGCCGTTGCTCTCACTGCCGCGCGGCGGCGAGGCGCCACCCACGCCCTCGGCGCGCGCCGCCGTCTACGTGTGGGTGCTGCTGCCATGGCTCGTCGTCTACGAACTGGTGCAGGCGCTGGGCCGGGCGCCCGATGCGTTCGGGCTCGCCCTGCCGTTGGAGCGCACCTGGCCCGTGGTCCAGTGGACCGAGGCGGTCTACGTCTCTGCCTACCTGTTCGTGCCGCTGGCGCCGCTCGTGGCGCGCCGCTCGCACGGTCTTCGGCGGTTCGCCATCGCCGGCATGGTGTCCACGCTGATCGTGTCGCTCTGCTGGCTCGTGGTGCCCGTCGTCGCCACGAACCGCCCGTTCGAGCCGCACGGCGCGTGGGGGCGCCTGCTGGCCTTCGAGCAGGCCACCTCGAAGGGCGTCGCCGCCTTCCCGGCGTTCCACGTGCTGTGGGCGCTGCTAGTCGCGGATCTGTGGGCCGACAACACGCGCGCCACCGGCCGAATCTGGTGGGCCGCCACCGGATGGATCTGGGCCGCGGCCATCGCGGCCAGCACGCTGACCACCGGCATGCACACCGTGCTGGAGGTCGCCGCGGCCTCGGCGCTGTTCTGCGTGGTGCGCGATCCAGACGCCGGGCTCGAGCGGATGCGGCGCCTCACCGAACGTCTGGCGAACAGCTGGCGGGAATGGCGAATCGGCCCCGTGCGGATCATCAACTACGGCGCCTACGCGGCGGCCGCCGCCGGCACCGGCGTGCTGATCGCCGGCATGGCGCTCGGCACGCATCCCTGGGCGGTGACCTGGGTGGCCATCTGCATCCTCGTGGGCGCCGGCACGTGGGCGCAATGGCTCGAGGGCTCGTCGCGGCTGCTACGCCCCTTCGGCTGGTATGGCGGCGTGGTGGGCGCGGTCGCCGGCACCACCACGGCGGCGCTGGCCGGCGTGCCGTTGCTGCCGCTGATGGCGTCGTATGCCTGCGCGGCGCCGTTCATCCAGATCTGGGGGCGGCTGCGATGCCTCGTGAACGGCTGCTGTCACGGCGGGCCGGCCCCGGCGTCGCTCGGTATCCGCTACCTGCATCGCCGCTCGCGCGTCACCCGCCTCGCCGGGCTCGCGAACCAGCCCCTGCATCCGACGCCGCTCTACTCGATCGCGGCGAATCTGCTGATCGGGCTGGCGCTGCTCCGCCTGCGCGCCCTCGGCGCGGCGGACGTGCTGGTGCTCGGGCTGTACCTGATCCTGAGCGGCATCGCGCGGTTCGTCGAGGAGTCGTACCGCGCCGAACCGCAGACGCGGATCATCGCCGGCCTGCACCTCTACCAGTGGCTGGCCATCGGGCAGGCGGCGGCGGGCATCGTGACGACCACGCTGCCCGATGTGGCCAGGACCGCCGGCTTCGCCGCGCCCACGCCGGACCTCATCGCCGGCGCCATGCTCATGGCGCTCCTGGCGGGAGCGGCGTTGGGTGTCGACTTTCCGCGGTCGAACCGCGCCTACTCACGCCTGGCCGAGGCCGACTGACGCCGACACCAGCGGCGGCGGCCGGTCATCTCACCGGGCACGATGTCCACGCCCAGCTCGGAACTCGCCGCCCTCTTCCGCCGCGATCTCGCGCGGCTGGTGCGTCAGCTCGACGCCCTCGACGACGCGCGCCTGTGGCAGGTGCTGCCCGGCGTGACCAACTCCGCCGGCAACCTGCTGCTGCACCTCAACGGCAACCTGCGCGAGTACGTCGGCCGCCAGATCGGCGGCGTGCCCTACGTGCGCGATCGGCCGCGAGAGTTCGCCGCGAAGGATGTGCCGCGCGCCGAGATGCTGGCGTCGCTCACCGAGCT
>JAXLRB010000006.1:0-174941 GCA_046331325.1 Vicinamibacterales bacterium | reverse complement strand
GTCGCGGCGGCGACGCGCTTGCTCGAGTCGCGCTGCAACCGCTGCAGATCGGCGCGCAGATCGGCAGCCGTCTGGTAGCGCAGCGCGCGATCCTTCTCGAGCGCCTTGGCGATGATGCGATCGAGTTCCGGCGAGATGAGCGGATTGGTCTGCGACGGCGGCGCCGGATCGCGATTCAGGATGCCGTCGAAGATGACCGCGGTGGTGTTGCCCGGGAAGCTCACACGCCCGGTGGCCATCTCGTAGAGCACCACGCCGAACGAGAACAGGTCGGTGCGCGAGTCGAGTTCTTCGGCGCGCGCCTGCTCGGGCGACATGTAGGCGACCGTGCCCACGGTGGTGCCGACGACGCTCGTGAACACCGTGGGTTCCACGGTCGTGGCCTGATCGGCGTTGCGGCGGTGGTGCGCGGTCGACAGCTTCGCGAGGCCGAAGTCGAGCACCTTGGTCTGGCCGCGGCGCGTCAGGAAGATGTTCGCCGGCTTGATGTCGCGATGCAGGATGCCTTCGCTGTGCGCGGCATCGAGGGCGTCGGCGACGTGCAGCGCGACGTCGAGCAGCGACTTCGGATCGAGCGGCCCCTTCAGCAGGCGCCGATCGAGGGTCTCGCCCTCGAGCAGCTCCATCGCGAGATAGCAACGCCCTTCGGACTCGTCGAAGCCGTAGATGGTGCAGATGTTCGGATGATTGAGGCTCGAGGCGGTGCGCGCTTCCCGGCGGAAGCGGTTGACGGCTTCCGGGTCCGTGGACGAGGTCGCTGGCAGGACCTTCAGGGCCACCATGCGGCCGAGCACCGTGTCCTGGGCGCGGTAGACCACGCCCATGCCGCCCGCGCCCAGAGGCTCGAGAACCTTGTAGTGGCCGAACTGGTCGCCGGAAAGATTCGACACGAGGGACGGTCCATCGTAGGGGCGGACGAGGGTGGAGTCAACGCCTCTGCCTCGTCCTTGACCCCCGCCAATGCGTGTCGTTACAGTTGGATGCGGCATTGTGAAATCGCTTTCCGCATGATGGAAACACCCGACGCCCCGTCGCGGCACGCCACGACCTCGACCGACAAGGCGCTGGACGTGTGCGAGTGCCTGAGCCGCGCGCCGCGGGGCATGACCGTGTCCGACGTGGCGCGGTCGCTGCGCCTGCCGGTGTCGAGCGCCCATCGCGTGCTGGCGGTGCTGAAGCGCCGGGGCTACGTGCGGCAGGACGAGGACACGGCGCGTTACAGCCTGTCGCTCCGCATGCTCGACCTGATGTTCCGGGCGCTGGGCGGATCGGAACTGCGGCTGCACGCCTATCCGCTCGTCCGCGAGTACGTCCTGCGGACCTCGCGGCGGATGTTCCTGGCGCTGCCGGCGGCCGGCGAGGTGACCTACCTGTGGACGACCGGGCCCGACGAGGTGGCCATGCGCACCGTGTCCGGCCGCGAGATGCCCGGGCATTGCGCCCTCTACTTCGACGCCGCCGGATCGCAGGCGACTCGTCGCCTGAGCTGTCTCAAGCTCTCGGACGTGAGCCACGTGCGCGCGCCGGGCGCCGCGCTCGTGCGGCTCGGACCGCCCGGAGATCCCGCCGGTGGGGCGCAGCGCCTCGTGTGCACCTGCGCGCCGATTCGTGACTACACCACCCAGGAAGTCGGCCGCGTCGGCGCCTTCGTGCATGGCGTCGACGAGGCGCCGCTCGTGACCACCGACCATCGCGGCATCTGGGAACTCGCCCGCAACATCTCCCTGCGTCTCGGCTATCTGCCGCCGGCGTCCCTCGAGGCGTCGGCCTGACGTCGAGCCGGCGCGCCGATGACCGATTCCACTCCAAGCAAAGGAACCTGACCGTGGCCTACATCATCTGTGAACCCTGCATCGGCACGAAGGACACCGCCTGCGTCGACGTCTGCCCGGTGGACTGCATCCACCCGCGCAAGGACGAGGGCGACTTCGAGGGCTCGACGATGCTCTACATCCACCCGGACGAGTGCATCGACTGCGGCGCGTGCGTGCCGGCGTGCCCGGTGGAGGCGATCTTCGCGCTGGACGAGGTTCCGGAGAAGTGGAAGAATTTCATCGCCATCAACGCCGAGCACTTCCAGAAGTAGCCCGGTGCCGGCCTGCCTCCGGCGGGCCGATGGTGATGGATTCGGCAGCACGCGCCAGCGCCCGGCGCGCGCCCGAGCGTCCCGGCGGCGGGGAAGCCCGCCCCAGGAAGGGCCCGGTATGAGACTGGCCAGTCGTGTCGGAATCGTCGTGGCGCTCTGCGCCGGCGTCGTCATGTCGCTCGAGGCCCGCGGCCCCGGGCACGACGCCGACGTGCAGTTCCAGCTCGCGAACCTGCTCTACGAAGAGACCCGGTTCGACGAGGCGCGCGAGGCGTTCCGGCTCGCCGCGAAGCAGTTCGACGATCCCACGATGAAGATGCGGGCGCGCATCGGCGTGGTGAAGACGGCGCTGCTCGTCGGCGAGTTCGAGGAGGCCGAACGCGAGGCGGCGTCGCTCAAGGCCGATTCCCCGGGCAACGCCGAGGCGAAGGCGGTGCACGCCGACGCGCTGTGGTCGGCCGGTCTCTTCGACGAGGCCGAGCGCGAGTTCCGCGAGGCGCTGGCCATCGCGCCCGGCATGTCGCGCGGCCGCCACGGCCTCGCCAAGGCGCTGGCGTCGCGCTCGAAGCTCGACGAAGCGCTGGTCGAGGTGCAGGAAGCCCTGCGGCTCTCGCCGCGCGACGGCGAGATGCATCACACCGCCGGCTCGATCCTCGAGCGGCTGCACAAGTACGAAGAGGCGGCCGGCGAGTACACGAACTACGTGAACCTGCTGCCCAACAAGGACAAGAGCGACAAGGCGCTGTGGTCGAAGGCGCAGATCCGCTTCCTGCAGGCCTTCCGCGGCCGCACCGCCAACGATCTCGACGAGACGTCGAGGGGCCGCCTGCACACCGTGCCGTTCAAGCTGGTGCAGGACAAGGTGATCGTCAAGGGCCGCATCAACGGCGATCGCTGGACCGACTTCGTGCTCGACACCGGCTCCGAGCAGACGACCATCTCGCGGCAGATCGGCCAGTCGGCCGGTGTGGTGCCCATCACCTACACGCTCAGCGCCGGCGTCGGCGAAGTGGGCCTGCGCGGCCTGCAGCTGGCGCGCCTCGACAGCTTCGAAGTCGGCACGCTGAAGGTGAAGGACGTGCCGGTGCTGATCAAGAACCCGGCGCTCAAGGGCATCCCGAAGCGCGAGATGGAGAGCTTCTCGCCGATGGCGCTCGGCCTGTCGATGACCATCGACTACAACGCGAAGATGCTGACCATCGGCGAGCAGCTGCCCGACGAGCCCGCCGACATCCGCCTGCCGCTGCGCATGCACCGCCTGGTGATGGTGCGCGGCCTCATCAACTCCGAGCGTCCCGCGTATTTCGTCGTCGACACCGGCGGCGAGGTGATCTCGATCAGCAAGGCCACCGCCGACGCGCTGGCGCCGGACGGCGTGGCCACCGGCCGCCGCATCGCGCTGAAGGTCTATGGCACGTCGGGCTGGGATCGCGACGCGTTCCTGATGCAGGGGCTCAACCTGGCGTTCCGCGACATCGAGTACCGCAACTTCTCGGTGGTGGTGTTGAACCTGCGCGCGCCGAGCGTGCTGCTCGGCTTCCAGCTGGGCGGCATCGTCGGCCACAAGTTCCTCAGCCCCTACCGGGTTGCCATGGATCTCGGCCGCAGCGAACTGCGGATGTCGCGAGCCGGGGGACGGACGAACTGACCTCTGGCGGCCAGCGGCTGGCGGCTAGCGGCCAGGGGGCGGTTGGACCAATACCGACTGGCCACGCCGTCCGCGTGTCGTCGTACATGCAAACGGCCGCGCCCCGAAAGAGACGCGGCCGTTTCCGTTTCAGCCGCGAGAGCCTGGCCGCTGGCCGCTGACGTCCAACCCGCGGCGGTGCCGCGCGTTAGAAGTCGTATCCAATCCACACCTGGAAGCGGGGCTTGCGGAACGCCGCGCTGCCGCCGTTCTGGCTGAACACGATGTCTTCCCAGGTGGTGTTGAAGAGCGTGCGCCAGCTCCAGTCGAAGTGGATGGGGAAGCCGAGCGCGAACGTCTGCAGGCCGATGCCGTAGCTGGCGCGCGAGTCGACCAGGCGGAAGCCGCTGACCAGCACCGGGCTGCCGTAGACCGGCACGCCGGCGTTCGGGTCGGTGGGCGACTGCTGATAGCCGGTGATCGGCCGTTCGATGGTGGCGTCGCGGCTGTAGGCCTTGAAGCCCGACTCGTCGAAGTAGGCACCGCCGACGTTCGCGAAGAGCGTGCCGCGCACGCCGCCGAGCACGCCGAGGGGGGTGAGCATGGCGTGGATGAGCGGCAGGCGCAGTTCGGCGTTCAGGTGGAACGCGTTCTGGCCGAGGAACTCGAGATAGTCGTAGCCCCGCATCTCGGAGTTGCCGCCGAAGTAGTAGTAGCCGGGGTTGTCGCCCCAGCTCTTGAAGCCGCGGGCGCGCAGCGCCAGCAGGCCCGATCCGCCGAGGCGGAAGTACTTCCGGACGTCGGCGTCGGCGGTCTGCCGGCCGAGCGATCCAGCCAGCTTCGGCGCCACTTCGTACGACAGGCGCATCGTGCTGCCCGAGAGCGGCCCGAACTCGCGGAAGATCGTCGTCTCCTGGATGAAGGCGAGACCCACCGGATACATCATCCCGTTGTTCTGCAGCACGCGGCCGAACTGCTGGATCTGGTAGTCGTTCGAGAACTGCTCGAGCGCCGGATCCTCGAACCGCTGCGACACGTTGATGACGCCGCCCGAGATCTCCATGCGGCGGTAGCGGTTGAACGGGTAGATGCCGAACGCGGTGGCGCCGCGCTGCGTGATGGTGCGCACGGCGAGGTCGCGGTCGATGAAGCCGCTGAATGCCGGGTCGTAGAAGATGGCCTGGTTCTGGCCGTAGTAGAACTGCGTGGTCGACTGCGCCTGCAGCGCGTACTGGAAGCGCCGCTCGAGGTTGATGTACGACCCCGAGAACGAGCGGTACTGCGACACCGAGGTGGCGTAGAAGGTGAACTGCTGGTCGCCGAGGACGTCGGTGAAGGCGATCGCGGTGCCGCCGAGGAAGTCGCCGCCGCTCGTGAGGCCGACGTTCACCGGCGGCCGGCCCTCGAGGAACAGCTTCTCGAACTTGCCCTTCTTCCGCTGGTTGTCGGCCACCATCGTGTGGGTGAGCGGCGCCTGGAAGTCGATGATCGGTCCGGGTGAGCCGAAGTCTTCCGTGGTGGCCTTGCCGAGCGGCTCGCGGCGATCGAGCACATGCACCGTGTAGTCGCCCTTGTAGTAGCTGACGAAGGCGATCTTCTGGCCGTCGCCGCCCTTGTTCAGCACCACCGGCGAGACGTTGCCGTTCACCGCGTCGGTGTAGCGGGCGAGCTGGTTCGTCTTCAGATCCAGCGTCCAGATGTTGTAGATCTGCCCGTTCTTGGCCACGTCGGGATCGATGGCTTCGTTCGGATCGACGGCCGTCGACGCGAACACCAGCGTGTGGTCGTCGAGGTACTGGGCGCCGTTGTCGTCGTGGGTGCCGAAGGTGAGCTGCGTGCGCTGGCCGCTCGACACGTCGACGCGGAACAGCTTCTCGTTGCCGCTGACGCGCGTCGAGACGATGAGGCCCTTGCCATCCGGCGTCCACACCGGGGCGTAGTCGGCGAACGAGTCCTTGGTGATGTTGGTGACGGCCTTGCTGGCCAGGTCGAGCACGAACACGTCGGCGACGCCGCCGCGCAGCGCCGAGAATGCCACCTTGGTGCCATCGGGCGAGAAGTCGGGCGATTCAGGCGCGTCGACTTCCTCGAGGTTCACCCGCTCGACCACCTTGCGCGTCACGACGTCCATGACGATGAGCGAGCGGTCTTTCTCGGTGCGGACGAAGAAGGCGAGGCGGTCACCGGAGGGGGCCCACGACATCCACGGCACCGAGTTCCAGCGCGCTCCCGGCTGCACGATGTACTCGAAGCCCTTCGACTGGTCGAAGCCGGGCGTGAGGTTGCGCACGACCTGGCCGTCCTTGGTCGAGACGAGCACGATGTCGATCTCGCGATCGTTCGGGTTGATCGTCATCGCCGCCAGCAGATCGCCCGACGGCGACGGCTCGATCGAGAAGGCCTGCGAGAAGCGCGACTTCTCGGGGTTCGGCGCCAGGTCGCGGCCGTAATCGTTCGGGCGCTCCTTGTCGCGGAACGGCTTGAAGCGTTCCTTCAGGTAGCGATCGAACTCGCGATCCCATTCCTCGGCCGAGATCTGGAACGCTTCCTGATAGGCGTCGTCGCCGCCGCCGATGATGCTCTTGCGCAGCGCGAAGACGTACTGGCGCACGCCTTCCTTGCCCCAGCGGGCCTCCATGAACTCGAACGCCGCGTGGCCCAGGTTGTAGATGCCGCGCGGGTTGCTCAGCCCGCCGTAGCCCTGGAGGTTGCTCATCTTGGGCACGATGTCGGCGATGGCGACGTCGCGCACCATCATCAGGTCGAGCGGACGCCACGTGCCGCGCATGTAGTCCGACATGCCCTCGTTCACCCACAGCGGGGTGTTGTTGCGGATGAGCGACGTCGGGATGATGTCGAACTGGAAGATGTGGGTGAGCTCGTGGACGATGAGGCCGTAGAGCAGGTCCGGCGGCTCGTCCATCGGCATCAGGATGCGATAGCGGCTCGGCTCGGCGAACGCGCCCACGCCTTCCTGCGCGGCGCCGGGGATGACGTTCTGCTGGTAGAACTCGGCGCTCGTCTGGAACAGGATGAGCGGCACCTTGTTCGCCAGGTCGTGCTTCAGCTCGGCGCTGATGTGCTGGTAAGCGCTCTCGGCGTAGCCGGCCATGCGCTCGAGATGCGGCTCGATGGCGGGGTAGTAGTAGATCTCGAAGTGATCCGTCTGGTACGTGTGCCACTCGAAGTGGTCGTAACGGATGGCGTTCTTGCCGTAGTACGGGGCGAACTGCGACTGGGCCCACGCCGGGGCCACGCTGGCCGCCAGGGCGAGCCCGAGGGCGAGGGCGACGGTTCGAGCCACGGGGTTGGGCCGAGCCGGCGAGCAAAATCGCATACGAGAGGCTCCTCGAGAGTCCGTGAGACGGCGCGGCAAACGGGCACCGGGCGTCAGCGCTCCGGGCATCTTACTCTGGAGCGACGCTGCCCGCACTTGCGCGGATCCAAGCAAGTTCCGCGCCCCGAATCCGTGTCCTATACTTGGGACGCGATGGCGGAACGAATGCCGGGAATAGCCGCCCCACCATCGGTGTTCTCCTCCATGTCGGTCGTCCAGGGGCGAGATGTTCGCCCGTAACCACGATGAGGACGACGGCCGACGCGGACGTATGGACGACGCGCTGGCGCTCATGAACGGGCTCTATGGCACCGCGGTGCGGCTCACCCGCGACGGGGATGCCGCGCGCGATCTCGTTCAGGACACCTACCTCAAGGCGCTGCGCGCCGAGGCCCGATTCCAGCCGGGCACGAACCTCAAGGCCTGGCTGTACACCATCCTCCACAACACCTGGCGCAACCGCCGCCGCGACGTCGCGCGGGCCCGGGTGTCGTTCGACAGCGACACGGTCGATGCCGCCGTCGATGCCGGCCGCCCGGGCGTGGTCGAGCACGCCACGCCGGAATCGGCGTTGATTCGCTCGGCCGCCAATGCCGACATCCGCGCCGCCGTCGATGCCCTGCCCGACGCCTTTCGCGAGGCGGTGTGGCTCCGCGACGTGGAAGACCTGTCGTATCAGGAAATCGCTGACGCGCTCGACGTGCCGATCGGCACGGTGATGTCGCGCATCTCACGCGGCCGGAAACTCCTGCACGCGGCCCTCACCGCACGCCTCACGCCGTCGACCCACGCCGTCGACTCCACCTCAAAGCCATGACCCTGCCCTTTCCTCGACCCGACTGTCGCCAGATGGAGTCGCTGCTGCCTCCGTACGTGGACGGCGAAGCCCGTCCCGACGAACGTGCCGCCGTCGAAGCGCATCTGGCGCAGTGTGCCGAATGCCGTGAGGCCGTCGAGGCCCAGCGCACCGTGCGCGCGCTCCTCGTGAGCCGGCGGGCCAGTCTGGCCGAGCCCGCGCCGCCGGCCCTGGCCGCCGATCTGCGCCGCGCCGCCGACACCCAGCTGCAGCCGTCGGCGCGTCCGCGCTGGTCGGCCCTGGCGGCCGCGGCGGTGGTGGTGCTGGCGGTGACGGGAGGCATGTCATGGGCCACCGGACAGTCGTCGGTGCTGCTCGCGGCGCAGCTCACGCTCGACCATCTGAAGTGCTTCGTCATCGACGGCGATGACACCCCCCACGGCTACTCGCCGGCGGAGGGGCAGGCGCGCTTCCACGATCAGTTCGGGATGGACGTCCACCTGCCCGCCACGGCGGCCGACGGCCGGGCCAAGCTGGTCAGTGTGCGGCAGTGCCTCTACGGCGAGGGCTGGATCGCGCACGCGCTCTACCGCGTCGACGGCGAGGCGGTGTCGGTGTTCGTGATGGACGGCGCGCATGCCTCGGGTTCCGTCGAGGCGTTCGGGCGGCACACCGAGGTGGTGCAGCACGACGGTCGCGCCTACGCCATCGTCGCGCCGGCGGCGGTGACCGACGTAGCTGCCGCCCTCGGTCTTGAGGCAAAATAACAGGCATGGATCCCGTTCAGCCGCCCACGTCCAGTTCGTCGTCCGTGCGCACGGTGGCCATCGTGGCGACGGTGATCGCGCTGCTCGGTCTCAGCATTCCGTTCACGTGGGGCGGGCACGACGACGCCACCGGCGAGCCGATCACGGCGCCGCTCGTCGATCCCGTCGCCGCGCACGCGTCGACGTTGCCGGAAGCGGCCGAGCAGGCCGACGCCGCCTGCCCCGCGAACGCGAAGCCCGCCACGGATTTCACCCTGCCCGGCCTTGACGGCAAGCCCGTCAAGCTCAGTGCGTTCAAGGGCAAGGTGGTACTGCTGAACTTCTGGGCCACGTGGTGCGGGCCCTGCAAGGCCGAGATTCCCGGCTTCGTCGAGCTGCAGCAGCAGTACCAGAAGGATCTCGTCATCGTCGGCATGTCGGTCGACGATCCCGCCGACAAGGCGAAGGCGTTCGCGGATCAGTACAAGGTCAACTATCCGATCGTGCTCGGACTCGGCCATGACGACATCCAGGATGCCTACGGTCCGATCTACGGCATCCCTGCGTCGTTCCTGATCAGCCGCGACGGCAAGGTGTGCAAGCGGCATCTCGGTATTGCACCGAAGTCGCAGTTCGAGCGCGAGATCAAAGGTCTGCTCTGAACGCGTGTAGTATGATGCCCTCAGGTCGATGCTGAAGGGCTTCACGAACGCGCGCCTTGCCTGCGGTTGCCGTCTCGCGTTTCGCGAGGGCACCGGCGGCAGCCCCGTCACCGTCATCATCGAGGCGAAGTCTTCGGCGTGTCCGAACCCGATGCACGTGCGCGACGTGCCCATCTACGATCACCGCGAGGCGCTGCGTCCGGCGACGCGTCCGCTGCCGATCGAAGAGGGCTACGAGGAAGAGAGCTAGTCTCCACCGTCGTCTTCTGGGGCGTGCAGGCATCCTCGCTGCTCGTCCTGACGGTGCCCTTCGCGTGGTCGCTCGTCGCCCTGTGGGCGGCCTCCCATTTCATTCGCGCCATCGGTCTCACGCTGGCGTTCCATCGCTACTTCGCGCACCGCGCCTTCGAGCTGTCCCGCCCGGCGCGGTTCCTGTGGGCGTTCATCGGCACGGCGGCCATGCAGAAGGGGCCGCTCTGGTGGGCGGGTCATCACATCGCGCATCACAAGTACGCCGATCGCGACGGGGATCCACACAGTCCGGCGGTGAGCGGCTTCTACTACGCCCACGTCGGCTGGTTCCTCAACGACGCGCGGCACGCCACGCTGCCGGCGACCAATCCGGTCGTTCGCGATTTCGGTGGCGTGCCGGAGATCGCGTGGCTCGATGGCTGGTACGTCGTGCCGCCGGCGCTGCTGGCGCTCACGCTCTATCTCGCCGGCGGGCTGCCGTGGCTCGCCTGGGGCTTCTGCCTGGCGACGACCACGCTGGCGCACGCGACGTTCGCGATCAACACCGTGAACCATCTGTGGGGAACGCGGCGTTTCGACACGCCCGACGAGTCGCGGAACAACGCGGTCACGGCGTTCTTCGCGGTGGGCGAGGGCTGGCACAACAACCATCATCGCTACCAGCGCTCGGCGCGCAACGGCTTCTACTGGTGGGAATTCGATCCGACCTACTACGTCGTGATCGCGATGTCGTGGCTGGGCCTCGCGTGGAGCCTGCAGCCGGTACCCGCGCGCATCTACGACGAGGCGCGCGGCCGGGTGGCCGCCGCGTCGATCCTCGCCGGCGAGACCGACGCGTGACCGCGCGCCGCGTCCTCGCGTACGCGTGGGCGTCGCCGACGACGCTGCTCGGTCTCTTCGCCGGCGCGGCGTGCGGTGCCCGGTGGCAGCGGCGCGAGGGCGTGCTCGAAGGCGCGGGCCCCGGCGTCGCGCGCGGCTTCGACCTGATGGCGCCGGGGCGCGGCATCGTCGCCATGACGCTCGGGCACGTCGTGCTCGGCCGCGACGCCGCGGCCCTCGACGAGACGCGCGCCCACGAACGGGTGCACGTGACGCAGTGCGAGCGCTGGGGCGCGGCGTTCGTCCCCGCGTATCTCGCGGCCAGCGCGATCGCGTGGGCGCGCGGCGGCGACGCCTACCGCGACAACCCGTTCGAGCGCGCCGCGTGGACCGAGGCGCCGCTGCCGCGCTGCCGCGCCGCGTCGCGGACGCCGCTCGACGATCCGGCGTGAGCGTTCACCGATCGTCGCCGCCGTCCGGCGGCGACGACGGCTCGCGCACGGGCCGGCCGGCCTGCTGCAGCGCCTGCCGCAGCAGGAACTCGATCTGCCCGTTGAGGCTGCGGAGATCGTCGTTCGCCCAGCGCTGCACCGCCTCGAGCAGCGCCGGGTCGACCCGCAGCAGGAAGGCCTTGCGTTCGGCCACGACGCCTCACTGATAGATCGTGCCGGTGTTGACGACGGGCTGCGCGGCCCGCTCGCCGCACAGCACGACGAGCAGGTTGCTCACCATCGCCGCCTTCCGCTCGTCGTCGAGCGTGACGATCGACTTCGCCGACAGCTGGTGCAGCGCCATCTCCACCATGCCGACCGCGCCTTCCACGATGCGCTGACGCGCCGCGATGATGGCGCCGGCCTGCTGCCGCTGCAGCATGGCGGCGGCGATCTCGGGCGCGTAGGCGAGATGACTGATGCGCGCCTCGATCACCTGCACGCCGGCCTTGGCCAGACGTTCCTGCACTTCCTGCTTCAGGTGATCGGCCACGGCCGTCGTGTGACCGCGCAGTGACGTCTGCTGGTCGTCGTGCGCGTCGTACGGGTAACTCGTCGCCAGGTTGCGGAGCGCCGCCTCGGCCTGCACGCGCACGTAGTGCTCGTAGTCGTCGACCTCGAAGACGGCCTCCGCCGTGTCGACCACCTTCCAGACGACCACGCTGGCGATCTCGATCGGGTTGCCGTCGAAGTCGTTGACCTTGAGATGCGAGCTCTCGAAGTTGCGGACGCGCAGCGATACGGCCCGCTTGGTGAGGAACGGATTCGCCCATCGCAGCCCGGTGGCGCGCGCCGTGCCGACGTAATTGCCGAAGAGCTGCAGGACGCGGCCTTCATTGGGATTCACCAGGAAGAGCCCGGCGAGCACCAGCGCGAGCAGCGCGATGCCGAGGGCGCCCCCCACCACCAGCACCGGGTTGGCGTCGCGCGCCCCGGTCACGATCGCCGCCACCAGCGCCGCGATCCCCAGCAGGGCGCCGAGCAACACGGGCAGTCCCGCCGTTCCGTCGTATTCCTGTTCACGCACCAACATGGTCGCCTCCGTGATGTCGAAGTGATATCACTTCGACATCAGAGACGTCAAGATGGGCTGGACGGTTCCGCGGGGCGATGCCACTTGATGCGCGTGTAGGCCACCCGGAACCCCCGTCGCTGGGCGTTCCGGTGCGAGGCGCTTCCCGGACGTGCACAGATCATCGCCAGGTCGCACCCCTGTCGGTGAGCGTCGCGGAGGCGCGTCGCCAGCAAGGCGGCCTGCGCGCCGCGCCGCCGCCAGGCAGGCCGGGTGCTGGCCCCGGCCAGCACGGCCACGCCCGCGTGCGCCGCGAGCACGCCGGCGGCGACGATCGTGTCGCCATCGAAGGCCGCGTAACACGTGGCGCCGGCGGTGTGTGGGTACACGCCGCCGAGATCGCGCACGAACGGGACGACCTCGGGTGTCTCGCTCCAGCCGTCGGCCGCGGCCTCGGCCCAGGCGCGTCCGTCGGCGGGCGCGATCGGCGCGACGGCGAGCGGCGACGGCAATTCGATCGCATCGTCAGCGGTCAGCGGACGACACAGCACGTCCGTGAGCTCGATCGGCACGTAGCCGCGCGCCGTGAGCAACGGCAGCGGCTCGCCCTCGGCCAGCGGGCTCACTTCGTGGTCGACCGCGGCGCCGCGATCGAGGAAGAAGCGTTCGAGCGCCGTGAGGGTCGCGTCGCCGACGGGCTGATCGAGCCCGAGGCCGAAGGTCTGCGTGAGCGGCGAGCCGACGCCGTCGAACATCGCGCGCACGCCGTCGACGGCGATCCAGGTGGCGCCGTGCGCCGGCACGAGGCGCGCCCGCGCGTCGACGAACG
The DNA here is from genome assembly GCA_046331325.1 of Vicinamibacterales bacterium. GTDB lineage: Bacteria > Acidobacteriota > Vicinamibacteria > Vicinamibacterales > UBA2999 > CADEFD01. Next base: position 162,284 of record JAXLRB010000006.1, on the reverse strand, counting down.
CGGCGCTGGCGGCGCCCTCGGCATGCTCGAGCCGGCGGGCGAGGGTGAGGTCCACGGTGGGCCAGGACATCCCTGCATCATGCCGCACGACCGCGTCACTCCGCTGCGCGACCGGGAATTTCCAGGGACCGCCGGGGTTCTTGATCCTGTTGCGTATCGCGGTCATCGGCGCCGGCGTCTCGGGTCTCACGGCCGCATGGACGCTGGCCGCCCGGCACGACATCCTGCTCTTCGAACGCGAGGCCCGCCTCGGCGGACACGCTCACACGCACGACGTCGCTGCCAGCGGACGCGTGGTGCCGGTCGACACCGGCTTCATGGTGTTCAACGAGCGCACCTATCCGAACTTCGTGCGCATGCTCGACACGCTCGGCGTCGAAAGCCGCCCGAGCGACATGTCGTTCAGCGTGCGCTGCGATCGCTGCGACATCGAGTATTCCAGCGTGGGCCTGCGCGGCCTCTTCGCGCAGCCGCGCCGCGCCTTCACCGCGCCGCACCTCGCGATGCTGGCCGACGTGCTCCGCTTCTTCCGCGCCGGCCGCGCCGCCCTGGCCGACGACAGCGCCCGCGGCCAGTCGCTCGGCGCCTTCCTCGACGCGCATCGCTTCGGCGACGAGCTCATCCGTCACTTCGTGTTGCCGATGGGCGGCGCGATCTGGTCGGCGTCGTCGCGCACCATGCGCGACTTCCCGGCGGCCTCGTACCTGCGCTTCCTCGAGAACCACGGCCTGCTCGCGGCGTCGGGCCAGCCGGTGTGGCGCACGATCGTCGGCGGCAGCCGCAGCTACGTACAGCGCATCGCCGCGGCGATCGGCGCCGGCGTGCGCGTCGGCCATCCGGTCACGCGCATCACGCGCACGGCGTCCGGCGCGGTGGTGCAGGCGCGTGGACTCGACGCCGTGACGGTCGATGCGGTCGTCATCGCCACCCACGCCGACGAGGCGCTGGCCCTGCTCGGCGACGCCTCGGCGGAAGAGCGCGACGCGCTCGGCGCGTTCCGCTACTCGGTGAATCCCACCGTGCTGCACGGCGACGCGCGCTGGCTGCCGGCGACGCCGGCGGCGCGGGCGTCGTGGAACGTGCGGATGCCCGACTGCCGCGACGAGCAGCGTCCGGTCACCGTGACCTACGATCTCGCCCGGCTTCAGGGACTCGATGGCGCCGGCCCGATGCTGTGCACCCTGAACGGCGACGAGATTGGCGCGCCGGTCCACGCGCGGATGACCTATGCCCATCCGATTCTCGATCGCGCCGCGATCGACGCGCAGCCGCGCGTCGCCGCCCTGAACGGCACACGGCAGACGTACTTCTGCGGCGCGCACCTGCGCTACGGGTTCCACGAAGACGGCGTGATGTCGGCGCTGGCGGCGGTGGCGCGGCTCGAGGCCTCGGCATGATCCCGGGGACGGCGCTGCTCACCGGCCAGGTGTCGCACGGCCGCCTCCGGCCGCGGCGGCACGCCTTCTCGTATCGGCTGTTCATGCTGCGTGTCGATCTCGACGATCTGGCCGCGCTCGACCGCACGCACGCGCTCATCGGCATGGCGCGGCGGCGCCTCGTGCGCGTCGAGCCGGCCGACTTCCTGGGCGTGTCGCGCGCCCTGCCGCCGGCGGATCGGCTGACGGCGCTGCGGCGTGCCGTCGTCGACGCGCTGACGGCGCACGGCGTGCGGCCGCCGGTGGCGCGCGTCGTCGCGCTCGCGCACGGGCGCATCCTCGGCTACCAGTTCAACCCGGTCAGCTTCTTCTGCGCCTACGGCGCCGAGGGCGACCTGCTCGGCGTCGTCGCCGACGTGCACAACACGTTCGGCGAGCGCCACGCCTACGTCCTCACCGCGGATGCCGCGACCGCGGAGGGAGAGTGGCGGGAGAAGAAGGTGTTCCACGTCTCGCCGTTCTTCACGCTCGACGGCAGCTACCGGTTCGTGCTGACGCTCGGCGACGATGCGGTCGACATCCGCATCGATCTGCTCGCGGACGGCGTGCCGGTGTTCGTGTCGCGCCTCGCCCTGTCGGCGGCGCCGCTCACCGATCGCGCGCTGGCCGCGGCGCTGCTGCGCTTCCAGTCGATGACCGTGCGCGTCATCGGCGCCATTCACTGGGAGGCCCTGCGCCTGTGGCGCAAGGGCCTCCCGTACCTGACCAAGCCCGTCTACGACCCGGTGGGTGCCCGCACCACCACGCGGCCGTAGCAATTCGTGTTCGAGGCCCGCATGCTCGCGTCTCCCGGCGCCCGCGCCGACAACCTGCGTTCCACTCCCGACGAGTCGCCGCTCATGCAGTGGCTCGACGCGCGTCTCGGCGTCGCCGCCCGCCGTCGCGTGCTCGACGGCCTGGCGTCGTGGCGCACCGGCCGGCTCACCGTGCACCTGCCCGACGGCACGACCGCGGTGCTGGGCGCCGCGGCGGCAGAGCCGCACGCGTCGGTGCGCATCGTGCGCGATCGCTTCTTCCGACGCATGCTGCTGCACGGCGACATCGGGGTCGGCGACGCCTACATCGACGGCGACTGGCACACCGACGACCTCGCGCTCGTCGTCGATCTCGCGCTGCGCAACCAGCAGGCGGCGCCCCTCGAGTCGGTCGCCACGCAGCTGTGGAACCTCGGCGACACGTGGCGGCATCGCCGCCGGAAGAACACCGCCGCCGGCAGCCGCACCAACATTCACGCCCACTACGACCTGGGCAACGAGTTCTTCGCGCTCTTCCTCGATGAGACGCTGGCGTACTCGAGCGGCGTGTTCCTGGCGGCGGGCGACACGCTCGAAGCGGCGCAGCTCGAGAAATTCCGGCAGTGGGGCGAGCGGTTGCAGCCGCGCGCCACCGACCACGTGCTCGAGATCGGATCAGGGTGGGGCGGCATGGCGCTGCACCTGGCGCGCACCTACGGGTGCCGCGTCACCAGCATCACCGTGTCGGAGGAACAGCGCGCGCTCGCCTCCGCGCGCGTCGCGGCGGCCGGGCTGCGGGACCGCGTCGCCATCGAGCTGCGCGACTATCGCCACGTCGAGGGCCGCTACGACCGCGTGGTGTCGATCGAGATGATCGAGGCGGTGGGGCAGGAGTTCTGGCCCGGTTTCTTCCAGGCGATCGATCGTGTGCTCGCGCCCGGCGGGCGGGTCGGGATACAAGCGATCACGATTCCGGATCAGCGCTTCGACCAGTACGTGCGCCGATCCGACTGGATCCAGAAGCACATCTTCCCGGGCGGCCTGCTGCCGTGCCTGCGCGAGGTCTGCGCGGTGACGGCGAGACACACGCGGCTCGCGGTGACCGACGTGGAAGATCGCCCGCTCGACTACGCGACCACGCTGCGCCACTGGCGCGGCCGCTTCCTGGCGCGGCTCGACGAGGTGCGCGCGATGGGCTTCGACGATCGCTTCATCCGCACGTGGGAATACTACCTGGCGAGCTGCGAGGCGGCGTTTCGTACACGGAACCTCGGGCTCGCGCACCTGACCCTGGCGCGCGTCGGCGAAGACCTGGTGTGAGCGTCAGAAGCTGAGGCGCAGATCGGCGACCAGCGGCAGGTGGTCCGACGCCATCAGGGTCTGCCGGTTCCGCACGAGCTCCACGTGCAGCACCTCGACCCGGCCCTTGTAGTAGATGTGATCGAGGTGCAGGAAGGGGAACAGCCCCGGGTAGCTGCGCGGCCGCTTCAGGTAGCGCCGCAGGTCGACGCTCTCGAGCCGTGACGACAGGATGTCGGTGGCCAGGCCGCGGGCCCACTCGTTGAAGTCGCCGAGCACCACGCTCGGCCCGTGGGCGCGGGTGTCGTGGACGGTGGTGGCCAGCTTGTCGGCCTGCACGCGGCGTTCGCCGAGCGACGTGCCGAGGTGCACGTTGTAGACGTGCAGCACGTGCGAGTCGTCCACCAGGACGTCGACGCGCTGCGCGCCGCGCGGCTCGCAGGTCTTCCACGACAGGTCGTACTGCAGGTGCTCCTTCACCGGCAGGCGCGTGAGCACCACGTTGCCGTAGAGGGCGCCGCGCAGATGGCGCGTCGGCGCCATCACCCAGCCCATGCCCAGCGCGGCGCCGAGTTCCCCCGCCTGTCCCGGCCGCCGCTGACTGGCGCCCACGACTTCCTGCAGCGCCACGACATCGGCCTCGAGGCTCGAGATCACCGACGCGATCCGCTGCGGCGAGGTGCGGGCGTCCATGCCGCGGCAGCGGTGCACGTTGTACGTGGCGATCCGCACCGTGCGGGTGCGGCGGGCGAGCGGGGAGGGGCCGTGGCCGTCTTGCGACATCGTGCGCTCCCTACTACTCTTGAGCAGCAGGCGGCGTTCCGGCAAGCACCGCCGCGGAGGCGACCATGGCGAAGCTGCAGAGCGAACGTGAGATGACCTGTCCGTGCTGCGGCGCCACGCTGGTGGTCGACATCAACCTCGGCCGTGTCGTGTCGCACAAGGACACCCCGTCGGCGTATGCCGGCGTGCTCGACGACGCGCAGCGCATCCTGCAGGAACAGGCGAAGCGGCGCGATGCGCTGTTCGAGCAGTCGTTCCAGAGCGAGCAGGGCCGCGGCGACGCGCTGTCGCGGCGGTTCGAGGAAGCGCTCGAGCAGGCGAAGAAGGAACCGATCACCAAGCCCGTCCGGGCCATCGACCTCGACTGAGCCTCATCGCGCCGGACGGCCGTCGCGGTACTCGGCCGGCAGGGGCATCCAGCGCTCGCGGCCCGAGTAGTAGATCGGCTTCACGCCGTGCGCCGCCTTGTAGGCCGCATAGCGCGCCTTCAACCGTCGGTAGCGGGCGTCGGACGTGCGGATGCGGTGGTGCGGCCAGTCGATGAGCAGCTGCTCCACGGCCCACACGTTGCCGGTCGCGAACCGCCAGTCGTAGGCGCCCATCGCCGCCAGGTGTGCCACCGCGTAGCCGCGTACGCGGCCGGTGTAGTCGACGTACGGATCGACGTAGCTCAGCGCCAGCGCGCGTGGCGTCGCGAACACCGGCCGGCGGCCGTGCAGGCCGGGATCGCGCGATCGGCCGATCGAGCCCCAGCCATCCGGGCCGCGGAACACGTAGATCACGTGGTCGAGCTGATCGATCGACTCGAAGCTGAGGAGCAGCGGCGGATAGCCGTGCTGCTCGAGCGTGACCGCGGCGAAGAGGGCCGCCTCGAGACAATGCGCCGTGCCGCGCCGCACCACGCCGCGGAACGTGCGCAGCGTCTCGCCGCCGGCCTCGGCGTTGTACGGCAGATCGTTGAGCCACTGCTGCACGGCGAGCGGCGTGCGGAGACGCGCGACCAGGCGGCGCTCGGCGGCGGTGAATCGCGATCGCGGCGGCGGCGTGGTGGCCGGGGCCAGCGCCTCGCGCAGCGACTGGGCGCGCGCCGGGACGCCGAAGCGGCTCATCGTGCCGCGCCCGTGCCCACGAGGCTGCGCCGCAGGTCGTCCACGAGCTGCGCGGCCGTCCACTCGTTGCCCGAGTAGACCGCGGCGACGCGACCATCGGGCCCGACGACCGCCGTGCGCAGGTTGTGGGTGATGCTGCCGTCCGTCTCGCGGATCACGTTCACGCCGAACTCGGCGGCGAAGCGATCGACGATGGCCGGCGGCGCGGTGGCGAACGCCCACCCCGGTTTCGCGCCGACGCGCGCGGCATGCGCGGCCAGCACCGCCGGCGTGTCGTTGGCGGGATCGAAGCTCACCGACAGCAGGCGCACGTGGCCGGCGAGCGCGGCATCGGCCGCGGCCGCCGACTGGATCTCGGCGAAGCGCTTGTCCATGAGCGGACAGAAATCCGGCAGCGGGCAGCGCGTGTAGATGAAGGTGACGACGCCGGCCGCCTTCGCGGTGGCCCAGTCGGCGAGCGAGGCGGGCTGGCCGAACTGGTTCGTGAGCGCCACGGTGGGCACGGCATCCCCCGGCGCCAGCACGTGCACGCCCTCGGCCACCGGCCGGGCGCCGACGCCCTCGGGCAGCGGGGCGGTGCCCGTAGCCGTGAGGTGCTCGAGATACACGCGCGTGGGCTCGACGACGAGCGTCGCCGTCACCAGGTCGCCCGGACGCCGCGCCAGCACCTCGGCGCGGTCGGCGACGCTGAACGGCATGGTCATGGCGTCCATGTAGCCCTCGACCTTGCCGTGTTTCAGCACGACCTGCCCGGTGTCGAGCTGCACCCCGAGCAGTTGCCCGGCGATGGGGAAGCGCTGGGCGGGCACGGGGGGCGGCGCGCTCGGCCCGCAGCCGGCCGTCGCGGCCAGGAACAGGAGCGTCAGGAAGCGCCAGGCCATCCTGACGACTGTACCATGCGGCCGGAAGAGGGCCTGTCGGCCCCCGGCGGATGCAGCTTGAGCTTGACTTCGAGTCTGCTATACTTCGCGGGCTTTCTCGACCCTGAGGACGCTCTGTGCTGGCCGGCGAAACACCGTTTCCCCCGACCTGCGAAGTGAGCTGGTCGGAAGGGAATCCCGGCGCGCCGCGCGGCGCCGGGCTGTAACGACCGGAGCGCGGCAGGAGCAGTAGACCGATGGGCCGTAGACTTTACGTAGGCAATCTTCCTTACAGCGCTACCGACGAGGATCTCACCGAGCTGTTCAGCCGGGCGGGCGCCGTCGCCACCGTGCATGTGATGCGCGATCAGGCGACCGGCCGTGCGCGTGGCTTCGCGTTCGTCGAGATGACGACCGACGAGGGCGCGCAGGCGGCCGTCGAGCAGCTGCACGAATTCCAGATGAACGGCCGGGCCCTCGTGGTGAACGAGGCGCGTCCCAAGCCGGCCGGCGGCGGCTTCGGCGGGGGCGGCGGCATGGGCCGTGGCGGCGGACGCGACGGTGGTGGCGGCGGCCGGCGCGAACCGCGCTGGTAGCACCCACGCGCGATCGCGCGTAGTCTGGACGGGCATGATTCTCGTCGGCACGTCCGGCTACAACTATCCCGAGTGGAAGGGCAGCTTCTATCCGCAGGATCTGCCTGCGGCGAAGATGCTGCCCTTCTACGCGGCTCGATTCCCGTCGGTCGAGATCAACGCCACCTTCTACCGCATGCCCACCGCGACCACCGTCGCCGGCTGGGCCGGTCAGGTGCCGCCCGCCTTTCGTTTCACCCTCAAAGCCAACCGGCGCATCACGCACGACAAGCGCCTGAAGGACGTCGGCGACGCCGTCGACTTCTTCGTGAAGACGGCGCGCGATCTCGGCCCGCAGCTCGGCGCCATCCTCTTCCAGACCCCGCCCAATCTGAAGTGCGATCTCGAGCGCTTCGACGCGTTCCTCGCCACCGTGCCCGACGGCGTGCAGGCCGCGTTCGAGTTCCGTCACGACTCGTGGCTCGACGACGAGGTCTACGCGCGCCTGCGGGCCCGGAACTTCGCGCTGTGCGTCGCCGACACCGAGACGCGATCGGTGCCGGTGGTGCGCACGGCCGACTTCGCCTACCTGCGCCTGCGCGACGAGGGCTACGACGACGCCGCGATCGCGCACTGGACGCGCGTGGCGCAGGACCTCGCGGCCACGTGCCGCGACGTGTTCGTGTACTTCAAGCACGAGGACGCCGGGAAAGGCGCCGTGTTCGGGCAGAAGATGATCGAACTGCTGGCCCGCGGCTGAGCGGCCTGCGCCGCACGCGCGTGGCCGCGCGTCACCGCGCCGCGTGGTCGACGACGAAATCCACCGCCGTACGCTCCGCCCAGTAGCCGTCGTCCCCATCGGCGGCGGGACGTCCCACGTAGCCGCAGTGTCCGCCGTGCCGCGTGATGATGCGCGTCAGCCGCGGCAGCGACGCCAGCGCCGGATCGGCGGCGGCGTCCGGCGGCACGAACGGATCGTCCATCGCCGTCACGAGCAGCGCCGGCACGGCCAGCCGATCCATGACGCGGCGCGCGCTGGCGCGGTGGTAGTAGTCGCTGGCGCCGTCGAAGCCGTTGTGCGGCGCGGTGTAGAGGTGGTCGAACTGACGCACGGTGCGGATGCGCGTGAGCTTCGCCGGATCGTACTGCCCGGGATAGAGCGTGATCTTGCGCCGCATGCGCCCGCGCAGGCCGCGCAGGAAGTTCCAGTGATACGCCAGGTTCTCGCGCCGCTCGAGCGCATCGACGCACTGCGCCAGCTCGATCGGCGGCGACACCGCCGCCACGGCCACGAGCCGTGCCGCGTCGTCGTGTTCCACCTCGCCCGCCAGCTTCAGCGCCAGGTTGCCGCCGAGCGAGTAGCCGCACACGGCGAAGCGCGTGAGGCCGTCGTGCGCGGCCAGCAGGCGCATCACCGCGAGCGGATCGGCGGTGAGCCCCGAGTGGTACAGCCCGGGCGTGAGGTGCTCGGTGCCGCCGCAGTTGCGCTGGTTCAGCCGCACCACGTTGCAGCCGCGACGCCACGCCTTGTCGGCCATGCCGCGCACGTAGTGGCTGTCGCTCGATCCCTCGAGCCCGTGCAGCAGCAGCACGGTGAGAGCACGCGCGCGATCGGCCTGCCAGTGACAGTGGCCGAGCACCTGCGTATCGGCGGCGACGGGGAAGTAGCGCGCCTCGGCCGGTGGCAGCGCCGGGAAGTGGCGGCGGCGGGCCCACGCGTACAGCGTCATGCGATGACCGCCGGCGAGCAGCGGCGCCGGCACGAAAGGATCCACGGACGTCGTCACGATGGTGGTCCCACGATCTTACCGGCGATGTCACCGGCCGGTGGCGCTGCGGCTACACTGGCGTCTCGCCATCCAGGAGCGTTCGCATGCCCGGTCGCCGTCTCGTGCTCGTCCTCGCTCTCGTCGTTCCCGTCGCCTGCAGTGCCGCGCCCGAGCAGCGCGCCGCCGCACCCGCGGCGTCGGCGCCGGCGCTCGATGTCGCCGAGCTGAGCGCGTCCGACGCGCGCGCCCGCCTCGAGGCCGGCACGCTGACCTCGAAGGCGCTCACCGAGGCGTATCTCGCGCGCATCGCCGCGATGGACAAGCGCGGTCCGGCGGTGAACGCCGTCATCGAGCTGAACCCCAGGGCGGTGGCCGATGCCGAGGCGCTCGACGCCGAGCGCAAGGCCGGGAAGGTGCGCGGGCCGATGCACGGCCTGCCGGTCCTGCTGAAGGACAACATCGATGTCGCCGGCCTCGTGAATTCCGCGGGCTCGCTCGCGCTGGCCGACAACCGGCCCGCCGCGGATGCCTTCATCGCCGCGAAGCTGCGCGCCGCGGGTGCGGTCATCCTCGGCAAGACGAACCTCAGCGAGTGGGCCAACTTCAGGTCCACGCGGTCGTCGTCGGGCTGGAGCTCGCGCGGCGGCCAGACGAAGAACCCGTACGCGCTCGATCGCAACCCCTGCGGCTCGAGCTCGGGCACCGGCAGCGCGATCGCGGCCAGCTTCGCCGCCGTCGGCATCGGCACCGAGACCGACGGCAGCATCATCTGCCCGGCGTCGGTGGCGGGGCTCGTCGGCCTGAAGCCGACGGTGGGGCTGGTGAGCCGCACCGGCATCATCCCGATCTCGATCTCGCAGGATACGGCCGGGCCGATGACGCGCACCGTCACCGATGCCGCGCTGTTGCTGGGCGCCGTGGCCGCGGTGGACCAGGCGGATCCGGCCGGCCCGGCCGCCACCGGCCACGTCGTCGACTACCTCGCCGGCCTGAAGGCCGACGCGCTCAAGGGCAGGCGCCTCGGCCTGCTGCGCCAGGGCATGGGCTATCACCCCGACGTCGATGCGCTCACCGCCAAGGCGGTCGAGGCGCTCACCGCCGCCGGTGCGACGGTGGTCGACGTGACCGTGCCGTCGTACGAGGCGTGGGGACGGGCCGAGAACGAGGTGCTGCTCTACGAGTTCAAGGACGGCCTCAACGCGTACCTCGCGAAGAGTGCGTCGGCGCAGAAGTCGCTGGCGGCCCTGATCGCGTGGAACAGCGCGCACAAGGCCGAGGCGATGCCCTTCTTTGGACAGGAGCTCTTCGAGCAGGCGCAGGCCAAGGGGCCCCTCACCGACGCGGCGTATCTGAAGGCGAAGGCCGACGCGCGTCGCCTGGCCGGCAAGGACGGCCTGGTGGCGGCGCTCGACGGCCAGACGCTCGATGCGATCATCACGCCGTCGATGGCGCCTGCGTGGCCCACCGACCACGTGCTCGGCGATCACTTCGTGGGCGCCGGGTACGGCATGGCGGCGGTGGCCGGCACGCCGAGCCTCACCGTGCCGATGGGCGACATCATGGGGCTGCCGGTGGGACTCGCCTTCATGGGACGCGCCTACAGCGAGGCGGATCTGCTGGCGATGGGCTTCGCGTTCGAGCAGAAGACGCACGCGCGCGCGGCGCCGACCTTCAAGGCCACGCTGGGCCAGTAGCGCGGCGCGCGGCCCGCGCCTCCACGTTCACGAGGCTCCACAACCACCACGCGGCCGCGAGTCGCGGATAGGCGAGGACCGCCCCCCAGCCCGGTCGCACGTCCTCCGGGTCGACAGTGAGCGGCACGACGAGCAGCCCGACGAACACCAGCCACGGCCACCACGGTCGTGTCTCGCCCTGCGCCGTCGCGACCAGGAGCGCCGGCACCGCGAGCTGCACGTACTGATGCTCTTCGGCGGCGGGCACGAGCAGCACCGACAGCGTCAGCGCCGCGGCCATCCACCACCGCGGATCGCGGTCATGACGTCGCGCCAGCCACAGCGTGACGAGCAGCGCGCCGCCGAGCAGCATCCACGGCGCCAGCCACGCCACCGGCGCACACTCGGCCGCGGGGGCCGGATTCCAGCGCGCGTCGGCGACGCAGACATGACGGACGAGTCCGGCGGTGGACTGATACGCCGTGACCATCGTGCGCGGGTCGGCGGCGAAGCCGACGACGTACGATGGATAGCGCCGCCACGCCGCCAGTCCATCGCCGCCGAAAGTCGCGAGCACGCCGCCGGCGTACACCGCGGCCATGGCGACGAGCGCGCGCCAGTGTCGGCGCGCGGCCAGCGCGGGCCCCAGCGCCAGGCCGGCCGTGTTGGTCACGAGCGCGAGGCCGACGAGCGCGCCGCCGACGACGTCGCGCTGCCGCAGCACGCACCACGACGCCGACGCGAGCAGTGCGGCCACGACGAGATACGCCTGCGCCGTCCTGAGATTCGCCCACACCGGCGGCATCACGAGCAGCGCGGCGGCGAGCCACACGACGCGCGGCGCCGGCGCCGCGCCGGGCGTGGTCCATCGCGGACGCATCGTCCATCCCCACGCACCGACCGACAGACCGAGCCAGATCGATCGAGCGACGGCCGGCGGCCATCCGGCAAGCGGCCAGAACAGCAGCGCCATCGCCGGTGCGTTCGGGCCGAAGATATCGATGACGTCGGTGCCCAGCGAGCGCTGCACGAAGTCGATGAAGCGCGGCTCGTCGTAGATCCACGCGCCCAGCAGGCCGCCGCGCAGCGCCCGCGCCGCCGTCACGTACGCGGCGAAGCCGTGGGTGAGCGGGCCGGTGGCCGCGGTCCACGCGAACCCGATCAGCCACGCGAGGCCCAGCCACCGGGCGACCGCGGCCACGCGCACGGCCGGCACGGGCGGTGTCGGCGACACGCGTAGACTTTACGTCAGCGGCGGGCGCCGCCGTGGCGGATGTCTTCACCGCATCGACGTCATGGGCGGAACGCGCGTCCGAGCGGCGGCCCGGCGAGTACAATCCTGCCTGTTCTGGAGGACGCCCCGATGACCCGCACGCTGCTGCATTCCACCCTTGCCCTTGCGCTCACCGCGTCGATGGCCGCCGCGCAGACGCCGGCCCGGCCGGGCGCGCCCACCGCGAAACCGGCGGCGCCGAGCGCCGACGATGCCAACCTGGCCGGCCTGAAGCGGGCCGTCGCGGAACACGTCGACAGCATGGCCAAGCTGGCCCAGGAAGCGGTCGACTCAGTGTTCAGCTTCGGCGAACTCGGCTTCCAGGAAGTCGAGACCTCGAAGTACCTCACCGGCGTCCTCGAGAAGAACGGCTTCAAGGTGACGCGCGGCGTGTCGGGCATCCCGACGGCGTGGGTCGCCACCTTCGGCAGCGGCAAGCCGGTGATCGCGCTCGGCTCCGACATCGACGGCATCCCGCAGTCGTCGCAGAAGCCCGGCGTGGCCTACAAGGATCCGATCATCGAAGGCGCCCCCGGTCACGGCGAAGGGCACAACACCGGCGTGCCGCTGAACATCGTGGCGGCCATCGCGGTGAAGCGCATCATGGAGCGCGACAAGATCCCCGGCACCATCATGCTGTGGCCCGGCGTCGCCGAGGAGCTGGTGGCCAGCAAGGCGTGGTTCATCCGCGACGGCATGTTCAAGGACGTCGATGCCGTGCTCTTCACGCACGTCGGCGCCAACCTGCAGACGTCGTGGGGCGCCGGCGGCGGCAACGGCCTGGTGTCGGTCGAGTACAGCTTCGAGGGCGAGACCGCGCACAGCGCGGGAGCGCCGTGGCGCGGCCGCTCGGCGCTCGACGCCGTCGAGCTCATGAGCGTGGGCTGGCAGTACCGCCGCGAACACCTCCGCCTCTCGCAGCGCAGCCACTCGGTGATCACCAACGGCGGCGACCAGCCGAACGTGGTGCCGCGCAATGCCAGCATCTGGTTCTACTTCCGCGAGAACGACCAGCCGCACATCCAGGAGCTGTGGGACATCGGCAACAAGATGGCCGAGGGCGCCGCGCTGATGACCAACACCACCTGGACGTCGCGCATCCTCGGCACGGCCTACCCGCAGCACTTCAACAAGACGCTCGCCGAGGTGATGTACGCGAACATCCAGAAGGTGGGCCTGCCGACGTGGAGCGAGGAGGATCAGGCGCTGGCCAAGGGCCTGCAGAAGGAGCTCGGGAACCCGAAGATCGAAGGCCTGGCCACCAAGCTGGCCGACCTCGGCAAGCCGGTGCCGATCGAGGAGAACATGGGCGGTGGCAGCGACGACATCGGCGACATCTCGTGGAACGTGCCGACGATCACGCTGCGGTATCCGGCGAACATCCCGGGTCTGCCCGGCCACAACTGGTCGAGCGGTATCGCCAGCGCCACGCCGATCGCCCACAAGGGCGTCGTCGCCGGCGCCAAGGCGCAGGCCATGACCGTGCTCGATCTGCTCACCAAGCCCGAGCTCATCAAGCAGGCGTGGGACTACTTCAACAACGTCCAGGCCAAGGACGTGAAGTACATCCCCTTCATCAAGAAGGACACGCCGCCGCCCACGCACCTGAACACGCAGATCCTCGAGAAGTACCGCGAGCAGATGAAGAAGTACTACTACGACCCGAGCAAGTACCCGACCTATCTCGATCAGCTCGGCATCAAGTACCCGACCCTGCGCACGGCGCCCGCCGAGAAGAAGGACGAGCAGGAGCAGCAGTGACGCCCGCGAAGTTCGCCCGGGAGCTCGCCGCCGCGGTGGCGGCGGGCCTGCCCGAAGGCTTCACCTGCACCGCGGACGGCGACACCATCACCGTCGAGACGCCGTCGGGTGAAGGCGTCACGACCGCGCTCGATCTCGACGCCGATGACGAAGGCGATGCCGAGGTCTACGCCGACGCCGCCGAAGGCGTGCTGAGTCTGGCGCAGGATGTCGTGTGCGATGCGCTCGACGCCACGTGGCCGGGCACGGGCGCCGGTGATGACCTGCCGATTCCCGGCGCCAGGGTCGACGGCGCCACGGTGCGTCTCTGGTACGGCGACGAGGACGCGCCGGTGCTCGCACTGACGCCGGTGACGCTCGACGCCTGACGTTCGTATGACCGTCCGCGACGCCGCGGCCGCGGTGATGCGCCTGGTGGGTTTGTATCTCGCCGGGCGCGTCGTGGCGCTCGTGGCGTCGCTGCTGGCGACACCGTTCCTGTTGTCGCCGGCGGCCTTCACGGCCGGTGATCCGCTGCTCGCCGCGAGCCTCGGCTCGGCGGTGGGCAACGCGGTGCTCGCGGCGATCGCGCTGACGATGGCCGACGCCATCGCCGGCGCCTGTTTCGCCGCGACGCCGCTGACCTGGGCCCTGCGGCGCCGCGATGTGCTCACGGTGGGTGTCGCCCTCGTCGGCCTGTGGTTCGCCGCCGATGCCGCCGTGGCGCTGGCCCGCGCCGGCGCGGCGGCCATCTTCTACGCGCGCCTCGACGTGCCGCGAGCGTCGATCGAGCGGTCGTGGCCGATGCTCGTCGTCCACGGCGTGACGCTGATGCTGGGCGTACTGGCGGCGCGGCACGGCGACCGCGTGGCGCGCTGGTGCGATCCGACGTCGTAGCGCGCGGACGCGCCCTCAACCCGGCGACGGCGCCAGACCGGCGGCGGCGTGATCGACCAGGAGCCACGGCGCGGCCGCATCGCGCAACACACGCGCGACCGGCGACGGGCTCGAACGCTCGCGCGCCACGCGCACGACCTCGCGCTTGCCCTCACCGAGCGCGACCACGCAGGTGAGTCGCGCCGCGGTCAACACCTCGAACGACAGCGACACCCGCATCGCCGGCGGCTTCGGCGCATGCCGCTCGACCACCACCGCGCGGCCCGGCTCGTGCACGCGGTGCGGGAAGAGCGACGCCACGTGCCCGTCCTCGCCCACGCCGAGCAGCGCGACGTCGATCACGGGCGGCGCGCCCGCGATCGCGCGCACGGTCCGGGCGTACTGCGTCGCGGCGTCGTCGATCGCGATCTCTCCATGCAGGCGATGCCAGCGGGCCTCGGTCATCGGCGTGTCCGCCGTGGCATCCCGGCAGGTGCGCCAGTTCGACGCGGCGTCGTCAGCCGCGACATGACGCTCGTCGACGAAGAGGACCTCGCACCGTCGCCACGGCAGCGACTCGCGCGCCAGCAGCGGCAGCAGCCGGGTCGCCACCGATCCGCCCGGTATCGCGATCGACCACGCCACGGCGCCGCGCGCGGCCAGGTCCGACGCGATGCGTCGGCCGAGACGCGTCGCCAGCCCGGGGAGTTCGTCGACGTCGTACTCCAGCTCGGTGACGGCCACGGTGTATCGTGCTCGTAGGCTACCGCACCACACCTGCCGCACGCGAAAGGACCGCATGGACATCGGGATGATTGGACTGGGACGCATGGGCGCCAACATGGCGCGCCGGCTTCAGGCGGGTGGACACCGCACGGTGGTCTACGACCGGTCGGCCGAGGCGGTGGCGCGTTCGGTGGCGGATGGCGCCGAGGGCGCCGCGTCGTTGGCCGCGTTGTGTGCCGCGCTGCCGGCGCCGCGCGCGGTGTGGGTGATGGTGCCGGCCGGTGTCGTCGATGCCGTGCTGGCGGATCTCGAGCCGCACCTCGAGCCCGGCGACGTCGTCATCGACGGCGGCAACTCGCACTTTCATGACGACCAGCGGCGTGCCGCCCGGCTCGCCTCGCGCGGCATCGACTATCTCGACTGTGGCACGAGCGGCGGCGTGTGGGGCGCCGAACGCGGCTACTGCCTGATGATCGGCGGCGCGGCCGCGGCGGCGACGCGGTTGCAGCCGGTCTGGCGCACGCTGGCGCCGGGGGTGGACGCCGCGCCGCTTCTGCCCGGCGGTGCGCGCGGGACGGCCAGCGAGGGCTACCTGCACTGCGGGCCCAGTGGCGCCGGGCACTTCGTGAAGATGGTGCACAACGCGATCGAGTACGGATTGATGGCCGCCTACGCGGAGGGGTTCAATCTGCTGACGCAGGCCGGCGCCGGCCTCGCGAGTCAGACGCACGACGCCGAGACCGCACCGCTGCGCGAGCCCGACCGCTACCAGTACACGTTCGATGTCGCGGCGATCGCCGAGCTGTGGCGGCGGGGCAGCGTGATCCCGTCGTGGCTGCTCGACCTGACGGCCACGGCGCTCGGACGCGACGCCGGCCTCGCCGGCTTCTCGGGGCGCGTGTCGGATTCCGGCGAGGGGCGCTGGACGATCGACGCCGCCATCGATCTCGGCGTGCCGGTGCACGTGCTGTCGAGCGCGCTGTTCGAGCGCTTCACCTCGCAGGGCCGCGACGACTTCCAGAACCGGCTGCTGTCGGCGCTGCGGAAGGAGTTCGGCGGCCACGTGGAGAAGCCCTCGTGAGCGGTGTGGTGTCGGATGCGCTGGTCTTCTTCGGCATCACCGGCGATCTCGCCTACAAGAAGATCTTCCCGGCCCTCTATGCGATGACCGTGCGCGGCGAGCCGGCGGTGCCCATCGTCGGCGTCGCCGGATCCGAGCACACCACCGAGACGCTCGTCGCCCGCGCGCGCGCCAGCCTCGTGGACGCGGGTGTGACGGTCGACGACGCGGTGTTCGCGACGTTCGCCGCGCGTCTCTCGTACGTGCGCGGCGACTATCGCGAGGCTTCGACGTACGCGACGCTGCGACAGGCGCTGGGCGGCGCGGCGCGTCCGCTGTACTACCTGGCGATTCCGCCGTCGCTCTTCGACGACGTCGTCGAAGGGCTGGCGGCGTCGGGATGCGTCGGTGGCGCGCGCGTCGTGCTCGAGAAGCCCTTCGGCCGCGATCTCGCGTCGGCGCGGGCGCTGAATCGCGTGCTGCACGCCCGCTTCGACGAGGCCGACATCTTCCGCATCGACCACTACCTGGGCAAGGAGGCGGTGCAGAACCTGTTGTACTTCCGCTTCGCCAACGCGCTCTTCGAGCCGGTGTGGAACCGCCACTACGTGGACCAGGTGCAGATCACGATGGCCGAGTCGTTCGGCGTCGCCGGCCGCGGGCGGTTCTACGAGGAGGCGGGCGTCGTGCGCGACGTGGTGCAGAACCATCTGCTGCAGGTGATTGGCTTCCTTGCGATGGAGCCGCCGAGCAGCGCCTACGCGGAGGCGATCCGCGACGAGCAGGCCAAGGTGCTGCGCACGATTCGCCCGCTGCAGCCCTCCGACCTCGTGCTCGGCCAGTTCGACGGCTATCGGCAGGAGGCCGGCGTGGCGCCCGACTCGCTGGTGCCGACGTTCGCCGCCATGCGGTTGCAGGTGGCGTCGTGGCGGTGGGCCGGCGTGCCGTTCCTGATTCGTGCCGGCAAGTCGATGGCCACCACCTGCACCGAGGTCATCGTCGAGCTGAAAGCGCCGCCGCAGACCGTGTTCGCCGACGCCGCGCCCGCGGCCGGCAACTACGTGCGGTTCCGGCTGGGCCCCGACGTGACGATCGCCGTGGGCGCCAGTGCCAAGCGCGTTGGCGACGGCATGGTGGGCGAGCCGGTGGAACTCAGTGTCATCCGGCACCACACGAGCGACGAGATGGACGCCTACGAGCGCCTGCTGCGCGATGCGATGCATGGCGACGCGACGCTGTTCGCGCGGCAGGACGCGGTGGAGGCGGCGTGGGCCATCGTCGATCCCGTGCTGGCGCCGGTGCCGCCGCGCGCGTACGCGCCCGGATCGTGGGGACCCGTCGAGGCCGAGGCGCTCGCCGCCGACGTCGGCGGCTGGGTGCGCTGATGCCGCCGACGAGGAGGCCGCGATGAACCCGGGCGCCGTGGCGCCGGGCGCCCCCGGCATCCCCCCGCGCTGGACGTCGAGCGCCAAGTCGGCGGTGGGGACCGCCGCCGACTTCGTCAGCCCTCTGTGGTTCACCCTGTCGCACGGCATCGTCAACGAGGTGTACTACCCGCGGCCCGACAGCGCCCACGTGCGCGACATCGGCTGCCTCGTCACCGACGGCGCCGCGTTCGTGTCGGAGGAGAAGCGCGACTGCGAGTCGGTCGTCACGTGGCTCGAGCCCGGTGTGCCTGCCTATCGCGTCGTCAGCACGTGCCGCGCCGGGCGCTACCGGCTGCACAAGACCGTGTTCGTCGATCCGGAACGGCCATGCCTGGTCCAGCACCTGCGTCTCGAGGCGCTGGTCGGTGACGCGCGCGACTATCGCCTCCACGTCCTGTTGGCGCCGCACGTGGGAAACCGCGGCGCCGGGAATGACGTGTGGGTCGGCGCCTACAAGGGCCGGGCGATGCTCTTCGCCTCGCGCGATGGCACCACGATCGCGCTCGCGGCGCGCGCCGGCTGGCGGGCCGCCAGCTGTGGCTACGTCGGCGCCAGCGACGGCTGGCAGGATCTGCAGCAACACGGGCGTCTCACCTGGGCGTACGACGAGGCGCGGCAGGGCAACGTGGCCGCGTGCGCCGAGCTGCTCCGTGACGACGCCGGCGAGACCGTGGTCGTGCTGGGCTGCGGGAGCTCGGCCGACGACGCCGGCGTCCGCGCGTCGACGACGTTGCTCGAACCGTGGGCGCAGGTGCTCCAGCGTTACGTCGACGGCTGGCGCACGTTCCACGCCGCCACCGCCGAATGGCCGGCGGTCGCGGCCGGACGGCTCGACTACCAGCGCATCAGCAGTGCGATGCTGCGCGTGCATCAGGCCAAGGACGTGCCCGGGGGCCTCATCGCCAGCCTGTCGATTCCGTGGGGCGCCAGCAAGGGCGACGACGACCTCGGTGGCTATCACCTCGTGTGGCCGCGGGATCAGGTCGAGGCCGCGGGCGCGATGCTGGCGGCGGGACATCACGCGAGCGCACGGCACGTGCTCGCGTTCCTCATCGCCACGCAGGAACCCGACGGGCGCTGGCCGCAGTGCATGTGGCTCGACGGGCGCCCGTACTGGCAGGGCGTGCAGCTCGACGAGGTGGCGTTTCCGATCCTGCTCGCCGACGCGCTGTGGCGAGAGGGGGCGCTCGACGGCCTCGACGCCTGGCCGATGACGCGGCGGGCGGCGTCGTTCCTGCTGCGCGAGGGGCCGGCCACGCAGCAGGACCGTTGGGAGGAAGACGCCGGCTACTCGCCATTCACGCTCGCGGTGACGATCGCGGCGCTGCTGGCGGCGGCCGACGCCGCCGAGCGCGCCGGCGAGCGCGTGGCGGCCGACGGCCTGCGCGCCACGGCCGACGCGTGGAACGCGCAGATCGAGCGCTGGACCTACGTGCGGGACACGCCGCTGGCGGCCGAGCTGGGCCTGCGAGGCTACTACGTCCGCATCGGCACCATCGATCGTGCCGACGCCGCCTCCCCCCGCGACGGCTTCGTGCCGATCAAGAATCGCGGTGCCGGCGCCGTCGATCTGCCGATGCATCGGATCGTCAGCCCGGACGCGCTGGCGCTGGTGCGCGTCGGGTTGCGCGCGGCCGACGATCCGCGCATCGTCGACACCGTCCGGGCCATCGACGCCACCCTGCGCACTGAGACGACGCGCGGCGTCGTGTGGCATCGCTACACGTTCGACGGCTACGGCGAGCACGAGGACGGCGCGCCGTTCGACGGCACCGGCGTCGGCCGCGGCTGGCCGCTGCTCACCGGCGAGCGCGCGCACTACGAGCTGGCCGCCGGCCGCGTGGAACAGGCCGCCGCGCTGTGCGACGACATGGAGCGGCTGGCCAGCGACGAAGGGCTGTTCCCCGAACAGACGTGGGACGCTGCCGACGTGCCGGCCCGCGAGCTCTACAACGGCCGTCCCGCCGGCTCGGCGATGCCGCTCGTGTGGGCGCACGCCGAGTACCTGAAGCTGCGCCGGTCGCTGCGCGACGGCCGCGTCTTCGACGAGCCGCCGCAGACGCGGGCGCGGTACGGCGGACGGGCGCCGGCGCGCGTGGTGACCTGGCGCGTTCGCCAGCGGACGTCCGTCCTGCCCGCCGGATTCACGCTGCGCGTCGAGGCGCTGGAGCGCGCGACGGTCGTCTGGACGGCCGACGCCTGGGCGACCACGCGGGAGCAGCCGCTCGGCGATCTGCTGCTCGGCCTGTACGCGGTGGACCTGCCCACGGCGGACCTCGCCCCAGGCGCCGCCGTGGAGTTCACGCTGCGGTACGACGACACGGGGCGCTGGGAGGGGCGGAACTTCGTTGTCGCCGTCGCGGGCGACGAGCCGTGACGCGGCGCTAGACGCCCGTCTTCACGTAGCGGGTCACCGCCGCCAGGAGGCGATCGACTTCCTGCGGCGTGTTGTAGAAGTGCGGCGACACGCGGATGCCGGGCCGGTCTTTGCCGCCCCGCGTCGTGATGCCGATCCGGTCCTTCTCGTAGAGCGCGGTGGCCAGCTTGTTGGCGTCGAGCGTGCCCGGCACGAAGGTGACCACGGCGGCGCGGCGCTCGGCCACGGGCGACGTCCACACCGTGAGCCCGGGGACTTTCCCCAGGCCGTCCATCAACTGCGTCGTCAGTGCGCGGGCGCGCTGCTCGATGGCGGCGCGGCCCACCTTGGTCTGGAAGTCGAGCGCGGCGTGCAGGGCGATCATCGTCGCCTCGTCGCGCTGGCCGAAGCTCTCGAACGTCTTCGACAATCCGACCGCGCCGGGATACGCGCTGTACACCGTGGGCCACAGCTTCGGCTGCGTCGACCCCTTCACGTACAGCACGCCGCACTCGCGGGCGCCGCACGGCCACTTGTGCGAGCTGCCGGTGTAGAAGTCGGGCTGAATCTCGGCGAGGTTGATGTCGAGCAGCCCGAACGTCTGCGCGCCATCGAGCTGGAAGAGCAGGCCGCGCGAATGGGCGAGGGCCGACAGCTCCTTCGCCGGCATCAGGTCGCCGACGGTGCTCGTGAGGTGCGTGACCGAGATCAGCCGCGTCCGCGGCGTGATGGCCTTCGCGAAGGCGTCCACGTAGTACTCGGCGCCGGGATGCGGGTTCTTCTGCGGCACGATCGCCACCGAGAAGCCGAAGCGCTTCGCCTTCTCCTGCCACGCCACCAGGTTGCTCGGGTGGTTGTCCTCGTGCAGCAGCACTTCGTCGCCGGCCTTCAGATCGAGGCCGTTCGAGATCATGTTGTTGCCTTCGCTGGTGTTGCGCGTGATCACGATCTCTTCCGGCGTCGCCCGCAGGAAAGCGGCCAGCGCCGTGCGCAGCTGCTCCTTCTCGGGCATCAGCCGGGCCCGGTTGTTCGGCGAGGGATCGACGTCGACGCTCTTCGACTCGCGCGTCAGCGCCTCGAGGGCGGGGCGTGACGCGGGGCAGAGATTGGCGGCGTTCATCACGCCGAGGTCGGGCGGCATCACGAACTGCTCGCGCACGCTCGTCCAGAAGGGCTCGCCGGCCGAGGGGCCCGCGGGCAGGATGTCGGCCACCGGTCCGCGCTCGCGCGCGAACAGCGGATCCGCGAACAGGGCGGCGGAGCCGCCGGCGGCGAACAGACGGGCGAAGTCGCGACGCGAGACGGGTGCGGCCATGGATGCCTCCTGCCGGGCGAACCCGGCGAACGGCGGGAGTATAGCGCCGGCGCGGCCGGTCCTGGCGCGGATTCAGCGCAGCTGGTAGACGACGATGCCGCCGGTGCGGTGCACGATCGGCAGCTCGAGCGTGCGCCCGGTGACGACGACGGCGGGGCCGTCGGCCGGCGTCAGCGCCCGCAGGGCCGTGGCATCGAGACGATCGAACGACGCGAGCCCGTCGATGCGGGAGGCCACCGCATGCGCGGCGTCGCGCGAGTACATCGCCATCGCCACGTCCTTGGTCTCTTCGAGCGCCACGTCGCGCCAGGCGCCGATGCGCACGGCGGTGCCCATGCCGGCCTTCCACGCGTGGCCTGGATCGGCGACGACGAAGGTGTCGTGCGGGGTCTGGTCGCGGATCCAGGCGAGCGCGCGTGTCCAGTCGTCGTCGGGCAGGTCGACGGCGAGCGTGGCGCGGTCGGGGCTCTCGAGGAAGCCGACGTACACGCCGCGCGCGGCGCTGATCGCGAGGAGCAGCATGGCGACGGCACGGGCGAGGCGCGTAGGGGCGCCGGGGCGTTCGGTGATCCACCACACGAGATACAGCACCGCGAGCGCCTCGACCGGCCAGAACGCGCGCGACGTCTGCAGCTGCACCGCGATCGGCACGCCGGCGGCGATGAGGGGCAACGACGCGAGGAAGCCCGCCAGCAGCGCGGTGACGCCGGCCAGCAAGCCGCCCTCTGACCTCGAGAGCCGTCTCTCGCGCGCCCGTGTCAGCGCGACGCCGGCCAGCACGAGCGGCGCCGCGAGGTTCGTGAGCCAGGTGCCGACCGACCATGCCGTCGGGAACGTGTAGTCCTTCGTGGCGACCAGCGCCCGCCATGCGCCGTCCATCGGCGTGACATCCGGACCCCGGCCCAGCGCCAGCAGCGTCACGCCGCCCACGGCTGCGACCGCCACCGCGGCCAGCACGCCGCGCCGCCACGCGGGATCGATCCACGCCAGCGCCACCAGCACGATCGCGAGGAACAGCGCGGCCGTGGTCGGGTGCAGCGTGCCGGCCGCCAGGAGCAGCAGCACCGGGCGCCAGCGGCGCCCACCGAGCACATCGCCGAGCGCGATGAGACCCACGCCGAAGACGAGCATGCGCGGATGGAAGTAGCCCTCGAGCGTGTTGGCGCCCGTCTTGGCGATGCGGTGCCGCAGCGTGAGCGCGGCGATCCAGGCGGCGAGCGCCCACGGCGATCGCAGCACCGCGCGACCGAGATGGACCGCGCCGCCATAGAGCGCGGCCAGGGTGAGCGTCTGGGCGATCGCGAACCACGCCGGCAACGACCAACCGGTGACGCGTACCAGCGTGCCGAGGATCTCGTCGACGAAGAAGTAGCGGCCCTGCGCGCCGAGCATCGCCCAGTCGCGGGGGAAGAGCGTAGGGTCGACCTGGTGCAGGATCGCCGGGATGTAGAACGCCTGATCGGAGGCGCCGTAGCGATAGCCGCCGGCGTTCAGCGTCGCCAGGACGGCGAACGCGAGGCCGCCGAGCAGCAGCGCGACGACGCCGGCACGCGGCGTGTCAGAAGGGCTGTTCGTCGGCACTCGGTCCGTAGATCGACGGCAGCGGCACGTCGAGCTCGCGCAGGTACACCGTGAGCTGACCGCGATGGTGGATCACGTGGTTCATCACGAACGTGCGCCACACCGAGGCCTTCGGCATCGTGAAGAACGGCTGCTGGCCGCGGCGCAGGGTCCACGGCGCGGCGAGCTCGGCATCCGTACGCCCCACCAGGGCGGCCCTGGCGGCGCCCATCTCGCGATCGAAGTGGGCGAGGATGGCCGCCTTCGACGCCAGCGGCTGATACCCGGGCGGCCGTGCCATCTGCTCGAGGTCGACGCCCGGCGCCGTGAGCGTGAGCTGGGCCCACACGCCAAGCTGGCCGAGGTGCTCGGTGAGCGCGGCCAGCGACATGCTCTTCGCGTGCGGCTTCCAGTCGAGGCGATCGTCGGGCAGGCGTTCGAGCAGGCGGCGCGTCGAGGCGATCTCGGCGTCGAATTCAGGGAGGAGTGCGTCGACGAGAGCCATGGCGAGGATTGGGGCGCGGCCATGAGCCGCCGCCCGCTATGCTACCACCATGGATCCGCGGGACTGGCCGGAGGAACGGCTGTCGGACGGCACGCGCGTGCGCGTGCGTCCGATCCGTCCCGATGACGAGACGCGGATGGCCGACTTCCACGCCGGCCTGTCGACGCGCTCGGTGTACCACCGCTACTTCCACCTCGCCACGCTCG
This sequence comes from Vicinamibacterales bacterium, assembly GCA_046331325.1. Taxonomy (GTDB): domain Bacteria; phylum Acidobacteriota; class Vicinamibacteria; order Vicinamibacterales; family UBA2999; genus CADEFD01. The sequence continues at coordinate 139,002 of JAXLRB010000006.1, read as the reverse complement.
AGCAGCGCACCGCGCAGGCGCGGCTCGCGCTGACGTGCCGCACCGAGCCGGGGATGGGGCTCGCCCTGGTTGCCGAGCACGCGCGCGACGATGGCACGCTCGAGGTGCTGGCGCTCGCGCGCATCACGGGCAGCGACGACGACGGCGCCGCCGAGTTCGCGCTGCTGGTCGTCGACCAGTGGCAGGGACTCGGGCTCGGGCGCCTGATGCTGCAGCACCTGATCGAGGCGGCGCGCCGCGTGGGTGTGCGGCGGCTGTCGGGCGACATGCTCGCCGACAACGACGCGATGCGGGCGCTGGTGCGGCGCGCCGGCTTCCGTGTGCGTACGGTGCCGGGCGACGCCGTGGTGCTGCGCGCCGAACGCGTGATCTGAGCGTCAGGGACGCGGCGGCTTCGGCGCCATCGGGGCCGGCGGCGCCGGCGGCGCGGGACGTGCGGCCGGAGGGGCCGGTGGCGCCGGCGGCACGGGCAGCCGCTGCAGCACGCCGCCGACCTGCTGCGCCGCCAGGGTGCCGAGGCGGGTGAGTTCGTCGGCCCATGCCGGACCGAACTCGGCGGCGAGCTCGGCGGAGACCTCGGCCTGCACCTCGGCGGCGATCGCCGCCGGCGACGGCATGTCGACGCGGGCGCCGCGACGTCCGCGCTCGCGTTCACGTTCACGGCCGCGCAGGCCGCCCTTGGCGACGTGGATGTCCCCCTGGAACGACTGGAGCTCCACGCGCGCGCCACCCGCGCCGAGGGTGAAATTGAAGCGCTTGTCGTTCTCGCGCTCGTCCTTCGGCAGCGTGATGGGGAAGTCGCTGCTGAAGTCGCCGCGGAAGGTGCGCACGAACACGGTGGCGCTGGCCTGGGCGCCAAGGCTGACGCGGATGTCGCCCTGGTGCGTGTTCACCCGGAACGTGCCGTGATCGACTACCGGCGTCTCGAAACGCACGTCGCCGTTGACGGTCGACACCTCGAGGCTCGAGGCCTTCGCCGCCGTGATCGAGACGTCGCCGTTCACGGTCTCGGCGACCACGTCGCCGGACACGTTGGTGAGCGTGATCGAGTCGTTCACCGTCGACGCGTTCACCTTGCCGCTGGCGCCGTCGACCTTGATCGCGCCTTCGATCGAGCGCAGCGACACCGCCCCCGATCCGCCCTTCAGCACGAGATCGCCGCCCACCGTCTCGACGTTCACGTCGGCGGCGGCGCCCTCGATGTTCGCCGCGAGATACGTGCCCGAGAGCGACAACGACATCCATTTCGGCACGGTGAGCGTGTAGTCGACGGGGCCGCCGGGCCCGCGCGCCGATCGCGTGCGAACCCGCAGCGCGCCATCGGCCGTCTGCACGTCGACGCGCTCGCGACCGCTGTGGCTGGCCTGCACGCGCACGGCATCGCGGTCCCACGCCTTCACCACCACCTCGCCCGCCTGGCTCGAGAGCACGAGCCGCGTGCCCTTGGCGACGTCGACTGTCTGATCCGTGCGCGGCGCGTCGTCGCTCGTCCAGCCCGGACGCGCCTGCACCGGCGCCTGCGGAGGGGCTGGTGGCGCGGGGGGCGCCGGCGCCGGGCGGGCCTGTTCGGCCGCGGGCGTCGGCACGTCCGCGCGGGAGGCGTACGGCGTCGCGGCCAGGGCCGCGAGCGCGAGCGAGAGAGCACGAACGGACATGGGGCCTAGTCTCCTACGGTGATCTGGGCGGCGCGGCGCAGCAGATCCAGCTTGCGTTGACGGGCGCCGGCGAGATGCGCGTTCAGCAGCGAATTGGCCGGATCGGCGGCCAGGGCCTGACGGGCTTCGGCGATGGCGTCGTCGATGACGCGCAGGTTGCGCTCGAGTACGACGACGGTGCGCGGATCGAGCCGATCGCGATGTTCGCGCAGCATGCGCTCGAGGTCGGTGACCGCGGCGTCGTACTGGCGGTCGGCGAAGTTCACCGGGGCGACGACTGCGGCCTCGGGCTCGAGCGACTCGGCCTGGGCCACGATCGGCGCCGGCGCGGCCGGTGTCGCGGGACCGTCGACGCGGCGATTGGTGACGAGCAGCGCGCCGCCAATCGCGGCCACCAGCGAGGCGGCCAGCGCGAGTTCGACCACGCCGATCGAGACGCGACGGCGATACCACGGCAGCACGCGCGCGCCGGGCGGCGGCGCCATCGCGGCCGGCGGTGCGACCTCGCGCGGGCCCGCGAGCCTCGCGGCGATGCCCGGCCAGAGATCGGTGGTCGGCGTCGCCATGTCGGACGCGAGTGCGCCGGCCCGCAGCCGCAGCGCCCGCAGATCGTCGAGGGTGGACCGGCAGGCCTCGCACGACGCCAGATGCTGGTCGATCGCGGCGCGCTCAGCCGGCGCGAGATCGTCGTCGAGATACTCGGAGAGGCGATCGAGCGGATGCGGCGTCACGAGGTGGCCTCCGCGGTGAGGTGGCCGCGCAGGGCCATGCGCGCGCGATGCAGTTGCGACTTCGACGTGCCCACCGACACGCCGAGCAGCGCGCCGATCTCGTCGTGGCGGTAGCCCTCCACGTCGTGCAGCACGAACACGGTGCGGGCGCCCTCGGGCAGGCGCTGCATGGCGGTGTCGATGTCCATGCCGGCGTTCCAGCCGCGCGGATGATCGGCGGGCATCGGCAGGTTGGGCAGCACGTCGTCGCCGTCGGGCAGGAAGCGCTCGCGGGCGACGCCCTGCACGCGGAAGTGCTCGATGACGACGTTCACCGCCAGGCGGTGCAGCCACGTGGCGAGCGACGACTCCCCACGGAACAACGCCAGCTTCTGCCAGGCGCGGACGAACACGTCCTGCGTGAGGTCGTCGGCCCGCTCGGGGCCGGCCATGCGGCGGGTGAGGGCGAGGATACGGGGCACGTGCGTGCGATACAGACGCTCGAAGGCCGCCGTGTCGCCCGCGATCGCGCGCGCGACATCATCGGCCTCCGGCCCGGGCCGGGGGTGAGACTGCTGGTTCACGCCACGGTCCAGGGGCGTCGGCTCCTTTGCCCCATTGGATGGCCGGTCAGGCCGAAAGGTTGGAACCGGCTCAGCGCCCCGTGCCGGGCTTCGAGAAGTCGACCTTCGGCACCTGCTTCGCCTCGGGCGGCGCCTCGAAGAGCGGGTAGTCCTGGAACTTGAACACCATGTTGGTCAGGTTGGCCGGAAACTGCCGCCGCGAGGTGTTGTAGGCCTGGACCTTCTCGTTGTAGCGCATCCGTTCCGTCGCGATGCGGTTCTCGGTGCCGGCCAGCTCGTCGCTCAGGCGGGCGAAGATCTCGCTCGACTTCAGGTCGGGATACGCTTCGGCCACCACCAGCAGCCGCCCCAGCGCCGCCGACTGCTCGTTGGCCGCCTGCATCGTCTCGGCGGGCGTGCGCGCGCCGGCGAGCTTCGCCCGCGAGTCGGCGATCGCCTGGAACACGTCGCGTTCCTGCTGCGCGAAACCTTTGGTCGTCTCGACCAGGTTGGGGATGAGGTCGCTGCGGCGCTTGAGCTGGTTCTCGACCTGCGCCCACTGCGCCTTCACCGCCTCTTCCTGGCTGACGAAGGTGTTGTACGAGCAGCCGCTCGCCGAGAGCGCGCCTGCCACCACTGCCAATGCCACTACGACCTGTCGCATGACTCCTCCACGGGCCCGTCCTACCAGGACGCGCCGCCGCCCCCGCCGCCGCTGCGGCCGCCGCCGAAGCCGCCGAATCCACCACCGCCGCCGCCCCACGACCCGCCACCCCACGACGAGCCGCCGCCCCACGAGCCTCCATAGTAGCCGCCGCCCCAGCGGCCGACGCCACCACGCCAGCCGCGCCGGCGCCCGGCGCCGCGCCGGTTCAGCAGCGGCAGCACCACGAAGAAGAGGACGAGCAGCAGCACCACGACGTTGCCGCGCAGCGGATCGCGGCTCACCCGCGGCACGTCGCGCACCTCCACGCCCTGCACCGTCACGCGGCGATCGGCGGCGATGCGCTCGATGATCCGCGAGGTGCCGGCGAGCAGGCCCTGTCCGTACGCACCCTGGCGGAAGTACGGCGTCATCACGCGACGGCTGGTCTCGCCGGCGAAGCCGTCGGGCACGGCGCCCTCGAGGTCGTAGCCGACCTCCACCCGCACCTGGCGATCGTCCACCGCGAGCAGCACGAGCAGCCCGTTGTCCTTGCCCTTGTCGCCGATGCCGCGGCCGCCGTTCTCGAACATCTTCGTGGCGTAGCTCGTGATGTCGCCCCACGGCTGGAACGTCTTCACGGTGGCCACGACCACGACGTCGCCGCTCGCCGCCTGCAACGCGCGGATCAGGCGATCGAGTTCGCGCGCCGACGCGGCGTCGACGACACCGGCGAAGTCGTTCACTGGCGCGGTGAGCGCCGGCGGCAGCGGCTGCGCGTGGGCCGCGGGCGTGGTCCAGGCGGCCGCGACGAGCCACAGGCCGGCCACGAGCGCGCGTACCGGTGAGGCGAGACGTCCGATCACGCGGGCCATGTGTCGATGTGGCGGGCGAGCTGCTCGGTGGCCGCCAGATACTGGGGGAAGAGGCGCGCGCCGTCGACGCCGCCGCCCTTCGGCGTGTTGGCCACGTGCAGCAGATCGCCGACCACGGTGGCGTCGAGACCGAGGCGCGTCGCCGCCCACGTGGCGAGATCGCGCAGGTCGCCGGTGCGGCCGTCGAGGCGCGCCACCAGCTGCAGCAGGGCGCGGAACTCGGGCGCCGAGTCGACCACGAGCGCGGTCACCTCGCGTGGCCGGCCCGCCGCTTCCATGTAGTCCTCGCGCAGGTGCAGCAGCAGGCTGCGGATCTGCGCCTCGCAGGCGCGCCTGAGATCCGCCGGCGCCACCGACAGGCCGGTGAACGGGTCGTCGCCGTGGAGCGTGTCGTGGTGGGCGAGGATCTCGCCGAACTCGACGGGGAACGCATCGAGCGACCGCGCGAACTCGTGGCGCGGCAGCACCACGGGCGTGGCGGCACCGGCGCTCGCCCAACGCGCGGCCCGCGCGGCGCAGGCTGTCAGATCCGACAGGTCGAGCGAGGTCACGAGCGCCAGACTGGGTTGTGGCGAGACAGCGGGCGCATACGTGACGAACGCCTCGAGCCGCTGGCCGAAGATGCGCCGCAGGTCGTCGAGCACCAGCGCGGCGGCGATGGACGGCGAAGACCCCATACGGCCAGTCTACACAAGCCCCCGCACAGGCGCGCCGCGGTGGTGCCGATAGAATGGGGCGATGCGGTTGCGGCAGCTGAATATCGGGTGTTTCGGCGGAGGCACCGGCCTTCCGAGCCTGCTGGGCGGCCTCAAGCGCAACCCGTGGCTGCGGCTGAACGCCGTGGTGACCACCTTCGACAGCGGCGGCTCCTCGGGGCAGTTGCGCGACGAACTCGGCGTGCTGCCGCCGGGCGACGTGCTGCGCTGCGCGCTGGCGCTCGCTCGGAACGAGGGCGAGGCGCGTCGCGTGCTGCTGTCGCGCCTGCCCACGCTCTTCGAACACAAGAAGCTCGGCGGCCACACCGGCGGCAACCTGTTGCTGTCGATGATGGAGCAGTACAGCGGCGACTTCCTGGCCGCCGTCGACGGCCTGCGCGCGCTGCTCGGCTGCAACGGCCGCGTGTGGCCGGTGAGCGTCACGCGCTCCACGCTCACGGCCGAACACGCGGATGGCCATATCAGCCACGGCGAAGTGAACGTCGACGCGTGGCAGGCGGCGGGGCAGCCCATCACGAAGATCTGGCTCGAGCCGCCGGCGGTCATCCATCCCGCGGTGGCCGATGCGGTGCGCCACTTCGACGCCGTCGTCATCGGTCCCGGCAGCTTCTTCACGAGCCTCATGCCGACGCTGCTCGTCGACGGCGTGCGTGAGGCCCTGGCCGAGATGCCCGGGCCGATCGTCTTCGTGAGCAACCTGCTCACCGAAGGGCAGGGCATGCGCGATTTCACCGCCGGCGACGCCGTGTCGTGGGTGGAACGCACGATCGGCCGGCCGGTGGATCTCCTGGTGTTCAACACCGCCCGTCTGCCGGCGGGCCTGCTGGCGTCCTACGCGCGCGAGCACAAGCAGCCGCTGGCGCTCGGTACGCTGCCCGCTCACACCACGCTCGTGGAAGCGCCACTGTGGACGCGCGAGATCGCGCGCCACGATCGGCGACGGCTCTCGCACGCGCTGTGGAGCGTGCTCAGCGCCCGCGTGCTGTAGCGCGACGCCTGGCCGCGGCGGGCTTCGCGGTGGTCTTCTTCGCGGCGCCCCGTGTCGCCGGGGCCTTCTTCGCGGTCGCGGCCTTCGCCGCGGTGGTCTTCGCCGTCGCCGGGCGCGACGTCTTCGTGGCGGCCGCGCGTGGCGCCGTCGGGGTGTCGAGCGCCTGGAGCTTCTGCTTCGCGCGCGCCGACGACATCAGCCGGGTGGGGGCGTCGGCGTGCTGCCGCTCGCGCAGCTCGAGCGCCGTGGCGATGATGCGCTGGAACAGGGCGCCGGTGTCGCCGGTCTTCGCCGGCGGGTTGTTCTTCCAGAGGTCCGGTGTGTCGGAGGCGAGGATGTCGGCGAGATCGGCGCCCGGCGTCTTCACGCTGAGCGGCGCGAACTCGGTGATGTCGATCGGCCCGGCCCAGTCGTCCTTGTGCTTGATGAGCAGCCAGCTCGGTTTGCTGCTGTCGCCGTAGCCCTTCGTGCGCACGAGCGCCCCGAGCCCTTCAGCTTGTAGCCATCGAGCGTGAACTTGAAGTCGCCCTTGCGCAGCGCGGCGTCGACGTCGGCCGATTCCGGCGTCCACGTGCCGTAGTCCCACAGCATCACCACGCCGGCGCCGTAGCCGTCGGGAATCACGCCCTCGAAGTCGCCGTGCTCGATCGGATGATCCTCCACCTGCATGGCCAGGCGCTTGTCGCGGGTGTCGAGTGACGGGCCCTTCGGCACCGCCCACGACAGCAGCACGCCGCCGTGTTCGAGGCGCAGGTCGTAGTGGAGGTGACTCGCGAGGTGCTTCTGCACGCAGAAGTAGCGCGCCTCGCCCGTGTCGCCGTCGGCGCGATCGTCGCCGGCGGGCTCGGGGCTGCGGGTGAAATCGCGCTTCCGGCGGTATTCGTCGAGCGGCACGGCGGTCTCAGCCGGAGGATACAATACGCGCCACCTATGGCCAACCCGGCGTCGACCGACACCTCGTTCTTCGGGCATCCCCGCGGCCTCGCCACGCTCTTCTTCACCGAGATGTGGGAGCGGTTCAGCTACTACGGCATGCGCGCGCTGCTGCTGCTCTACATGACGGCCGCGGTGGCGGATGGCGGCCTCGGGTTCGATGCGGCCACCGGCGGCGCCATCTACGGCCTCTACACGTCGATGGCGTACATGGCCGCGCTGCCCGGCGGCTGGATCGCGGATCGGCTGCTGGGCCAGCGCCGCGCGGTGTTGTACGGCGGCCTCATCATCGCCAGCGGCCACTTCAGCATGGCGGTGCCGTCGCTGGCCACGTTCTATCTCGGCCTGGTGCTGATCGTGATCGGCACCGGCCTGCTGAAGGGCAACGTGAGCGTGATCGTCGGCCAGCTCTATACGGCCGAGGACGAGCGCCGCGACGCCGGCTTCTCGATTTTCTACATGGGCATCAACCTCGGCGCGTTCCTGGCGCCGCTCGTGTGCGGCTATCTCGGCCAGCGCGTCAACTGGCACTTCGGTTTCGGCGCCGCCGGCATCGGCATGACGATCGGCGTGATCCAGTACGTGCTCGGACAGCGGCATCTCGGCACCGCCGGACAAGACCCGGTGCCGGCGGCGTCACCCGCTGCCGGCGAGGCGTTGAGGAAGAAGACGTACGGGTGGGCGGCCGCCGTGCTCGCCGTGCTCGTGGTGGTCGGCGCGGGCGGCTACAGTGGCGCGCTGCCGGTCACCGCGGTGGGCATTGCCAACGCCGCCGGCGTCGGGCTGCTGCTGTCGACGGTGGTGTTCTTCGCGTGGCTCTTCACGAGCGGCGACTGGACGCCGGCCGAACGCCGAAGACTCGTGGTCGTGGCGGTGCTGTTCCTGGCGTCAGCGCTCTTCTGGTCGGTGTTCGAACAGGCGGGATCGACGCTGAACCTCTTCGCCGACCGCGACACCGACAACCGTCTGCTGGGCATGGCGTTTCCGAGCAGCTGGTTCCAGAGCGTGAACTCGTTCTTCATCTTCACGCTGGCGCCGGTGTTCGCCTGGATCTGGCTGAAGCTCGCCGTCGCCGGCAAGGAACCCTCGAGTCCGGGCAAGTTCGTGATCGGCCTGGTGGCCGTGGGCCTCGGCTTCGTGATCCTGATGCCGCCGGCCGCCGCGGCGGCCACCGGCGTCAAGGCCAGCCCGATGTGGCTGATCCTGACCTACCTGCTGCACACGATCGGCGAGCTGTCGCTGAGCCCGGTCGGGCTGAGCGCCATGACGCGGCTCGCGCCGGCCCGCATCGCCGGCCTCGTGATGGGCGTGTGGTTCCTCGGCACGTCGGTCGGCAACTTCATCGGCGGCCGCGTCGGCGGCCTCTACGAGTCGATGGCGCTGCCAACGCTGTTCGGCGCCGTCGGCGGCTTCGCGATCGTCGCCGGCCTGATCCTGCTGGCGTTCGTCGCGCCGATGCGGCGCATGCTCGAATCGGCGCCCGACGCGAAAGCCTGACGGCTACTTCGCCGGCGGGACGTAGCCGGGCGGGAAGGCGGCGTTCTCGGAGAAGAAGAACTCCTCGAGGTGCTTCAGGATCAGCTCCTGGCCTTCCTTCTGCCAGGGCAGCAGGCGGTACTCGTTGAGGATCATCTTCTGCCGATCCTCCCAGAGCTTCCACGCTTTCGCCGAGACCTGTTCGTAGATGCGCTGGCCGATCGCGCCCGGCCAGGGGGGGGCGTCGAGCCCAGGAAGGTCTTCGTGCAGCTTGACGCAGTGCACGAGCCGCACGGAGGAAGTCGTGTCGCCGCTCATGATGCGATTGTAGCGGGCTTCGACGGCACGCGGGCAGGCGTAGAATCGAAGCCTCCGCCCGTGACTCCCGAAGAGCGCCACTGCGTCTGCTGGTACAGCCGCCGCACCACCACCATCCCCGCCGAGCTCGGCCTGCACACCATCATCGACGGCCAGCTCGTCTACTGCGCGCACCCCATGTGGTGGCCGGTCGTGGGGTATGAATTCGACGTCACGAATTGTGGTGAGTGCGACTATTTCAGGCCCATCCGTTTACCCTCCCGCAAGGGCTGAGCTGCGTCCGCTGGCGACGCCGAGAGTGAATCGATTTGATTCATTCTGGTCCTGTCGAGTATTGAATTGAGTCGTTCTGGTGAGGGTTCGAGGCCGCAAAACACACGGCAAACTCTTCATTACGTGGCACTTGCTGGGCTGGGACGAATCTGATCTGCGCGGTACGTCGCTTGCCTTTTGTTGCGACGAAAGGAAAGGGTGCCCCGTGAACGACAAGCCCAAAGCCCGGCGCGGATTCGCGTCGATGTCCCCCGAGAAGCAGCGCGAGATTGCCAGCAAGGGCGGCCGCGCCGCGCACGCCAAAGGCACGGCCCACGAGTGGTCGTCCGTCGAGGCACGCGACGCCGGCCGCAAGGGCGGCATGGTGAGCCGCGGTGGTCGCGGCAAGCTGCCGTCCGACGCCGCCCAGGCCGAGAACTCGGCCGCGTAGTGCACCAGCCAGACGGCGGTGCCTGCGCTCAGGCCCGCCGTCTGCTGTTCACCCGCGTCACCTCGACGCGGGCGTCGTTGAAGCACGCACCGCCGCCGATGTCGGTGAGCGCGTCGCTGACGAGCGCGTTGCTGGTGAACCCATTGGCGGTGTGGCGGCGCCACGCGCCCTTCGGGAACATCACCGTCCCCGCCCGCACCAGTCCGGTGAGCTTCACCGGGCACTCGAACGATCCCAGCGCATTGCCCACCCGCACCTCGTCGCCGTCGGCGATGCCGCGCGGCGTGGCGTCGTCGGGATGCATCTCGAGCCGCACCGGGAGCGGCAGCAGCTCGCCCAGCGTCGAGCTGATCGTGCGTTCGGTGGCCGGCGAGATCAGCGCCAGCGGATAGGCCTCCGTGGCCGGATCCGGCTGGAACCCGTAGAGCCCGAGCGGCGCCTCGCGATCCAGATCCGGCGGGCACAACGCCACCCGGCGATCCGGCGTGTTCGGGAACACGTCCACGAACTGAATCGGCCGGCCCTCCCACGGCGGCGTCGCCACGCCGCGCGCGCCCAGCTCACGTCCGCTCTCGCCCGGCAGGTGCGCCAGCACGCCCAGCATCTGATCGAGCTCGCCGAGCGCGTCGTCGTCGCGGGCGAGGCCGGTGCGCGCCAGCAGCTCGCCGAAGACGTCGGCGTTGGGCCGCGATTCGGCCACCGGCTCGATCACCGGTCGCGCCAGGTGCATCGTGATCGCGCCGTACGATTTGGCCGTGTCATAGTGCTCGAGGAACGTCGTGGACGGCAGCACCACGTCGGCGTAGACGGCGGTGTCGCTCAGCACCTGATCGAAGACCACGGTGAAGAGATCCTCGCGCGCCAGGCCGGCGAGCACGCGGTGCTGATCCGGCAGGGTCACCGCTGGATTGCAGTTGTAGACGAACAGCCCGCGGATCGGCGCGCCCTCCGGCTCGGTGAGCTCGCGGCCGATCTTGTTCATGTTCACGACGCGGGTCCCGGGCTCGTCGTCGGTCACCCAGCCGCGCGTGATGCCCCAGCTCGCCGAGTTGCTCATCGAGTAGCCGCCGGCACGCACGCCGAACTTGCCGCCCACCGCGGGCAGGGCCATCACCGCCGCCGCGGCGCTGCCGCCGTTGCGATTGCGCTCGAGGCCCCAGCCGCACTTCACGACCGCCGGCGACGACGCGGCGTACAGGCGCGCCACGCGTTCGATGTCCTCGGCCTTGAGGCCGCTCACCTCGGCGGCGCGCTCGAACGTCCATGGCAGCGCCCGATCGCGCAACGCCTCCCACCCGGTCGTGTGCGCGTCGAGGAACGCGCGGTCGGCGGCTCCTGATTCGAACAGGTGCCGATGGATCGCGAGGGCCACGGGCACGTCGGTGCCGGGACGCAGCATCAGGTGCACGTCGGCCTGTCGTGCCACCGTCGTCGCCCGCGGATCGACCACGACCAGCGTCGCGCCGCGGCTGCGCGCGTCCTTCAGGTAGGGCATCAGGTGGATGCCCGACGCCGACGGATTGGCACCCCACACGATGATCAGCTTCGCCTCGGGGTAGTCCTGGTAGACGACGCCCGGCATCTTGCCGTAAAGGCCCATGTTGGCCGCGCCGGTGGGCGCCGCGCACACCGTGCGCGCCAGACGCAGCGCGCCGAGACGCCGGAAGAACGCGGCGTCGTTGGCGTCCTGCGTCAGCAGGCCGTTGGACCCTCCGTAGCTGAGCGGCAGGATCGCTTCGCCGCCGTGCGCATCGCGGATGCGCGTGAGCTCGCCGGCGATGCGATCCAGCGCGTCGTCCCAGCTGACGCGGCGGAAGCGGCCCTCGCCCTTGGCGCCGACGCGCACGGCGGGGAAGTGCAGGCGATCCTCGCCGTAGACGCGGCGATCGAAGTGTCGGACCTTCGCACAGATGTAGCCGGCGGTGACCGGGTTCTCCTGGCTGCCGTCGATCTCGGTGATGCGGCCGCCGCGCACCGTCACCTGCAGCGAGCAGGCGTCGGGGCAGTCGAGGGCACAGGCGGTCTGGACGGTCGTCTCGGGCGGCGCGACGGCGGGGCGGATGGCCATGGCCCCATCGTAGCAGTCCGCCTGCGGCGGCGCGGCGGCGCTAGGGCGTGGCCTTGCGGGCGCGCACCGGCGTGCCGTCCTTCAGCTCGCGCAACGCCTGGAACGGGCCGGACACGATCGTCACGCCCTCGGCGAGGCCGGCCACCTCGATCGACAGGCCGCCGATGATACCGCTGGTGATCGGCTTGAAGGTGGCCACGTTGTTCTCGACCACGTAGACACCGGTGACGTTGTCGCGTTGCACCACCGCCTGCAGCGGCACGGTGAGCGCGTTGGTCTTCTCGGCCACGAGGATCTCGGCATCGCAGGTGAGGCCCGGACGCAGCGCCGAGGTGTCGCCCGACAGCCGCACCTTGACCTTGAACTCGCGCGCCGCCGCCTGCGCGCCCACCTGCGGCAGGGCGCTCGCGCCGATCTCGACGACCTTGCCCGGGAACGACTGCCCACCGGCGGCCTCGAGCGATACCGTGGCGGCGTTGTCGAGTTTCAGGCGCAGCACGTCGGCCTCGGCCACCTTCACTTCGGCGTTGATGGCGCTCAGATCCGACACCGTCATCAGGATCGTACCCGGCTGGTTCTGCACGCCGATCACGACCATCTCGCCTTCCTCGACGTCGAGGCGCGTGACCACGCCGTCGATGGGCGCCGTGATTTCGGTCTTGTCGAGCAGATCGCGGGTGCGCGTCTGCTCGGCGCGGCCCTGCAGCACGCGGCGGGCCGCCGACTCGCGGCTCTGCCCGGCGCGGGCCAGCGCCGCCGTGGCCGAGGCCACCTGCGCCTCGGCGGCGTCGGCGTTGGCGGTGGCGGTGTCGAGTTCCGACTGCGGGATGAGCCCCGAGGCGCGCAGGTCCTTCGCGCGCGCCAGCGCCTTCTGGCTCTCGGTGGCCCGCGCCCTCGCCGAGGCCAGATCGGCCTCCGCGGCCCGCGTCTGATTCTCGGCGCCGCGGGCGTCGGCCTCGAGCGCGCTCAGGCTGGCGTTGGCGGCGGCGGCGGTGCTGGCCGCCTGCACCGGGTCGATCCGCGCCAGCACCTGGCCGGCCTTCACGCGATCGCCTTCCTTCACCTTCAGGCCGACCAGGCGGCCCATGGCGTTCGAGCCGATGTCGGCGTAGCGCGTGGCGACGATCTCGCCCGACGCCGTCACGAACGAGCGCAGTGTGGCCGTGCGCGTCACCGTGGTGAGGTCGACCTCGGTGGCCTGGGGCCCGCGCTGACGTGAGACATAGCCGGCAACCAGCAGGACGAGCACGACGAGGGCGATGATGAGGCGGCGCATCGGTGTAAGTGTATGCTTTCGACGCAGCCTCGACGTGCGGCGTCCCCGGATTCCGGGGCCTCGGCCGCGGTCGTGGCGTCTTACCTCCGTCCCATGTCCCGGCCGACTCCTGTCCACCGCGTGATCGAGGCCGTCGCGCAGGGCGTCGCGGCGGCCGCGGCGCACCGGTTGCGGTCGGCGCTCGGCGCGCTGGCGATCGCCGCCGCCGTCGCGACGATCGTGGTGGTGGTCGCCGCCCTCGACGGCGTCGCCGCCTACGCCCGCACCACCACGGCCCGCGCCTTCGGGTCCGAGACGTTCCTCATCGCTCAGGTGGCCTCACCGGGACGGGTGTCGCGACGCGAGCTGCAACAGCAGCTGCAGCGCAATCCTCCGATCCGCCGCGTGGAGCTCACCGCCATCGAGCGTCTCGCCGACGGCATCGTCGAGTACGCGCCGAATGCGCAGGTCACCGCCAAGGTCGCCGCCGGCGGCCGCACCTACGAGAACGGCGCCGTCACCGGCACGTGGTCGACGCTCGCCGGCCTGCGCGATCTCGGCATCGTGCGCGGACGCTTCTTTCGGCCGGACGAGGATCGCAGCGGCGCCGCCGTGGCCGTGATTGGCGCCGACGTGGCCGACACGCTGTTCCCGGCGCAGGAGCCCATCGGCCAGGCGATCCGTCTCGCCGGCCGCCGCTTCGAGGTGATCGGGCTGCAGGATCGCCTGGGCAACTCCGGCGGCGCGTCGCTCGATCGCTACGTGTGGATTCCGCTCGCCGCCTTCGAGCGCGCCTACGGCACGCCGCGCAGCCTGCAGATCTTCGCCAAGACCGCGAGCGACCTGCCGTCGGTCGACGGTGAAGACCGCGCGCGCGTGTCGTTCCGGGCGATTCGACGGCTCGGTCCCGGCGTGGCCGACACCTTCGATCTGCTCACGCCCGACGCGGCCCGCGGCTTCGTGCTGAACCTGTCGCAGCGCATCGGCGCCGCCGCCGGCCCCATCTCGGCGATGGCGCTGCTGGCCGCGATCGTGGTCGTCACCAACACCGTGCTCGTCTCGGTCACCACCCGCACGCGCGAGATCGGCATCCGCCGCGCGCTTGGCGCCGGCCGCACGCAGATCATGCAGGAGGTGTTGGCCGAGGCCGTGGTGGTGGCGCTCGTCGGTGGCGCCGTCGGCGCGGCGATCGCGTGGGGACTCGTGGCCCTGCTGGCGCGCGCGCTCGGCGTGCCGATCGGCGTCGGCCTGCCCACGCTGGTGACCGCACTCACGGCCGCCGGCCTGAGCGGCATCGTCGCCGGCTGGTATCCGGCGCGCCGGGCGACGCGTCTCGACGTCATCAACGCGCTGAGGGCCGAGTGATGGCAGTGCCGCGACCCTCCAGGATGACCGCGCTGCTGGCCTCGATTCGCGAGGCCGGCCGGCTGGCGTGGGAATCGGTGCTGGCGCAGCCGGCGCGCTCGGGCCTGGCGATCGCCGGCGTGGTCATCGGCATCGTCACCGTGGTGCTGGTCGCCTCCGTGCTGGTGGGCTTGCGCAACAGCGTCGCGCAGCTCTTCCGTGAACTCGGCACCGACAACATCTTCGCGTTCCATCGGAACGGTGATCCCTACACGCCGGCCTCCGACAAGGACGCGCTGCGAAGGCCATTGAAACCCGAGTACGCCGAGACCATCGCGCGGCTCGGGCCGTCGGTGCGCGACGTCGGCGTGCAGCTCCTGGTGCCGGCGGTGACGGCCACGCGGACGATCACCGCTCGCGCCGGCGGCAACGAATCGGACTCGGTGCTGATCGAGGGCGTGTCGTCGAACTTCTTCGATGTCACCGGCGCCGACTTCGCGGTGGGGCGCCCGTTCAGCGACGCCGAGAATCGCGTGGTGGCGCCGGTGGCCGTGCTCGGCGCCAACGTGGCCACGGCGCTGTTCGGCACCACCGACGCGGTGGGGAAGCCGTTCCTGCTCGGCGGCAACCAGTACTACGTGGTGGGCGTGCTGGCCAAGCGCAAGGGCACGTTCTTCGGCGAGAACCGCAACGACAACGTGGTGTCGCTGCCGGTGGCCACGGCGATGCGCCGTTTCCCCGAGGCCGAGAACACGGTGCTCTACGTGCGCGCGAAAGCCGGCGTGCGCGAACGCGCGCGCGACGAGGCAGAAACCATTCTGCGCCTGCTGCGCCGCGTGCCGCCCGGCGGCGAGAGCGATTTCCAGCTCTCGACCTCGGATCAGATCATCGCGCAGTTCGACAAGCTGGGCGCGCAGATCTTCCTCGCCACCGTCGGCCTGGCCGCGGTGAGTCTCGTCATCGGCGGCATCGGCATCGCCAACGTGATGGTGATGAGCGTCACCGAACGCACGCGCGAGATCGGCGTGCGTCTGGCCATCGGCGCGAGGCGACGCGAGGTGCTGCGGCAGTTCCTGTTCGAAGCGGGCATGCTGTCCGGCGCCGGCGGCGTGGCCGGGGTGATCACCGCCACCGTGCTCGGGTTGATCGCCACGGCGATCGCGCCGGCGTTTCCAGCGGTGCCGCCGCTGTGGGCGGTGCTGTCGGGCCTGGGCACGTCGATCGCGGTTGGCATGCTGGCCGGCTATTTCCCGGCGCGCCGTGCCGCCTCACTGGACCCCGTCGAGGCATTGCGCTACGAATAGGGCATGACACGTCCGCGCGTGATCGTGGTGGGCGGCGGCTTCGCCGGACTCGCGGCGGCCCGGGCACTCGGCCGTGCGCCGGTCGAGGTGGTGGTGGTGGATCGCCACAACCATCACGTGTTCCAGCCGCTGCTGTATCAGGTGGCCACCGCCGGGCTGTCGCCCGCGGACATCGCGGCGCCCATCCGCTGGATCCTGCGCCGCCAGCCAAACGTGCGCGTGCTGCTCGACGACGTCGTCGGCGTCGACCCGGCAGCGCGACGCGTCGATTTGCGCGACAGCCCGCCGCTCCACTACGCGGCGCTCATCGTGGCCACCGGTGTCACGCACGCCTACTTCGGCCACGACGACTGGGCCGCGCACGCGCCGGGGCTCAAGACCCTCGATGACGCGGTGGCCATTCGGCGCCGCGTGCTGATGGCGTTCGAGGCGGCGGAGCGCGAGCCCGATCCGGCCCGGCAGCGCGAGCTGCTCACGTTCGTCGTCATCGGTGGCGGTCCGACCGGCGTCGAGATGGCCGGCGCCATCGCCGAGATCGCGCGGCAGGCCCTGAAGGACGAGTTCGACGCGATGACGCCCGAGACGTCGCGGGTGCTGCTGCTCGAAGGCGGCCCGTCGATCCTGCCGACCTACGTGCCGCGACTGCGCGCCGCCGCCCGCGCGGCCCTGACGGACCTCGGCGTCGACGTGCGCGAGTCGACCAAGGTCACGGCGGTCGGCGCACGCGAGGTGCGCGTGGGCGACGAGACGATCGTGGCCGAGACCATCGTGTGGGCGGCCGGCGTGCAGGCATCACCGGTCGGCCGCTGGCTCGGCGGGGAGGTGGATCGCCTCGGCCGCGTGCGCGTCGCGCCCGATCTCTCCGTGCCGGCCCATCCGGAGATCTTCGTGGCCGGTGACCTGATGGGCCTCGACGGCGCCGACGGCCAGCCGGTGCCCGGTGTGGCCCAGGCGGCGATGCAGTCGGGTCGCCGGGCGGCGAAGAACGCGCTGGCGCGGCTGCGCGGCGAGCCGACGTCGCCCTTCACCTATCGCGATCCGGGTGCGATGGCGACGATCGGTCGCGCGCAGGCCGTCGCCGATCTCGGCTGGATCAAGCTGTCGGGCTATCCAGCGTGGCTCGCCTGGCTGTTCCTGCACCTCGTGTTCCTGATTGGCTTCAAGAACCGCGTGGTGGTGCTGGTGCAGTGGCTGGTCGCGTACGTGACGCGCCAGCGCGGCGTCAGGCTGATCACGCGTGACCAGTGACGGTCAACGTTCGAGGCGCAGCACGCGGCCGGGCACGGCGCCGGTGAACGCGGTCCGCTGACGCACGACGCGTCCGTTCACGACGATCGTATCGAACCCCTCGGCGATCTGGTGCGGCTGCTCGTAGGTGGCGGTTTCGTGCACGCGCGCGAGGTCGAACACGACGAGATCGGCGAACGCACCCACCTTCACGACGCCGCGATCCTTGAGGCCGAACGTCTCGGCGGCGAGCGCCGTCATCGAGCGGATGGCGAAGGGCAGGGCGACCGTGCCGCGTTCGCGGACGTAGCGTTCGAGCTTGCGTGGAAACGCGCCGTACTGGCGCGGATGCGGCTTGCCTTCGGTGGCCGGCTGCAGGCCACCGTCGGTGCAGGTCATCGTCCACGGCTGGCGCATGATGAGCGCGATGTCGTCCTCGGACATGTTGAACGACACGAGGCCCGCGTCGCCCTTCACGAGCAGCGACAGCGCGTATTCTTCCGGCGACGTGCCGGCCGCCTTCGCGAGATCCGACAGGCGCTTCCCCTCGATCGACGTGTCGACGTCGTACTCCGAGACGAGGAAGGTGTCGGCGCCGCCGCGGCGGGTGAGGTTGCTCTTCACCTCGTCGCGGATCTTCCCGCGCAGCTCGCCGGTGAGCCGGCGCGTCATCACGTCGCGGCCGCCCACTTGCGCCCAGCGGGGCACCAGCGCGCCGACGATGCTCGTGCCGCTCGCCTCGTACGGATACTGATCCGCGAACACGCTGACGCCGCGGGCGCGGGCCGCCTCGATGTGCGCGACCAGCGTCTTCGACAGGCCCCAGCTGGCCGGGCCCAGCGCCTTCATGTGCGTGACGACGCCGGTGATCTTCGCCTGCTCGGCGATGGTGATGACCTCGTCCACCGCGGCCACCACGCCGACGCCGTAGTCGGCCTCGTCGCGGATGTGGCTGCTGTAGCTGCCGCGGAACGGCGCCACTTCCTTCGCCATCGCCACGACCTCCGCGGTCTTCGAATACGAGCCCGGCGCGTAGTAGAGGCCGCTCGACAGGCCGAACGCGCCGGCACGCATGCCGTCGCGCACGAGCGCGTTCATCTTCAGCTGGTCGGCGGGCGTGGGATCGCGGTCGCTCATGGCGAGCACGGCGTTGCGCACCGAGCCGTGCGGCACCATCAGGCCCACGTTCGGCCCGATGCCGACCTTCTCGAGCGCCGCCCGCTGCGCGACGAGATCGACGGGGCCGCCGCCGTCGGGATTCACGAGCACCGTGGTGATGCCCTGCGCGAGCACCGGGCGCCCCTCGTGCAGTTCGGGCGTGGCCAGACCCGGCCCGGCGTGGGAATGGACGTCGATGAAGCCGGGCGTGACGTACCGACCCGCCGCGTCGATGACGGTGGCGGCGGAAGCGGCCGACAGGTCGCCCACGGCGCGGATCCGGTCCCCGGTGACCCCCACGTCGGCGCGGACGGCCGGTCCGCCGGAGCCGTCCAGCACCTGGCCGCCCCTGATGAGGACATCGAATCGGGCTTGTGCCCGAGGCAGGGCCACCTGGGAAGCGGCCAGCACCAGTCCAGCGAAAGCGAGGAGGCGGGGCTGTATAAGCATGGCTTTGGTCGAGAGCGGCGCCAGCCGCAGGAATCGCATTCTACCCGCCATTCGAGGGCCAACCAGCAAATCGCCCTACAGTCCCACGCCGTTTCGAGCGATAATAGATACGAAAGAAGGATGGATTCGATGACTCGCCTGGCCCGATACGACGCTCCGATGCCCCCGACAGCTGAACCCGCGGCCCTTCCGGGCTGGCACGTGGCGGGACTGCCCTGGGGCGATCTGAGCGTCGATCAGCCCGACGGCTTCGGCACCATCACCGAGCCCGAGCTGCCCAGCCCGGACGTGAACGACGACCGCGGCTACGGCCACGGCGTGTAGGCACAGAGGCCGCTAGGCCTTGCGCGCGTAGCGCGCCGCCACGTAGTCGTCGACCAGCTGCTGAAACGCGACGGCGAGTTCCTCGTAGCTGCCGCGCAGCGTCGAGTGGTGCTGCCCGTCGATGAACACGGGGCAGGTCGGCGCTTCGCCGGTACCCGGCAGCGAGATGCCGATGTTCGCGGCCTTCGATTCGCCGGGGCCGTTCACCACGCACCCCATCACCGCCAGCGTCAGCGTCTCCACGCCGTCGTACTTCGTCTTCCACGTGGGCATCTGCTCGCGGATGTAGCCCTGCACGCGCTCGGCGAGTTCCTGGAAGGTCGAGCTCGTGGTGCGTCCGCAGCCGGGGCACGCGGTGACGCTCGGCGCGAACGTGCGGAGGCCCATCGCCTGCAGGATCTCGCACGCCGCGTAGACCTCTTCCCGGCGATCGCCGCCAGGCCGCGGCGTGAGCGACACGCGGATGGTGTCGCCGATGCCCTCGTTCAGCAGCGCGCCCAGCGCCGCCGCCGACCACGTGAGGCCCTTCACGCCCATGCCGGCTTCGGTGAGCCCGAGGTGCAGCGGCTGCGTGGTCTGCTTCGCCAGTGCGCGATACACCTGGATGAGGTGCGTCGGCTTCGACACCTTGCACGAGATGATGATCTGGTTGACGGTGAGGCCGCTCTCGATCGCGAGTTCCGTCGACTGCAATGCCGACAGCACCATGCACTCGTTCACGATCTCGTCGGAGGTGAGCCCGAGATTGCGGTCGGTGTTCTCCTGCATGCGCGCCATCACCAGTTCCTGGTTCAGCGAGCCGCCGTTGACGCCGATGCGCACGGGCTTGCCGCGATCGCGGGCTACGCCGCAGATCGTCGCGAACTGCTCGTCGCGGCGCTTGCCGGTGCCGACGTTGCCGGGGTTGATGCGGTACTTGTCGAGCGCCGCCGCGCAGTCGGGGTAGCGGGTGAGCAGCAGGTGGCCGTTGTAGTGGAAGTCGCCGATGAGCGGCGCAGTGCAGCCGGCGTCGAGCATGCGCTGCTTGATCTCGGGCACGGCTGCGGCGGCCTCTGGCAGGTTGACGGTGACGCGCACCATCTCCGACCCCGCCTCCCACAGCTCGATGCACTGCTTCGCGGTGCCGGCGGCGTCGGCCGTGTCGGTCATGGTCATCGACTGCACGACCACCGGCGCGCCGCCGCCAACGGTGATGCCGCCCACCTTCACGGGCACCGTGCGGTGCCGCTGCGAGAGTTGAATCATCGGAAGTCGTCCGGAATCAGTCGTCTTCGCGCCAGCCCTGTTCGAGCAGCGACACCTTGAGATCGTCGGCACGGAAGAGCGCGACGTCGAGTTCGTCGAAGTTCTCCGCGCGATCGAGCACGTCGTCGACGAACACCGTCAGCGTCGACTGCGGCTCGCCGGGAATCACCACCGCCCGCGCCTGTTCGCCGCTGCGGCTCCACAGGCGCCACAGCGTGGTGGGGGTGGCGAGATCCATCCCCGCGATCATAGCCCGGCCGGGTCAGGCCTTCGGACTGGCGGCCGCGCGCGTCTTCGCTTCGTAGGCCGCCGACTGCCCGCGCGGAATCGAGAGGACGTCCCACGCCTCGCCCCTGAGGTGCTTGGCGAGCAGCACGATCTGGTAGGCGTGGCCGGCGTAGTGCGACAGCTGGCGGGTGAGGGCGGTGAGCACCGACTGGCCTTCGCCGCGAATCGTGATCGTGCGCGTGAGGTCGTCGTCCGAGAGCGTGGCGAGGGTGTCGAAGAGCGTCTGCCAGCCCGACTCCCACGACGCCATCAACGCGGCGTGATCGAGGGCGGGCGGCTCGAATTCGGCGTCGCGCTGACGCCACGGCTTCTCGCCGTCGGTGGTGAGGAAGTCGGTCCACCGCGAGCGCATGTTACCGGCCAGGTGCTGCATCAGCATGGCCACGCTGTTCGCCTCGGTGTCGAGGCGGGCGTGCAACTGCGGCTCGGCGAGCTGCGCGATCGAGCGATCGCACAACTGGCGGGTCTTCTGGAACTCGCGCACGAACGCGTCGACCACCAGCCGGCCCGCCATGCGGCTACTCCTTGTCGTCGGTCGTGTCGTCGGCGCCGGTATCGGCGTCGGCCTTCATGAAGTCCGGCAGGGCGTCGTCGCCGCCGCCGCCCGCCGCCGCCTCGTCCGAGTCGTCGAGGCTGAAGGCGCGTCCGGTGAACTTGGTCGGAATGGGACCGCGCGGGCCGCGTTCCTTCGCCGCGAAGCCGGCCTTCGGGCCCTTCTTGCCCTTGGGCGGAGCGGGCGGCCCGAAGTTCCGGGCCCGCGCGATGGCCGCTTCCGACATCGGCGGATCGCCGGGGCGGCCGCCGCCGTAGCCACCGGGACGCGGCGAGTAGCCACCCTCACCGGGCGGACGCGGGGAGAACCCACCGGGGCGCGGCGCGAAGCCGCCACCGCCACCAGGACCACCGGGACGCGGTCCGCCGAAGCCACCGCCGGGACGCGGCGGTCCACCCGGACCACGGTCGTCGCGGGCCCGGGCCTCGCTGACGGCGAGCGGCCGGCCCATGAAGAGCTGTCCGTCGAAGCGCTTCACCGCTTCTTCGGCCAGCGCGCGCTCGCCGTATTCCACGAAGGCGAACCCGCGGGCGCGCCCCGTTTCACGGTCGAGCGGCCGCACGATCTGCGTCGGCGGCCCCACCTGGGCGAAGTGCGCCCGGATGTCGTCTTCAGTGGCGTTGTAGGGAAGGTTTCCGATGAACAGGCGAACGGCTGGCACGGCTGGTTGCTCTTGGGGTGTCCGCAGGTCGACTCACACGTGATTTACGGGTGAACTCCGCACAGGGAAGTCGGGGCGACAGGCACGTCGGTGGGGTGTCGATCGATTCCGTGGACGGGGGCGAGCATAGCAGGAAGGCCCGATCTCTGCAATCGGCCCACTACGGCTGTGGCGAGCGCAGCGAGGCCAGCAGCTCCGAAAGCGCGGTGACGCGCTGGTGCAGGGCGTCGCGCTGCGCCGGGCGACACGCCGCCTGCAGCTGGGCCGTGGCATCGGTGAGCGCCAGCGCCACCGAGTCGGCCTTCTGCTTCCGCGCCATCGCCTCGGGCGACAGCGCCGGCCCCGCGGGCCGCGCCGGCCGGGCCTCGGCCTGCTGGTCTTCGACGGCCTTGCTCTCCCATCCGCGTGCCATGTCCTCAGGATAGCAGGCGGCGCGTTGCGAAACCGGCCCCACGCCCTTACACTGGCCGGGTTCCTCGCGGGCTCCGCCAGGCACCGAATCAGGAGCCCTACCTGCGCCGGGTGCTCGCCATGGCGTGGACGGAGGCCGTGCGAGCACACGCCACGCGTGTGCGACGCCGCCTCCCCGGGGCGTCGCGTCGTGCGCGCCTGGGAGGAGACCGACCATGTCCGACGCCATCCGCTTCACCGCCGTCACCCCGAACCTCATCGTCCGCGACGTCGCGGCGAGCACGCGGTTCTACACCGTGGTGCTCGGCTTCACCATCAAGCAGACCGTGCCAGACGCGGCGCCGTTCGTGTTCGTCTGGCTCGAACGCGGCGGCGTCACCGTCTTCCTGAACGACGTGGCGGCGGTGGCGCACGACATCCCGTCGTACGCCTCGGTCACGTTCGGCGGCACGGCCGCGCTCTTCGTCACGGTGGAGGGCGTCGACGCGTTGCATGCCGCCGTGGCGCCGCACGCGCCCATCGTCATGTCGTTACGCACGCAGTTCTACGGCATGCGCGAGTTCGCGATCCACGATCCGGACGGGCACCTGATTACGTTCGCGGAGCGCGTCGCCGCGTGAGCGACGCCCGCGCGGTGCGTGTGAGTCCCGACGAGGCCCGTCGCCTGCTGGCGGCGGGTCCCGTCACCATCCTCGACGTCCGCACGCCGCAGGAGTTCACGCGGCTCGGACACCTCGCCGGCGCCCGCCTGCTGCCGGTGGATCTCATCGCCTCGGCGCTGGCGACGCTGCCCGACGACGGCGCATCCGTGCTCGTGTGCTGCGAGCACGGCGTGCGCAGCGCGTGGGCGGCGGAGGTGCTCGTCACGGCCGGTGTCGCGCCGGTGTTCGACCTCGCCGGCGGCATGGCGGCCTGGACGGGCCCGCGCGACCATGCGCCACAGCCGATTCACGGTCCCGCCGGCTGGCTGCTCGAGAACGCGGACATGCTGCGTCCGGGCATGCGCGTGGCCGACGTGGCGGCCGGGCGCGGGCGTCACGCCCTGCTGCTCGCCGCGGCCGGCTTCCAGGTGACCGCGTTCGACCGCGACGCGGCGTCGATGGCGCGCGTGCAGGACCAGGCGACGCGCTGCGGCTGGAGCCTCACGACCGTGGTGCGCGATCTCGAAGTGGAGGGCGCCGACCTCGGCGACGCCGTGTTCGACGCCATCGTCGTCACGCACTACCTGCATCGGCCGCTCATGCCCGCGATCGTGCGCGCGCTGGCGCCGGGCGGCGTGCTCGTCTACGAGACGTTCACGAGGGCGCAGGCGCTGCGCGGCAAGCCGACGAACCCCGCGTTCCTGCTCGAGCCGGACGAGCTGCCGCGGCTGGTGGCGCCCCTCGAGGTGCTGCGATCGCGCGAAGGCGAGGTCGACGGCCGGATGGTGGCGTCGGTCGTGGCGCGGAAGGCTAGCGCGCCGGAGCCGGCGTGAGCGCGTCGGCCGCCCTGGTCCACGCGTCGCTCACACGTCCCGGGGTGACGCCGGCGTGCGACGAGTGCCAGGTCACCGCGCCGTTGGCCACCACGAACACCTGCGGCGACTCGTGGCGCACGCCGAGGCGCGAGGCGAGGGCGTCCGACAGCGGCCGATCGCGCTGCACCACGACTTCGAGCACGGGCGCCGGAAGATTGCCCTCCACGAGGCCGGCGCGCGCCATGTGGCTGATGCCGCACGTCTGGCTATGCTTGAAGAGAATGACGGGCGTGGTGCGCGAGCGGTCGAGAGCCGCGTCGAGCTCGGCGGCGGACGTGAGCGGCTGGAACTCGGTCACACGACTATTGTACTGCGGCACACTCGCGGTGCTGCTGTGCGCGCGGCCCGCCGCGGCCCAGCCGGCGGTTGCGCCTGGCACGACCGAATGGTCGGTCACGGCCGGGGCGGCGCGCGGCATCGCGATCCTGCAGTCCGGGGGCGGCCAGCGCTACGGCACGACGCAGCTCGCGTGGGGACGCGTGCTGACCGACCTGCGCGGGCCGGGCTGGTTTCGCGGCCGCTTCGAATGGTCGATCGAGGCGACGCCGGCGTTCGTCGAGTGGTCGGCCGGTGAGGCGCGTGGCGCCGGCGTGTCGCCGCTGGCGTGGCGGTGGAACTTCGAGCCGCACGGCCCGGTGCTGCCGTACCTGGAAGTGGGTGGGGGCGCGCTCTGGACCTCGCGTCCGATTCCCGCGGGCACGACCGGCAGCAACTTCACGTCGTTCGCCGGCGTGGGCGTGCGCGTCCTGCGGGCCGGGAAGCACGGGGTCATCGCCAGTTACCGCCTGCACCACATCTCGAACGGCAATCGCCTGCGCCAGAACCCCGGCGTGAACGCCCACATGATCACCCTAGGCTGGACGCGTCTCGATGGCCGGTGATCGCCGCCGCGCGCAGCTCCTGCTGCCGTTCCTGGCCTCGCTCGTGCGGCCCACGCCGCCGTCCGAGCCGCGGCCGCGACCCGTCGCGCCGACGGTTCCGGCCGCGCCCGACGCCACGCCGCACACGGCTGACGAGATCCGCTTCGTGCGGCGCCGCGGCACGCGCCGCTACATCCTGCGCGTGCTCGACGACGGCACGCTCAGCGTCACCGTGCCGTGGTGGGGCAGCAAGCGCGAGGCGCGGGCCTTCGTGGCCTCGCAGCAGGACTGGATCGCGAAGCAGCGCTCGATGCGCACGATGACGGCGGGCGCGCGCTGGAGCGCCGGCAGCCCGGTGCTCGTCGACGGCGAGCCGCGCCTGCTCGAGGTCGCGGCCGACGCGTTGCGGCTCGACGGCGTGCGCGTGGCGTCGGCGACGGATGCGCCCCGCGCGGTGCGCGCCGGCGTGCATCGCGTGCTGCGGGCGCGCGCCGTGCGCGAGCTGCCGGCGCAGCTCACGGCGCTGGCGACGCGGCACGGCATCACCGTCACGCGTGTGAGCATCCGCAGTCAGGTGTCGCGCTGGGGATCGTGTTCGCGGCAGGGGAGCATCGCCCTCAACTGGCGGCTCGTGCAGACGCCGCCGTGGGTGCGTGAGTACGTGCTGCTGCACGAGCTGATGCACCGCCGCGAGCTGAACCACTCGGCGCGCTTCTGGCGGCACGTCGCCGCGGTGTGCCCGCGCTACGTCGAGGCGCGGCGCTGGCTGCGCGTCGAGGGCGCGCAGCTCTTCGACTGATCGGGGGTCACGACGGACGTGCGGGCGGCGCGGCCGGTGCGGCCGGTTTGGTCGCGAAGCCCTTGCGCGTCATCGCGCCCCAGTCCGAGCGGCCGCGCAAATACTTCCAGAGTCCGCGCAGGCGCCAGTACACCGTCATCTGCCGGTAGCCGAGGTTCTCGGCAACGCTCCACCAGACGAGCCACGCGAGATCGTACGGCTTGCGGAAGCGCATGAACGACGCCTGATCCAGCAGCAGGGTGGCCACGCTGAGCACGAGACCGATGCCGACGGCGAGCGCGAAGAAGAGGATCGCGAACGAGCGATCGATGAGGCCCACCGAGAGCGACGCCGCGAGGATCACCAGGCCGAGCGCCTCGACCACCGGCGCCAGCAGTTCCACGAGCACGAAGTAGGGGAACACCACCAGGCCCATGGCGCCGTACTTCGGGTTGGCGATGAGCGCGCGGTGCCGCCACAGCGTGTCGGTCAGGCCGCGATGCCAGCGATCGCGCTGCCGGCCCAGTACGCCCCACGACTCCGGCACCTCGGTCCAGGCCGTCGGGTCGGGCACGAACACGACGCCGCTCGGTCCACCCTGCTCGTAGCCGAGCCGTCGCAGCCGCACCACGAGTTCCATGTCCTCGCCCACGGTGTCGTGCAGCCAGCCGCCGGCGTCGAGCATCGGCTCGCGACGGAAGAGGCCGAAGGCGCCCGAGATGATGAGGTTGCCGCCGAGGCGGTTCAGCCCGAGGCGCCCGAGCAGGAAGGCGCGCAGGTACTCGACCACCTGCACGCCGGCCAGCATGTTCCGGGGCACGGTCACGTCGAGCACCTGGCCGTTGCGCGTCGCCAGCGCGTTCACCGGGCGGATGGTGCCGCCGGTGGCGACGACCGAGTCGTCGATGATCATCGGCCGTGCCAGCCGCACGAGCGCGCCGCGCTCGATCAACGTGTCGGCGTCGATGGCGCACACGAGGTCGCCGCTCGCCAGGTTGAGACCGACGTTGAGGGCATCGGCCTTGCCGCCGTTCAATTTGTCGACGACCAGAAGGTTCGCGTGGCGCACCGAGCGATACAGCGCGACCACGCCCTTGGTCTTCACCCGCGGCGCGTAGGCGCGGTGCACCTCGACCAGCGCGAACTCCTCGCGCAGCACGTCGATCGTGCGGTCCTTGCAGCCGTCGGCGATGACGACCACCTCGAGGTTGGGGTAGTCGAGTGTCAGCAGCGACTGCACGCTGGCGGTGATGGTCGCTTCCTCGTTGTAGGCCGGGGCCAGGATGCTGATCGTGGGCGCCAGGCGCGAGCCGACGACGATGTGGTCGTTGATGCCGACCGCCTCGTTGCGCATGCGTCGCATCTCGACGATGGCGGCGATGAGCAGCGTGGTGTACGAGAAGTTGATGAGGACGAAGTAGACGAGGACGGCGGCCTCGACGGGCCCCATCATCATCTCGACGAACGCCGGGAAGGTCGGCAGATGCGGGATCATGCCGTGGCGCCCACCGCCGCGAGATCGATCGCGTAGCGGGCGACCGACGAGGCCACCGGGTCGTCCGAGGCGCGCAGCTGGCGCAGGAAGATCGCCCCGGGCGCGCCGAGCGCGCGCAGGCACAGTGCCGCCTGACGGCGCACGTCCCACACGGCGTCGTGCACGAGAGCGGCCACCTTGGGCGCCGCCGGCCAGTGGCCCAGGGCCCCGAGCGCCTTCAGCGCCGCGTGCCGCACGCGTGGGTCGCCGTCGCCGAGCGCCGCTTCCACGAGCGCGACGCCTTCGGCGCTGCCGAGCGCGCCGAGCAGCGCCACCGCCCGCGCGCGGATCGCGGCATCGGGTGACGCCGCGAGCATGCGCGCCGGCACCAGCAGGCGGGTGTCGGCCATCGTGAGCGCGACGTCGAGCGCGCCGAGCGTGCCGGCGCGATCGGCGGTGGCGAGGAACGCGATGAGCGGCGCCACCGCCGCGTGGCCGAGCTTCACGAGGGTGTCCTGCGCGGCGAAGCGGCACCGGCCGTCGTGATCACCGAGCATGCGCAGCAGCGCCTCGACCACCGCGGGTTCGGGCCGATGCAGCGCCCACTCGATGGCCTGCGCGCGCACGCTCGAGTCGCGATCGGCGAGCAGCGTCAGCACGACGTCGGCGGGATGGCCGACCAGCGTGCAGATCTTGGCGCCGAAGAGGCGGCGCGACCAGAACCAGCTGCGGCACAGCCGTTCGGCGCGCGTGAGCAGGCCGGCATCCTTCGCCAGCCGCCGCAGCGCCTGGCGCTCGAGGCCCGAGAGGTGCGGCGCCAGCTCACCGAGCAGGTAGATCTGCAGGCGCATCGGCAGGCGCACGAAGTCGCGACTGAAGGCCGGGCGGGCGTCGCCCTGGGCCAGCGTGTCGCGCAGGGCTGCGCGCACGGCGTCGACGCGCGTGGCGATCCAGCGGTCGTACCACCACCACCAGACCGCGTGCGCGACGAGCAGCGCGACGCCGATGCCGAGCGCCAGCGACTCGGCGAACAGCACCATGCGGACGAGGGCTTCAGGCGACATCGGGCGTGCCCGACAGCGCCGACCGCAGCCGGCGCATGAGCACCGGCAGGCTGACCGGCTTGGTGATGTAGTCGACGGCGCCGAGTTCCAGCGCCTTGATCATCTCGGCCTCGACCGATCGCGTGGTCACGACGACGGCGCGCGACGACTTCAGCACGCCGGCCTCGGCGAGCTGGCCGAGCAGTGTCAGACCATCGAGGCCCGGCAGACCCAGTTCGAGGATCAGCAGGCGCGCGCGCACCGGCGACTCCGCGTGCGTGAGCAGATCCAGCGCCTCGCGGCCATCGCCGATCGTGCGCACCCGGTGGCCGCGTGTCTCGAGCGCGTGCTCGACGAGTGCCGCGAAGGGCGCGTCCGGATCGATCACCAGCACGTCGGCCGTCCACTCGATGCGCGACGCCTGGCCGCGGCTGGCCGCCTCGATGCGATTGCCGCCCTGCTGCTGCGCGGTGGCCAGCGCGGCCTCGGCGGCGCGGACCAGCGTGGCCCCGTCGGGCCCGTCGATGCGGATCTGCGCGATGCCGGTGCTGAACGACGCCGCGACCGGCGTGCGATCGGGGCCTTCGATCGTCTGATCGCGGAAGCTCTCCAGCATCTCGGCCATGCGCTGCACGCCGTCGTCGGACTTCATGCCGAAGGCGGCGACCACGAACCGGCCGGGCGCGGCGTGCGCCACGAGATCCTCGGCGCGGAAGGCGCGGGCCAGGCGGCGGCCGAGCAGGGCCGAGAGACGCTCGTTGGTGTCGTCGTCGCGCCGGGCGCGGCGCTCCGCCAGGCCATCGACTTCCACCACGAGCATCGACAGCGCGTGATGGTAGCGGCGGGCGATCGCCACCATCCGCTCGACCGTCGGCATCACGGAGCGCAGGTGGGGCAGGCGTGTCGCCGGTTCGATGTCGGCGGCCTGCCGCTGCGTGTGGCCGCGCTCGAGACGGTTGCGCACCACCGCGGCGAGCACCGCCGGCACGGCGGCGCGTGGCACGCAGTCGTCGACGCCGGCCTCGGCGGCTCTGGCCACCGTGGCCTCGGCGGTGTCGTTCGTGATGAGCACGATGCTCGTCGCCGCGACGTCCCATTCGCGTCGCAGGGCGCGGGGCAGGTGCAGGGCGCCGCCGCCGGCGCCGCCCTCGTCGACCACGCACACATCGGGCCGGCGCTGCACGATGGCGTCCCACACGGCCTCGGAATGCTCGTAGGCCTCGACGACGGTGCCGAGATCCGCGAGCTGGCCGCGTACGGCGGCGCGCAGGCCGGGGTCGGCGATGCCGACGACGATGGTCGGCGCCGACGCCTGCCGGCGACGCAACATGTCGGTCGCCTCGTCGACGAGCGTCGCCGGCGCGATCGGACGCGCCAGCGTGCGGGCCGACACCAGCGCGTGCGCGCCCGAGCGCTCGAGCAGCGAGGGGCCGGTCGAGAGCGTGGCCACGGCGGCGTCGGGATGCGCGTTGAGCAGGCGGTTCCGGGCCACCGCGTCGGCATCGCCGAGCACGTCGGGGCCGAGCACGATCACCGCCGCGCGATCGTCGATCGGCTCGCCGAGGTGACGGATCACCTTGGCTCGCCAGCCACGGACGGCGGCTTCGATCGGCAGTTCGCGGGCGAGCGTGTCGTCGTCGTCGACCACGAGCAGGTACGGCGCCTGGGCGCGGCCGGCGGGCGAGAGCGCCTCGGGCGGCGGCAGCGTGCGGAGCGTGGTGTGCAGGGCCTCGACGATCTGCGACAGGCGCAGCGCGTTGGCCGTCCCGAGCAGCGTGCCGGGATCCAGCAGGCCCGCGGCTTCCCACGCGAGTCGCGCGGCGTCGCGTGCCTCCACCAGCCAGAGCGACGTGGCGAGTTTGTGGGTTTCACGCGCCGCGCGCCGGCGCGGGCCGGTGTCGAGCCGACCCTCGAGCGCGGCGAGCGCGGCGTCCTCGAGGGTGGTGGCCCGCGAGGCGAGGGCCGACGTATAGGCGAGCCAGACCAGCGTCGCCGACGCGTTGCCGACGTCGTCGCCGTCCTCGGGAGGCACGCCCGCGGGCGGATCGGCGACGGCCGCGTGGGGCGCGAAGGCGGCGAGCTCGGGCGCGACCGGTCCGGCCGCGGGCACGGCGTACGGCGTCGCCCCGCCCGACCCGTCGCTCCGCCCTTCGGCGGCTGGCGCCTCGAGACGGCTCTCGGGGGCCGGCGGTTCAGGGACCGCGACCGCGACGCCAGGTCCGCCCTCGTCGCGCCGTCGGGCGAAGCCGAGGCGAAACGGGAGACGGACTTTGACCACCAGACCCATCCTTGGAAGTTTCGGACGCAGGCCGTCTCCCGCACAGGGCGGAGGGGCCGTCGGAGGGGGATGGCAGCTGGGGCACAATCGACCGAGAGATCAACCGTGACGAAACCCTCTTGTGCCGTCCTCGCCGTGGTGCTGCTTTCGATGCCATGGCCGGTTGTCGCGCAGCCGTCGGTCGCGCCGCCCGCCGACGTCACGTCGCAGCCGCTCATCGGCGCCGACCAGATCACCTACGTCGGCGCCTTCTCCCTGCCGGTGCTCACGTCGGCCAGTACCGTCGAGGGCGACACGCTGTCGTACGGGGGCTACGCGCTGGGCCTCGGCCCCGACGGCGCCTCGCTCTACGTCGGGTGTCATGACTGGGGCGAGAAGCTGGCGCGGGTGTCGATTCCCGCGATGGGCGAGCAGGCGAAGGTGATCGAGCCGTGTACGACGATCCCGAAGGTGACCGGCATCAGCGGCCCGCTCGGACTGGTGAACGGCATGGCGCTCGGCGGCAGTCTCTGGTGGCACGACCGGCTGATCGTCTCGGCCTACACCTACTACGACAACTCCGCCGGCACGAGCGATGGCCACAACAAAACGCACTTCGCCGGTCCCGCGATCGGACAGCTCGCCGGGCCCTGGCGCGTCGGCAACGATCCGCCCGGCATGATCGCCGGCAACATGGCGGTCGTGCCCGAGGAGTGGCGCGCCCTGGTGGGCGGCCCGGTGATCGGCGGCTTGTGCTGTATTCCGATCATCTCGCGCAGCAGCTACGGTCCCTCGATCAGCGCGTTCAATCCCGACGACATCGGCACGGCGTCGAAGGTGAAGAGCGAGATGCTCGTGGGCTATCCCGACGATCACCAGAACCTCGGCGGCTACAACTCGGCCGGCGAGTTCTACGGGATGGCGATGACGATGGGCGGCTTCGCGTGGCCGCGGGGCACCCGCGCCGTGCTGGCCGTGGTGAATCGGCCCACCGCGTATTGCTACGGCCGCGGCACCACGGACAAGCAGCTCGACGGACAGCCCACCGGCACCGGGCACCATTACTGCTACGATCCGTACAGTCAGGAACAGGGCAATCACAGTCCCGACTTCGAGCTGAGCGTCATCGTGTTCGACGCCGCCGACCTGGCGAAGGTGAAAGCCGGACGCAAGCGGCCGTGGGATGTGAAGCCGGTCACGCGCATCAACCTGCCGAACGCGCCGAAGGCAGGGCAGCTGCAGTCGGCGACGTTCGACCCCGCCACCGGGCGTCTCTATCTCACGCCGTCGTACAAGATTCAGGGGCAGATCTACGTCTGGCAGATCAAGTGAGCCGGGCCCGCTGCTGATGCGGGTCACCGGATGAGGGGCGGGATGCGTCGACGTCGCTGCACCGTACACATGACCGTTCGCCGCGCCGTGTTCCTGCTGGTGGTCGCCCTGCTGGTCGGCGTGCGCCCGGTGCGTCCCGTGGCCCAGTCCGGGCCCACCGCGCTGCCGCGGGTCTTCCCGAACGACCTGACGTATCTCGGCAGCTTCTCGCTGCCCGACGTCGACGGGCGCGGCGGGCAATTGAGTTACGGCGGCGATGCGCTCGGTCTCAGTGCCGACGGGCGCACCCTGTACTTCAGCTGCATCTACGGGTCGTCGATCGCACAGGTCGAGATTCCCGGGCTCGGTCAGCAGGCCCGCGTGACGGTGCCGTGCGAGGCGGTGCCGAACCTGAAGACCGTCAACCCGGTCGACCCCAACAACTCGGCCGGCGGCGTGCTCCAGTGGAACGGCCGCGTGATCGTCAGCGGCTACTCGACCTACGACGCCGGCAAGCTGGCGCGCACGAGTCACTTCGCGGGCCCCTCGATTCCGGCATTGCGCGGCCCGGTGGCGATGGGCACCGACGGCGCCGGTCTGGTGGCGGGGTACATGGGCATCGTGCCCGCGGAATGGCGCGGCGTGCTGGGCGGCGCGGCGCTGTCGGGCCAGTGCTGCATCTCGATCATCTCGCGCACCAGCTACGGGCCGTCGGTCAGCGTGTTCGATCCGTCACGGCTCGACGGCACGGGCGATGTGCCGTCGACGATGCTCGTGGGCTATCCCGAGGGCCACACGACGCTCGGGCCGTACGAATCGGCGGGCCCGTTCTTCGGCGGCGCCGCGCGCGTGGGCGGTGTGGCGTTCCCCGCCGGCACGCGATCGGTGCTCTTCGTCGGGCGCCTCGGCACCACCTACTGTTACGGACACGGCACCACGGATCGCAGTCTCGATCGCGTACCCGACGGCAAGGGCAGTCGCTACTGCTACGACCCCACCAACCAGTACCAAGGCAATCACGGGTATCCCTACAAGCACCAGATCTGGGCCTACGACGCCGCCGATCTCGCCGCCGTCGTGCGCGGCGAACGTGCGCCGTGGGACGTCACGCCGTACGCCGCCTGGACCCTCACCGAGATGTCGCCCGGCAATGGCGTGGCCGACATGCGTGGCGCCACCTACGATCCGGTGGCGCGGCGTCTCTACGTCACGACCACCAACGCACCTGTCGTGCACGTCTACGAAGTGACGGCCGGCGTCAGTGGCGTGCCCACGGAAGTGTGCGGCGATGGGATCGACAACGACGGCAACGGCCAGATCGACGAGGGCTGCCCGCCACCCGATACCACCAGCCCCCCGCCGGCGCCTCCGGGCGAGACGCCGGGCGGCGGCACCGGTGATGGCGGCGGCGACGGCGGCAGCGGCGATGGGGGCGGAACGGGTCGCGGCGGTGAGAGCGGCGGTGACGGCTCGGAGGAGCCGGACGCGCCGCCGACCGGGCGCCCGCCGAGGGATGGCGACATGGGCGCCAGCGGCGTCGTCGAGCGCATGTCCGTGGCGTCGTCGGCCGCCCGCATCGCCGCGGTCGCGGCCTGCGACGCGCGCGTGCATGCGGTGTTTGGCGACGCGGCGCTGTACTACCGGCAGTCGATCGACGACGGACATCTCTGGCGCGACGCGGTGAGCCTCGGCGACGGACAGCCCGCGGGCCCGCGCGCCGTGGCGTGCGACGGCGCCGTCGTGGCCCTGGCCGCGCGGCGGGATCGCGCACTGTGGATGTGGACGAGCCGCGACGGTGGCGACACGTGGGCGCCTCCGGAGCTCGTGGCCGACGACGTGTCGACGGACGCGGCCGTGGCCGTGCACGACGGTGAGATCGCCGTGGCGTTCAGCGCCCGCACCAGCGCCGGCTGGCAGGTCGCGGTCCGCGCCGGGCACGAGCGGGCGTGGGCGCCCACGCAGGTCATCGCCGAGGGCGGTGGCGGGGTACCGCCGGCCGTCGCGCTCGACGACGCAGGACGCCTCGTCGCCTGGCAGGACGGCGGTACGGTGCGCGTGGCGTCGCCGTGGCAGACCGGTGCCACCGCCGCAAGGTTCGCTGCCGGCGGCGCGCTGCTCGACGCCACCGCGAACGGGCCCCTCGTGGTCGATGCCGCCGCGATGAGCGCCATCGCGCAGGTGAACGACGCAGGACGGCTGCAGGCGAGTGCAGCTGTCGCGCCGTCGGGAGCCATCGACGCGGCGAACGTGCGGGCGTCCGCCGTCGTGGCAAGCTGGCGCGCCGATGGTGTCCGCTTCGTCGCGACCTCGAGCGACGGCGGCCGCTCGTGGCGCAGCGCGCCCCTCGGGGCGGACGGTGTCGTGTCGCTGGCGATCGAGGCCGGGTCCGCGCACGCGCTCGTCGTCGACGATCGCGGCGCGGTGCACTACGCGCGCGTCGTCATCGCGCGCGAGTGACCGCTGGTGCCGGCGGAGGGGATCGAACCCACACGCCCTTTGGGGGCACAGGATTTTGAGTCCCGCGCGTCTGCCAGTTCCGCCACGCCGGCCCGTGGACGTCCAGCTTACTACGCCGCGGTGACTACTCGGGCCGCCACACGAGCGCCACGAGCTGCACCTGCACGCCGCCGCGCTTCGGTTTGACGACGACCGACTCGAACGTCTCGCCGTCGGTCGACCACTCGTCCTGCAGCGCCTGCACCTCGGCGGCGATGGTGGCGTCGAGCTCCGCTTTCTGATCGAGCAGCGCCGCCTCGTTGGCCTTGGCGCGATCGACGTCCTGCGACTCGCGGCCGATGCGGCTCATGCCGCGCGCCGCCGTGGCCACCCGCCCGGCGTTGGTCGCGCTCACCACCTTGCGGCCGAAGAGCGCGCCGAGCACCGAGGCCCCCACCGACACCGCGGTCGTGAACTTCGACTCGGTGGCCTGCTGTTCTTCCTTCGTGACGGCGAGGCCGGCCTTGCGGATCTTCTCGTCGAGCGCCGCCACCTTCGTCGCGTACTTCTTGCGCAGGGCGGCAACGGCGTCGTCGCGACCCTCGCGGGCGTCGTGCGCGGCGCGCACGCGGAACGCCGCCTCGGTCTCGCCCGGGTGCGACGTGAGGCCGGTCTTCGTCGAACGGAACAGCTCGACGCTCTGCGAGCGCGATGCCCAGGCCGAGAAGTCCTTGGTCCAGCCGGCGTAGCTCTTCGGCTTCGACGCCGCGGCGGGCAGTGGCGCATAGGCGCCAGCCGGCGGCGCCTCACGACGCAGCGCGTCCACCGCGAAGTCGGCCGGTTCGGCGTGTTCCCAATCGGCCGCCACCGGGCCGTCGACGAGCGGCGTCCAGACGAGGATGTCGCTGGTCTCGTCGAGTTTCAGCTTGGTGTCGCTGTACGACACGCGCGCCGCGCCCACCAGCATCGGCACCCACGTGTCGCCGGCGCCGGGCGCGAAGTACTGCGGCACGTCGGGCGGCAGGATGGGACGCGTGGCGACGGGCGCCGCCGCGGCTGGCGCGGGAGCGGGCGCCGCCGCGACCGGAGCCGCCGTGGGTGCCGGCGTACTCGAGGCCGCGGCTGCCGGTGCCGCCACCGCGCGATGCGGATCGGTGAGCGCGCGGATCTCGTCGCGGCCCATCGGCCCGCGCAGGTACGAGAGCGCCCAGCGCGACTGGAACGTGATCGGCGCCGACGCGTGCACGTTGTGCAGCAGGAACGCGCGCTTCTCGAGGCCCGAGAGCAGCGCGTCGAGGCCGCTGCGGTCGAAGCCCTGGCCGCTGCCGGCGGCGACACCTTCGAGGCCGTCGAGCACGCGCGCCTTGTCGCGTTCGGTCTGCAGGCGTCCGAGGAACCACGTGCCGGCGTTCGAGAGCGCCTTGTAGTCGAGGTCCACCGGATTCTGCGTGGCCAGCACGCAGCCGAGACCGAAGGCGCGGGCCTGCTTCAGCAGCGTGAGCAGCGGCGTCTTGCTCGGCGGATTCGCGGTGGGCGGCAGGAAGCCGAAGAGCTCGTCCATGTAGAACACGGCGCGCAGCGACGTGGTGCCGCGCTGGGCGCGCACCCAGGCCAGCACCTGTTCGAGGAGCAGCGCCACGAAGAACATGCGCTCGGCGTCGCCGAGGTGCGCGATCGAGACCACGGCCACGCGCGGCTTGCCGCTGGGCGTGTAGAGCAGCTTCGCGACGTCGAGCGGTTCGCCCTCGAGCCACGTGGCGAAGCCCGGCGCCGCCAGCACGTTGTTCAGGCGCATCGCCAGCGCGAACCGATCGGCGGCAGGGTAGAACGACTCGAGTTCGAGCACGCCGATCTTGGCGACCGGCGGCGACTGCACGTGGCCGATGAGCGTCGCGAGATCGAGATTGCGGTTCTGGCGCCAGGCGTCCATGAGCAGCGTCGACACCAGCACGTGCTCGCGGCTGGTCGTCGGATCGCCGGTGACGCCGGCCAGCGCCAGGATGCTCGTGGCCACCGACTGCACGCGCGAGGCGAGCAGCTCGGGCTCGTCGAGCACGGCGCGCGGCGGCACGTTGAACGTCTCGAGGATCGAGATCGGCAGACCGGCGCGGCTGCCCGGCGTGTAGATGGCGACGTCGGCGGCGGCCTTCAGGCGGGCGATGCGCGAGGCGTCCTCGTCCCATTCGGCGAGGCCGGCCTTCCATCGCTCGGCTTCCTTCGCGGCGAAGGCCTCGGGCGTGAGCTGCTGCGACCGCGCCTCGTCGGGATTCACCCACGGCGCGAACTCCTGCGCGGTGAGGCCGGGGAAGGTCAGCATCAGGTTGGCGAGGTCGCCCTTCGGATCGATGGCCAGCACGGGCAGCCCGTCGATCGCGGCCTCCTCGATCAGCGCGATGCCGAGCCCCGTCTTGCCGCTGCCGGTCATGCCGATGCAGACGGCGTGCGTCAGCAGGTCCGACGAGTCGTAGAGCACCGGATCGGCGGTGCGCGTGCGTGCCGCCGTGTCGTAGCGCCGACCGAGGTAGAAGAGACCGAGCTGCTCGTAGTTCATGACGCCGACATTGTAGCGAGGTCGGCTGTCAGCGGTGTCAGACGTCGAGGCCCACCGAGCGCATCAGCGCGAGGGCGTTGCTCGTGGCCACGACGCCCGGCCGCAGGCGATAGTCGAACGCCAGGCCGCCTTCGTCGAAGCGGTCGGCGAAGTGGGCGCTCGCCCCCGGCGCGCCGAGGCGGTCGACCAGGGCCGCCACCGCCAGATCGTGCGTCGTCGCCACGCCGATGGCGCCGAGCGCCAGCAGGCCGCGCAGCACGCCTTCGGCGCCCTGCTGCCGGTCGTGCGAGTTGGTGCCCGCGAGCAATTCGTCGAGCAGGAACAACGTGCCCGTGCCGCCGGCCCGCGCCAGGTCGACGATCTGGCGCAGCTTGGTGATCTCGGCGAAGAAGCGCGAGCGCCCGGCCTGCAGCGAGTCCTGCACGCGCAGCGTGCCGGCCGGGACGAGGGGTGTCAGCGTGAAGGCCGTCGCGCACACCGGCGCGCCGGCCTGGGCCAGCACCACGTTCAGGCCGATGGCGCGCATGAACGTGCTCTTGCCCGACATGTTCGAGCCGCTCACCATCAGCAGATGCGGGGCGTCGCCACCGAGCACGATGTCGTTGCCGACCGCGGCGGCCGCCGGCAGCAGCGGATGCACGACGCCGCGCCCGTCGAGTCGTGGCGGTCCCGGCTCGATGCGCGGATACACCGCCTCGGGATGTTCGGCCGCGAACGTGGCGAGCGCCGTGAGCGCCTCGAACTCGCCCAGCACCGCGAGCCAGTCGGGCACCGCCCGGCCGGCGCGGGCGCGCCATCGTTCGATGGCCCACGCGAGCTGGGTCGCCCAGAAGAGCAGCACCGACAACGGCCCGAACAACTGGTTCTGCCGCGATGTCAGCAGATCGACGAGACGGGCGAGGCGGCGAATCTCGACCGATGCCGGCACGCCGCTGGCGGCGAGCCGCGCCTGCAGGGCGCGGAGATCCTCGCTTTCGAACGTCTCCTGCTCCAGGCGTGCGGCCAGGCCGGCGACGAGCGCGAGATCGCGGGCGCGGTCGTCGACCGCCTGAATCGCCGCCCGCACCCGCGGCCGCAGAGACAGCCCCACGACGCTCTGCGCGGCCAGCGCGCCGCCCATCCAGAGCGGCTCGACACCGGTGATCGACCACGTGACGAGTCCACCGACCGTGGCGGCCGACAGCGCGCCGAGCGTCCAGGGGATCCACGAGGACGGTGGGCCGCCAGGCGCCGTCGCCCACTGCTCGAGCCGCGCCGTCGACGCCGCGCCCGGCAGGTCGGGGCCGAGCACGCCGAGATCGGTGCGCAGGGCGTCGCGCGTCGACAGCTCGCGGACCGCGGCCTGACGGCGCATGGCGGCGTCGGCGGTGGCGGGGAAGAGCAGCCAGCCGGCCAGACGGCGTTCGCCGGCCTCGGTGCGGGCCGTCGAGACGAGATCGAACAGGCTGCCGGTGCCGAACAGGTCGAGGTCGTCGGCGTAGGGATGCCCGTCGGGCGCGTGCGTCGTGTGCGTCACGCCGCCGCCAGCCCAGCGATCCTCGAGCCGGGCCTGCGATCGGGCGACCAGCGCGGCTTCGCGGCGCAGCCGCACGGCGACGGCGGCGGCGCGCGCGTGCCGAGCGGCGACGACCGCGAACGCCACCAGGCCGACGCCGCCGACAAGAGGCGACCAGCGGCCGGTCATCGCGCCGCCGACCACCGCGCCGATCGTCGCGCCGACGATCGCCAGCCGCCACCACGCGAAGCGCGCGTCGCGGCGGTCGGCCTCGATCAGCGCGGCGGCCAGTCGCGCGGCGTCGTCGGCGCGCGCCGCGGCTACGGCCGCACGATCCCGTCGGTGATCCACAGGTACAGCGTACGTCGATGGCCGCTGCTGTCGGTGAAGGTGTCGACGCGCTCGGGCGTCCAGTCGCCGAATCCGAAGTTGTGCGCCACGACCCGCGCGCCCGGTCTGAGTGTGCGCGTGAGCATGGGCCGCAGCTTCAGGTTCGAGGCCGTGAGCAGGTAGGTGGTGACCACCGTGGCCTGCGAGACGTCGGTCGTCAGCGCGTTCTCGACGCGGAACGTGACGAGCGACGCCACGCCGGCCTGCCGCGCATTGGCGTTGGCTTCGGCGATGCGCTGCGGGTCGATGTCGACGCCGACGCCGCGCGCGCCATACAGACGGGCGGCGGTGATCGGGATGCGCCCATCGCCGCATCCGAGGTCGACGACGACGTCGCGCTTCGTCACCTTGGCCAGCGCCAGCATCCGGTCCACGACTTCCTGGGGCGTCGGGATGTAGGGGGCCAGGCTCGGGCCGGCCGGCCTCGCCGGTAGCGGCTGAGCTGCGGCGGAACCGGCGGCCAGCAGGGCCGTGAGGAGGGGGGCCAGAACCGCGCGGCGCATGGCGCCAAGAATAGCGGCAATCGGTCCACCGGAACGGCCGGGATGCCGGTAACCCGCGTCGCGCTGGCAGGTTAGGGCTGTACCCCGTGCAACGCCGGGCAAGCGAAAATCCCCGGGAATTCAGGCACTTTGGCTGATCCGGGGCCCGGACGGTGCGCTATAATGAGGGGGTCTTCGAGGGTGGTTCTCACCCTTATTGACCTACCCAAACCTGGAACGGGGGCCACGTGTCATTCTCGGTCGGCGACAAGGTCATCTACCCCAATCACGGTCTCGGCGTCGTAGAGAAGGTCGAAGAGAAGACCATTCTCGGCACGACGTGCGGGTTCTTCCACCTGAGAATTCTTTCGAACGACACGACGGTGCTCGTGCCGGTGGCCAACGTCGACAACGTCGGCCTGCGTCGTGCCATCGACGACGACGAGGTCGAGCGGCTGTTCTCGAAGCTGGGCGACGGCAAGATCGACAACCACGCCAACTGGAAGGGCCGCTTCAAGGACAACTCCGACAAGATGCGCAGCGGCTCGATCGCCGACATGGCCGACGTGCTGAAGAGCCTCACGTTCCTGGCCAAGTCGAAGAGCCTCTCGTTCCGCGAGAAGCGCATGCTGGATCGCGCCAAGTCGCTCATCGTCTCCGAGGTGTCCGAGGTGATGCGGGTGACGCCGGGCGACATCGAGAATCGCGTCGAGACGGCGCTCGAGCAGTGCTTCAGCACCAAGGCGAAGAACGCGCAGCGCGCCGAGGCCCGTGCGGCCAAGGCGGCGCCGCCCGCCCCGGTGCCCGTGCCCGCCAAGGCCGCGCCGGCCGTGAAGGCTGCGGCGCCCGTGAAGGCGGCTCCGGCCGCGGTGAAGGTGGCGGCGGCGAAGGCCTCGGCGGCGAAGACGCGCCAGGCGCGCGCCTCGTAGTCCCCGTCACATCGAGATAGAATGCCCGGCCGGACGCGTCCGCGCCGGGCATTCGTGTTTCTGGCGCCCGCCGCCCTCGTTCGACCGCCCGCCGTCGTGTCCACCGTCATCGCCACCCTCCGCTCGATCGCCGCCTACCTCGCGGCGTCGGTCTACGTCGCCATCGCCGGCACGATCGGCCTGGCCATCGCCCTGCCGCTCAAATGGAAGGGCCTGCTCTACGTGCTCGGCCACGGCGGCACGGCGCTGGCGCTCGGCGTGGCGGGCATCCGCTGGCGCGTCGCCGGACGCGCCAACGTGCCCCCGGGACGCGCGGTCGTGTTCTGCGCGAACCATCAGAGCAACGTCGATCCGCCGGTGCTCTACCGGGCGCTGCATCCGCGACTGCACATCCTCTTCAAGGCGGAACTCCGCAAGCTGCCGGTGCTCGGTCTGGTGATGGAGACCGGCGGCTTCGTGCCCGTGGAGCGCGCGAAGCGCGAGGAATCGCTGGCCGCGATCGATCGGGCGGCCGACTCGATTCGCGCCGGCAACTCGTTCCTGATCTTCCCCGAGGGCACGCGCAGCCGCACCGACGAGCTGTTGCCGTTCAAGAAGGGCGGCTTCATCATGGCCATCCGCGCGCAGGCGCCTATCGTGCCGGTGGCGATCACCGGCGGCCGCGCGTCGATGCGGAAGGGCAGCTGGATCGTCCGCCCCGTGATGTGCTCGATCCGCATCGGCGCGCCGATCGAGACCGCCGGCCGCACGGTCGACGAGCGCGACGAGGTGGTCGCGGAGGTACGGCGGGCCATCGAAGGGCTGCTCGCGCAGGGGCCGGTCGCCGCCGGCGAACGCTGAGCCGCGTCGCCTCGTCTCTCTGGATGTGACCGCGCGGCGCCCGCCGCGGTCCGACCTGATAGAGTGACGCTGCCGATGGACCTCGTCGCCACCCTGGGCCGTACGCTCGGCTTCTCGCTGGCCGCCGGCGTGAATCTCTACGCCACGGTCGCCATGCTCGGTCTGGCGGCGCATTACCGGTTCGTCGATCTGCCGCCGCAGTTCCAGGCCTTCGACTCGCCGTGGATCATCGGCATCGCCGCGACGCTCTACGTCGTCGAGTTCGTCGCCGACAAGGTGCCGTGGATCGACACCATGTGGGACACCGCGCACACGGTGGTGCGGCCGCTCGGCGGCGCGCTGATCGCGGTGTCGACGCTCGGCGAGAGCTCGCCGTGGCTGCAGGGGATCGCGGCGCTCGCCGGGGGCACGCTGGCCGCCGGCGGCCACCTGACGAAGGCGGGCACGCGCGCCGCCGCCAACCTGAGCCCCGAGCCGTTCACCAATTGGGCGCTCAGTCTCGCCGAGGATGTGTTCGCGGTGGGACTCGGCGCGCTGGCGCTGGCCTATCCGATGGCGGCGCTCGTGCTCACGATCGTCGCCGTGGCGGTGATCGTGGTGCTGCTGCGCTGGCTGGTCGGCTGGATCCGGCGCGCCGCCGCGCCGCCGGCCGAGACCGCCGGCGCCTAGCGCGGCAGGAAGCGGTTGTAGACCGACGCGATCGTGCGCCCGGCGCCGTAGCCGATCACGAACGCGTACACGAAGCCGATCACGCTGCCGACGTAGCTCACGCTGTAGCCGGGCAGATACACGCCCAGCAGGTTCAGGTGCTCGCCGACGTTGATGCCGCCCTTGACCACCAGCCAGAGGGTGGCGAAGAACAGCCCGAAGGCCGCCACCGAGCCGAATGCCAGGCCCCAGCCCTGTTCGCTGAAGCGCACGAGCGACTTCGTGATCGCCTGGATCTCGTCCTGTTTAAGCTGTTCAGCCATGTGCGCGTCCGGCTAGATGTGGTCGAGGAAGTTGCCCGAGAACTGGGCCCGCGTGCGGACGAAGAACAGCCACACTGCCGTGATGAAGTTGCGGACGAAGCCGAGGAACCAGCCGGCGACGAAGCCGGTGGCGAAGGCCCACGAGAAGCCGACCACCACGCCGCCCCAGCTCACCGAGTAGCCGTAAAAATAGTGGGCGAGCAGGTCGAGACGAATCTCGGGTTGCGGCTGCAGCACGACGATGAACGCCGTCGCGGCGGCGACGATCAACCCGGCCACCAGGCCGGTGGCCACGCCCAGTGCGGCCTTGTGCACCGGCGCGATCGCCATCTGCATCGTGTCGCCGAGGCCGGCGTCGATTGAGCGCTGCGGCTCGGTCGGCATGCGTGAGTCCCTGGAACCCATGATAAGCCCTCTCAGATCCTTCGGCCAGTGTCAGCGACGGCTCCACCACCCGCGGGCGCGACGCAACGCACGTCGCATCGCGATTCTGCGCACAAACGCGGCGGTGCCCCAGTCGGCCATGGCGTCGGCCCGCTGGAAATACCCCATGTCGAGGCGTGGCAGCCGCTCGGGCGCGTCGCCAGCGCTCACCGGGCGGTAGTCGGTGGTGCAGCTCGCCGCGAAGTGCCGCGCCGCCGCCGCCGTCGCCGCCGGCGAGACGTCGCCGTACGGGTAGGCGAACGTCGTGGCCTGGCACCCGAGGTGACGCGCCAGGTCGTCGCGGCTGCCGGCCAGCTCCTCGTCGACCTGCGCGGCCGTGAGGTCCGGCAGGTGAGGATGCGTCCGCGTGTGCGCGCCGATCGTCACGCCCTCGGACGCCGCCACGGCCAGCGCGTCCCACGTCATGAGCGGCAGCGCCGGGATGCCGGGCGACGGCCGCCCGCCCCACACGTTGGTCCGCCCGACGTGGCCGGTGACCACGAACAGCGTCACCGGCAGCCCGGCCTCGCGCAGCCGTGGCCACGCCACCGTGCCGAAGTTCTCGAACGCGTCATCGAAGGTGATGGCGACGCGATGCCGGCCGTCCGCCGCGACCTCGCCGCCGTCCCGCAGCGCGGTGAGCGATTCCACCTGCACGGCGCCGCCGGCGAGCCACGCCACGTGGCGCGCGAAGGTCTCGGGCGCGATCGAGATCGGCGATCCCGACGCGTCGATCGAGTGGTAGGTGAGGATCGCGCGCATCACGCGGCCCCCGCGGCACGGCCCTGACGCCGGGCCCGTTCGCGTTCGATGATGGCGACGAACTGCGCCGTGACCGTCTCCGGGCTGAAGCGGCCCCGCGCCACCAGGCGACCGGCGGTGCCGCGGGCTCGCGCCGCCACCGGATCGGCGGCGAACGCGGCGACCCGCGCGCGCAGTTCGTCGACGCTGGTGAACGTGGCGCCGCCGCCGGTCTCGTCGAGGATCTCGGGCAGCGGGCCGATGCGGCGCGCGAGCACCGGCGTGCCCTGCGCGAGCGCTTCGATCACGACCATGCCGAACGTCTCGAAGCCTTTCGACGGCACCAGCGACGCGAGCGCGTGCCGGTAGTACGGCGCCAGGCGATCGGCGGGCAGACGACCGACGAAGTGCACGCGCGGGTGACCCTCGGCGCGGGCCCGTAGCGTCGGTCCGAGCGTGCCCTCGCCGGCGATCACAAGATCCGGGCCGTCGGCGCCGTCGAAGGCGTCGATCAGGTCCTCGACGCCCTTGATGGCTTCGAGACGGCCGGCGAAGAAACAGTACGGGCGCGGATGCGGTGACGGGCCCTCGTACGGATCGGCCGGCATCGGCACGCCGTAGGGCACGACGTCCATCGGGCGCGGGAAGCCGAAGCGCGCGTGTTGATCGCGACTGAAGGCGCTGCGGGCGACGAAGGCGTCCACCCGGGGCAGGGCGCGGCCGAGCGCGCCCGTGTAGCGCCAGAGCTGCGGCGGGCGGCGGAAGTTCAGCACGCAACGCAGACACTCGCGGCCCGTGCAGGCCTCGCGGTTGTGGCGCCACAGCACGTGCGATTCGCACACCAGCCAGTGTTCGTGCGCGATGTAGATCTTCACCGCGTCGCCGCCGAAGCCGAAGAGCCCGGGCCCGCCCACGAGCGACATGTTGTTGAGCAGCACGACGTCGAAGCGCCGTTCGCGTTCGAGCGCGGCGAGTGTCGCGCCATGGGCGACGGGACGTCCGAGCTGATGCGTGAGGAGCGTCGAGAGCCGCGGCGAGTCGCTGCGCAGCCGGATCACCTCCACCGCCGGATCCGGCGGCGCCGGCGCCGGGTCGGCGCCCGTCAGGCTGCGATAGGCGTCGGTGTCGTGGATGACGGTGACCTGATGGCCGAGCCGCGCCAGCATCTGCGCGGTGCGCTGCACGTCGATGCCGTCGCCGCCGAAGTTGTACGGCGGATAGAACGTGGTCAGCGAGGCGATCCGC
Organism: Vicinamibacterales bacterium; assembly: GCA_046331325.1. GTDB lineage: Bacteria > Acidobacteriota > Vicinamibacteria > Vicinamibacterales > UBA2999 > CADEFD01. The sequence continues at coordinate 95,392 of JAXLRB010000006.1, read as the reverse complement.
AGGCTCATCGCGCCGCCTCGGCGAGGGCGTCGAGCGCGGCACGGGCGCAGCGTCGCCACGACAGCGCGGCGGCCCGTTCGAGCGCCGTCGCGGCCATGGCGGCCTGCGCCGGGGCGTTCATCGTCAGCGTCTCGAGCGCGCGGGTGAGGCCGTCGAGATCGCCGGGCGCCACGAAGAAGCCGCCGCCCTCGAGCAGCCCGGGCAGGGGACTGGCGGTGGTGGCGACCACCGGGCATCCGCAGATCGCGGCTTCCACCGCCGGCAGGCCGAAGCCCTCGTTCATCGACGGCAGGGCCAGCGCGATCGCGCCCGAGTGCAGGTGCCGCAGATCCTCGTCCGAGACGAACCCGGGCCACAGCACGCGCGACGCACTGCCGGCCCGGGCGATCGCCTCGCGGATCTGGCCCTGCGCGCCGTGGAACGGATCGCCGGCGAGCGCGCCGACCAGCACGAGCCACGGGCAGGCGCCGCCGAGCCGCTGGAAGAGCCGCCCATGCGCCTCCGCCAGGAGATGCACGTTCTTGTGCGGGCTGAAGCCGCCCACGTAGGTGATCCAGCGGGCGCCCGCCGGAAGACCGAGGCGCGCCGCCACCGCGGCGACGGCCGTCGCATCCTCGACGCGGCGGTAGTGGGGCGACGGCGCCTCGACCGCCACGCGCAGCCGCGTGCGCGGCACGCCGATCACCTCGGCGATCTCGGCGGCGGCGAAGTCCGACACGGTGAGAATCGTGGTCGCCTGCCACACCGCCAGCTGCACCTTGGCTTTCCAGAACAGGCGCGCCTTCGCGCTCGGCAGGGTGAGCGCCGGGAACCGTTCGGCGATGGCGTCGTGGATCGTGACCACTGAGCGGATGCCCGGCGGCAGCGGGAAGTACGTATAGACCGACGGCGAGAAGAAGACGTCGGACGGATGCGCGGCGACGGCGCGCGTCAGCCGCAGCATGTCGACGGGCGAGCGGTTGCCGTCGGCCGCGGCGGCCTGGGTGGGCGAGACCGCCTGCGCCACCTCGATCGTCTCGACGTTGGGCGCCGTCAGGTCGAAGCGCGCCTTCGCCGCCGCATCGACGAAGCAGCGGAACCGCCAGTCGGGCGCCTCGGCGGCCATCGCGGGCAGCAGTTCCCGGATGAAGCGCCCGTAGCCACGGCCGTTCGCCCAGCACGTGGCGTCGACGCCGACGAGCATGGCTCAGCGCCCCGCGAGCACCGGCGCGGGCTTGGGATCTTCGAGCTTCTGCTCTTCGTGGTACTCGAAGTCGGTGTTGACTTCCCAGATGTCGTGCGACGCACCCTGCATGTTCTGCACGGCGAACATCGCCGTGAGCATCGAGTGATCCTGGTTGTTGTACTTGTGCATGCCGTTGCGGCCGACGGTGTGCATGTTCACCAGGGGATCGATGTACTCGCGCACGCCGTCTAGGTGGCCGCGATACTTCGAGTCGTAGATCGGGTAGGCCTTGGGCATGCGGATCACGGCGCCGTCGTAGACGTCGGACGCTTTCGCCAGGCCCAGTTCCTCGAGTTCACGCGCCGCCTGCTTCACCAGGTCGGCGTCGCTGCTGTCCCACAGGCCGTCGCCCTTGAAGCAGAAGTACTCCATGCCGAGACAGGTGGTGCCCGGCTCGGGCACCATGGCCTTGCTCCAGTTGTTGAAGTTCTGGATGCGGCCCACCTTCACGCCCGGCGTGTGGATGTAGATCCAGTTGTCGGGGAAGAGGTCTTCCTTCTTCAGCATCAGCGCCACGACGAGGAAGTCGCGGTACTTGAGGCCCTCGGCGTCGTCGAGCACCGCCTGCGGCGGCTTCGGATCGAGCGCGCGCACGAGCGACCGCACGGGCATGGTGGAGAAGAAGTGCTCGGCCTCGAAGCGGCGCTCGCCCTCGGGCGTCTCGGCGCGCACGGCGACGATGCGGCCGTTCTTGTGCTCGATGGCCTTCACGTAGTGCTTCATCAGCACCCGGCCGCCCATCTTCTCGATCTTCTGCGCGCAGGTTTCCCACATCTGGCCGGGGCCCAGGCGCGGGTACTGGAACTCGTTGATCAGCGACTTGATGTCGTTCGACCGGCGGTTGAGCGCCGTGGCGTTCAGGATGGCCTTGGCGAGCGACAGCCCCTGGATGCGCTGGGCCGCCCATTCCGCGCGGATCTCCGTGCACGGGATGCCCCACACCTTCTCGGTGTAGGTCTTGAAGAAGATCTCGAACAGGCGCTTGCCGAAGCGGTTGGTGACCCACTGCTCGAAGTTCTCTTCGACGGGGTACGGCTTGTAGTGCCACCACAGGTAGCTCAGGAAGATCCGCACGGCGTTGATCGGACCGAGCCCGGACAGCGCGTTGCCCGCCTTGAGCGGGTAGTCGAAGAACTTGCCCTGGTAGTGGATGCGCGACAGGCGGGGGACCGAGATGAACTCCTTTTCGAGGATCTCGTGCCACAGCGCTTCGACCGGCCCGATCTTGGTGAAGAACCGGTGCCCACCGATGTCGAAGCGGAACCCCTTGTACTGCGCAGTACGCGAGATGCCGCCGAGCATGTCGTCGGCCTCGAGGACGGTGACCGGCCAGCCCATCTTGGCCATCTGATAGGCCGCGGTGAGGCCGGCGGGCCCCCCGCCGATGACGACCACCCGATCTCCCGGCGCGTACTGTGCGACGGCGCGCGCTGCCATTCCCACTCCCTTTGACTGTCTCGCCGGCCGACGATTCGCGCGGCGGCGGGCCTGCGGGGCATCATGGGGCCCCTACCCACTAGCGCTGGCGGGGCCCGTCCGCCACCATTCGGCTCCGCAATTGCAGAACGTGTGCCACGTTTTTGGTTCCCCGCCGGCACTAAAGTCTACTTGAAGACTGACATTGGTGCGCGGTTCGCGGTATCCCGGTCTTCGCTGGGATTCCCTGAGAATTCAGCGGACCGCGCGAGCCCGGCGCACGCCGATGCGCACGAGCGGCGCGCGTGTCACACCCCTGCACCGCGACGACGCCGGGGGCGAAAAGCGGCGCCGTCGTCTTCCGCCCGACGCCCGAACGTCCGATAGTGAAGGCGAGCCCGCCACGTCAGTGCCAGAGGTTGTCACCACCGTCATCGTGCCGTTCCACCGCAACGTGCCCATGTTGCGGCGCGTGCTGGCCCCGTTCCACGACCGCGCGGCCACGACCGAGCTGCTGGTGGCCGGCGATGGCCCCATCGACGTGGCGTGGGAGGCGGCCGTCGACGCGGTGGGCGGTCGGCGCATCGGCTGGCCGAACGCGCAGGGCCCGGCCGTGGCCCGCAACCGCGCGGCCAGCGTGGCCTCGGGCCGCTATCTGATCTTCGTCGACGGCGACGTCATCGCCGAGCCCGGCGTCGTGGCGCGCGTCGAAGCCTACTTCCACGCGCATCCCGAGACGGGCGCCGTCTTCGGCGCCTACGACGAGTCGCCCGAGGACCCCGGGTTCATGTCGCAGTACCGCAACCTGCAGCACCGCTACGTGCACCGGGTGAACGTCGGTGAGGTGCGAACCTTCTGGGCCGGTCTCGGCGCCGTGCGCCGCGACGCCTTCCTCGCGGTCGGGGGCTACGACGAGCGCTTCCGCAGGCCGTCGGTCGAGGACATCGACCTCGGCTACCGCCTCACCGCCGCCGGCGTGCGGATCGCGATCGACCCGGACCTCAACGGCAAGCACCTCAAACGCTGGACGTTCGTCTCGAGTCTGGTCTCCGACGTGCGCGACCGGGGGGTGCCATGGACGCAGCTCATCAATAGATATGGCGGGCTGACCACCGATCTGAACCTGTCGTGGGCGCTCCGGGCCTCGGTGGTGACGGCATACCTCGTCCTCATCGGCCTCGTCGGCGCCGTCGTCGACGCGCGCGCGCTGTGGCTGGCGGCCGGCGCGTTTGTCGCGATGGTGGCCCTGAACCTCGGCTACTATTCCCACTTCGAGCGGATCCGCGGGCCGTGGTTCGCGGTTCGCGTCGTCGGAGCGCACCTGGTGCACCACCTTTGCAACGGCGTCTCGTTCGTCGTCGGCCACGTCCTGTTCGGGGCGGCCAGACACCTGGGGATGCGGACGTCGTGGACCCTGCCGCAGACGCCCCCGGCCTCGCCGTTGCCGCGCTGGCGGATCGACGAGGCACCGCAGGCATGAGCCAGCCACCGGAGGCCCCCCTACCGCCCGGTCGCTGGAACGTCAGGACGTTCCTTCGTCTCGTCGTGCTGATGGTCGCTCTGGCCCTCGGCGGACGAGGGCTGGGCGACGAGCGGTACTTGTCGCTGCAGGGCGACATGCCGCGCCACCTGATGAACGGGGTGTTCTTCTACGACGCCCTGCACGACCTGCCGGCGCCCTCCGACGCGTTCGAGTACGCCCGGCACTACTACGCGCGGTATCCGGCGCTGTCGCTCGGCCACCATCCGATGCTGCTGAGTCTCACCGAGGTGCCCTCGTATCTGCTGTTCGGGATCTCGGTGTTCGCGGGACGCATCGCCGCGCTGGCGTTCTTCGTCGCCGCCACCCTCTACCTGTTCCGGCTCGGCGAGGCCCTCTACGCCGATCCCTGGGCCGCCGCCGTGACCGCGTTGGCGTTCGCGACGAGCCCGTTCCTGGTCGAGCTCACGCAGAGCGTGATGACCGAGCTGCCGGCCCTGGCGCTCGTCGTCATCTGCACGTACTACTGCTTCCGCTTCTCGATGCGCGGCCGCTCGCGCGACATCCGGATCGCCGTGGCGCTGGCATCAGCGGCCCTGTGGGCCAAGCAGCTCGCGGTGGTGATGCTGCCGGCGCTGGTGTTCTACACGTGGTGGTACCAGGGCTGGCGGCGCCTCGTGCGCCGCGATGTCCTGGTCGCCATCGCCGTCGGCACCGCAGTCGTGACCCCGCTGGTGTTCATCACGCTCCGCCTGTCGCCGTTCAACGTGGCGCTCGCGCAGGGCTTCGCCGCCGGCGTCGCCGAGCCGGGGCGCGTCGCCCGCACGATTCGCACGATTCTTCTCGCGTCGAAGGAGCATCTCGCGCCCGGCATGCAGGTGGCGGCGCTCATCGGCTTGGCGATCGCCGTGTATCGGCGCACGGCCGCGGGCGCGCTCTCGGGCCTGTGGATCGCGACCACGCTGGTCTTCATCGCCGTCGTCGCGGTGGGCGCCGGGCTGCATCGCCTCGCCATCTACTGGGTGCCAGGCTGGGCCATTGCCGCCGGTGCCCTGGTGGCGCCCATGGCCGGCCGGCTGCGGCCGCTCACATCGGTCATCGCCGTCCTGGCCCTGCTGAACCAGGTCGCCGCCGCCTCGCAGGTGCAGTTGCCCGGCGCCGACGGCTACGAGGCCGCCGCCCGCCTGGTGGTCGAACGGCCCCGCGCCTCGACCGTGCTGTTCGTGGGCGACGTCGACACCGGTTTCTTCACCTTCTTCGTCCGCAAGCACGATCCGGAGCGCCGTACGATCGTGCTGCGGGCCGACAAGCTGCTGACCACGTCGTTCATGGGGTCGGTGGCGGCCGAGGATCGCGTCTCGACCGTCGACGACATCCGCGCCATCCTGCGTCGCTACGGCGTCGGCTACATCGTGGTCGAGGAACGGCCGAGCGAATCCCGCGTCCACAACTGGCTGCTCGACGAGGTGCGGCAGCCGGGGTACGTGCCACGGCTGCGCATGCCGTTCCAGTCCACCGACGTTCGCCTGCGCAACCGCGATCTGGTGGTCTACGAAGTGGCGGGCGCGCCGCCGGCCGAGCCGGACGCCCGGCTCGACATCCACCTGCCGCTGGTCTCGCAGGAGATCGACGTCTCGGTGGCCGACCTGATCAACCGCAAGTACCTCCGCTGAGGGCGCCGCCGCCTGCTAGCATGCAGGCGGATGGGTGCTCCGCCGTCCTCCCGAGCCGGTCGTGCGCTGTTCGCGGCCGTCGTGTGCGCCGCCACCGTCGTGGCGGCACAGGAGCCGCAGTTCCGCGGCGGCACCAACCTGGTGCGCCTCGACGTCTACGTCAGCGCCAACGGCGCCGCCGTCACCGATCTCACGGCCGACGACTTCGAGGTGCTGGAGGATCGCGCGCCGCAGACGGTGACGTCGTTCGAGTTCGTGCGGGCCCGCGGCGTGGCGCCCGAGTCCGCCCGCGTCGAGCCGTCCACCGTGGCGGCGATGCGCGACCGGCTGGCGTCGCGCGACACGCGGGCGTTCGTGCTGTTCCTCGACACCCTGCACGTGCAGGTCGAGGGCTCGTATCGCGCCGCCAATCCCGTCGCGACGCTGCTCGATCGGGTGGTCGGCGCCGACGATCTGGTCGGCGTGATGACGCCGGAGATGACGGCGCGCAACATGACGTTCTCGCCGCGCACCGGTCCGGTCGGCGACCTGCTGCGTACGAGCTGGGCGTGGGGCGAGCGGGGCGGGCTGAAGGCCACCGACCCGCGCGAGAGCGATCTGCAGCTGTGCTATCCGGACGGGCGCTATCCGGGGATCGCGAAGGCGATCATCGAACGGCGCCGCGAGCAGGCGACGATGCGCGCGCTGCGCGATCTCATCGACCACCTCGAAGGCCTGCGCGACCAGCGCACCTTCGTGCTGCTCCTCACCGAGGGCTGGCTCTCGCCGCGGCCGGACCAGGCGCTGGGTGCGCCGCTCGCCGGTGCTCCCGGTCAGGGGGCCCCGAGTCCGCCCGCGATCGGCGTCACGCCCACCGGCACGCTCGGGGTCCGCCGCGAGGACGACCTGTCGTCGTCGTGCGAGCGCGAGCGCCAGCTGCTGGCCTACACCGACTTCGAGACGGAGTTCCGTCAGCTCACCCAGCGCGCCAACCGCGCCAATGTGAGCTTCTATCCGATCGATGCACGCGGGCTCGTCGTCTTCGACGATCCGATCGGCCCGGCGCGTCCGGCCTCGCCCTCGGCCGATCGCGAGCGACTGCAGGCGCGCCAGACGAGCCTGCGCGTACTGGCCGAGGAAACCGACGGCGCCGTCGTGCTCAACACCGCGCCTGAACGGGCGCTGCCGCGGCTGCTCACCGACATCGGCAGCTACTACCTGCTCGGCTACGTGTCGACTAACCAGGCGCTCGACGGCCGCTATCGCCGCCTGACCGTGCGCGTGAAGCGCCCGGGTGTGGAGGTACGTGCGCGTCCGGGATACCTGGCCCCGACGGCGCGCGAGGTGTCGGGCGCGAGTGGACCGGTGATGCGTGGCGTGCCGGGCGCGTCCAGCGGACGGCCCGCCGAGAGCAGCGGCGACGCCGCGCGCGTGACCAACGCGCTGGCGCGTCTGCCGGTGTCGCGCACCGTGCCGCCGCTCTACGCCGACGGCGCCGGGTCTCCCGGCGGGATTGACGTCGTGGTCGAGCTCGATCGGACGACGGTGGCCCGTCCCGAGTGGCAGGCGGGCGGCGTGGCCCGCGTGGTCGTGACGTCCGCGGAGCGGCCGACGGCGACCCTCGCTTCTGTGGCGCTCACGCTCGCGCCCGGTGCGCGCGTGCAGACGACGACGTTGCCGACCACGGGTTCGTTGCCCGCGGGGCGGTATCAGGTGCGTGTCGAGGCCGTGCCCGACGGCGGCACGACGCCGGCCCTCGTGACGACGCTGGTCGACGTGCCGGCCGAGGGCGGGCTGCTCGGCTCGGCGTTGCGCGCGGCGCGTCGTGGGCCCAGCACCGGGCGCGCCTTCGAGCCCACCGCCGACGTGCGGTATCGCCGCACCGAGCGGCTGCGCCTCGACGTGGCGCGTGTGTCGCCGGGCGAGGTGACGGCGCGGCTGCTCAACGCCACGGGACAGACCATGGCGGTGCCGGTGACGATCACCGACGAGCCGGCGGCCGAAGGACACGTGGCGCGCGTCGTCGCCGACCTGACGCTGGCGCCGCTGGCGGCCGGCGAGTACGTCATCGAGCTGGTGGCGACGAGCGGCGAGCGCCGCGAGACGCGCACCTACGCCTTCCGGCTGGTGCCTTAGTCCATCGAGCGCTGGCCGGCGCGGGCCAGGATCACGGCCAGCGCCAGGAACAGGCCGGCGCCGAACACGTGGCCCATGCCGGCCTCGTCGTGCAGGAACGGCACGGCGTTGCCGATCGACTGCAGCGCCGGCAGCACGTTGATGCCGCGCTGCTGCAGGCCGACGAGTACCGCGAACAGGATGCCGGCCAGCGATCCGCCGGCGATGAGGCCCGAGCTGAAGAGCGTGCCGGCGCTGATGTCCGAGTCCTGCGTCACGCCGGTCTTGCGTTCCACCCACCAGCGCACGAGGCCGCCGAGGAAGATCGGGGCGGTGGTGGCGATCGGCAGGTAAGCGCCGACCGCGAAGGACAGCGAGTGGATGCCGCACAGCTCGAGCGTGATCGAGATGAACACGCCGACCAGCACGAGGCCCCACGGCAGGTTCTGCGAGAGCAGGCCCTGGATCAGCGTGGCCATCAGCGTCGCCTGCGGCGCGGCGACGTCTTTCGAGCCGATGCCGAACACCTGGTGCATGTAGAGCACCGTCATGCCGATCACGAACGCCGAGGTGACGACGCCAATCGCCAGGCCGATCTGCTGGTAGATCGGCGTCGCGCCGACGATGTAGCCGGTCTTCAGGTCCTGCGAGGTGTTGCCGGCGTTCGCGGCGCAGATGCAGACGATGGCGCCCACCGAGATGGCCACCGGCGCGTAGACGTCGCCGGTCCAGCCGAGGCCCACGAAGATCAGGCAGGTGATGATGAGCGTGGCGATCGTCATGCCCGAGATCGGGTTCGACGACGAGCCGATGAGCCCCGTGATCCGCGACGACACCGTCGCGAAGAAGAAGCCGAAGAGCACGATCAGGATCGACACCAGCACGTTGCCCTGCGTCGGCAGGCCCGGCGTGACGGCGAGGAACACGGCGAGGAGCAGCGAGCCGACGAGCACGACGGTAATCGGCACGTCGCGTTCCGTGCGGGCGGGCGCGGCGCCGGCGGCGGCGCCGAAGCCCTTCAGGCCTTCACGCGCCGAGGCGACGATGGTCGGCAGCGTGCGCGCCAGCGTGATGAGGCCGGCGGCCAGCACGGCGCCGGCGCCGATGTAGCGGATGTAGGCGCTCCAGATCTGGCCCGGGCCCATCTCGGAGATCAGGAACGGCTGGCCGGTGGCCGGGTTGTGCGCGAACGACGGATGGATGGGTGGGAAGGGCGTCGGAATCGCCGCGCCGAGCAGCGACAGCAGCGGCAGCAGCACCAGCCACGACAGCACGCCGCCGGCGAACATGGTGCCGGCGATGCGCGGCCCGATCACGTAGCCGACGCCCATGTATTCCGGCGAGATGTCGACGTTCAGCGTCGCGTTGGGGAACTGGCTCGCGCGCGGCATCGAGTAGCCGACTTCCGCCAGGAAGAGATTGAAGATGCCGGTGAACGACTTCCACAGCGCCCCGATCCCGAGGCCGCCGAACACGAGGCCCGCCAGCTTGCCGCCGCGTTCGCCGGCCACGAGCACCTCGGCGCAGGCCGTGCCCTCGGGGTAGGGCAACACGCCGTGCTCCTTCACGATGAGCGCCCGCCTGAGCGGTACCATCATCAGCACGCCGAGGATGCCGCCGGCGAAAGCGAGCATCGTGATCTGCGTGTAGCTGAAGTACTTCGGCCCCTCGGGCACGAGGAAGATGAGCGCCGGGATGGTGAAGACGACGCCGCCGGCCACCGACTCGCCGGCCGAGCCGATCGTCTGCACGATGTTGTTCTCGAGGATGGTCGAGCCGCCGAAGCGCTTCAGCACCGAGATGGCGAGCACGGCGATGGGAATCGATGCCGACACCGTGAGGCCGGCGCGCAGCCCGAGGTAGACGGTGGAGGCGCCGAACAGCAGGCCGAAGAGCACGCCCAGCACGATCGCCTTGGCGGTGAACTCCGCCATCTGCTGTGTGTCGGAGACGTACGGCGTGAACGCCTTGGCGGGCGCCGGCGCCGAACCCTGGGAGGGACCGTGGTGAGCCATGGTGCCGGATGGTAACGCAGGACCGGTGCGGCGGCTCGGCAGGCTTTACCGGGTCGGACGCTTTGCCGTATCCTGACCGTGCTTGTGAATTCACCGAACAAGCGGAAGGCCGCCACCGAGCAGGTGTCGGAACTCACGACAGGCCGCCTTTCCGTCTATCTCCGTTGCCTCACCCAGCTCGAATCCGACGGCGTCGAGACCGTGTCGTCGCAGACGCTGGCCGAGCGTTTCCACCTGAACGCGGCGCAGATTCGCAAGGACCTGGCCTATTTCGGCGAATTCGGCGTGCGCGGGGTCGGCTACTACGTCAAGGATCTGAAGCTGCACCTGCGCAAGATCCTCGGCCTCGACCGCAAGCTGCGGGTGGCGGTGATGGGCGCCGGCAATCTCGGCATGGCGCTGGCCGACTACCCGGGCTTCCGTCGTGAAGGGTTCGAAATCGTCGCGATGTTCGACGCCGCCGATGCCAAGATCGGCGACCAGTCGCGCGGCGGGGTGCCGATTCACGACATCCGCGACACGCGCAAGGTGCTGAAACGCGAGAAGGTCGACATCGTGGTGCTGGCCGTGCCGGCCGACTCGGCGCAGCACGTGCTCGACCAGGTGGCCGGCAGCGGCGTGAAGGCCGTGCTGAACTTCTCGCCGGGCACGCTGCTCGTGCCCGACGGCATCAAGCTCAAGAGCGTCGACCTCACGGTGTCGCTCGAGGGCCTCTCGTTCTTCCTCGCCCAGGGCGACCCGTCGTCCTGAGCGCAGCCCCGGAGGGCGCATGGCGAAGGCCACGTTGACGCACGTCGATCGGGACGGCCGCCTCCGCATGGTGGATGTGGGCGACAAGGCCGTCACGGCCCGCGAGGCCGTGGCTTCGGGCCACGTGGCGCTCTCGGCGGCGACGCGCCGCGCCGTGCGCGACGGCCGGCTCAAGAAGGGCGACCCGCTGCAGGCGGCGCGCCTGGCTGGCATCATGGCGGCCAAACGTACTTCGGACATCGTGCCGCTCTGCCATCCGATCGCGCTCACCGGGATCGACGTCGACCTCACGCACACGTCGCGTGGCATCGCGATCCGCGCCGCGGTCCGCACCGCCGGTCAGACCGGCGTGGAGATGGAAGCGCTCACCGCGGTGTCGGCCGCGGCGCTCACCGTGTACGACATGCTGAAGGCGATCGACAAGGGGATGGTGATCGAACGCGTGCAACTCGAGGAGAAGCGGGGCGGCCGTTCGGGCGAGTATCGCCGTCGGCCGCGGGCCCGCCGGACGACGCGGTGATCGTCCTCCTCTCGATTCCGCAGCGGGTCACGGCGTGGCAGCTGCCGCCCGAACAGGTGGTGCGCCTGCGCGCGGCCTGCCCCCAGCACGAGTTCCTCGATGCCCGCACGCCCGAGGCGCGCGCCGAGGGCCTGACCCGGGCCGAGGTGGCCTGCACGTGGCGCTTGTCGCCCGACGAGATCGCGACCGCGCCGCACCTGCGCTGGGTGCACTCGACGGCGGTGGCCGCCTTCACGCTGAGCTTGTCGGACCTGGCGGCGCGCGACATCGTCGTGACCAACACGCGCGGCGTGCAGGACGCGCCCATCGCGGAGCACGTGTTCGCGACGCTGCTGGCGATCGGGCATCGCCTGCCGCTGGCGTTCGAGCGGCAACGTACCGCGACGTGGGCGCAGAACGAGTTCGTCGGCGATCGGCTGCCGGTGAAGATGCGCGGCCGCCGCCTCGGCATCGTCGGGCTCGGCGCCATCGGGCAGGAAGTGGCGCGGCTCGGCGTGGCCTTCGGCATGAAGGTCACGGGGCTGCGACGCCGTCCGGAACTGGGCGGGCCACCGGGCGTCACGGTGTGGGGCCCCGATCGTCTTGACGAGATGCTGGCGTCGATCGATGCCGTGGTGCTCGCGGCGCCCCTTACGCCTGACACCGAGACGCTGCTCGATGCCCGCCGCCTGGCGCTGCTGCCGCGCGGCGCGGCGCTGGTGAACATCGCGCGCGGCGCGCTGCTCGACGAGACGGCGCTGGTGGCGGCCCTGACCTCGGGCGCGCTCGGCGGCGCCTCGCTCGACGTGTTCAGTGCCGAGCCGCTGCCACCCGAGTCGCCGCTCTGGCGGGCGCCGAACCTGATCCTCACGCCGCACACGTCGGGCTTCCGCGCCGGTCACTGGGACGACGTCATCGACGTCTTCATCGACAACCTCGGCCGTTGGGAACGCGGCGACGCGCTGCGCTGGCAGGTCGATCCCGTCCGTGGCTACTGAGCGGCCGGCGTCGCCTGGCTACGCTCCCCAGCTCGACGGACTGCGCGCGGTGGCCGTGGCCGCGGTGGCCTACTCGCACTGGCTGCCGTCGTGGCAGTTCGGCGTGCCGTTCGGCGCCGGCGTGCACCTGTTCTTCGTGCTCAGCGGCTTCCTGATCACGCGCATCCTGATCGGCCTGCGCGAGGCGCCGTCGCGTCCCGCCGCGATCGGGCGCTTCTTCGCGCGGCGCGCGTTGCGGCTGTTCCCGGCGTTCTACACCGTGCTGGCGTGTGCGTGGATCGCCGACGTGCCGCTGGCGCGGGCGACGTGGACGTGGCACGCGTCGTATCTCTCGAACGTCTATATCGCCGGCCTCGCCGCGTGGCAGGGGCACTTCAGCCACTTCTGGTCGCTGGCGGTGGAGGAGCAGTTCTACCTGCTGTGGCCGTGGATCGTCGTGTGGATGCCGACGCGCGCGCTCGCGCCGGCGCTCGTGATCACGACGCTCGCCGGGCCGGCTGGCGCATCTCGTCGCCGCGGCTCGCGGTCTCGGCGAGCCGTTCTGGGCGCTGGTACCCGCGGGCAGCGCCGACTCGCTCGGGCTCGGGGCACTCGTGGCGCTCGGCGCGTCGCGTGACGCCGCCGGCAACGATCGCCGGTGGATGCGCGCGGGCCTTGCGGGCGCGGTTGCCTGGAGCGCGATCGCGCTGGTCGACGGCCTCGGGCAGGCGCCGCCCGTGCTCGCGGCGTGGCGGCAGCTCGCCCAGGGGCTCGTCTTCGCGTGGGTCGTGTGGCGCGGCGTGCGTGGCATCGAGGGGCCGGTCGGCGCGCTGCTGCGGCATCCCGCGATGATCGCCATCGGCCGCATCAGCTACGGCGTGTACCTCGTGCACCCGTTCGCGCCGCTGGTGCTCGGCGCGGCGATCGCGCCGATGGGCGTGTCCGATCCGGGCGCGTGGCCACTCGCCCTGCGCGCGCTCGCGGCGTGGCTCATGTCGCTGATGCTGGCCGGCGTGCTGTGGGTGGCCGTCGAATGGCCGGCGCATCGCTGGAAGGCGCGCCTGCGCGAGGCGTGACCGCGGTCAGCGCGACGGCGCCTGGCGTGGCGTCGCTTCGCACACCACGACCTCGCCATTGCCGAGCGTGGCGGGAAAGCGTCGCACGTCGCGGCAGTCGCGGGTCACCGCCTCGATGAGGCGCGGGTCGTGCCAGAACTCGATCAGCGTGTGCACCACGAGCGTGCGTGGATGCGCGGCGACGAGCGGCGTGTAGGCGTCGATCGTCTCGGCGCACGGCCACGAACGCTCGAAGAAACGCTGGAGCGGCAGGCAGATGGCGCCGGCGCCGACGACGGCCGTGCCGCGCGCCGCCTCTTCGTCGAGCAGCGCCAGCGGTCCGGCGAAATCCTGCTTCGGCACGGCGGCGTTGCGGGCGAGGGCCGCGGCCGCGCCTGGCATCAAGGCGAGCAGCAGCGCGAGCAGGACGGCGCCGTACGTCGTCGGTGAGGGATTCGCGAGCCGGCGCGCGGCGAATGCGGCGATCTGCGACAGGCCGGCGGCGACGAACAGGGCGGCGGCGCCCGACAGGCTGAACACGAAGCGCGGCCGGATCGGCTGGCCCATGATCGCGGTGAGGCCCACGGTGGTGAGGGCCGGCGTCACGAGCAGCCAGACGACCAACGGCTGCGTGCGCAGCATCCACAGACCGCCGACGATGGCGCCGGCCATGGCCACGATCAACCCGGCGACACCGAATCCTTCGGTCACGCCGCGCAGCAGATCGCTCGACGCACGGCTCGCCGTCGCCACCTTCGCCGCCTGCGGCGGCGCCTTCTCGGCGAACGTGTGCAGCAGATCGGGCACGTACGGCGCGTAGACGAGTGCGATGAGCCCGATCGTCGCCGCCCACATCACGAGCAGCCGGGGTACGCCAGGACGGCGCGCGTCGACGTTGCCGAGCGCCCAGGCCGCCGCCACGGTGAGCACGTGCGCCACGAGCACGAACGCCATCGTCAGGTGCGTGTAGACGCCGGCCACGGCGCAGGCGACGTAGAGCACGGTGTCACGCTGACTGTGTCCGCGCAGCACGCGTAGCAAATACACGGTCGACAGCAGCGTGAAGGTCGCCAGCATCGTGTAGCCGCGCGCGTTCTGCGAGAACCACACGTGGTGACTCGACGTGGCCAGCAGCACCGCGGCGGCCAGCGCCTCGGCGCGGCCCAGCCAGGCGCGTCCCGCCACCCACGCCGCCCACACCGCGGCGACGCCGAACACCGCGGCCGGCAGGCGGATCGTCCACGGCGCCTCGCCGAAGAGCTGTACCGACGCGTGCGAGAGCAGGCTGAACAGCGGATGCTGGTTCACGCCGGGGAACTCGGTGAGGATGGCGCCGACCGAGTGCCGCACCGAGATGACGAGCGTCGCGATCTCGTCGTACCAGAGCTGGTCGTTCAGTCCCGGCAGGCGCAGCACCGCCGCCAGCGTCACGACGACACCGGCCGCGATCGACCACGCGCGCTCGTCGTCAGTCCTCGACGACATTCGACTCGAAGCCCTTGCGTGCCGCCGCCCAGGCCGCGCGATCGAGCGTGCCGTCTGGGCGCAGGCAGTCGGCGAGCGCGTAGGCGATCGCCATCGTGTGGTGCGTGTTGTCGTGCACGAACAGGCCCTGGCGTCCGAACGTGACGAGACCGTCGAGCGTCGCCGCCCAGCGATCGAGCGCGTCGAAGGCCACGCGGTACCCTTCGGTGTAGAGCGGGTAGGCCTGCGGGATGCGTTCGACGTGCACGCGCGCCACCGGCGGCAGCGTGCCGAGCCCGGCGCGCTCGATGTCGCCCCGGAAGAGCTCGAGCAGCTGGGCGTCGATCATCGTCCACTCGGCGCCGCCCACCGCGCACGGCAGCTCGGCGCAGAGCACCGTGCGGCCGGGACTCGACGTGAGGCTGTAGTTCTTCGGCTCAGACATGCGGCTGATGCGCAGGTGGGCCTCGGGGAAGTAGTGCGCGTCGAACTCCGTGAACTGCTCGGCCTCGAGCGTCACGTAGATGAGCACCATGCCGCGATAGCCGAGGCCGGCGGTGGCCGCCAGCGGCGCCGGCGCGGCCGCGCCGGTGACGAGCTTCGCCAGCACCGTCAGGGGAATCGTCGACAGCACCTGCCGTGCCGGCAGGGTGCGACGTTCGCCATCGATCGTGGCGACGACACCGGTGACGCGGTCGCCCTCGGCGGCCACCTCGTGCACCGTCGCGTTGAGCGCCACGGTGGCGCCGGCCCGCCGTGCCGCCTCGGCGTAGGCCTCGGCGATCTGGCCGAAGCCGCGCCGCGGATAGAAGAAGCGTCCGGCGCCTGGTGGCTTCATCCCCGGTACCGCGTTCAGCACCCGGCGAATCATCTTGCCGAGCGACGAGTTGGCCACGCGGCGCTTCGCCTGCTCGGCGTCGAGCGCGGCCGGCGGCAGCCCCCACAGCTTCTCGGCGTAGGGGAAGTAGAACTCGCGGCAGATGGTCCTGCCGAGGCCCTGTTCCAGCACCGACGCGAACGTCGGCGGATCCACCGCGGGCGAGAAGCGCTTGGTCAGTGCGTCGCCGAACACGCCGAGCGCGAAGGCCGGTGGCAGGCGCAGGGCCAGATCCACGGGCTTGAGCGGGAAGTGCACCCAGCGGCCCTGCAGCCGGATGCGGCCGTGCCGCGGCCGATCGAGCAGATCGTCGCCGAGCAGCGCCTTGATGTCGGCCATCAGCACCGGCGACGTGCTCGGATGCAGGCGATGGCTGCCGAAGTCGACCGGGATGCCGTCGAGGACGAACGAACCGGCGTTGCCGCCGACGCGTCCGGCGCGCTCGAGCACGGTGACCGAGGGCCAGCCGCGGCGCGCGAACTGATACGCGGCCGCGAGGCCGGCGGGTCCGCCGCCGAGGATGACGAGGGGCTGTGAGGGAGCGGTCATGAACGCGATACCGGAGAAGAGGCGGCGGGCGCCGGCGTGCCCAGCGCGCTGCCGAGGCCGAGGCCGACGAGGCCGCTCGTGATGAGCACGCCCTGCCACAGCAGTCCCGACGCGAAGACCAGCGCGCTCGGCGCCCCGTACGGCGCGAGCAGCGACACCAGCGCGGCTTCACGCACGCCGATGCCGCCGAGGCTGATCGGCAGGATCGAGATGAGCTTCGAGAGCGGCCACGCGACGAACCACGGAGCCGTGCCGATGGTGAGGCCGAGGTCGTCGGCCATCCACACGTTCGTGAGCACGAAGCCCGACTGCACGGTGGCGGTGACGAGCGAGGCCAGGGCGATGGCGCCGAGGCGCGGGCGGATCTCGGCCGCGAGGCCCTGCATCAGGCCGCCGGCACTCGTGCCCCTGCGGCGCGCGAACACGAGACCGCCAACGACGACGAACGCGACGCCGAGCACCGCCGCCGCGATGAACGGCCAGCGGATGCCGATGCGCACCTCGCGCAACGCGGGCGGCACGCCCGCGGCGAGGGCGCCGATGCCGATCAGCACGAACAGCGTGGCGGTGTCGACGGCGCGATCGAGCACGCTGGCCACGGTGGCCGCGGCCGGCCGCACGCCGTAGGGCAGCAGCCATGTCGCCCGCACCACGTCGCCGCCGGCGACCCCTGGCAGGCCGAGATTGGCGACCAGCCCGGCGAAGTGCGCGCGCAGCACCAGCGCGGGTGTGGCCGCCGGGTCCTGCAGCAGCCACCGATACTTCATCGCGTTCAGCGCGTGGCCCACCATGAACACGCCGAGGCTGGCCAGCCAGACGGTGCCGCGCACCTGCGAGAAGGCGTCGCGCAGGCCGGCGGTGGAGGCCACCGTGACGAGCACGGCGACCACCGACACCGAGACGATGGCACGGACGATCCAGCGCAGCATGCCCGGCCTCAGGGCTGCGGGCCGCGCGACATCTGCAGGCGGGCGATCATGTCGGCGAGCAGGCCCACCGACCAGACGGTGATGGCCGACAGGAACGCCATCACGGCCGTCTCCGACAGGTTCATCAGGTAGATGTCCTCGGCCAGCTTGCCGAGGCCGATCACGAAGAGCACGGCGCCCGCCGGCAGGAACACCTTCAGCGGGTTGAAGAGCACGATGGCCCGCACCACCAGCAGGATGAACGCGCCGAAGTCACTCGGCTTGATCTTCGACGTCCCGGTGCGCACCGCGTACTCGATCGGCTCGTAGACCACCTCGTAGCCGTTGGCGAGCATCGCCATGGTGATCGTGCTCGTGAACGAGAAACCCATGGGCAGCAGCGGCAGGAACTGCAGCAGCACGGTGCGCCGCATGATGCGCTGGCCCGAGTTCAGGTCGGGGATGTGGCGGCCGACGAGATAGCTCGCCAGCTTGTTCAGGAACCACTTCGCCGGCCGGCGGGTCCAGGTGATGCCGGTGGAGGTGATCGGCCGCGAGCCGACGGCCATGTCGGCGGTGGCCATGTGCGCCCACAGCTTCGGGATCGCCTCGGGCGGGTAGGTGCAGTCGGCGTCGATGATGAGGATGCAGTCGGCGCGAGTGCCGCGAATCCCGGTCTTCAACGCCGCGCCATAGCCCTTGTTCCGGCCGTGGGCGATGAGGCGCGCGCCGGCCGCCGTGGCTTCGGCGGCGGTGCGGTCCGACGATCCGTCGTCGACGACCACGAGTTCCGAGTGGCAGTCCATGCCGTCGAGCACGGCCTGCACGCGTTCGATCGTCGTCCGGATGCCGCCTTCCTCGTTGAACGCCGGAATGATGACGGCCAGCTGCGGCGGGGCGGCCGTGAGGTCGCCGGCCCCGGTGGCGCGGTCCTGCACAGCAGTACCCGTCGTGGCGCTGGAGCGGTCGGTGCGTGCGTCGAGAGTCGCCATGGATCCGGCTCACGCCGAGCGAGAATCGTACCATACGGCTTCGGGGCTTCAGGCTGCGAAAGTCTGTGCCGTTCCAGACTTTCTGCCATGTGGCACACACATTCCGTGTCACGATCGCCGCCGACAACCGTCGCACTGGCCCGCGGCCGGCGTCCTGCCGACATCTAGAGCGACACCCGCGCGCGTGGCCGTTCATGTCCCACGCGAGGGTGCCGGTGCGCGGCCCGCGCTGATCCGTGCAGTACGATGCCGCGACCTACGCCCATGCCTCATCACGCCCCCTGGCGCTCGACGCTGCTGCTGACGCTGCTGGCCCTGCCGGTGTCGGCGATGCTCGTGCTCGCGTACCGCCATCAGCCCGGCGAGGCCACCATCACGGTGCAGCCGGCGCGGGAATTCCAGGTGATCCATGGCTGGGAAGCCGTGGCCGAGGCGTCGCTCTACGAGCTCGATCCCTACGCCAACCGCCAGGACGTGCTCGACGAGCTCTTCGACAAGGCGGTCGACCTCGGGCTCACGCGCCTGCGGCTCGGCGTCGGCGCATCGATCGAGAACACGCGCGACTTCAACGCCGAGTATCGCGCCGGCCGCATCAGCCTCGAGGAGCAGCGCTGCGGGCGCTACTCGACGGTGAACGACAACGACGACCCGGACGTGATCGACCCGACGGGGTTCATCTGGACGTCCCTGGATCGCGAGGTGCGCGAGGACGTGCTGCCGATGAAGCGGCGCCTCGAGGCGCGCGGCGAGTCGCTGTGGCTCAACGTGCAGTACACCGCCTTCACGCACCAGCTCTGCCGCGGCTACGGCTACGACCACGACCGGCCGGAGGAATACGCGGAGTTCGCGTCGGCCGTCTTCCAGCACCTGCGCGACACGTTCGACCTCGTGCCCGATACGTGGGAGGTCGCCCTCGAACCCGACAACACGAAGACGTGGACGCCGGATCTGCTGGCCGCGGCGACCGAGGCCGCGGCGGCGCGGCTGCTGCGCGACGGCTTCACGCCGTCGTTCGTCGGCCCGGCGGTGACCCACGCCGGCGGCGCCCTGAAATGCTACTTCGACGCCACCTGGGCGAAGCCGGCGCTGCGTCCGTTCCTGAAGGAGCTGTCGTCACCGGTACGGCGGCGCCACGCCCGAGACCATCCAGGCGATCGGCGACGCCTCGCGCACACGCGGCGTCGCCTCGGCCATGCTCGAGCACATCGGCGCCGGTCCCGAGGAGCTCTACGACGACCTCACGCGCGGCAACGTCTCGGCGTGGCAGCAGTTCGCGCTGTCCTGGCCCGATCAGGACTCGGGCGCGCACTACTTCATCCTCGATCCGACGAAGCCCGCCGGGCAGCGGGCCACCTTGTCGGCCACCGGTGCGTATCTGCGGCAGTATTTCCGCGCGCTTCGTCCCGGCGCCCGCCGCATCGGCGCCGACAGCTCCGAGGCGTTCGTCCGTCCCATCGCGGCCCGCAACGCCGACGGCCGCCTGGCCGTCGTCGCGCTCGCCGAGCGCGCCGCCCGGCTGACGATCACCGGCCTCGCCGCCGGCACCTACCTCACCTCGTGCTGGACCGATCGCGCACGCTGGGATCGCGACACCGATCCCTGCGCCGGCACCGTCGACGTCGACGATCGCGGCGCGGCCGCGGTCGACCTGCCCGATGCCGGCGTCTTCAGCCTCACCCGTCAGCCGCATGCCGCGCCCTGAGTCCCCCCTGGCCCTGCGCCTCGTCGTCAGCGTGTGGATCGCCCTCGCGCTGCACTTCGCCACCAACATCTCGCGCGAGCTGTACCCGGCGCTGACGCTGGCGGAACGCGGCACGCTCGCCGTCGACGAATACGTCGGCCTGCACCCCGACATCTTCGTGGCGCCGAACGGCCGCGCCTTCATCAACAACAACCCGGGCGCGTCGGTGGTGGCCGCGGTGCCGCTGGTGCTCGCGCGTCCACTTCTCTCGATGGCGGAAGCGGCGGGGAAGCGGCGCCAGGCCACGGCCGGTCCCGAAGCGCCGGCGGACTACAACGACCCGCGGCCCAATCGTCAGCGCTTCTTCCGCGAGACCCGCGAGCGCGGGCTGGATCTGAAGTTCGGCGTGGCGGCGGTGGTGTCGGCGGTGGGCGTGATGGCGCCGGCGACGGCGCTGCTCGCGTGGCTGATGTTCGTCGCGTTGTCGCGCACGGGTATGTCCGCGGAACGGTCCGCCTCCTACGCGGCTCTGAGCGTCTTCGCCACGCCAGTGTTCTTCCGCGCCGCGTATCTCAACCACAACCACCTGCTCGGCATCGCCGTGTTCGCGTCGTTCGTGCTGCTGTGGCAGGGACGCGCCACGCCGCGGACGCTGGCGCTCGGCGGCGCGCTGGCCGCGCTCGGCGTGACGATGGACTACAGTGGCGTCGTGCCGGCGGCGTTCCTCGGCTGGTGGGCGATCATGGAGACGCCGTCCCCGCGTGGCACGCCCGCGGGACCCGCCGACTGGCCGCGCCGCGTCGTGTGGTTCGGCGCCGGCGCCGCGCCGCCGCTGCTGCTCCTGCTCGGCTATCAGTGGTGGGCGTTCGGATCGCCGTTCACCCTGCCGCAGACGCTGATGCCGACGACGCAGTACAGCATCTACGGATACTCGGGGATGAGCCTGCCGCAGGCGGACCTGATCTGGGCGAACCTGTTCGACCTGCGCTTCGGGCTGTTCGCGTTCGGGCCGCTGCTCCTGCTGGCGATTCCCGGCGCCGTCCGCTGGCGGCCCAACGGCGTGACCGGCCGCCAGACGATCACCATCGCCGCGTTCTTCGTCGGCTTCCTGCTCTTCTGCAGCGCCAACCAGTTCGCCCGCCTGCAGTGGAACACGGGCCTGCGCTACCTGCTGCCGCTGGTGCCGTTCTGCTTCCTCTTCGCGGTGCCCGTCCTCGAGCGGATGCCGGCGGTGCTGCGCCGCTGGATCCTCGTGGCGGCCGTGGCCGAATCGTGGGCGCTGGCGATGGCACGCGAGAGCGTGCCCGAGTCGTTGGTGCGCGTCTTCGTCGCCGGGCCCGAACTGCCGTGGCTCACCGTGATCGGCAAGACCGCCGCCTCGTACGTCCCGTTCCTGCAGGGCACGCCGTCGCCGCTGGCCGTGCTCGCGGTGGGCGCCGCCGCCATCCTCGCGATCTGGTGGCCCCTGCGCCCGACCGCCGTTCCGGCCGAAAACCAGTAGTCAGCCATGTCGTCTTCCTGCCGCCGTCCGCTCCACGCGCCTGCCCGGTCCTGCCAGCTTCCGCCCGCATCGGCGAATCTCCGCGAGGCCGCGCGATGAGCGCGCATACGCGACGCGCCGCCTGCCGCGCCTGCGGCACGCCGTTCGACGCGCCGTTCCTGCAGCTCGGGCCGATGCCGCTGGCCAACAACCTGCCGCGGTCGCCGGAGGAGCTGGCGTCGCAGGGCCTGTATCCCCTCGACGTCTGCGTGTGCCGCACCTGCACGCTGGTGCAGACGCCGGACGTGATCGCGCCCGAGGTGCTCTTCGCGCACTACGTCTACCTCACGGGCATGTCCGACACCATGCGCACGCACAACCGCGGCTACGCCGCGCACGTCGTCGCGATGGTGGGCGCCGGCCCCGGCGACCTCGTGGTCGACATCGCCAGCAACGACGGCTCGCTGCTGCTCGAGTTCCAGGCGCACGGCGTACGCACGCTCGGCATCGAGCCGGCGGCCAACGTCGCCGAGATCGCGCGCGGCCGCGGCGTCGACACCATCACGCGCTTCTTCGACGATGCCGCCGGCGCCGAACTCGCCTCGACGATCGGGCCGGCCAAGGCGGTGCTCGCCAACAACGTGCTTGCGCACGTCGATGATCCGGTCGGCTTCCTGCGCGGCATGGGCCGCCTGATCGCCCCGGATGGACTCGTGATCGTCGAGGCGCCGTACGTCGGCGAAATGCTCGATCGCCTCGAATACGACACCATCTACCACGAGCACCTGTCGTATTTCTCGATCGGCGCCCTGGCGCGCCTGGCCGAGGAAGCGGGCCTGTGGCTGGTGCGCGTCGATCACGTCGCCATCCACGGCGGGTCGCTGCGCGCCCACTTCGGGCGTCGCGATCGCCACGCCGCGCATGGTGCGGCCGTGCTCGACGCGATCGCCGGTGAGCGCGCCCGCGGTTTCGGCGACACCGCGCGCTACGAGCGCTTCGCCGCCGACGTCCGCGCCAATCGCGACGCCATGCGTGCGATGGTGGGCGAGCACACCGCCGCCGGACGCGTGGTGGCCGGCTACGGCGCGCCGGCGAAGGCGACGACGCTCTTGAACTACTGCGGGCTCGGCGGCGGCGCCGTGGCGTTCACCGTGGATCGCAATCCGCTGAAGGTGGGCGCGTTCGTGCCTGGCGTCGGCGTGCCGATCCTGCCGGCGGAGGCGCTGGTCGAACGGCGTCCCGACGTGGCCATCATCTTCCCGTGGAACCTCGCCGCCGAGATCGCACGGCAGCAGGCGGCGTATCTGGCCGGCGGCGGCCGCTTCGTGCTGCCGCTGCCGTTGCCGCGGCCGTACGAGGCGGGAGGGCACGCATGAAAGCCGTCATCCTCGCGGGCGGCAAGGGCACCCGCATCGCCGAAGAGACCGTGACGCGGCCCAAGCCGATGGTGGAGATCGGCGGACGGCCGCTGCTCTGGCACCTGATGAGCATCTATGCCGCGCAGGGCGTCAACGACTTCGTCGTGGCGTGCGGGTATCGCGGCGAGTTCATCAAGGAGTACTTCGCCAGCTTCTTCCTGCACCACAGCGACTTCACGATCAACCTGAAGGACGGCACGCGCGATCTGCTGGGCGCCAGCGCGCCCGACTGGCGCGTGAGCGTCGTCGACACCGGCCTCGAGACGATGACCGGCGGACGCATCCGCCGGTTGCGTCCGCTGCTGCAGGGCGAGACGTTCATGGCCACCTACGGCGACGGACTCGGCGCCGTCGACCTGCGCGCGCTGCTGGCGTTCCATCGCGCGCACGGGCGCATCGCCACGGTGACTGCCGTGCGGCCACCGGCGCGCTTCGGCAATCTCGCGATCGAGGGCGACCGGGTGCGCGAGTTCGCCGAGAAGCCGCAGACCGGCGAAGGCTGGATCAACGGCGGCTTCTTCGTCTTCGAACCGGCGCTGTTCGACTACATCGCCGACGACACGACCTCGCTCGAGCAGGGACCGCTCGAGCGGATCGCCGCCGAGGGCCAGCTGATGGCCTTCCGGCACGAGGGATTCTGGCAGCCCATGGACACGGTGCGGGAGCGGCAGCTCCTCGAGTCGTTGTGGGCGAGTGGAGACGCGCCGTGGAAGCTGTGGTGAAGCCGTGGGAGAACCGCCGGGTCTTCGTGACCGGCGCGACGGGACTGCTCGGCGCGTGGCTGTGCGAGGAACTGCTCGCGCGTGGCGCCGAGGTGGTGTGCCTGGTGCGCGACTGGGTGCCGGGCAGCCATTTCGCCCGCACCGATCTGTTGTCGCGGACGACCGTCGTGCGCGGCGACCTCGACGATCATCCGCTGCTGCTGCGGGCGATGAACGAGCACGAGATCGACAGCGTGTTCCACCTGGGCGCGCAGACCATCGTCGGCGTGGCCTCGCGCAACCCGCTCTCGACCTTCGAGGCCAACGTGCGCGGAACGTGGAACCTGCTGGAGGCGGCGCGCCTCTGCGGGCCGCGCATCCAGCGCGTGGTCGTCGCGTCGAGCGACAAGGCCTACGGCCAGCAGGAGATCCTGCCGTACACGGAAGCGACGCCGCTGCAGGGGCGCTTCCCGTACGACGTCTCGAAGTCGTGCGCCGACCTGATCGCGCTCTCGTATTTCCACACCTACGGGATGCCGATCGCCATCACCCGCTGCGGTAACCTCTTCGGCGGCGGCGATCTGAACTTCAACCGCCTGGTGCCCGGCACGATCCGGTCGGTGCTGCGCGGCGAGTCGCCGATCATCCGCAGCAACGGCCTCTACGTGCGCGAATACTTCTACGTGCGCGACGCCGTCGACGCCTACCTCGCCCTGGCGGAGCGCCTGCCCGAGTTCGCCGGCCACGCCTTCAACTTCGGCAGCGGCGAGACGCTCACCGTGCTCGACATGGTGTCGCGCATCCTCGTCGCGATGGACGCCACGTCGATCCAGCCCACGGTGCTGAACCAGGCCGTGCACGAGATCCCCGAGCAGGCGCTTGACTGCAGCAAGGCCGCCGACGTGCTCGGCTGGACGCCGAAGCATCGCGTGGATCACGGGCTGCGCGAGACGGTCACCTGGTATCGCCAGCTGCTCACCGCGCAGCCGCCGACGTCCGCCGGCCGCACGCTCGACGCCTAGCGGTCCCGCGTCGTCGTCCCTGTCTTCGTCACGACGTGCGCGTGGCGCGCCGGCAGCCGTGCTACGGTGCTGGCGTCGAGGAGGCGTGTCTATGGATCGTCGAGAGGTGCTCGTGGCGGGAGTCGCCACGGTGGTGGGGGCGGTGGCGCCCGCGGTGGCGCGGGAACAGGCGAAGCCGGCGACCAGCACGTCACGCCCGCTCGGCGTGCATCCGCTGGCGCCGGCGCTCGAGGGCTGGCAGGGCTCGATCCTGGAAGTGACCTATCCGCCGGGCCTCGAAGGCCCCTCGCACCAGCATCCGGGGCCGACGTTCGGGTATGTCGTGCGCGGACGGATCCGCTGGGCGATCAACGGACAGCCGGCGACGGTGCTCGAGGCGGGGCAGTCGTTCTTCGAGCCGATGGGCTCGGTGCACAGCACCTCGGCCAACGCCAGCACCACCGAACCGGCGGTGATCGCCGTGGTGATTCTCGGCAAGCCCGGCGAGGCGCTGTCGAAGCCGGCGACCGTGAAGCCCGGCGTCTGACGCCGTACACGACGAGGGCGGGCCCCACGCCCGCCCCCGTCGCCGCCGCGAGGGCGGAGCCTATTCCGGGCCGCCGCCGAAGTTGAAGGCGCAGACGCCGTAGGTGACCGTCGGCCACTGGGTGGTCGAGTTGTTGGCGCGGTGCAGCTGCACGTTGCCGCCGGGGCGCGCCGTGCCGAGATTCAGTAGCGGCACGGCGTAGCCGTTCGACAGCTTCATGCCGAACTGATCGCCGCCGCCGGGCTCGCCGTTGTCGATCAGGCGCACGACGAAGGTCACGGTGTCGGGATCGTTGGGATCGCTCGTCTGCGCCACGCCGCAGACGTCGCGGGCGTTCTGGATGCCTTCGGGCGCCATCACGTAGCCGGTGATCTGCACGCTCTGCACGTGGTAGCCGTTGGCGTGGTCGACGAAGTTCAGTTCACCCCAGTAATCGCCGTTCTTGCAGCCGCCGTGGGCGCCGAAGTTGGCCTTCTTGCCGGTGGGACCGACCACAAAGCCGCCGCTGGTGATGAAGTCACAGCCATCCAGCGACTGCTGCTGGGCCTTCACGGTCACCGGCGCCATGACGCTGAGGGCGATCGGGCCGACCGCGAGAGCCGCCACGGCGGCGAGACCGGCGAGGCCGGCGCGGCGCCACATCGAGGGCGCGGGAGAGGTGTGCTGCACGTTGTCCATCGAACCTGCCTCCAGAATCGTCAGCGCCGGCGGGAAATGCCGGCCCTTGGCGATGACAGGGGCAGGGGGCGTGCCACGACGCCACGCCGTGCAGCGGCAGGACGGCCAGTGAACGCGAACGGGGCCGCCCGATGAGCGGCCCCGTGAAATCCGTCAGTCGTGTACCGGGACGGGACAGCTAGAAGATGTGGGCCGTGGGCACCGGCCACCAGCGCACCTGGACCTTACCCACGATGTAACGCTTGGGCACGAACCCGAAGTGGCGGCTGTCCTGGCTGTTGTTCCGGTGATCGCCCATCACGAAGTAGTGGCCCTGAGGAATCACCTGCGGGCCCCAGTCGTCGTGGCTTTGGTACTCGGGCGGCACGAAGTCGCTGGCCATCGGCACGTCGTTCACGTAGACCCGCCCATCGACGATGCGCACCTGGTCGCCTTCCTCGGCGATCACGCGCTTCACGAACATCTTGTCGGGATCGAGCGGGTAATAGAGCATCACGATGTCGCCCCGGCGCGGCGACGAGATGCGGTAGATGAGCTTGTTGACGATCAGCCGGTCCTGATCGTCGAGGGTCGGGGCCATGCTGAGGCCCTCGACGCGCGCCACCTGGAACACGAACGTCACGATGACCACCGCGTAGAGCGCGGCCGAGGCCAGCGTGCGGATCCAGGCCCAGAATTCCTCCTGCCAGGCGGCCAGCCGGTCGGCCTGCGTGGCCGCGGGAGCCAGCGGCGGCGCCCCGAACCCGTACTGCGTCGGCGGCGCGTCGAACCCGCTCAGCGGCACGGCGGTGCGGGCATCGGCCGGCGGCTCGACGGGAGGCGCGGCGGACGGCGGGGGCGCCGGAAGGGGCTGGTCGGGGGTGGCGTCGGGTTGATCCACGTACGGGACTCCTGCACCTGAAATACGGCGGCGTCGGGCCGGACGTTTCGCCCGCCCCCGGAAAACCCATGGTAACCGAACGCCCGTCCGGCCCGGCCGGACGCACGGCGCTGCACGGCGATGCTACAATCCAAGGGCATGCTTCGCCCGCTCATCAACGGCTTCTCGCTGACCTTCAAGCACCTGTTCCGGAAGCCCATCACGGTGGACTACCCGAACAAGAAGTTCCCCATGTTTCCGCGCTATCGCGGCAAACAGGTGCTGATGCGCGACGAGTTCGGGATGGAGAAGTGCGTGGCCTGCGGGCTGTGCTCGGTGGCCTGCCCGGCCGACGCCATCTATCTCGAGGCGGCCGAGAACGACGGCACCGTCATGGCCGGTCCGCGCTACGCCGCCGTCTATCAGATCCACAAGACGCGCTGCATCTTCTGCGGCTACTGCGAGGAAGCCTGCCCGGTGTCGGCCATCTTCATGGGCAAGGACTACGAGCTGGCCGTCTACAGCAAGGACGACTTCGTGTGGGACAAGACGGAGCTGCTCGTGCCGGCGCCGGCCGGCGTGACGGCGCCGCAGGCGACCCGCTAGCGCCCGTGTCTCGGTACACGCGCCGGTGTCTCCCGGCGCGCGGGCCCATCCGCTGATGTCCCGACCTCCGTTCCTCGACGCGCTGGCGTCCCGCGTCCTCGTCTGCGACGGGGCGATGGGGACGATGCTGTACGGCAAGGGCATCTTCATCAACCGCTGCTTCGAGTCGCTGAACCTGTCGCAGCCCGGGCTCGTGTCCGAGGTGCACCACGAGTACCTCGCGGCCGGCGCCGACGTCATCGAGACGAATACCTTCGGCGCCTCGCGCCTGAAGCTGCGCGCCTTCGGCCTCGGCGATCAGGTGCACGCCATCAACCTCGCCGGCGCGCGGCTGGCGCGCGAAGCGGCCGGTGATCGCGCGTACGTGGCCGGCGCCATCGGCCCGCTCGGCGTGCGCATCGAGCCGTGGGGCAAGACCGGCGTCGACGAGGCGCGCGAGTACTTCCGCGAGCAGGCGGCGGCGCTGGTCGAGGGCGGCGTCGACCTGCTGATGCTCGAGACCTTCCGCGACTGGCACGAGGCGGCGGCCGCCATCGACGCCGTGCGCGCGGTGTGCGACCTGCCGATCGTGGCCGCCGTCACCACCGAGGACGACGGCAACAGCCTGGATGGCACGCCGCCCGAGCAGTTCGGTCCGGCGCTCGTGGCGCGCGGCGCCAACGTCGTCGGCGTGAACTGCAGCGTGGGCCCGGCGCCGATGCTCGAAACGGTCGAACGCCTGGCCGAGGCGTGCGGCGACGTGCCGCTCGTGGCGCAGCCCAACGCCGGCAAGCCGCGCGACATCGAAGGCCGCAACATCTACCTGTCGTCGCCGGAGTACATGGCCACCTACGCGCGGCGCTTCATCGCCGGCGGCGTGCGCCTCGTGGGCGGCTGCTGCGGCACCACGCCCGAACACATCCGCCAGATCGCCCTCGCGGTGAAGCAGCTGGCGCCGGACGTGACGCGCGCGCACGACGGCAGCCATCGCGCCGTCACCGCCGCCACGCCGCTGGCGCGGACGCCGGTGCCGCGCGCCGACAAGTCGGTGCTGGCGGCGAAGCTGGCGGCCGGGACCTTCGTCACCGGCGTGGAACTGGCGCCGCCCCGCGGTCACGCCACGAGCGACGCGCTCGCCGCGGCGCGTCTGGCGGCGGCCCGCGGCATCGACGTGGTGCTCGTGTCGGACGCGGCGCGCGGCGGCGCGCGCGTGGGCGCGCTGGCGCTCGCGGCGCTGATTCGCCAGCAGGGCGGCATCGAGCCGTTGCTGCAGTACTCGTGTCGCGATCGCAACCTGCTGGGGATTCAGTCCGATCTGCTCGGCGCGCACGCCATGGGCCTGCGCAACCTGCTCGGCATCACCGGCGACGTCCGCAAGATCGGCGACATCCCGGACGCGACCGCGGTGTTCGACGTCGACTCGGTGGGGCTCACGCACGTGCTGTCGCGGCTCAACCACGGGCTCGACATCGGCGGTCAGGCCATCGGCGAGCCGACGGCGCTGCTGGCCGGCGTGATGGTGAACCCGGCGGCGGCGGATCTCGACCGCGAGCTGCGGCGCTTCGAGTACAAGGTCGAGGCCGGCGCCGAGTTCGTCGTGACGCGGCCGGTGTTCGACGTCCCGGCGTTCGAGCGCTTCCTGCGCCGGGTCGAACACCTCAACGTGCCGGTGCTGGCCGGGCTGTGGCCGTTCGACTCGACGCTGAACGCCGAGTTCATGGCCAACGAGGTGCCCGACGTGGTGGTGCCGCCGGCCATCGTCGAGCGGATGCGTGCAGCAGTGTCCGCCGAGGCCGCCCGGGCCGAAGGCGTGGCCATCGCCCGCGAGCTGCTGGCGGCGCTGCGTCCGATGACGGCCGGCGTCGTCGTGTCAACGCAGACAGGTCGCGTCGACCGCGCGCTCGAGGTGTTCACGCCCGTCGCCTGACCCAGGGCCGGACCGCCCCGGCCATGGCCGTGGCATCTGGTATAGTGCCCACTGCCCCCGGAGGGGCCCGAATGGCCTTGTTCACGGATCGTTCCGACGACAAAGTGATGGGCGGGGACGCCGCCACGCGGGCCCTGTCGTCGATCGACGTCGAGAATCACTTCGTCGAGCGCGTGTACGAGAAGATTTCGGGCGTTTACGACTTCACGTTCGGCCCCACGCTGCACCCGGGCCGCCTTCAGGCCCTCGATCGCATGGCGATGGAGCCCGGCTCCACGGTGCTCGAAGTGGGCGTCGGCACCGGCATCAACCTGAGTCTGTATCCGCGGTCGTGCGAGATCACCGGCATCGACCTGTCGGCGCCGATGCTCGAGAAGGCCCAGGAGCGCATCGACAAGAAGGGCCTGCGCAACTGCCGCGTGATGGCCATGGACGCCGCGGCGATGCAGTTCGCCGACGACACGTTCGACATCGTCTACGCGCCGTATCTCATCAGCGTCGTGCCCGACCCGGTGGCCGTGGCCCGCGAGATGCGCCGCGTCTGCAAGCCCGGCGGCCGCATCGTCATCCTGAACCACTTCAAGAGCGACAACCCGGTGATCTCGCGCATCGAACGCGCGATCTCGCCGATGTGCGTGCACCTGGGCTTCAAGTCCGACCTCGACCTGCCCGGGTTCCTCACGCAGGCGGATCTCACGCCGGTCTCGATCCACAAGGTGAACCTGGCGAACATGTGGTCGCTGGTCACCTGCGTGAAGGACTAGCAGCCCGCGTCGCGCGGCTCGACTGACCTGAAGGGCGGCTCCCACGAGCCGCCCATAGCATGTACGGCAGCTGCGCCTCGACCGCTGACGCGGACCCGAACGCGGCGCACCACGAGCGGGTCTTGCTTGTGTGCACCTCGCGATGTGCGGTGAGCCACGGCATCGCGGCATCACGTCTCCCGTCTGCGGCTGGGGGCGCTTCGCGCCGTCAGAACGCCGAGCGGATTCCGGGCACCCAGGCGGAGTGGCACGTGCCAGCCCGCCTGGGCACTCGGACGCGTCGGGTGCAGACCGGTCACGCGTCCAAGCGCCCGGCAGGCACCCAGTCACGCGCCACCCGCCAGCCCGGCAAGCGCTCGGCTGGGCGGCTTCGCCTGCAGAGCACAGCCGCTGACGCGAGACCTGATGCCGCGCCGCCGCGGCCAGTCGGTGTCGCACAATCGCGCGCTCCGAGCGTCGCGACACAAACGAAACAGGCCACCGCCATGCGAATGAGAGTCCGGATTCGAACTGTCCATGCCTGCTGGGATACCTTGAGTTCGCCGCGACGTGCGTCAAGACTGGACTGCTGGCAGCGGTAGGCCTAAGCGAGTTTGGCAAACCAGTCTAGGGAGCGATAGGCTGCACTCGCTTCACAAGGTGCAACCGCCAAGCGCACGCTCTACTCATGACCCTAGTCCTCGCCGCAAGCAGTCGTGAATCCATCTGGATGGTCGCAGACCGGCGATTGTCGTCTCAGGGCCGACCTGCAAAGGAAGACGGACGCAAACTCATGTTCTTGGAGACGATCGATGGAGTTGCCATACTCGGCTACGCGGGTCTGGGAGCGACCATCAAAGGGACGGAACCCTGCGACTGGATGAGCTCGGTCCTCCGTGGGAGGAATCTTCCACTGGAGCAATCCCTCTCGGAACTGGCCGGTGCGATGCAACGCCAGATGCCTCGACACCTAGTACGCCTTCCGAGAGGTATACCCGCTGGGCACAACATCGTTGTTCCGTCATTCGTCGACGGCGAACTGCGTCTGTACACCATAGAGTTGGCCGTCACGTCAGACCGGAAGGCCTTCACGTTCCGTTGGGTGCGGCAGGTCGTCAATTTATCTGACGATCGACCGCAACGCACGCCGAGGCTGATGCTCGCAGGCTCGGGTGCCCTCTGCCTTGTCCATGACAGGGCCTGGATCCGTGAACTGCTCCGCCTCATCCGAGCATGCGACCTAAAGCGAGTGTCACCCGTGACGGTTGCGGACTGCCTGGCTAGAGTGAATGAGCGCGCTCATCGTGGCACGGTGGACGGCACTGTTGGCCCACGCTGCATAGTAGCGTGGCGACATAGTCCACGAAGCGCCTATAGGGGTGGCGGCGGGCATCAGTTCTACGATGGCGCGGTGCGCACTCGCGATGACGCACTCTTGCCCACCATCGGCAATGGGTTAGACGTCCAAGCATTGGTTCGTGCGATGTTGCCCCATTTGATGGCGCACTTTGAATCCGTGAAAGGCGGAGCAGCCAGCCAACTCAACGCCGAAAACATTAACGCCGACCTCGCCAAGCTCCCCGAGCGGCCCGACGAGGATCTCCAATAGCACTAAGGCTGGCGCAAACGGAGTGGGCATGAACCGAATCGGTGGACATGTTCAGAATGAGGCATACGATGTCCAGGCCGGAGACACGCCACCGCCGTGCCCGGTGCCACTTCACCGATGAGCTCGGGGCCGCCGCGGCCTCGAGGCTGCCCAACTCCTCGGTGTGTGGCGGAAGGCGGCTGGAGTGTCTCTCCCGCTCCCGGTGGAGGACGTATGGCGCACCTGCTTCGTGACTCGTGGCGGACGTGGCGCAAGACACCAGGCGTAAGTTGCGTGATTGTGGCCAGCCTGGCGCTTGGCATCGGCACCGCGACGGCCTGCTTTTCGATCGTCGACCAGCTGTTGCTGAGACCTCTGCCGATCGATCGCCCAGACGACCTCTACCAGTTGACGGACGACGACGCGCTCGCCCGCAAGCGACAGCCCGGCTACACCTACAAGGCGTGGGAGTCGCTGCGTCAGCAGACGCAGATCTTCGACGCGGCCTTCGCGCGCCGCACCACGGCCGTCGACCTCTCGACTACCGGGGAAACGGATCACGTAACCGCCGTCTGGGTCAGTGGAGACGCATTCCGAACGCTCGGCGTAGACGCCGAGCGCGGGCGCGCCTTCGGACCCGATGATGACCGTGCGGGCGGTGGCCCCTTTGGTCCCGTGGCCGTCGTCAGCCATCAGTTCTGGTTGCGACGCTTCGGTGGCCGCGAGGACGCGATTGGACGGACGCTGTCGGTGGGCAGTATGCCGTTCACCGTCGTCGGGGTGCTGCCAGCGTCTTTCGAGGGATTCGAAGTCGGTCGTCCCTTCGACGTGGCCTTGCCGATGGCAACCGAACCGCTGGTCGCCGGGGCGTCCAGCTTCGTCACGCCGCGAGCGAGCGGCGCCACAGTCGACATCTTCGTTCGCCTTCGCCCGGGATTCCGACTGGCTGCGGCCACGGAGGCCCTACGGGGGACGCAGACGGCCATTCGCGTGGATACCATGCCGGACTACCGGCAACCGCGCGAGCGCGAGGCGTACCTCAGGGCGCCGTTCACTCTGGTGGCGGCCCCCCAGGGCGACTCGCAGCCGGTGCGGTACTACCGACGCCCACTGACATTGCTCATGGGACTCACGTTGCTGGTGTTGCTCGCAGTGTGTGGCAACGTCGCAGCCGTGTTGTTGGCCCAAGGGGAAGTGCGGCGCTACGAGTTCGCGGTGCGTCTCGCGTTGGGCACATCACGCGGCCGGCTCGGCCTGCAGCTACTGGTCGACGGTGTGATGCTCGCAACCGCCGGCGCGGTTGGCGGGCTGGTGCTGGCATCGTGGCTGCTGCCAGTCGTGCTCTTGCGCGTCAGTGGCGCAATCGTTCCTGTCGAGTTCCAGACGTCGCTCGACTGGCGAGGCGTGTTGCTGGCCTCGATCGCGGCACTCACCACGGGTGCCCTGTGCAGCCTGGCGCCGCTGCGGGCGGCCCGGGACCTCGACGCCTCCGCTGCCCTGGCGAGTCGCACCGGTCCTGCCGAGACGGCCAGACTGGGGCGGCTTGTCTCAGCCCAGTTGGTGCTGTCCTCGCTGATCGTCGCATCGGCGGTATTGCTGTGGGCGAACTATCAGGCTCTCGTGCATCACGGGACCGGCGTGCGTGCACCGGACACGACCGTCGTGGATTTGCACGTCGACGGGTTGAAGGGTGACGTCGCGTGGCGCACGATGCAGCAGATGCGCACGCGCGTGGCTGCTCTGCCAGGCGTGCAAGAGGCTGCGCTTGCGCAGACGGTGCCGCTGAATGGCTTCTTCATGCTCACGCCGCTGGCGGGTGACGAGGTAGCCGCCCTGCCTGAGAACGACAGAGTCGCGCAGTTCCACTGGACGTCGCCGGGGTACTTCGCGGCGATGGGGACACGGTTCCTGGCGGGCCGAGACTTCGAAGAGTCAGACGGAACTGGACGCCTGCCGGTCGCGATCGCGAACGCTGCGCTGGTCGACCGGCTCTTCGCCGGAGATCGGTCGCTACCCAAGCGCCTCGTGCGTCGACGAGAAGACGGGCGCGATGAAGCGCTCACGCTTGTCGGCATCGTCGAGGACGTACAGTTCCCGATGCTGGGGGAGGTCGCGGCCCCTACCGTGTTCGTGCCCGCGGCGCAGCAGGCGCACCGGCAAGACCGGCTGTCTAGTGCGATGCTGGTCGTGCGCCCACGTCCCGGCACGACGATTGGTCCCGCCCTGTCGGCGTTGCTGGCGCGGGAGGCCGTGCCCTTCTCATTCACCACACGGCCATTTGCCTACTACGTGGAGCGGAGGACGGGTCAGATCCGGCTTCTGTCGGATTGCGCCATTGCGCTCGCCGTGGTGTCGACGGTCATGGCCATCGCCGGGATGTTCGGGGCGTCGGTGCACTGGGCTGCGAGGCGACGCCGTGAGCTGGGAGTGCGTCTCGCGCTCGGAGCGGTGCCTGCCGACATCGTGATGCTCGTGGTGCGCCAGGCAACGTGGCGGGCGATGTGTGGCATCGTGCCGGGCGTGGTCGGCTCGTGGTGGCTCTTGCGTGCAGCGTCGTCGTGGGTGTTCGGCGCTCGCGCAGACATCGCGCCGCTGGCGACCGCGGGCCTGGGACTCACTGTCGTTCTCCTTCTGTCGACGGCCTGGCCAGCGATTCGTGCCGCGCGCCTGGCGCCAGCAGATGTCCTCAGGACTGAATGAGCCCAGTGGTGGGGCACGTCGGCTCTGGGCCCTGCGGTGACGGGTGGGCAGCTAGGGCGGCACCTGCACTCCGGCCTATGCTGTGAGGCGATGCGTCGGCCATTGCCCGTCGTTCTCATTGCGTCCGTGATGCTCGCATCCGCCTGCACGTCGAGTAGCGGCGGCCGGGCGCCGCTCGCGCAGACAGTCGCCGGTGACCAAGCGACACTCGTCGCGGCGGCGGAGCACTTCCTCCGCGTCTTCGACAATCTCGAGTTCGAGCCCTTCGAGGCGGCGTGGAGTTCGTCGCGATCGGTGTTCTTCCCGTTTCGCGACACGCCGGAACGCGTCGAGGGCGCGGCGGTGGGGGAGCGGTTTCGCAGCTTCTTCGCGGAGGTCGGGAGCACCCGTCCCGGGCCGCCAGCCATCTGCCCCTCAGCCGCGCGACCTGCGCGTCGACGTGGTGGGGGACGCAGGGCTCGCGGTGACGTTCATGCTCGGTCGCGCGCCCAGGGACGTCAGCCGGCGGACGCTGTTGTTCATGCGCGAGCGCGGCAGGTGGAAACTGCGGCACATGCACGCCTCGAACATGCTGGCGCGGACCCGCCGAAGTAGCGGCGGCGTTCGAGGCCTGCGGCGACGTTCCAAGTCGCGGCGCCTGCATCCCGCGTCGAGGCGGCGACTCGACTCTCGGCGGCTGCATTCCGGGTCGCGCAACCTGCATTCGAGTCGCGCGACCAACCCTCCGACCCTCGGCAGTGACCTCCGCGAAAAGTGCGGCTGCAGATGCCTGCGGAATGGGCGGGTCGCTCGATGGAATGCCGTTCACCGATGTTGGGGCGGTAACGTCCACCAGCCAGGGCGTCACCGCTGCGGAGGTGCCGGAACGTGACTCGCGGCTTCGGTAGGTCGTTTCCGCGTGCGCGCGGCGGTAGGTGCGATTGCCTGGTTGGCAGGTTCCGCGAGGTGGGCAGCAGGTCCGACGAACCTGGAGGGTGACTTCCGCGCGCCCGGCGGTCGCTTCCGCGACCTGGAACGTGACTGCAATTGTCTCGGGGGCAGGTTGCGCTGTTGGGGAAGCGACTTCCGCGACCGCGAAGGTCGGTGACGCGGTCCGCGAGGGTGGTTGCATTCCGCTGGGTGTGTCGACGACGCGCAAAGGCGCCTTTGCCTCGATGTCGCGGTTCGTCGCGCGGGCCATAAATATGGTAGCGTGAGCCATGCGCACGACAGTCGACATCCCCGACGCGCTGTACCGATCCCTGAAAGCCCGGGCCGCAGCGGAGGGACGATCGGTGAAGGCGCTGCTGCTCGACGCGGCCGCGCGGGCTGTCACAGCGGGAGCCGGTCGGTCCGCGCACCGCGTGCGGGTGCCGCTGGTCGCATCGAAGCGCCCAGGTCGGCTGAAGCTCGACAGCGCCCGCATCTACGACGAAGTCGGCTTTCCCTGACCGCGATGTCCCTGCTGTTGCTCGACATCAACGTCTGGGTTGCGTTGTCGTACGCGGCCCACGAGCACCACGAGGTCGCCGCCGCCTGGTACTCGTCGCTCGACGACACGGTGCAGCTGACCTTCTGCCGTATCACCCAACTCGGTCTGTTGCGATTCCTGACCTCCGAGGCTGTGATGGGAGACGAAGTGCTCACACAGTCCGACGCGTGGCGCGTCTACGACTCGTGGCTGCGAGACGCCCGGGTGTCGTTCGCGTTGGAGCCTGCCGGTGTCGACCGCGCGTTCCGGCAGCGCTCTCGTGCCAAAGCCGCGTCGCCGAAAGGCTGGGCCGACGCCTATCTGTCGGCGTTCGCCGATGAGGCGGGCCTGTCGCTCGTCACCTTCGATCAAGGGTTTCGTGGCCGCGTCGCGTCGCTGGTGCTCCTCGCGCCCTGAAGGCCCCGTCACGTGAGCGCGTCGACCACCTCAAGGTCGGCGTACGGCGGTACACAAGCGGGCTGTTCCCTTGATTCTTGACCGGCACGATCGCAGAGACATCCCCAATGACTGACACCATGACCCGGTATTCGAATGGCGGTCGCGTCGGTCGGGCTCAGCGCACTCTGGAGGTTGACGATGCTGCTCGTCGCAAGCCTCGTCCTGTGGCTGCTGGGTGATGCGCAGGAACGGGCGACCGTCACTGGCGTCGTCCGAGACGAGTTGGGCCAGGTGCTTCCCGGAGTCACCGTGACGCTCGACGGCACGGAGCGGGTTGGCCAGGCCGTGACGGACAACAGCGGCGGGTACTTGCTGGCCGACGTGCCGCCTGGCCGATACGTGTTGCGCGCGACGCTGCCAGGGTTCCTTGTCGAGGGACGGACGCTGGATGTGTCGTCCCCCGGCGCCGTGAGTGACGTCACGTTGCGAGTCGCGCCGGCCGCGGAAGTGCTGCAGGTGGTGCCCCCGCCTCAACAGGCCGTGCTGCAGGCCGATGTCATCGCGCACATCCGTCTGCGCCGAAAATTCGACCGGCGCCCCTGCGAAGGAGCAGGCGTGGTCTCCACGCTGTTCGACGCCGACGTGCTTGCGGTGCTCAAGGGCGCAGCGCCTGCCACGCTGCAGATGTATCAGGATGGCGCCGGGGAGTGCGTAGCGAATGGCACGACGCACTCCGGCCTCGCTGAACGACCGCAATACCCCGGGCACCGAACTGATCGTGTTCCTGACCTTCGATGGGGAGCGCTATCACCGCGTCGCGGGCGGCATGTTCGCGTTTGCGGTGCAGCGCGGTATCGTCGAGACGCGGGAATGGCACGCGTTGCCGGATCGCGTCACCATCGAGACGTTTCGACAAGCAGTCAGACAGTTGACCCAATGAGTGGCGATGGACGCTGAGCAGCCGTCAGAGGTGGTCACGCCGGTCGTGGCGCCTTCCGAACACAGCCGGGTCGTCGCGACTTGCGTCGATGGCGACCAGGCGTACGTGTTGCTCGATACCGGCACCGACAGCCATCCGTATTTGTACGGCGCCGCTTACACACGGCATGAGGGCACGTGGCGCGAAGTCTCGTCAGGGAATGGCGGAGGCTGGTCGGCCACCGGCGTGGATGGCGAGCTGGGAACGTGGTCGCTCTGGGACGAGGTGGCCGAGGGCATCGATCGCGTGCGCGTCGATTTCGCGGGCGAGCTGTCAGAGCATCCAGTGGAAGGGCGCGTCTATCTGATCGCCTGGTTCAGAAGGCCGGCCAGGCCGGCTCCCGTCGTGACGGCGTTTCGGCTCGACGGCGAATGGGTGCCGTAAGCCGGATGGTTCGGACGGAGACTCGAGTGAGCAGGCCGTGAACGATAGAGGTGTGCTGCGAGCGGTGCTTCCGGTGTGGTGTCTCTTGAGGCGGAACTCCGAGCGACGGCGCGTGGACCACGAGCATTGCGGACAGCCGCGCCGTGCGAGGGTGGAGCCGAAGAATACCACGCCGGGAGCGCCGCGATCGGGCGGCACGCGCCAGTAGCCTGCGACCGACCGCTGGCGTATTTCCTTGAAGGGCGGCTCCGTTGGAGCCGCCCTCGAAATCGTCCGAGTCGGTAGCGACTACAGCGTCGCGAACGGCACTGCTCGATCGAGCGGCTCTGCGGCGTCATCAGCGCGGCGCCGTCGGCCGTGATGTACATGTCGTCTTCCAGCCGCACGCCGAACTCGCCGCGGATGTAGATGCCGGGCTCGTCGCTGAAGACCATGCCCGGCGCCAGCGGCTGGCGTTGCCCTTCACGAAGTGCGGCCACTCGTGGCCGTCCATGCCCATGCCGTGGCCGACGCGGTGCGTGAAGAACTTGTAGCCGGGGCCGTAGCCGGCGTCCTCGATCACCTTGCGCGCCGCCGCATCCACCGCTTCGCAGGGCACGCCGGGCTTCGCGGCCTTCACGGCCGCGGTCTGCGCCGCCAGCTCGATCTCGAACACTTTCTTCATCTTGTCGGTCGCCTTGCCCAGCACGAACGTGCGGCTGATGTCCGACTGGTACAGCCCCTTCCACGGCGCGCAGCCGCCGCGTCGATCAGGATGACGTCGCCTTCCTTGATCACCTGCGGCGTGATCGAGCCGTGGGGCAGGGCCGAGAACTCGGCCGTCTGCGCGCTGGCGCCGCCGGCGTAGCCCAGCTTGTCGTGGGCCTGGCTGATCAGGCGCTGGAAGTCGTTCTGGGTCATGCCGGGCTTCAGCGCCTTCCACGCCGCTTCGTAGGCCTTCAACGTCACCGCCGACGCGTCGCGCTTCATCAGC
The DNA here is from genome assembly GCA_046331325.1 of Vicinamibacterales bacterium. Taxonomy (GTDB): domain Bacteria; phylum Acidobacteriota; class Vicinamibacteria; order Vicinamibacterales; family UBA2999; genus CADEFD01. The sequence continues at coordinate 57,325 of JAXLRB010000006.1, read as the reverse complement.
GCCAGCTCGTGCTCGTCTTTCACGATGCGGCAGCCGGCCGAGATCGGCGTGCCGCTCTGAGCATAGGCCGGGCGCAGCGTAGCTGACCCGTCGACGAACATGTGGCGCACCGCTCTCCTCGATGCCGACACGTCCCGTCGTGATGCGCGATCCTTGAGTCCCTGCGCCACGCGTTGGTAGAGCTCTCGTGCTCCTCCAGGTGCGCACGTCGGGCGTGCCGGTGAACGGGCTGGTCGCGAACTGCTCGCGGGCGCGATCCTCCTCGAACATGGGCGTCACCTACGAACGGCTCGCCGCTCTTCCGGGATGACCAGCGTGAACAGGCGTTCGCTGAGCCCCCAGCGGATGCCGCTGAAGTACACGAGCGACGTGCCGCCGGTGAGCATCAGCGCGTCGATCTTCTGCTCGGCCATCAGCGTCCGCGCCTTCTCCACGCGAACGGCGCGTTCCTCGCGGCTGATCGGCGTGACGCCGGCGGTCATCGGCGTCAGCGCGGCGATCGACGGCGGCTCCGAGCTGGTGGGCGTTGCTGCCGGCGCGGCGGTATTCTGCGGCGCGCCACCGCACGCGAACGATCCGAGCGACCCGGCAGCCAGGGCGCCGGAAGTGAGGACTGAGCGACGAGAGAGCATAGACACCTGCAGGAAACGGGGAACAGGAACAGCGAGTACGCGACCGGGGCGAGTATATCCGCGTCGCCGGGCGGCACTGGTGCTCAAGCGAACTGCTGCAGGATCCAGTCCGCGGCCACCGCCGCGCCATCCACGCGCGGCGCCGGAGGTGCCGGCGGGCCGGCGACGAGCGCGTCGAGGGCGTGCTGCCAGTGGCCGGTGAGCAGCTCGGCCTGCGGCAGGTAGGCGCAGCGAACGTAGCGCGGCATCTCACGCACCAGCACGTCGTACTCGATGAAGTGGCCGCGATCGGTGTAGAGCAGCGCCGTGTCGTTGGCGACGCACTCGCTGATGATGCCGTAACCCGGCTTGGTCACCACGACGTCCACCGCGGCCACCACGTCTTCGTAGCGCAGGCCCATCGCGTACATCGCCGGCTCGTCGAGCGGATGCAGGGCGCCGCGCGTCGCCACCTGTGCCAGCGGTACGCGATCCGGGCCGAACGGCACGCTGGCGCTCACGAGCAGCGTCCACCCCTCGGTGCGGCTGAGCGCGTCGAGGTCGATGCCGGAGACCCCGTAGCCGCCGAACGACACCAGCGCCAGACGTCCCTCGGGAAGCCCGAGCCGCTGCCGCGTGTCGGCCGGCGTGTGACGGGCGTGGCGCGCGATCAACGGCAGATCGATCACCTCGGGAATCGTTTCGAAGCCCCCGTGCAGCGGCAGGCGGAAGGCCCGCCGGCCACGGCGATAGACCTCGCCGAGTGCGTCCGCCGCGGCCGCGCCGCCCGGGTAGTCGCGGAAGATCCAGTCCCACGTGAAGTTGCCGAGCGCCATCGACGGCACGCCGGCGAGCCGGGCGGCGTCGAGCGCCAGCGGCGGGATGTCGGCCATGACGAACGCGGCGTCGTGCTCGCGCAGGAACGCCGCCTGTTCGGCCGCGAGCCTCGGCAGATCGCGCACGTAGGCGTCGGCCCGCCGGATCGTCTCCGCGGCGTCGAGGCTCAGGCTGTCCTTCTGCACCACGCCTGGATCGGTGTCGAGCGGGGCGAACGTGAACGGGCCCCGCACCGTGAGGTCGAACAGCCAGCGTGGCGCCGCCGACCGCACGATGATGCGCAGGTCCGGCGCGCGATCGAGCAGCGCGCTGATGACTTCGATCGACCGCGAGGCATGGCCGAAGCCATGCCCCGAGATGTAGTAGACGAGCGGACGCATGCGGGCGAGGCGTCGCGACCTACGCGTCGACGTCCTGCGGGCCGTGCGCGACCACCGGCGTCGGCGCCGCCGCCGGCTTCGGCCCGAGGGCCACGGCCAGCACGTCCTCGAGCGTCTTGGCGAACACGAACGTCATGTCGCGCCGCAGGTCCGGCGGGATGTCGACGAGGTCCGCTTCGTTCAGTGCCGGCAGGATCACCGTGCGCACGCCGAAGCGGCGGGCGGCGAGGGCCTTCTCGCGGATGCCGCCCACCGGCAGCACGAGACCGCTCAACGTGATCTCGCCGGTCATCGCCACGTCCTCGCGGACCGGACGACCGGAGGCGGCCGACAGGATCGCCGTGGCCATGGTGACACCGGCCGACGGACCGTCCTTCGGAATGGCGCCGGCCGGCACGTGCAGGTGCAGGTCCTTGTCGCGCAGGAACGTCGGGTCGACGCCGAGCACGGCCGCCTGCGCGCGGATGTGGCTGACGGCGGCGCGCGCGGATTCCTGCATCACGTTGCCGAGCTGCCCCGTGAGGATGATCTGCTCGTGGCCGCCGGGCAGCAGTGACGCCTCGATGAAGAGCACGTCGCCGCCGGCTTCGGTCCACGCGAGGCCGGTCGCCACGCCGGGCGTGGACGTGCGGAACGCCACTTCCTTCTTGAAGCGCGCCGGCCCGAGGTAGTCGTCGAGGTCGGCGGCGGTGACCACGGTGGGCGGCACGCCCGCGGCGTCGCCGCTCGTCGCCACCTTCGCGGCCACCTTGCGGGCCACCGTGCCGATGAGGCGCTCGAGGCTTCGCACGCCGGCCTCGCGCGTGTACTCGGCGACGATCTGCCGGATGGCGCCGTCTTCGAGCACGAGCGCGCCGGTGGTCAAGCCGTGTTCGGTGAGCTGCCGCGGAATGAGGTAGGTGCGCGCGATGTGCACCTTGTCTTCCTCGGTGTAGCCGGCCAGCGAGATGATCTCCATGCGGTCGAGCAGCGCCGGATGCATCGTGCCGAGCTGATTCGCCGTGGCGATGAAGAGCACCTTCGACAGGTCGACCGGCACCTCGAGGTAGTGGTCGCGGAACGAGTGGTTCTGCGCCGGGTCGAGCACCTCGAGCAGCGCCGCCGCCGGATCGCCCTGGATGCCGGCCGCCAGCTTGTCGGCCTCGTCGAGCATGAACACCGGGTTCATCGAGCCGGCCTGCTTCAGCGCCTGCACGATGCGGCCCGGCATCGAGCCGATGTAGGTGCGCCGATGCCCGCGGATCTCGGCTTCGTCGCGCACGCCGCCGAGCGAGATGCGCACGAACTTGCGATCCATCGCCCGCGCGATCGACTGGCCCAGCGACGTCTTGCCCACGCCGGGCGGGCCGACGAAGCAGAGGATCGGGCCCTTCATGTCGCCCTTCAGCTTGCGGACGGCGAGGTACTCGACGATGCGGTCCTTCACCTTGTCGAGGTCGTAGTGGTCCTCGTTGAGCACGTCGCGCGCCGCCACCGGGTCGAGGCGGTCGATGGTCGTGGTCGACCACGGCACGTCGAGCACCCAGTCGAGGTAGGTGCGGATCATCTGCGCTTCCGAGGCGCCGCCGCCGCCCATGCGCGACAGCCGCTCGACTTCGCGATCCACCTGCTTGCGTACGGCCTCGGGCAGGTGCGCGTCGTCGATGCGCTTGCGCAGGTCGCCGAGCTCGTTGCCTTCGCCCTCGCCCAGCTCTTCCTGGATCGCCTTGAGCTGCTGGCGCAGGTAGTACTGCCGCTGCGAGGCCGACATCTCGGCCTGCGCCTGCGATTCGATCTTGCCCTTCACCTCGAGCACCGAGATCTCGCGGGCCAGCATGCCGTGCACGATCTCGAGCTTCTTCAGCAGCGGATCGGTGGCCAGCACCGCCTGCTTCTCGGTGGCGGTGGCATCGAGCATCGAGCCCAGCAGGTAGACCAGACGCAGCGGGTCGTCGATGCCGAGCACGAGCTGCCGCACCTCCGCCGACGCGCCGGCGACCAGCCCCGCGGCCTTCTCGGCCATCTCGCGGATGCGGCGCACATAGGCCTCGGTTTCCACGCCCGTCTCGCGCTGTTCGGGCAGCGGCTCGACGCTGGCGCGGATGGTGTGGTCGGTCTTGCTCACCGTGGTCACCTTCACGCGGGCGATGCCCTCGAAGATGATGTTGAGCCCGTGGTCGGCGCGCGCCATCTGCCGCACGATGCACACCGTGCCGATCGACTCGAGCGCCGCCGGATCCGGTTCGTCCGCGTCGTTGGTCTGCAGCACCAGCAGCAGCATGCGATCGGTGGTGAGCGCGGTGTTGACCGATTCGATCGACGCCGGACGATTCACCGCGAGGGGCTGCAGCGTGAGCGGGAACGCCACCGTGCGGCGCAGTGGCAGCACCGGGAGCGACGTGGGGAGCGGAGGAGTCTGTGGGTCGGCCATGAGATGGACGCCTCGCGGCGTCTCTTGAGGATCATACGCGCGGCAGGCGCGATGGGACTATGCTGGCGGCATGGCTCTCGACGAACGTGCCTTCTTCACCGAGCGTCCGGAACAGCGACCGGGGCGTTACACCTGTCCGCGCTGCCGCCGGACCAACGACTACACGCTGCGCTGGATGCGCCGCACGAAGAAGGACCGCGTGCCGCCGAACGCCGACGAGGTCGACCGGGCGAAGTTCCAGAAGCTGCGCGACCATCTGATCCGTGTCGACGACGAACTCACCTGTAAGACGTGCGGGAAGCGATTCGAGATTCCCTCGATGCACTCGCTCGTGTTCGTCGACCAGCTCGACGGCCTGCCGAAGGACGAAGACGACGATGAGCCGATGCCCGGCAACCGGGCCCCGGCTCCGGGTAGCGCGCCGCGCGCTAGTACAGCCCCGGCACCAGGCGCCAGCGCACCCGCCGGCAATACGCCTGGTACGCCGGCCCCGCGGCAGCGACGAGGCTACGCTCCTCCCAAGGCATGGCGATGACCAGGTAGCCCACGCTCACCGTGGCGAACACCGCGCGGTCGAGCGTCATGGGCGAGGCGGCGCCGACCATCAGCAGCCACCCCAGATAAATTGGATGCCGGACGAGGGTGAACGGCCACACCACGCGGATGTCGGCCGGGCGCAGGCGTCCCACGGCCTGGCGGATGCCCGCCAGTTCCAGGCCGTCGAGCACGCGTGCCCCGGCGATCGTGATGGCGACACCAGCCAGCTGAATCGCCACGAGCAGCCCGCGCGCCACGCCGTCCACCGCGTAGAGCACGCCCGGCACGCGCCGCCACAGCAGGCACACCGCCAGGAAGAGCAGCGACGCGATCCAGACGTAGACCGACCGCTCGAGCGCGGGCGGCACCAGCCGCGCGATCCAGGCCTTGGCGCGCGTCCGCGCCAGCAGGCTGTGATGCAGCGCGAACAGCGAGAAGAGCCCGAGGTTCCACGCCAGCGCGGCCGGCAGTGGTGTGGCCGCCTCGGCGGGACGCGCGAGTTCGACCACGAACCAGCGTCCGCCGGCGAAGAGCGCGGCGACGAACAGCGCGCCGCCGAGCCAGGCGAATACGCGGCCGGGCAGGCCCACCTCTGCGGCGTTCGGCATCACGACGAGTTCGGAACGTATCATAGGGACGCTGGCGCGCGCCCCGCCGGCGGCATCCTGTGACCCCACCCCGCATCGTCATCTCCGGTATCGGTGTCGTCTCGGCCTTCGGCGTCGGACGCGATCGATTCTGGGACGCCGTGTCGCGTGGCCAGAGCGGCACGCGGGCGATCACCGAGTTCGACGTCACCGGCTATCCCTGCCGCGTGGCGGCGCCGGCGCCGCCGGTGGACATGTCGATGGCCGCGCGGCTCGAGGGCGAAGGTGACGACGGCTGGACCTCGCGCGCCGATCCGAAGCGCTACTCGCGAGCGGCGCTCTTCGGCGTGGTCGCGGCCCGCGAGGCGTGGCACGACGCCGGCCTGCGCGTCGACGAGCCGAATGCCGGCGTGGTGATCGGCAGCGGCGGGGGCGGCATCGACGTCGGCGAAGCGCAGTATCGCGACTTCTTCACGACCGGCGGGAAGCACGTGACGCCGTACGCGATCGCCATCGGCATCTGCGGCATGGTGTCGAGCGAGATCTCGATCTCGCTGGGCCTGCGCGGCGTGAGCCACGTGCTGTCCACCGGCTGCACCTCGTCCACCGACGCCATCGGCTACGCGCTGGCGCAGCTGCGGGCCGGCGAGGCCGACGTGTTGCTGGCCGGCGGCACCGACGGCTGCGTGTTGCCCGGCATGATGTTCGGCTTCGGCCGCATGCGCGCCGTGTCGACGCACTACAACGATCGTCCCGCCGAGGCGTCGCGTCCGTTCGATCGCGGCCGCGACGGCTTCGTGCTCGGCGAAGGCGCGTGGATGGTGGTGCTCGAACGCGAGGATCGGGCGCGGGCCCGCGGCGTCCGCCCCTACGTGTCGGTCGACGGCTACGCCTCGACCTGCGACGCCTATCATCGCGTGCAGATGGATCCCGACGGCCACGAGATCGTCCGCTGCCTCGACACCGTGCTGACGAAGAGCGGCCGCGACAAGTCGCAGATCGGCTACGTGAACTATCACGGCACGTCGACGCAGCTGAACGACGCGGTCGAGGCGCGCTGCACGCGTCGTGTGTTCGGCGCGCTGGCGGATCGGGTGCCCGGCTCGTCGACCAAGTCGATGATCGGCCATCCCCAGGGGGCGAGCGGCGCCGCCGGCGTCGTCACCACCGCGCTGGCCATGCGCCACGGGTTCCTGCCGCCGACGATCAACCTCACGGATCCGGATCCAGCGTGCGATCTCGACTTCCTGCCGAACCGCGGCCGCGCCGCCTCGGTGGAAGCCGCGCTCTGCAACTGCCTCGGCTTCGGATCGAAGAACAGCGCGCTCGTGCTCGGAGCCCTCGCATGACGCCGATGGACGACGTCGTCGTCGCCGGGGGCGGTCCGGCCGGCGCGGTCGCGGCGCTGGTGCTGGCACGGGCGGGGCACCGCGTGCGGGTCTTCGAGCGCGCACGCTTCCCGCGCGCCAAGCTGTGTGGCGACACCCTGAATCCCGGCGCGCTGGCGCGGCTCGGCGCGCATCTGGATCTGGGACCGCTGCGCGCGGCGGGTCTGCCGCTCTCGGGTATGCGGTTGTCCGGCCCCGGCGGCGCGACCGTGGAAGGCCGCTATCCGAGCGGGCAGACCGGCCTCGCCGTCACGCGCGCGCATCTCGACCGCTGGTTGCTCACCGCGGCGGCCGCGGCGGGCGCGACGGTGGAGGAGGGCGTGCGCGTCGATGGACCCGTCGCGGACCAGGGGCGTGTGCGCGGCGTCGTGGTGCGCGGGCGCGCGCACCACGCGCGGCTCGTGATCGCCGCCGAGGGCCGCGGCTCGCGGCTGGCGCAGGCCTGCGGTCTGGTGCGCACGCCGTCGGCGCCGCGTCGGTGGGCGCTCGGCGCGTATGCCTCGGATGTCGGCGGCACCGACGTCGCGCTCGGCGAGATGCACGTGCGTGCCGGCCGCTATCTCGGGATCGCGCCGGTGGCGGGCGGGGCGACCAACGTGTGCCTGGTCCTCGGCCGCGCCGACGCCGCGGTGGCGGTGCGCGATCCGTGGGCGGCGATTCGCGTGCTGGCGCTCGCCGATCCGCTGCTGGCGCCGCGTCTCGGCGACGCGCGTCCGATCGGCCGGCCGGTCGTGCTCGGCCCGATGGCGCTCGATGCCGTCGCTGCCGGGGTGCCGGGGCTGCTGCTCGCGGGCGACGCCGCCGGCTTCATCGATCCGATGACCGGCGACGGCCTGCGCCTCGCGATCGAGGGCGGGGAGCTGGCCGCCACGATCGCGGGCGACGTCCTCGACGGGCGCCTCGCCATCGACGCCGCGCCAGCCGCCCTGGCGGCCGCCCGCCGCCAGGCCTTCGCCACCAAGTGGCGGTTCAATCGCGGGTTGCGCCTGCTGGTCGACACACCCGTGGCGGTGCGCGCCGCCGCGCAGACCGCCGGCTGGTGGCCCGCCGTGTTCCACAAGGTCATCGCCTTCGCGGGCGACGTGCCCGTTGCCGCCTGAGTCGCCGCATGTCCGTCGCCGCCATCATCGCCGTCGGGATGCTCGCCGCCGTGCTCGCCGTCATGGCGGGTGAGGCCGTGCTGTCGTCGTTCAACGCCTCGGTGCTGCGGTCGCGCGGCGCGGTGGAGCCGCCCGACGACGTCTACCGCACGATGCAATGGGCCTATCCGCTCGGCTTCGTCGCCCTGGCGATCGAGGGCGCGCTGCGTGGCCCGTCGCCCGAGCCGGCCCTGGCCGCCGGCATCCTCGTGTTCGGCCTCGCGAAGGCGCTCAAGGCGTGGGCGATCTCGTCGCTCGGCACGCGCTGGACGTTCCGCGTGCTGGTGCCGCCGGGCGATCGCCTGGTGGCGTCGGGGCCGTACCGGTTCCTGCGCCATCCGAACTACCTCGCGGTGGCGGGGGAGATCGTCGGCGCGGCGCTGCTCGTCGGCGCGTTCGGCACCGGCGCGCTGTTCCTGGCCGGCTTCGGCTGGTTGATGCGCCAGCGCATCGCCGTCGAGGAACGCGCGCTCGGACGCGGCTAGGATAGAGGGCCGATGACGTCCGCCGTGCGGCGCGCGCCGCTCGATCGCCACACTGCCGTCCCGCGCCTCGTCGCCATCGCCGATGCGGCCACGGGCGTGATCGCGCTGCTGGCGCTGTCGACGGCCGCGACCGGCGGCTTCCGCGAGACGGTCCTCGGCGTGCCGGTGTCGTTGACGTCGGTGCCGCGCCTCCTCGCACTGCTGGCCGTGGTGATCGTCGCGCGGCACGCGTGGCGCCGCACGCCCGGCCTGCCGCAGCGCGCGTGGGACGGCTGGCGCGCGTGGCGCCAGGACCCGGTCACGCGCGCGACGTGGCCCGTCGTCGTCACGACGCGGGTCGGCGTGCTGGTGCTGGGCCTGCTCGCGGTGCACGCGATCGGCTATTCGAAGCCGCCGACGTTTCGCGCCTCCGATCACGAGCTCGTGAACCTGCCGGCGCGCTTCGACGCCGGGTGGTATCTGTCGATCGCGAGCGAGGGCTACGTCTACCGGCCACGGGTGCGCGGGCAGCAGAACCTGGTGTTCTTCCCGGCCTTCCCGGCGCTGATGTCGTGGGTGTCGCTGCTGATGGCGCGGCAGTGGCTGTGGGCGGGCGTGCTGGTGTCGTTCGTGGCCTTCGCCTGGGCCATGCGCTACCTGTTCCGCCTGGCCCGCGAGGCGCTCGACGCCGACCGCGCCGCGATGGCGGTGACGCTGGCCGCCACGTATCCGTTCGCCGTGTTCTACAGCGCCGCGTACACGGAAGCACTGTTCCTCCTGGCGATGCTCGGGGCCTGGTGGCATCTACGCCGCGACGAGCGCTGGACGGCATTCGCCTGGGGCTTCGTGGCCGGGCTCACGCGTCCGAACGGCTGCCTGCTGTCGGTGCCGCTGGCGTGCATCGCCGTGGCGCCGTATTGGAAGCAGGGCCGATTCGAACGACCGTCGAGCTGGTGGGCGCTCGTGGACCGGCTGGTCGTGGCATCGGCGCCAGGGCTGGCGATGCTCGCGTATTCCGGCTACATCTACGAACTCACCGGCGATCCGTTCACGTGGATCCGCCTGCAGGCCACCTGGGGCCGCGAGAATCTCGGCTTCTTCACGGCGCTGTGGGCCGAGTGGCAGTCGTTGGTGCGGCAGGGACTGTACGGCTACGTCGCCATCGACGTGCCGAACACGCTGAACGGCCTGGGCGCCCTGCTGACGATGGCTGCCGTGGTGCCGGTGTGGCGGCGGTTCGGCGTGCCCGCCGCGCTCGTGCTCGTGCTGAACCTCGTGCCGTCGATCGCCAGTGGCGGCTTCCTGTCGGTGGGCCGGGCCACCTCGGTGCTGTTCCCCATGTTCCTCTGGCTCGCCGATGCCGTGCCCGCCCGCCATCGCACGCTCTGGGTGGCCGGGTTCGCAGCCCTGCAGGCGTTCGGGGCGGCGCTCTTCTTCACCTGGCGCGGGTTCTTCTAGTCGGCCGCCCGGCCATTCCCGGCCCGCGTCCGTCTGTATCCGCATCCGGAGGGCCGCCGTATACTGGCGGCATCCGGCCCCGATGACCTCAGCCGCTCCGGTTCGCTGCCGCCGCCCGTTCGTCCTGGGCCTGATCGCCGTCTGTGCGTGCCTGGCCGCGACCGCGCGCCCGGCGTTCGCGCAGAGCGCATCGGCCGACCCGCACCGCGCCGCCGAACGCGCCCTCGATCGCGGGCAGTACGAGCAGGTGCACACCCTGCTGCGCGGCCTCGACGACGACGCGTCGGCCGCGGTGCTGCGGGCCCGCGCCTACACCGCCGTCGGCAGGTACGCCGAGGCCGAGAAAGTGCTGCAGCCATCGGTGTTCGAGAATCCGATCGGCGACGCCGCGCTCGAGCTCGGGCTGCTGCAGAAGATGCAGGGCAAGCGCGAGTACCAGCGCACGCTCACGCTGATCCTGTCGCGCGAGCTCATGGCGGCCAGCGTGCAGGAGTTCGTGCGGGCCGGCCGGGCCTCGCGGGCCCTCGGCCGGTTCCAGCAGGCCAACGACTACTTCCGTGACGCGATTGCGCGCGCGCCCACGGATGTCGCCGCCAATGTGGCGTGGGGCGAGCTCTTCCTCGAGAAGCACAACAAGTCCGATGCCGCCCGCTCGTTCCAGGCGGCGCTGCGCACGAGCGCCGAGGATCCGACCGCGCTCTTCGGCCTGGCCCGCACGATGGCGGAAGACAACCCGCCGGCCGCCAGGCAGCTCGCCGCCAAGGTGCTCGGCATCAACCCGCAGCACGCCGGCGCGCAGGTGCTGCTGGCGGAACTCGCGCTCGACGAGCTGAAGCGCGACGAGGCCTCGGCGGCAGTGGGGAAGGCGCTGGCCGTCAACCCGAACTCGTTCGAGGCGCTGTCGCTCAAGGCCGCCATCGCGTGGCTCGAGAAGCGCACCGACGACTACACCGCCACGACCAACGCGCTGCTGAAGCTGCATCCGACCTACGGCGAGGTCTACCGTGTGGTGGGCGGCGTCGCGGCCCGGCAGTACCGCTTCGAAGACGCCGCCGAGCTCGTCCGCAAGGCGCTCACGATCGATCGCGAGAACGTCCGCGCCTACGCCGACCTCGGGTCGCACCTGATGCGCACGGGCGACGAACGCGGCGCGCGCCGGGCGCTCGAAACCGCGTTCCGCGCCGATCCCTACGACGTCGTCACCTACAACCTGCTCGGCCTGCTCGACACCCTCGACGGCTTCGCCACCATCCGCGAGGGCGACATGGTGATCCGCCTGCACGCCGACGAGGCGGCGGTGATGCGGGAATACGTGCCCGCCCTGGCGAAGGAGGCGCTCGCCACGCTGTCGAAGCGCTGGAACTTCACGCCGCAGGGACCGATCCTCGTCGAGATGTTCCCGCGCCACGACGACTTCGCCGTGCGCACCCTCGGGCTGCCCGGCATGCTCGGCGCGCTCGGCGCCTGCTTCGGCAAGGTGGTCACGCTCGACTCGCCGAAGGCGCGGCCGCCGGGCGAGTTCAGCTGGGCGGCGACCCTCTGGCACGAGCTCGCGCACGTCATCACACTGCAGCTCTCGAACCAGCGCGTGCCACGCTGGCTCACCGAAGGCATCTCGGTGTGGGAAGAGACGCGGGCCGGTCGCGGCTGGGGTCGCGAGATGGAGGTGTCGTTCGCCGGCGCCAGGAACGCCGGCAAGGTGATGCCGCTGGCCACGCTGAACGACGGCTTCAGCAGCCCCGAGCTGATCTCGCTCGCGTACTACGAAGCGTCGCTGCTCACCGAGCACATCGTCACGCGCTTCGACGAGGCGCGGCTGCGCGAGCTGGTGCGCGAGTTCTCGGAGGACGTCGACAGCAGCACCGCGGTGACGCGCGTGTTGAAGGTGTCGATGGACGACCTGCAGACGTCGTTCGATACCTTCCTCGACCAGCGTTTCGGGAAGCTGCAGCACGCGCTGGCCGTGCCCGAGGGCTTCGACGCCGATCAGCCCGCCGATCGCCTGCGCGCGGTGGCCGAGGCGAATCCGGGCAGCTACCCGGTGCAGATGGCGCTGGGCCGCGCGCTCGAGGCGGGCAACGCCGATCAGGCGCTGGCCGCCTATCGGCGCGCCGCCGCGCTGATTCCGATGGCCACCGGCGACGACAGCCCACAGGCCCGCATCGCCGCGGTGCTCGTGAAGCGTGGCGACAAGGCCGGCGCCGCCACCGCGCTCGAAGCGCTCACCGTCGCGGACCATCAGGCCGTGGCCGCGGCCCGGCAGCTCGTGACGCTGCTCGATCAGCCGGCCGACACCGCCCGCCGTCGGGCGGCGCTGGCCCGCGTGGTGGCGATCGACCCGTTCGACGCCGGCGCGCACGGCGAGCTCGGCCGCTTCGCCCTCGCGGAGGGCAAGCTGCCCGAGGCGTTGCAGGCGTTCCGCGTCGCCGTCGCCGCCAATCCGCAGGATCGCGCCGGCGCGCACGCCGACCTCGGCGAGGCGCTCGAGAAGGCGGGGCAGCGCGACGAGGCCAAGCAGCAGGCGCTGCTGGCGCTGGAGGTCGCGCCGACGTACGTGCGTGCCCAGGAACTGCTGCTCCGCATGGTGGAGCCGCCGCGGTGAGCGTGGCGCCGGCTGGCTCGCGCCTGGCCCGGGCGGCGCGTCAGGCGCCGTTCGTCGCGGCGCTCGTCGGCCTGCTCGCGTGCGTCGGCCCGGCCGTCGGCACGCTCGTGCGCGAGGCCGGCGCGCAGACCGGGGTCTTCAAGGACGAGCGTTTCGCCGGCCTGCAGTGGACCTTCGTGCGCGTGAAGTACACGCCCACACAGGGCGAGCTGGCCATGCGCACGCGATTCGGCTTCTGGGACGATCCCTGGTACATCGACGCGCCGGCCGCCGAGCAGAACCTGTCGCGCCGCGTGCAGACGACGACGTCGATCGAGGTCGGCGAGCCGATCAACATGGGTCTCGACGATCCGCGGCTGTTCCAGTATCCGTGGTTGTATCTGGTCGAGCCGAGCAACGTGGTGCTGAGCGACACCGAGGCGGCGACGCTGCGCGAGTTCCTGCTGCGCGGCGGCACGCTCACGCTCGACGACTTCCACGGCTCGTTCGAGTGGGAACTCACGGCGCGCTGGCTGGCCAAGGTGTTCCCCGATCGCGAGATCCAGGAGATCTCGCCGCCGCACCCGATCTACACGTCGTTCTATCAGCTCGACAAGTATCCGCAGGTGCCCGGCCTCGGCTCGTTCTTCAACGGCCGCACGTGGGAGAAGGGCGGCTACACGGCGCACCTGCGCGGCATCCTCGACGACACGGGGCGGCCGATGGTGCTGATCAACTGGAACACCGACATGGGCGATGGCTGGGAATGGTCGAGCGCCGAGGAGTATCCCGGCTACCTGAAGTGGACCACCGTCGCCTACCAGATGATGATCAACGAGATCGTCTACACGTTGACCCACTGATCCCTGACAGCGGCTAGCGGCTCGCGGCTAGCGGCTAGAAAGTCTGATTGCCGGAATGACGCGCACGGAGCAGCAGCACGGAGAAGACCTGGCGGGACGCGTGGCGGCGGGGCGCGACAAGATCCTCGAGCAGTTGCGGCTCGTGATCGTCGGCCAGGACGCGGTGGTGGACGAGGTGTTGATCGCGCTCTTCACCGGCGGCCACTGCCTGCTCACCGGCGTGCCCGGACTGGCGAAGACGCTGCTGATCAAGACCATCGCGTCGATCCTCGACCTGCGCTTCAAGCGCATCCAGTTCACGCCGGATCTGATGCCGGCCGACATCACCGGCACCGAGATCCTCGACGAGGCCGAGGGCGTGCGGGCGCTGCGCTTCGTGCGTGGCCCGATCTTCGCGCAGATCCTGCTGGCCGACGAGATCAACCGCACGCCGCCGAAGACGCAGGCGGCGCTGCTCGAGGCGATGCAGGAGTTCCACGTGACGGCGGCCGGCCGCACCTACGACCTGGAGCGGCCGTTCTTCGTCCTGGCCACGCAGAACCCGATCGAGCTCGAGGGCACGTATCCGCTGCCGGAAGCCCAGCTCGATCGCTTCATGTTCAACATCACCATGTCGTACCTCTCCGAGGACGACGAGGTGCGCGTGGCCACCGCCACGACCGGCAACGCGCGGCCGACGCCGCAGACGGTGCTGAGCGGCGACGACATCCTGGCCTTCCAGGAATTCGTGCGCGAGGTGGTGGTGGCCGACGACGTCGCCCGCTACGTGGTGCGCCTCGTCGACGCGTCGCGTCCCGGCCGCGGCCCGAAGCTCGAGTTCGTCGACAAGTGGGTGAAATGGGGCGCCGGGCTGCGGGCGTCGCAGGCGCTCATCCTCGGCGCCAAGGCGCGGGCGCTGATGCACGGGCGGTATCACGTCTCGGTGAAGGACGTGCAGGCGCTGGCGAAGCCGATCCTGCGGCATCGCGTCATCCCGAACTTCTACGGCGAGGCCGAGGGCATCACGTCCGACGTCATCGTCGATCGCCTGCTCGGCGCCGTGCCGCCGCCGGCCAGCGGCCTGTGACGTCATGGCCGGACCCGCGCGGTATCTCGATCCGGCCGTGCTCGCACGGCTCGGCTCGCTCGATCTGAAGGCGAAGACCGTCGTCGAAGGCGTACTGAGCGGTCTGCATCGCAGCCCGCGGCGCGGCTTCAGCGTGGAGTTCGCGGAGTACCGGCAGTACCTGCCGGGCGACGCGCTCTCGACCATCGACTGGAAGGTCTTCGCGCGTTCGGATCGCTACGTCGTCAAGAAGTTCGAGGAAGAGACCAACCTCGACTGCCATCTGCTGCTCGACGTCAGCGGCTCGATGGCCTACGGCTCGCACGCCGTCACCAAGCGTGAGTACGCCAGCTACCTGGCCGCGTCGCTCGCCTACCTGATGCACCGCCAGCGCGACGCCATCGGCCTCATCGCCTTCGACGAGGCGATCGTGCACCGGCTTCCGGCATCGGCGCGGGGTGGGGCGCTGCGCGCGGTGTTGCTGGCGCTGGAGCGCCTGCCGTCGGGATCGCGCACCAACGTCGCCAAGCCCCTCGGCGATCTCGCCGCCGTGCTGGCGAAACGCGGCCTGGTCGTGGTGATCTCGGATCTGCTCGACGATCCCGCCGCGGTGGTGCGCGGCCTGCGCCAGTTCCGCCAGCGTGGCACCGACGTCATCGTCTTCCACGTGCTCGATCCGCAGGAGCTGCGCTTCCGCTTCGACGACGTGGCCCGCTTCCGCGACGTCGAGAGCGCGCGTGAGACGTTCGCCGATCCCGGCCAGGTGCGCGACGCCTACCTGCGCGCCATCACCACGCTCACCGACACCTACCGGCGCGAGCTCGGCGGCGCCGGCATCGACTATCACCTGCTCGACACCTCGCAGCCGCTCGATCTGGCGCTGGTGTCGTACCTGAACGCGCGCGGCAGGAGCTGATGTTCGGGCTCGGCTTCCTCGCTCCGGCGTTCCTGCTCGGCGCCCTCGCCGTGGCGGTGCCGATCGTGCTGCACCTGTTCCGCCGGCGCACCGACCGCGTCGTGGATCTGCCCACGGCGGGGCTCGTGCCCGAGTCGACGGTGGCGCAGCAGGATCGGCGGCGCCTGCGCGATCTGCTGCTGCTGGCGCTGCGCGTCGCCGCGCTGCTGGTGCTGGCGGTGTCGTTCGCGCGTCCGTACCTGCGCGACGACGATGGGGCCGGGGCGGCGCGCACGACGATGGTGGTCGTCGATACGTCGATGAGCGTGTCGGCGCCGGCGGCGTGGCGCGAGGTGCAGCGCCTGGCCCGTGCCGCGGTCGACGACGCGCCGGCCGCGGATGCCGTCGGGCTGACTGCCTTCGACGACCGCGGCCGCGTCGTCGTGGCGCCGACGGTGTCGCGCGTCGACGTCGTCGAGGCGATCGCCGCGCTGCGGCCCACTGCCGGCGGCACCAACGCGCCGGCCGGACTCGGCGTGGCGCTCGACGCGATGGCCGGGGCGCGCGGCCGCCTCGTGGTCGTCACCGATCTTCAGCAGCGGGCGTGGAGCGGTGCCGAGTCGATGCAGGTGCCCGACGGCGTCGAGGTCACCGTCTCGGCCGTCACCGTCGCGCCCGGGAATCTCGCGGTGTCGGCGCTGCGTCGCGATCGCGGTCTGACCGCCGTGGTGCAGAGCTACGCCAACGGCCCGCGGCAGGTCACGGCGCGTCTGGCCGTGGACGGCGTCGAGCGGGCGCGCGCGGCGGTCGATCTCGCGGCGCTCGCGGCGAGCGAGGTGGTGTTCGCGGGGCCGCTGCCCGCCACGGGTATCGCGTCGGTTTCGATCGACGACGCCGACGGCGCGCCGTTCGACAACGTGCGCTACCTGCCGCTGGCCGAAGGCGCCATGCCCGAGGTGACGGTGCTCACCGCCGAGCCGCCGGAATCGGCGCGCGCCGGCGTCTACGTGCAGCGGGCGCTCGAAGCCGGCGCCGATGTGTGGCCGGTGCGCGTGGCCGTGCGCGATGGCCGCGCGTTCTCGACCGCGGCCGCGGCGAATCCGGCGGCGCTGGTCGTGCTCGGCACGCGGACGCTGGATCGCCGGGGCCGCGATCGTGTCGCCGCCTATCTGCGCGACGGCGGCCACGTGCTGCTGGCCCTGGGGCCCGACCTCGACGTGCCCACGCTGGCCGACACGCTGGGCCTGCCGCTGCGCCTCGCCCCCGACCCGGTGGCGCCGCCCGCCGACGACGCCGCCATCGTCGTCTCCGACCCGCGGCATCCGGTGTGGCGGCAGCTCGTCGGCGCGCGCTCGGCCCTCGGGCGCCTGCTCATCGAGCAGTACCGGCGCGTGCTGGATGAATCGGGCTGGACGGTGCTGGCGCGTTTCGCCGGCGGCGCGGTGGCGCTGGCGGAACGTCGCGTCGGCCAGGGCACGGTGCTCCTGTTCGCCTCGGATCTCGACAACCACTGGAATCGCTTCCCCCTCGAGCCGGGGTTCGCGCCGTTCGTTCTCGACACGATGCGCTACCTGACCCGCGACGCGCAGCACGCCACGGCCTTCGTGCTGCCGGCGGTGCCGCCCGGCGTGCCACCGGTGCCGGGCCCCCAGCTGGTGCCCGCCGCCAACGGGATCCCGGCCAGTACGGTGGTCGTCAACGTCGATCCTGGTGAAAGCGATGCCACGACCACCACGGTCGAGGCGTTCCTCGGCCACGTGCGCACCGGCGATCCGGTGTCGGCGCCGGCCGTCGACGACCGGGCGCGCACGCGGGAAGAGCAGCAGCGGTGGTGGCAGCGCGGCCTCGCGGTGCTGCTGGCCGTGCTGGTCGTCGAAGGGCTGCTGGGGCGGACGGGGTGGACCCGGCGGGTGCCGGAGTCCGGGTAGGATTAACGACAGCGGGCGAGATGGATCAGCAGGCACCGACGCTGCTGGCGCTGCTCGACGACGTCGCACGGCGACGTGACGCCCTCGCACGGCATCGCGCGTGGACGCTCGGCGCCCCGCCGTGGCCGCCGTGGCGCTCGGCGCGCGTCGCTCGCGGCGTGGCTGACCGCCCCCGCCGGGCTGGCGCTGGTCGCCCTCATGGGAACGGCCGCCCTTGTCGGCTCGGCGGCCGTGGGACTGGCGTGGCGCACCACACCGGCGCCGGCCTCGCCCCGGCAACTGGCCCGGCTGCTCGAAGAGACGCACGGCGGCCTCGACGACGTCGTCGTCTCGGCCGTCGGCTTACGCCGCACGTGTCGATGCGCAGCCGCTCATGTGCGCGCCCGGCTCGAGCAGGCCGCCCTGCGCGCGCTCCGGACCGACCCCGCGGATGCCGTGGTGCCGCCGGCGCTCACGGCGCGGGCGACCCGCGACCACTCCGCATGGCCGTCGCCGCGCTCCTCGCCGCGGTCGTCGTCGCCGCCATCCCGCTGCGGCAGGCGACGCGCGTCGCGTTGTCGTAGATGATGCCGTCGCGACTCGCCATCGCCGTCGAGCCGGGCAATCTCCGCGTGCGCGCCGGACGCGCCATCCTTCCGCGCCCGCGTCGGCGGCGCCGAGGCGCTGGTGCCGTGCTGGTCGCCGGCGCGGCGGCGCTGGCGGATGACGGCCACGAGCGACGGCGCCTTCGAGGATCACGCTGCCCGACGTCACCGCGACCTTCCCGTATCACGTCGTCGCCGGCGGCGGCCGATCGAGGCGTTCACCGTCACGGTCGTGCATCCGGCCACTGTCCGCGCATCGATCTCGACTACCAATGCCCGCCGGCCCTGAAACTCGACACGCGACACGAAGAGCACGGCGGCGATATCTACGCGCCGGAGGGCACGCGCGTCTCGCTCACGATCACCGCCGACCGGCCGGTGGAGGCCTCGGCCCTCGTCCTTCCGCCGATGGCACGCGCGTGCCGCTCGGCGTGAAGAACGCCGTGGCGTCCGGCGCGCTCGACGTCACCGCCGACGGCTCGTATCGGATCGCGTTCGTCGACGACGACGGCGTCGAGATGCCCGACGACACCGAGTACTTCATCCGCACGCTGCTCGATCGGCCGCCCGACGTGCGCGTCGAACGGCCGGCCGGCGATCGCCAGGTGACGCCGCTCGAAGAGGTGGCCATCGAGGCCCGCGCCGACGACGACTTCGGCGTGCAGTCGTTCGATCTCGTGCTGCAGAAGCCCGGACAGACCGAGGTGCAGGTGCCGCTCGGCCGCGGCGGCGCCGGCCAGCTCACGCTGAACGGCCGGCACACGCTGTTCCTCGAAGACCTCGAGGTGGCGCCGGGAGACATCGTCAGCTACTACGTGCGGGCCCGCGACGTCGGGCGCGGCAAGCCGTCGTCGGAATCGCGCAGCGACATCTACTTCCTCGAGGTGAAGGCGTTCAACGACGAGTTCGTCGCCGCGCAGAGCAGGCGCTCTCGGCCGGCGGCGGGGCGCAGGGCGTGCGGGATCTCGCGGCCGCGCAGAAGGCTCGTGGTCGCGACCACGGAAGCTCGACAGCCGCGGCCGCAAGGCGCGGGCGGCCGGATCGGCGGCCGACATCCAGACGCTGGCCGACGCGCAGCGCCTCGAGCAGCGTGCCGCGGAAGCGGGATCGCAGTTGAAGGCCGCCGGCGAGAACGCGCCGGATCCGCGTCGCCGCCGTCCCGGGGCCGCCACGCTCAATACGGTGGGCGAGGATCCGCTGAGCTGGCGATCGAGGCGATGCGCCGCGCCATCGAACTCGACTGAAGCAGACGGCCGCGGCGCTGCCGCACGAGATGGAGGCACTGAACCAGCTGCTGCGCGCCGACGCCGACGTGCAGAAGCGGCTTGAATCGCGCAGCAGCAGGGCGGAGGCGGCAACGCCTCGAACCGGCCGATCTCTCCGCGCTCTTCGATCAGGAACTGCGTAAACAGCAGCAGACCAACTACGAGACGCCGGCCGCCGCCGAGACGCGGCCAGGACACGCGCGACGACGACGACCCGCTGGCGAAGCTGCGCGAGCTGGCGCGGCGGCAGGAAGCGCTGAGCCGCGAACAGCAGGATCTCGCGCACGCAGGCGGCGCTCGACGCCGAGGCGCTGAAGCGCCGGCTCAGCGTGACCCGCGATCAGGAGGAGGTGCGGCGGCAGCTGGAGCAGCTGGCCCGCGAGATGAGCGGCCGCAACGCCTCGCGCGATCGACAGGCGTCGTCGCAGTCGCCGTCCGGCCAGCAGGGGCAGTCGTCCGGATCCTCGTCCGGGTCGTCGCAGGGCCAGCGCGGCGAGTCGTCGGGCCGGGCGGGCGACGGGCGTCAGGCGATGCGCGACGCCGCCGGCGAAGATGGGCAGGCCTCGTCCGGGCTGCGCGATCAGGATGCGTCGAAGGCGAGCCAGCGGGCCGAGCGTGCGCTCGAACGGATGCGCCGGGCCGAGGAGGCGCTGCGTGGATCCACCGAGGACGACCTGCGGCAGCGGCTCGGCGACCTGCGAATCGAGGCGCGACAGCTGGCCGACGCGCAGCGCCGGCTGAACGGCGAGATGGCGCGAAGCGACGCGCCCGACGCCGCCAGCGACAAGGGCGCCCCAGTTGCGTCCGGCGCGGTGGCACCGCGGCGCGCCGGCAGCAGGCCGACCAGCAGCGCCGCCTCGCCGACCGCGCCGATCGCCTGCGCCAGCGGATGCGCGATCTGGCCCGGCAGGCGCGCGCCGGCGACGGCCGCGACGCCCTCGATCAGGCCGGTCGCGAGATGGAAGCAGGACGCGCCGCCGAGCGCAATTGCGCGAATCGGCGACGGCCACAGGCGGATCGCGCGGCGGACGCGATGCGCGGGCGACGTCGGCGGGCGGCCGCCCAGCGCCAGCGCCACCGCGCCGTCGCCAGGCCGGCCGTCGGGCGAGCAGCGCAGGCGCCGCCGGCGCGAACACCGCGGACCGCGCCGCGACGCCGGCGACGCTCGGCGCCCGTGCTGCCGAGGGCGCTCGACCGCGTGGCCGATCGCCTCGACGCGCGCGGCGGCGGCGATCGCGACGCGGCCTCGGCTTCTCCGGATGATCTGGCGCGCACGCGCGACCTGCGCGAGCGTCTCGACGCGGTCGACCGCTCGCTCGACGCACTGCGCTCGCGCTGGGATCGACGCCGCAGGGCGCCGGGGCTGGGCATCGCGCGGATCGCGCGAGGGCGAGGCCGGCGGTGGCGACGGCGAGATTGCCCAGCTGCAGCAGCAGCTCGCCGAGCAGATGCGCCGGGCGCGAGCAGGTCGATGCGCTGGGGCGCAGCACGCCCGAGATGCAGGGGCGGCTCGACTTCCGCCCGGAGCAGTAACCTGGCCGAGTGTCTCGGCATGGCGGGCACCGAGGCCTTCAAGCAGGACTACGCCCGCTGGGAATCGCTGAAGCGGCAGCTGCTCGGTGGCGCTCGAGAAGAAGGTCGAGCGCGGGCTGGCCGACGACCTGCGCCAGCACGAGACGAAGGATCGGCTGAACGCCGGCGCCGCCGACGCCGTGCCCGACGACTATCGCCGGATGGTCGACAAGTACTACCGGTCTCTCGCTGCCCCGCGGCGGCCGGGCCGCTGATGCGCTTCGCCGTCACGCTGCCCTGGTGGGGCTATGCGACGATCGCCGCGGCGTGCGTCGGCGTGGCGGTGGTCACCTATGGGGGCAGCCGCGTCGACGGCCGCACGCGCGCCGGCCTGACGGCGCTGCGCGCCGTCGTGCTGCTGCTGCTGGCCGCCGCCGTGCTGCGTCCCGTGCGCGTGGTGCCGCCGCTCGGCGCCCGCGATCGCCTGGTGCCGATTCTGGTCGACGTCTCGCGGAGCATGCGTATCGCCGACGCGCAAGGACCGGCGCGCCTGCAGCGCGCTCTGGCGGCGGCGCGCGATCTCGAGTCCACGCTGGCGGCGAGCGTGCGCACCGAGACCTGGGCGTTCGGCGAGGGCGCCACGCGCGCCGCGCTCGACGACATGCAGGCCTCGGCCGGGCGCTCGGATCTCGACGGCGCCCTGGCCGCGGTGGCCGATCACTACCGCGGCCGGCCGCTGGCCGGCATCGTCGTGCTGTCGGACGGCGGCGACACGGCCGCGGTGCGCGAGACCATGGCGGCGCTGCCCGTGCCGGTGTTCACGGTGGGCGTGGGCGAGCCGCGCATCACTCGCGATCGCGAGATCGTCGGCATCACGGCCGGCGAGCCCCGCCTGGCCGATTCCACCATCGACGTGCAGGTCTCGGCGGTCAGCACCGGCGTCGGCACGCAGCCGCTCGAGCTGACCCTCACCGCCAACGGCCGGCCGGTGGACGTGCGCCGCGTGCCGGTCGTCGACGGCGCGCCGGTGAGCACGGTGTTCACCGTCTCGCCCGATCCGGCGGCGCCCACGGTGTATCGCGTCGAGGTGCCGGTGGCGCCCGGTGAAATCGCCAACGAGAACAACAGCCGCAGCGTGCTCGTCGAACCGCCGGGCCGGCCGCGCAAGCTCCTCATCATCGAGGGCGCGCCGGGCTACGAGCACACGTTCCTCAAACGCGCGCTGGCGCGCGACGCCAGCCTCGACGTCGACTCGGTGATCCGCAAGGGCCAGAACGACGACGGCCGCCCGACCTTCTTCGTGCAGGCGGCGGCGTCGCGGGCGACGGCGCTGGCGGCCGGCTTCCCGAAGACGCGCGCCGAGCTCTTCGCCTACGACGCGCTGATCTTCGGCAACGTCGAGGCGTCGTTCTTCTCGAAGGAGCAGCTCGATGCCACCGCGGCCTTCGTCGCCGCGCGCGGTGGCGGGCTGCTGGTGCTCGGCGGCCGGTCGTTCGAGCGCGAGGGGCTTTCGGGCACGCCGATCGACGAGGTGCTGCCGGTCGACATGGCCGACCGCCGCCCCTCGGTGGCGCGCGCGTCCGCCGACACGCCGGGCACGCCCGTGCAGCTCACGGCCGATGGCGCCACGCACCCGGCCACGCGGGCCGGCGCCACCGCCGACGACGCCAGGCGGCGTTGGGCGGCGCTGCCGCCGCTGGCCGCCATCGCCCAGGTGGGCGGTCCACGCGCGGGCGCGCAGGTGCTGGCCACGGCCGGCACGACCGACCCGCGTCCGCTCGTCGCCGTGCAGCGCTACGGGCAGGGGCGCACGATGGTGTTCGCCGGCGAGGCGTCGTGGCGCTGGCGCATGATGCTGCCGGCCACCGACACGTCGTACGACACGATCTGGCGGCTGCTGATGCGCTGGCTGGCCCGCGGCGCGCTCGAGCCGGTGTCGGTGGTGGGCGTGGGCAGCCCGTCGCCGGGCACCTCGGAGCCCGTGTCGGTGCTCGTGCGCGACAGCGAGTATCGGCCGGTGGGCGACGCCGAGGTGCAGATCGCGATCACCGGCCCCGGCGGCGACGAACGCCGCGTGACCGCCACGCTGGCCGACGCCGCCGACGGCCGCTACGAGACCCCGGTGCGTTTCGCCGATGCCGGCGTGTACCGCATCGCCGCCGACGCCCGGCGGGGCGGCGAGTCGCTCGGCCGCGGCGAGCGCGTGGTGCTGTCGGGCGGCGCCGATCCCGAGATGGCGGATCCGCGCCTCAACGAAGCGGTGCTGCAACGGCTGGCGGCGCGCAGCGGCGGGCTGTACGTGCGCCCAGAGGGCGTCTCGGCCATACCGCCGAAGCTGGCCACGCCGGCCGTGGTCGACGGCCCGCCGGAACTGCGCGATCTGTGGCATGGTGTGTGGAACCTGCTGGCGGTGATTGGACTGCTGGCCGCCGAATGGACGTGGCGGCGGCGCGTGGGACTCGCATGACACGACGCGATTGGGTGTTCACCGGGTGGCTCGGGGCCTTCATGGCATTCGCCGCGTCGGCCGCGGCGCAGACGCCGGCGCCGGCGGCGCACGATCCGCGCTGGGCGGTGGTGGTGAGCGGCGCGTCGGGCGGCGCCGACTACGCGGCGCAGCTGGCCACGTGGCGGCAGGGCATCCAGGCCGCGCTCACCAGCCGCTTCGGATTCCCGGCGTCGCAGGTCGTGCAGCTCGTCGACGAGACCGCGCGCGAGGCCGGCACGGTGGCCACCGCCGAGAACGTGCGCAAGGCGTTCACCACGCTCCGCGGTCAGGTGGGGAAGGACGATCTCGTGCTCGTCGTGCTGCTCGGCCACGGCACCTTCGATGGCCAGCAGGCGAAGTTCAACCTCGTCGGTCCCGACCTGACGGCGGCCGACTGGTCGGTGATGCTCGGCGCGCTGCCGGGACGTCTCGTCGTCGTCAACACCACCGAATCGAGCGCGCCGTTCCTCGAGGCGCTGGCGGCACGCGGCCGGATCGTCATCACCGCCACCGAGACGGCGGCGCAGAAGTACGCCACGGTGTTCCCCGACTACTTCGTGAAGGCGCTCGCCGACACCGGCACCGATCTCGACAAGAACGGCCGCACCTCGATCTGGGAGGTGTTCGCGGCGTCGAGCGCGGCGGTGGCGCGGCATTACACCGAGAAGGCGCAGCTCACGACCGAACGGGCCGTGCTGTCGGATACCGGCGAGAAGACGGGCGTGCTGGCGACGGCGACGACCGGTCCGGCCGGCAACGCCGCCCGCGGTTTCTACCTCGATCGCGAGGCCGGCGCCGAGAGCGCCGATCCCGCCGTGCGCGCGTTGATCGAACGCCGGCGTACGCTCGAAGCGCAGGCCGACGCGCTGCTGCAGAAGAAGAAGGACACCGATCCCGCGGCGTGGGCCGACGAATTCGAGCGCCTGATGATCGAGCTGGCGAAGGTGTCGCGCGAAGTGCGCCAGCGCTCGTGATCGGTCGCGGTCAGCGATCGTAGGCGCCGTCGTACCAGTCGATGCGGGCACGTTCCGGCCGCCGGAACAGGAACACCAGCACCGCGCCCACGCCGAAGCCGGCGGCGTGCGCCCAGAACGCCACGCCGCCCGACATTCCGCCGCCGGCGGCCGGCGCCAGCGACGCCATCCCGTTCACGAACTGCATCACGAACCAGATGCCGAGGAAGTACACGGCCGGAATCTCGACGACGGTGATCGGGAAGGGCAGCAGCGTGAGCACGCGCGACTTCGGATACAGCACGAAGTAGGCGCCCATGACCCCGGCGATCGCGCCCGACGCCCCGACCATCGGAATGGGGGAGTCGGGCGCCGCGTAGGTCTGCGCCAGCGCCGCGCCGATGCCGCTCAGCAGGTAGAACGCGAGGAAGCGGCCGTGGCCCATCCGGTCTTCGACGTTGTCGCCGAAGATCCACAGGTAGAGCATGTTGCCGCCGACGTGCATCAGCCCGCCGTGCACGAACATCGACGTGAACACGTTCACCCACGCGAACTCGGCCGGCACCAGGCCGAAGCGGAACACGAACGCCTGGCCGAGTTCGGGGTCGAGCCCGAGCTGGCGGAGGAACACCAGCACGTTCAGCACGATGAGGGCGACGGTCACCACCGGCCGGGTGCGGGAAGGGATGACGTCGCGCAGCGGGATCATCGGAGCCTCCGAGACGTCTCGAACGACGACGGGTGTTGGTCCTGCGCCCAACGTGTGGCGTCGTTCGAAGACGTCTCCGCCCGACCGGACCGAAGGGAGGACGGGCCAGACAATACTGAACTAGCGAGGCGGAGCCACATGCGAGTGTTTCGGTCCGGGCACCGCATCGCTAGTATCACGTATGCTGAGACGCTGGCGACACGCCAGCCACCCCGACCCGAGATGCGCTGCCGATTCTGTGACACCGAAATCGCCGACAAGGCCCTGATCTGTTACCGCTGCGGGAAGCCGACCACCGACGCGAAGGTGGCGGCGCCGCCGCCCGCCCGCGGCATTTCCGGCGCGGTGGCCGGTGTGGTGGCGGCGGTGGCCGCCGCCGCGGCCGCCGGGCTGCCCACCGTGGCCGACGGCGCCCCGCTGTGGACCGGCGAAGGGGTCTCGGCCCTGGCGGCGCTGGTGGCCGGGGCCCTCTGGTGGGGTGGACGGGCCGGCCGCCGCTAGCGTCAGCCGTGTGGCGCGGCCCGCCCGGTCGGGCTATCATCAGCCACCGCCACATGTTTGAGCCTCGCCTCGAAGTGAACGACGGTCTGGGCCGGCGCCTGATCGTCATCGACAAGCCGGTCCTCACCATCGGCCGACGCACCGAGAGCGACGTGCGCCTGGTCGGCAGCGACGTCTCGCGCGAGCACGCCGAACTGGCCGTCGAAGAGGGCAAGTACCTGCTGCGCGACCGCGGGTCGCGCTACGGCACGTTCGTGAACGGCACCGCCGTCACCGAACACACGCTGACCCACGGCGACAAGGTGCAGTTCGGCCGCACCGGGGGCGCCGAGGTGGTGTTCCTCACCGACGCCCCCCCGTCGGCCAGCGGCACCTCGTCGGCCGGCACCGCCGTCGGCGACATCCGCCAGATGGCGACGCTGCTCGAAGGGCTGCGCGCGCTCGGATCGGGCCGCGTGCTCGACGAGGTACTGGTGCTGGTGCTCGACGCCGCCATCGGCGTCACCGGCGCCGAGCGCGGCTTCATCATGCTGGCCGGCGACGATCGCAAGCTCGACCTGAAGCTGGCCGGCGCCCGTGGCCGCGTCACACTGCCCGGCAATCGCTTCGACACCAGCCGCAAGATTCCCGAAGAGGTGTTCGCCACCGGCGAGCTGAAGGTGGTGGCCGACCTGCTCGACGGCGATCTCGCGCAGGACCACCGTGGCACCGTGGCCCTCGGCATCCGTCACGTGCTGTGCACGCCGCTGCGTCTCGTGCGCTACCTCGATCGTCCGGACCAGGCGCCCGAGGCCAAGTCGATCGGCGTGTTGTACCTCGACAGCCGCGAGAAGGGCCAGCTGCTGTCGCAGGCCACGCGCAGCGCGCTCGACACGCTGGCCAACGAAGCCGGCGTCGCCATCGAGAACGCCCGGCTCTACCGCGAGACGCTCGAGAAGGCCAAGGTCGAACACGAGCTGCGCATCGCCGCCGAGATCCAGCGCTCGCTGCTGCCGGAAGGCCGCCGCGACGGCGAGTTCTTCCAGGCGATGGGCGCGTCGCTGCCGGCGCGATCGATCGGCGGCGACTTCTTCGAGTACACCGACATGGACGACGGCAGCATCGGCGTCGTCCTCGGCGACGTGGCGGGCAAGGGTCCGGCCGCGGCGCTGCTCACCGCCAAGATCCAGGGGCTGTTCACGGCGCAGGTGGCCACCAACAGCCCCGCCGCGGCGATGCGCCAGGTGAACCAGGGGCTGCTGAAGCGGCAGGTCGACGCCCGCTACGCCACCGTGTTCTACGCCACGCTCTCGCCGCAGGGGCGGCTGATCTACTGCAACGCCGGCCACAATCCGCCGCTTGTCGTCAGCGCCACCGGCGTCCGGACCCTCGAGGGCAGCGGCATGCCGGTGGGCCTGTTCGGCGCGGCCCCGTACGGCGACGAAGAAACGCAGCTGCAGCCGGGCGACGTGCTCGTCACCTTCAGCGACGGCGTCACCGAGGCGCTGAACACGGCGGGCGAGGAATACAGCGAGGCCCGGCTCATGGAAGAGGTCACCAGGCACCGGACGGCGCCGCTCGGCGACTTCCTGCAGGCGGTGATCACCTCCGTGCAGGCCTTCGCCGCCGGCGCGCAGCAGAGCGACGACGTCACCGTGCTGGTGGTGCGCTACCTCGGACCGCCGCCGCCGAAGGCCTGACGGGTTCGACCGTCGAGTTCCGCCGTACGAACCGCGGGCCGGCTCCGAGGAGCCGGCCCGTGTCGTGTACGTCGCGCGCGCGTGCGGCGCGCCGCCGGCCTACTTGCGCAGCACGGTCGGCACGTAGTCGCGGGCCTGGTAGCCGGTGTAGATCTGGCGCGGACGCGCGATCTTCTGCTCGTCGTCGAGCAGCATCTCCTGCCATTGCGCCGCCCAGCCCACCGTGCGGGCGATGGCGAAGAGCACCGGGAACATCGCCATCTGGAACCCCATCGCCTCGTAGATGAGGCCGGAGTAGAAGTCGACGTTCGGGTACAGCTTGCGCTTGATGAAGTACTCGTCCTCGAGGGCGATCTTCTCGAGCTCGAGGGCGATGTCGAGCAGCGGGTTCTTGCCCGTCACCTCGAACACGTCGTAGGCGGCCTTCTTGATGATGCGGGCGCGCGGGTCGTACGACTTGTAGACGCGGTGGCCGAAGCCCATCAGGCGGCCGTTGCCTTCCTTCACGCCCTTGATGAAATCGGGGATGTTGCTGACCGAGCCGATCTCCTGGAGCATCTTCAGCACGGCCTCGTTGGCGCCGCCGTGCAGCGGGCCGTAGAGGGCCGCCGCCGCGCCGGCCATCGCCGAGTACGGATCGACGTGCGAGCTGCCGATGCCGCGCATGGCGCTGGTGGAGCAGTTCTGCTCGTGGTCGGCGTGCAGGATGAACAGGATGTCGAGCGCGCGCTCGAGCACCGGGTTCGGCGTGTACTTCACCTCGGTCATCTTGAACAGCATGTTCAGGAAGTTGCCGGTGAAGCTGAGGTCGTTGTCGGGGTAGACGTAGGGGCGGCCGATGCTGTGGCGGAAGGCGTAGGCGGCGATGGTCGGCACCTTGGCGATCAGGCGCACGATCTGCTTGCGGCGCGACGCCGCGTCGAAGATGTCCTTGCCGTCCGGGTAGAACGTCGACATCGCGCCCACGGTGCTCACGAACACGCTCATCGGATGGGCGTCGTAGGTGAAGCCCTCCATGAACTTCTTGATGTTCTCGTGCACCATCGTGTGCATCGTGATTTCCTTCGTCCACGATGCCAGCTGCGAGGCGGTGGGCAGCTCCCCATGCAAGAGCAGGTACGCCGTCTCGAGGTAGGTGCTCTTCTCGGCGAGCTGCTCGATCGGGTATCCGCGGTACATCAGGATGCCCTTGTCGCCGTCGATGTAGGTGATCTTGCTGCGGCACGACGCGGTGTTCATGAACGCCGGGTCGTAGGTGGTGAGCCCGAAGTCGTCGTCGCCGGTCTTGATCTTCCGCAGGTCCATCGCCTTGACGGTGCCGTCGGTGATCGGGACTTCGTACTGCTTGCCGGTGCGGTTGTCGGTAATCGTGAGCGTGTCGGCCATAACTTCGGGGCTCGGGGTCCGGAACTCGCGTCCCGGAGGAACTGGCGGCCTGCGGGCCGCGGTCAATCGTCGTCGTCGGGCTCGTCCTGTCGCTCGACCTCGGGCCCCGGCACGCGATACGTGCCGTCGGCCCAGCGGGCGAGGTCTTCCAGTTGACAGCGCCGGCTGCAGAAGGGCCGCCAGCGCGGGTCGACCGGATGGAGTCGGCACGCGGCGCATCGCAGCGGTCCATCCATCCGACTCATTGTATGTCAGACCTCGTAATCGGCGGGATGGTTCCGGGCCGTAGTCGGACCCGGGCGCGGCGCCATCCGATGCAGTTACGGGATGGGAGCGATGCCTCGCATCGCGCCCGGTGCTGGCTACCGGGCGGCGGGCGGGGCGGGCAGGTGGCGGACGTCGCGGGCCGACACCAGGAAGATGGCGTCTTCGGCGATGTTGGTGGCGTGATCGCCGACACGCTCCAGGTGGCGCGAGACGAGCACCAGGTCCAGCGCCGGCTCGATGGTCTGGCCGTTGGCCAGCATGCCGGCCAGCAGCTCGCGGAACAGCCGCGACTTCAGCGCGTCGAGCTCGTCGTCGGCGGCCAGCACCGCCTCGGCCAGGGCGACATCGCGGCGCACGAAAGCGTCGAGGGCGTCGCGCAGCATCTGCTGGGCGATGGCGCCCATGCGCGGGATGTCGACCACCGGCGCGACCGGCGGATGCGACAGGCAGCGGCGGGCCGCCTCGGCGATGTTCACGGCGAGGTCGCCGACGCGCTCGAGGTCGGTGTTGATCTTGACGGCGGCGACGATCGTGCGCAGGTCGGCGGCCATCGGCTGGTGCAGCGCCAGCAGCTTGAAACAGCGGTCGTCGACCTCGATGTGCAGGTCGTTGATCGGCTCGTCGCCGGCCAGCACGCGATCGACGCGGGCCACGTCGCGCGCCACCAGCGCGTCGACGGCATCGCGCACGCGGGCCTCGGCCAGCCCGCCCATGGCGAGCAGCCGCGACTGCAGCAGGCCGAGTTCTTCCTGGAAGTGGCGGACGACGCGTTCCACGATGCCTCCCGTTACCCGCACCGGCCGGTGACGTAGTCCTCGGTGAGCTTCTCGGCCGGCGCCGTGAAGACCGTCTCGGTGCGGCCGTACTCGACCAGGCGGCCCAGCCAGAAGAACGCTGTGTAATCGGACACCCGGGCCGCCTGCTGCATGTTGTGCGTGACGATCACGATCGTGTAGTCCTTCTTCAGGTCGTACACGAGTTCCTCGATGCGCTGCGTGGCGATCGGGTCGAGGGCCGAGGCCGGTTCGTCCATCAGGAGGATGTCGGGCCGGATGGCCAGGGCCCGCGCGATGCACAGTCGCTGCTGCTGGCCGCCGGAGAGCGCCAGCGCCGAGTCGTGCAGGCGATCCTTCACCTCGTCCCAGATCGCGGCGGCGCGCAGGCTCTCTTCGACGCGGGCGGCCAGTTCGGCCTTGCTGGTGGCGAGGTTGTTGATGCGCAGGCCGTAGGCGACGTTCTCGAAGATCGACTTCGGGAACGGGTTCGACTTCTGGAACACCATGCCGACGCGACGCCGCAGCGAGACGACGTCGACGCCCGGGCCGTAGGCGTCCTGGCCGTCGATGCGCACGGTGCCCTCGACGCGCGCCCCCGGCACGATGTCGTTCATGCGGTTCAGCGTGCGCAGGAAGGTGCTCTTGCCGCAGCCCGACGGGCCGATGAACGCGGTGACGCGGTTGGCGGGAATCGCCATCGTGATGCCGTCGAGGGCCCGCTTCTCGCCGTAGTAGAAGTTGAGCCCGCGCACGTCGATCTTCACCGGCGCCGTCTCGACGCCGGGGCCGCCGGCGCGGACGACGCTCGACAGGCCCGGCGGCAGCGTGGGCGCGGGCACCGGGACCGGCACGGGCAGGGAGAGTGGCGGGGTGGACATCACGGGAGCCTCGGTCGTCATGCACGGCCCTTCCGCTGCGCGCGATCGCGCAGCACCACGGCCACTGCGTTCATCGTGAGCAGCAT
Organism: Vicinamibacterales bacterium; assembly: GCA_046331325.1. GTDB lineage: Bacteria > Acidobacteriota > Vicinamibacteria > Vicinamibacterales > UBA2999 > CADEFD01. Next base: position 27,118 of record JAXLRB010000006.1, on the reverse strand, counting down.
GGCCAGCAGCACGAGGATGCCGGCGGCGGCGTTGGCCTTGAAGGCCGCCTGCGGACGCGACACCCAGTTGAAGATCTGGATTGGCAGCACCGTGAACGCCGACCAGACGCTGTCGGGCGCGAACGGGATGTAGGTGAGGGCGCCGATGGTGATGAGCGGCGCCGTCTCACCGATGGCGCGCGACAGCGCCAGGATGAGGCCGGTGAGGATGCCCGGCAGCGCCATCGGCAGCACCTGATGGCGGATGGTCTGCCACCGGGTGGCGCCGAGCGCGTACGAGCCTTCGCGAATCGACGACGGCACGGTGCGCAGCGCCTCGCGCGTCGACAGGATCACGACCGGCAGCGCCAGCAGGGCCAGCGTGGCGGCGCCGGCCAGCACGCTGCGGCCCATGCCCAGCGCGCGCACGAAGAGTCCGAGGCCGAGCAGCCCGTAGATGATCGACGGCACGGCGGCGAGATTGGCGATGTTCAGCTCGATGAGGCGGGCGATGCGGCTGCGTCCGCCGTACTCCTCGAGGTACACGGCGGCGGCGACGCCGACCGGCAGCGCCATCGCCGCGGTGAGGCCGATGACGAACACGCTGCCGACCAGCGCGTGGAACAGGCCGGCCTGCTCGGCGCGTCGCGACGGGAAGCTCGTGAGGAAGCTCCAGCTCACGCGCTCGGCGCCGTCGCGCCACACGTCGCCGACGAGGGCCGCGAGTCCGGCCAGCGCGGCGACCAGCACCAGCAGGGCGGTGGCCTGGAACAGCAGATCGGCGCGGCGGCGCCGGGCGCTCGACGCCGATGGACCGAGGCTGGTGGCGACGGCGGTGCTCACGCGTACTCCTCGCGGAAACGGTCGCGCAGCCACGTACTCAGGAGGTTGAGGGCGAAGGTCATGACGAAGAGCAGCATGCCCACCGCGAAGATGGTGCGGTACTCGAGCGTGCCCTGCGGCGTATCGCCCAGGCTCACCTGCACGATGTAGGCGGTCATCGTCTCGATGGGCACGAAGGGGTTGGCGGTGAGGCGCGGTTGCTGCCCGGCGGCGATGGCGACGATCATCGTCTCGCCGATGGCCCGCGACGCCGCCAGGATCACGGCGGCGGTGATCCCCGAGAACGCCGCCGGCACCACGACCTGCCACGCCGTCTGCATCCGGGTCGCGCCGAGCGCATAGGCGCCCTCGCGCAGCCCGCGCGGCACGGCCCGCATGGCGTCCTCCGAGAGCGAGCTGACGAGCGGCAGGATCATCAGGCCCATCACCAGTCCCGGGCTGAGCGCGTTGAACCCGCTCAGGCCCGGCAGCCAGGCCTGCAGCGCCGGCGTCACGAAGGTGAGCGCGAAGTAGCCGTAGACCACCGTCGGCACGCCCGCCAGGATCTCGAGCACCGGCTTCACCACGCGCCGCAGGCGTTCGGGCGCGTACTCGCTCAGGTAGATCGCCGCGAGCAGCCCGCAGGGCACGGCCACCGCCAGGGCAATCACCGACACCACGATCGTACCCAGCAGCAGCGGCAGCACGCCGAACTGCTGGGTGGCGAAGAGCGGCGTCCACTCGGTGCCCGTGAGGAACTCGACGATCGACACCTCACGGAAGAACGCCACGGTCTCGGCGGCCAGCACGGCGATGATGCCGGCCGTGGTGCCCACCGAGAGCAGGGCGCACAGGAAGAGCACGCCCTCGATCGCGCGTTCGATCCGGCGTGAGGACATGACGGGCTACTTCGATTCGCGGGCCAGCAGCTGATCGATCGTCAGCCCCACCTGCGAGCCCGCGTGTTCGAACACCGAGCCCGGCGTGCGGGCGGCGTAGTGCTTCGCCACCAGGGCGTAGCCGGCGTCGCCGAGCGGCACGTAGCCGACTTCTTCCGAGAGCGCGCCGGCGCGGTTCACGTAGAAGTCGACGAACTGCTGCACCTCGGGACGACCGAGCGCCTTCAGCGACACGTAGATGAAGACCGGACGCGACAGCGGCTGGTAGGTGCCGCCCTTCACCGACTCCACGCTCGGCAGGATCGGCCCGGCGCCGTTGTCGGCCTTGCCGTCGTCGACGGCCACCAGTTTGAGCGACGCCTTGTTCTCGGCGTAGTAGGCGTACGGCATGAAGCCGAGCGCGAGTTCGTCGTTCGAGATGCCCTGCACGAGCACGTTGTCGTCCTCGCTCGACGTGAAGTCCCCGCGGCTCGACTTCTCCTTGCCGGTGATCGCCTGCGTGAAGTAGTCGTAGGTGCCGGAGTCGACGCCGGCGCCGAAGAGGTGCAGCTCGCGGGCCGGCCAGCCCTGACGCACCTGCGCCCACTGCGTCACCTTGCCCTGGGCCTCGGGGGCCCACATGGTCTTCAGCTCGGCGGTGGTGATGGCGTCGATCCAGCTCGCCTTCGGGTTCGCCACGACGGCCAGCCCGTCGTAGGCGATCGGCAGCTCGAGGAAGGTCACGCCGGCGGCGGCGCAGGCCTCCATCTCCTTGGTCGAGATCGGCCGCGAGGCGTCGCTGATGTCGGTTTCGGCGCGGCAGAACTTCTGGAAGCCGCCGCCCGTGCCCGAGATGCCGACGGTGACGCGGATGCCGGCATGGCTCTTCTGGAATTCCTCGGCGACCGCCTCGCTGATCGGGAAGACCGTGCTCGAGCCGTCGAGGGTGACCGTGGTGGTCGCGGCCGGAGCCGCGGTCTGTGACGGCGTGGCCGACTGGCCGCCACCGCATCCGGTGGCGAGGAGCGCGACCGCGAAGAACCAGGCGCCCCGGATGATGCTGTGCTGGGTTGTCATGGCCCCAGCGTAGGCACCACGGGTGTCGCGCCTGTGACGAACCCGTAAATTCCGCGTTAACGGACTGTGACGCGCGGGCGTCGACGCGCCGCCGCCGGCGCGGGCGACGTGCGGCCGGGGGCGGGTTCCTCGGCGTCGTCGACCACGCGGGCGGTGATCGTCACCGGCCGGCCGAGCACGGCTTCGAGCGGGCCGCGCTGCCGCTGCGCCGCCCACAGCTCGAGTTCGGCGTCGCCGCGCGTCTGCACGTCGAGGGTGATGGCGGTGTCGCCCATCGTGACGCCGACGTCGCGCACCAGTCCGGCATGACTGCGGTCGAGCGACGGAGAGGCGCAGGATGGCGCCGAGGGTCCGCACCACCCGGCGCAGCGAGCCCGACAGCTCGTGTACTTCGTGGTCCTTCGCCGGCTCGGCGCGACGGTGATAGCGGGCGCCAGGCGCGATGACGCGATCTCGGTCAGGGCTCCTGGCGCCGCGGTCGCCGTTGCGAATCAGGTAGATGAGTACACGGCGGCGCTCGAAGCTGATGTGCGTGCCGACGTCGTGCAGCAGCGCGGCGCATTCGAGCCATCTGCGCTCGCGATCGCCCAGCCGCTGCGCCGCGGTTGCAGCGCGTCGAACAGCGCGAGGCGAGGCGCGCCACCTGCTGCGCGTGATCGGCCTCTTCAGCCGCAGCGCTCGCCGAGCCGAGCACCGAGCGGCGGCGCACGTCAGTACCTCGTCCACCTCGTTTGACCGCCGGCGGTTGCGCTGGATGAAATCGAGGACCAGGCCTTCCTGCAGGGCCAGGTCGCAGGAGCGTGATCTCGTCGGCGCTTCAGCGTGCGCAGCAACGTGTCGACCAGCACCGTGCCGGCGACGATCAGGTCGGCGCGCCGCGGATCGAGCCCGGGCAGGGTGAGGCGCTGATCGAGCGTCTGCGTGCACACGAGCTTGCGCAGCTTGCGGATGGCCTTGGCGGACACCCGCAGGTTGCGCAGCTCGGTGGGCGCCGTGCCGGTCTCGACCGCCGAGGCCACCGCGCCCACCGACAGGATGGTGCCCGAGGTGCCGGATGACGCGCTTGAAGCCGGCGTTCACCACGTAGGCGAGGTAGCGATCCACGAGGTCGCCGATGTGGCGCACCAGCTTCCGCTCGTCGCGGCGCGACAGCGGATCCGAGGTGACGAAGCGTCTGGACAGGCGGATCACGCCCATCTTGAAGCTGCGCGCGAAGCGCACCTGATCGCCGGTGCCGAGCGCCACCTCGACGCTGCTGCCGCCGATGTCGATGACCACCGCCGCGTCGGCGTGTCGATGCCGTAGACGGCGGCGCGATGGATCAGCCGCGCCTCGTCGGTGCCGGTGATGACGCGCGGCCGGATGCCGGTATGCGCCTCGATGTCGCGCAGGAAGTCGCCGCCGTTCTCGGCTTCGCGGGTGGCGCTGGTGGCGGCGGCGAGAATCTCGTCCACCTGATGCGATCGCGCGAGCCGTTCGAACTTCGACAGCGCCCGGCTTTTCCCGCCGGCCTCGCGCGTGAGCCGGCGGCCGTCGAGACCGCTGGCGCCGAGCCGCACCATCTCCTTCTCGCGATCGATCACCTCGAACGAGAAGTCGGCGCACGCGCACCACGATCATGTGGACCGAGTTGGTGCCGATGTCGACAGGCCGCCAGGCGCATGCGGGTGCGGGGGACGGCTGGTAATTGGCGTTTCCGCGCCGAGGCCGTTCCGGTGCGCGCCCAGCATGGCACGTCGCTCCACGCCCGCCCGTTCCATCGCGCCCCGCCGCGCCGCCCCCGCCGCGGCGGCGCCGGCCGCGCTGGCGGGCGACGTCACGGTGTCCACCAGGCGCGTCTCGACGGCCGCGCGAGCGGTGCCGGCCGTGGCCGCCGACGACGTGCTCGACCGCGCCGCCTGGCGCGCCATCCGCGTCGTCACCCGCGCCCTCGGCCCGTGCGCGAGCTCGACGTGGAGCCGGCAGTGGGCATGGGCGCGTCGATCGCCGCGACGGCCCCGCTCGGCGCCGGCGCGCACACGGCCCTCGACCGCGCGCCTTCGTCATGCTCGGGCCTGCGATGCGGGCGGCCGCAAGCGTGCCCTGACGCCGGCGCGTCTACCGTGGACGTCGCTCGACGCCCTCGCCGCCACGACCTCGACCGAGCCGGCCGGGAGATCGGCCGCCGTCGGTGGACGGTCAGCTTCCGGGGTCGCGCCGCCGGCCTCGAGTCGGCGCTGGCGGGCCTTGGCACGCTCTACTCGGCCGAGCGCCTGCACGTGGTGCGCATCGCGGTGAAGCAGCTGCGCGGCGTGCTCGAAGTCGCCGGCGAACTGCGCACCCGCGCCACCGCCGCCGATCGGCGGCGCTGCGCGCCGCCCAGGATCCACGGGGCAGGCGCATGACCTGCGGCACGTGCTCGGCGCGGCTGGCGGCGGCCGAGTCGCGCGGTCGCGGCGCGGTCGCGACCGCGGCGCGCGATCTCCGTGCCGTCGCGCGACATCGACGCCCGCTGCCGCGCCCTGCATGGTATCTTCCTCGGCCAGCGCCGCGCGCTCTCGCGGCGCTCGCCGCGCGCGTCGGCCGTGGGCCGGGCGAGTTTCGCCGCGACTCCGCGCGCGGCCGGCGGCCTGACCGTGGCGCCCACGTCCTCGAGCTGTATCTCGTCCGTCACGCCGTGGCTTCGGCGGAAAGCGTGGTCCCGACTACCTGGACGACCACCTCCGCCCGCTGACCGAGGAGGGCATCGCGAAGTTCATTGCGCGCGGTCGCCGGCCTGCGGGCACTCGGCGTGACTCGATGTCGTGCTCACGAGCCCGCTGCAGCGGCCCGCGAGACGGCGTGATCTCGGTGCCGGCCCAGCCCGAAGCCGAAGCTGGCCGAGGCCGAGGCGCTGGCGCCCGATCGCCGGCTCGCCGAGGTCCTGGCGGCCGAGAAAGTGGCGTCGTCGGCCGCGGCGCGTCGCGGATCGCCGCTGGTGGGCCACGAACCCGATCTCGGAGATGCAGGCGAAGCTGCTCGGCGCCAAGGGGACGATGGAATTCCGCAAGGCGCGGTGTGCCGCATCGACGTCGATCGGGCGATGTGCCCTCCGGCCCCGCACGCTGCGCTGGTCTTGCCACCGCGCGTGCTGTGAGGCCTGGCGCCGTGACGCCGGCCGTCGTCGTCATCAACCCCATCCTCGGGCACCGGGCGCGAGGCGCCGCTGCCGCGGAAGTGGGCTGGCGCGCCGCACGCTGGCCGAGGCCGGCTACGACGCGACGGTCGCCGCCACGACGGGCCCGGGTCACGCCACCGAGGCGGCCCGCGAGGCGGCGGCGTGCCGTGCGGCGCCGGGCTGGCGGTGCTGGGCGCGACGGCACGATGAACGAAGTCGCGCGGGCGCTGGCGTTCGGGTCGACGGCGCTGGCGCTGGCGCCGGACGGGTAACGGCCTCGGCCGCGATCTCGGCATCCCGCCTGATCCCCCACGCGCCCTGGCCATCGCCGCGCACGGCCGGCGGCGGCGCATCGACGTGGGCGAGGCCAACGGCGGAGCATTTCTTCAACGTCGCCGGCGTCGGCCTCGATGGCGCATCGTGCGGGCGTTCGCCGAGCGCACCGGACGCCGCGGCCGGCTGCGCTACGCGCGCGTCGGCGTGGATGCCGTGTGGCAGTATCGCGCGCAGCCGCACACCGTGTGCTGGAGTGGCGGCGAGGCGTCGCCGCGGGCACTGTTCATCGCCTTCGCCAACTCGCGGGCAATGGCAGCCACGGCTGCATCGCGCCGGGGCCGCCTCGCTCGACGACGGCCGGTTCGATCTCGGGATCGTCGAGATCAGTCGTTGGCGCGCCTCGTCACGCGTCTGCCGGCGTTCTTCCTCAGTCGGCTGGCGCCAGGCGCCGGCGTGGCGATGCATCCGTGACCGAGGTGGCCCTCGAGGCGGAGGGCGTCGGCGACCTGCACCTCGACGGCGAGCTCGCGGCGGTTCGATCGCACGTTGCGCGTGCGCGTGCATCCGCGATCGATCGACGTCATCGTGCCGGCGCGGCCGAAGGCCACGCCGTGAATTCGACAGCGGCGGCGCGAACGCTCGCAGGATCGGGAAGGCCGGAGCTCCGCACGACGCATCTACGCGCACACCAAGTAAAGGACGGCCGCACCCGACACCGAGATTCAGCGCGACGTGGAGGGCTGGCGCGTGGTGGACCGTGCCGACGCCACCGTGCTGCGCGAGGCGCGCTACACCGACTGGCATCGCGTGGAGCGGGCGCGGCGGCGTTCGCGCGATCGAATCGGCGTGCGCCAGCGGACGAAGGGTGGACCGCGCCGGCCACCGGTCACTCGACGAAGCGATAGCCGAGGCCGACCACGGTCTCGATCTGCCGTCCGGCTGCGCCGAGCTTGGCGCGCAGCCGCCCGACGTGCACGTCGACCGATCGTACCTCGATGGCGAAGTCGCAGCCCCACACGCGTTCCAGCAGGCGATCACGCGACAGCACGCGGTTGCGGTTGTCGACCAGGCAGCGGCAAGCCCGAAACCTCGCGCCGCGTGAAGCTGCCCACCGGCGCCATCGACCGTCACCGACACGGCGTCGAAGTCGGCGGCGAGATGCGCGCCCTGGTAGGTGGCCGTCGTCATCGCGTCGGAACCGCGGCCGCGACGCAGCGCCGCCCGCACGCGCGCCGCCAGCTCACGCGCGCTGAACGGCTTGGTGACGTAGTCGTCGGCGCCGGTGTCGAGGCCGGCCACGCGATCGCTCTCGGCCGTGCGCGCCGTGAGCATGATGATCGGCACGGTGGCGGTGGCCGGACGCTGGCGCAGGATGCGGCACACCTCGAGGCCGTTGAGTACCGGCAGGTTCAGGTCGAGGATCACGAGATCGGGAGGCTCTTCTGCCGCCGACTTCAGCGCGGCGTCACCGCTGCCCACCGCCTCGACGGCGATGTCCCCGCCGCGTGACAGCGTGTGGACGATGAGATCGGCGATGTCCTTCTCGTCTTCTACGACCAGCACTTTGCGTCGCTGGGCGCCGCTGGCACTCCGTTGCGCCGCCGGACGGGCGCCCGAGGGGGCGGCATGGGAAGCTGCCATCAGCGTCGACGTCTCTCGAAGGTCCATGCGACCACGCTATCGGCCAGGAGTTTCCGGTCCGTGACGCCGCTGTTAAATCAAGGTTACGGGTGCGACCACGCCGTCACGCCCCGGCGCGGCCGGGCCCGATCAGATCACCGTGCCCGGCGGGATCACGCCGCCCTTGGGCACGATCACGATGCCCTCGCGGATGAAGTAGTTCGGGCCGTCGAATTCCATGCGGCCATCGCGATTGACCAGCTTCGCGCCATCGCCGATGCGGGCGTTCTTGTCGACGATGGCGCGGTCGAGCTCCACGCCGGCGCCGATGCCGAGGGCCACGCCGCTGGGATGCCCGTGCGTGGGCGCCTCGTAGGTGTCGGCGCCGAGCAGCACCGAGCGGTGCACCCGGGTGCCGGCGCCAATCGTGGTGCGGATGCCCACCACGGACTCGGTGAGCTCGGCCGAGTCGATGTAGCAGCCCTCGGCCACCAGCGCCCGATCCATGCGCGTGTTGGTGACGCGCGACGGCGGCAGGAAGCGCGCGTGCGTGTAGATGGGCCGCTTGTGGTCGTAGAAGTTGAAGGGCGCGGCCGGCTGCGTGAGCATGATGTTGGCGTCGTAGAACGACTCCACCGTGCCCACGTCGGCCCAGTAGCCGTTGTGCAGGTGCGCGACCACCCGGTAGCGATCGAGCGCGGCGGGGATCAGCTCGCGGCCGAAGTCGACGCCGGATTCCTGCTCGAGCAGCTCGAACAGCACGTCGCGCGTGAAGACGTAGATGCCCATCGACGCCACGAACGGCTTGTCGTCGTGCAGCGACAGGAACGTCGAGCCGGCCGGCGCGCTGCGGCCGATGGCGGCCAGCCGGTCCTTGTTCGGCTTCTCCTCGAACTGCTGGATGGCGCCGCGCCAGTCGAAGGTGAAGATGCCCATCCCGGTGGCGTCGTCGGCGTTCACTGGCAGCGCCGCGATCGTCACGTCGGCTTCGCGCTCGATGTGGGCATCGAGCAGCTGCGCGTAGTCCATGCGATACAGGTGATCGCCGGCGAGGATCAGGTAGTACTCGGCGTCGTGCTGGGCGAAGTGCCGCGCCGCCTTGCGGACGGCGTCGGCGGTGCCCTGGAACCACGCGGTGCTCTCGGGGGTCTGCTCGGCGGCCAGGATCTCGACGAAGCCGTTCGAGAAGGTGTCCATCCGGTAGGCGCCGCCGACGTGGCGGTTGAGCGACGCCGAGTTGAACTGCGTCAGCACGAAGATGCGCCGCAGGTCGGCGTGCAGGCAGTTGCTGATGGGCACGTCGATCAGGCGGTATTTGCCGCCAATCGGCACCGCCGGCTTCGAGCGGAGCTGCGTGAGCGGAAAGAGGCGGCTGCCCTGGCCGCCGCCGAGAATCAGGGCGAGCGTATCGCGCATCATCATCGTGCAGTGTATCGCGCGCGCTGGCGCGCCACGCCTACCAGAAGCCGAGCACGCGCCACCACGCCAGGCCCACCGTGAGCCAGATGACGAGATTGGCGGCGCCCACGACCGCGCCCGCGGTCCACCAGTCCTTCAGGCTCACGTAGCCCTGGCTGAACAGGATCGGTCCCGTGGTCGTGCCGTAGTGGGTGAGGCCCGCCGGCAGGTTCGTCAGGCACATCAGGCTGTAGACGGCCAGCGTGGGTGGCACGCCGACGCCGATGAGCAGCGTGGCGAACGGGGGGAACAGCGCCAGCATGTGCGAGGTGATGCTGGCGAACGCGTAGTGCGTCCAGAAGTAGAGCAGCAGCACCAGCACCAGCACCGGGAACCAGCCGAGGCCGCCCAGCACGGCGCCGACGGCGGTGGCGAACGCGGTGGGCACGCCCGTGGCGTTCAGCAGCTCGCCCATCTTCAGCAGGCCGCCGTACCAGATGAACACGTCCCACGCCGCCTTCTCCGAGACGATGCCGTCCCAGCGCAGGGTGCCGCTGATGAGCATCACGCCGAGGCCCATCAGCGCCACGAAGGTGACGTCGAGGCGGTGAATGCCGGTGGTGAGCCAGAGGAGGCCGACGCCGGCGAAGACCGCGAGCGTGATGCCCTCGCGCCGGCCGACCGGCCCCAGCCGCTCGAGCTCCGACGCGGCGAACGCCGCCGCTTCCGGCGTGCGCGTCACATCCGGCGGCAGCACGCGGCTCACCACCCACGGCACGACCAGGCACGACACCAGCCCGGGGACGAGCGCGGCGACCAGCCATCCCGACCACGTCACGTCGACCTTGGCGAGCTTCGCCGCCAGCCCGGCCGCGAGCACGTTGCTGGCCTGGCCGGTGAGGAACATCGCGCACGCGATCGCCGAGCCTTGATACATCGCGGCGATGAGGAAGCGGCCGAGGCGCGGCGCCGTCGGGCCGGGCGTCGATCCGAAGAGCTCGGCGATGCTGCGCCCCACCGGCAGCACCATGCCCGCCGATCGTGCGGTGATCGACGGCACGCCGCTCGCGAGGGTGACGTCGGTCATTACCAGCGCGTAGGCGACGCCGAGCGAGCTCTGCCCGAAGCGGCGGATGAAGAGCAGCGCGATGCGGCGGGCGAGGCCCGAGTCGAGGATGGCGCGCGCCATCAGCATCGACGCCAGCACCAGCCACACCGACGGCTCGGCGAAGCCGCCGAGCGCCTCGCGCATCGGCACGCCGTTGGCGGTCATCGCGGTGAGGCCGATGACGACCAGCGCCGCACCCGGCATCGGCTCGATCGCCATGCCGGCGATCACCGAGAAGAAGATCGCGAAGGTGCGCCAGCCCTGCGGCGTGACGCTCTCGGGACGCGGCACCAGCAGGACGAGGACGAGGAAGAGACCGACGAGGGCCGCCAGGCGGCCATGGCGGATCGGGGCGCCTGGAGCGGACATGCGGGCGCCATTGTAGCCGCGCCGGCGCGCCGCGGTACGCGATCAGGCGGGCGGCGGGGTGGCGTCGGCCACGCGCGCGGTGCGCACGCGGTCGCGTGCCGTGCCGTCGACGTGGCCCAGCGCGTGAATCGCGGCGTCGACCACGGCGCCGAGCACCGGGTCGGCAGGGCGCTCGAGCCGGTAGTGCATCCAGATGCCGTGACGCCGGGCGGTGACGAGGCCGGCCTTCCGCAGATAGGCGAGATGCCGCGACGCGGTCGGCTGCGACAGGCCGAGGCCGCCGTGGATGTGGCAGACGCACAGCTCGCCGCCTTCGGCGTCGGCCAGGATGGCGAGCATCCGCAGACGGGTCGGATCGGCGAGCGCCTGATAGAGGGCGGCCAGCGAGGCGGCGTGCTTCACCCGGGCCGGTGCCGGTGTCGTGCAGCAGGTCGACATATTTGCCTTGACGAATATAGCACGGCTCCATATATTTGTGTCAGCGAATATTTCGCGACCAGCGGCGGGCCTGCATAGCCGGCCGATTTCGAGGTGATTCCCATGGCGACTCCGGTTGAAATCAAGACGACGGTGAAGGAGAAGTACGGCGCGGCGGCGACGCGCGTCGCGAGCGGCGCCCAGACCATCGGTTGCTGCGGCAGCCCCTCGGGCTGCGGTCCCGATCCGATCACGTCGAACCTCTACGAGCTCTCCGAGCAGGCCGGTCTGCCCGCCGAGGCCATCGCCGCCTCGCTCGGCTGCGGCAATCCCACCGCGCTCGCCGAGCTGAAGGCGGGCGAGACGGTGCTCGATCTCGGCTCCGGCGGCGGCATCGACGTGCTGCTCTCGGCGCGCCGCGTCGGCCCGACGGGGAAGGCCTACGGCCTCGACATGACCGACGAGATGCTGGCGCTGGCCAACGAGAACAAGAAGAAGGCGGGCGCCGAGAACGTGGAGTTCCTGAAGGGCGAGATCGAGCACATCCCGCTGCCCGACAACTCGGTGGACGTGATCATCTCGAACTGCGTCGTGAATCTCTCCGGCGACAAGCCGCGCGTGATCCGCGAGGCGTTCCGCGTGCTGAAGCCCGGCGGCCGCTTCGCCGTGTCGGATGTGGTGGTGAAGGGCGAGGTGCCGGCCGACATCCGCAAGAACATGGAGCTGTGGATCGGCTGCGTCGCCGGTGCGCTCGAAGAGGCGGAGTTCAGGCAGCTGCTGAGCGGCGCCGGCTTCTCGAACGTCGACATCGAGCCGACGCGCGTCTACAAGGCGGCCGACGCGCAGCAGTTCCTCGCCGAGGCCGGCCTCGACCGGCCGGGCCTGGCCGAGTCGATCGACGGCCGCTTCATGAGCGCGTTCGTGCGCGCCACCAAGCCTGGCGGTGAGACGCAGGCGTGCGGCTGCGCGCCTGGTTGCTGCTCCTGACGTCCCGGCGCGACCACCCGCCGCTGAAACGACGAAGGGCCAGGCGCGATGCCTGGCCCTTCGTCGTGTTCGTTGGAACCAGAACGCCGCGGCATCCACCGCGCGCCCCGGCCCTGCGGTCCTTAGAACGTGAAGCGCAGCGCCAGCTGCACCTGACGCGGCGTCCCGAGTCCCACCGTGCGCCCAACCGTGCTGGTGAATCGCCCGAACGTGCCGGCCGCCGCCGCCGTGTACGGCTGGCCCGGCTGGACGCGGTTGGCTTCGGTCAAGGCGGTGGTGGGAATCGCCTGTGGCAACGTCCCTACGGGATTGGCGTAGTTCACCGCGTCGAACACGTTGAACACCTCCGCCCGGAATTCCATGTCGCGCGTGCCGCCGAGGGTGAAGTGCTTGGCGAAGAACAGGTCCGCCTGACGGAAGGCGGGCCCGTGGATCGAGTTGCGCTCCAGGTTGCCGAACGTCCCAGGCGCCGGCGTGGCGAACGCCGCCGGATTCAGATAGAGCAGGCCGCCGTTCTTGATGAAGGGATCCACGCCCGGCACGAGATCCGGACGGCGCGTGCTGCGCGACGCGCCACCGCCGGGCACGTTGATGATCGCGGTGCGGCCATCAGCCGGGTTCGCGAAGATGTTCCCGGCGGCGTCGCGGTAGACGATGTCGGGGCGGACGATGAGCACCGGTACGGGCAGGCCGCTTCGGGCGTTGACGATGCCGCCGACGTCCCAGCCGCCGAACAGCGTCTGCATCAATGGCGACGCGCCCGAGCCGAACGCACGGCCGCGCCCGTAGGGCAGCGAGTACAGCACGCTCAGGTTGAACGTGTGACGCACGTCGAAGTTGTTGTAGCCGTTGTCGTAGTCGAAATCGGAGATCGCCCGGGCGTTGTTGCCGGCGGTCGTCGCCTCGTTCGAGCCGCCGGTGTTGCCCGTGCTCTTGCCGAGGGTGTACTGGGCGTTCATCGACAGGCCACGCGCGGAACGGCGACTGAGCGACAGCATCAGGGAGTTGTAAGTGTCGTGGCCGCCGCTGGTCTTGTAGTCGACCTCGGCGTACGGGTTCTGCACGCCGGTCACGTTGCCGGCGGCATCGCGTTGCACGATCGAGAATTCGCGGATGACGAACGCCGCGTTGGCCGGATTCGGGTTGGTGACCACACCGACCACGCGATTGGCGACGCTGCGCAGGAACAGATTGCGGCCCTGGCTGCCGACGTAGGCAGCAGTCGCGGTGAAGTTGGCGGGCAACTCCTGCTGCACCGACGCCGTGTACTGGTAGATGCGCTCGGGAATGGTGTAGTCGTTGGCGTAGGCGCGTGGCTGGAACGAGCGGTTGTTGGGGTTGTTCACGAAGTTCGCAACCAGCACGGTCGGGTCGACCGGGAACGCCAGCTGCGACCCCGACGTCAACGTGGAGCTGATGCGATCGCTCTCGACGGGCTGGATCTGGTCCTCGGTCTGGCCGGGGCCCACGAAGATGCCGGCCCCTGCGCGAAAGACCGTGCGTCCGGGCGCGTAGGTCATCGACACGCGCGGCTGAATGTTGTTCTTCTTCGACTTGTAGAGGGCGGTGGTGTTGGGATCGAGCGTGCCGGTGTCGATGTTGAACTTGACGATCAGGTTGTCGCGTTCCTTGAGCGGCGTGTAGTAGTCGTAGCGCACGCCGACGTTGAACGTCAGGTCGTCGGTGGCGTGCCACTCGTCCTGGGCGAACAACACCGCGTAATTCTGCACGGTGTGCCGCATACCGGTCGCGCCGTTGTTGAAGGGGCTCGGTGCGCTGACGTCGCCCAGGTACTGGATGGCGGAAGGCTGGTTGGCCAGGAACGCGGTGATGTTCGGGAACGTGTAGGTGATGCCACCCTGGCGGTCGGTGGTCATCCGAATGGTGCGCAGGTCGACGCCGGCCTTCAGCAGGTGCGACGCGGCGACGCGGGACACGGTGTCGGCGAAGCTGAGCGAGAACGGGTCGTAGGGCTGACCGCGCCCGTTCGTGGCACTGTTGGCCCGAACCAGCCCGCCGGGACGGTGATGCCGGAGCTGGCGGCCCTGGCCGGCAATGCCGGTGTTGGCGACCGAGCCGCTCAGGTTGATCACCAGGTTGCTGAAGTCGATGCCGTTCACGGTCGGTGCGACGCCGTTGATGAGCCGCGCGGCGTTGTAGCCCAGCTTGCTCTCGTTGTTCCACCCGTTGGCGAACGTGCCCTGCAGGTTGAAGACGGCGTTGCTCGGGTTGTCGGTGATCTTCACGACGCGGCCAGACACGCCTTCCGGACGCGTATCGGTGCCTTGGTCGTGGAAGATTCGGGTGGCGGCCCAGCGGTCGGTGTGGCGCGGAAGTCGAGCAGCAGGCTGCTCGACGTCTCGCGCATTTCCTCCTCGCCCTGAGCTGGTAGATGTCGAAGTCGGGATTGGTCGACGTGCCAGGCAGCAGCACCGCCGCCGCCGACGTGAAGCCGGGACGAAGGGCGGCCACCGACGGCAGCGCCCGCGACCACGCGGCCGCACCGGCGCCGCCTCGACGAAGTTCACCTGGCGTTCAGCCGATAGCTCTCCACACTACCGAAGAACAGGCCTTGTTGCGCACGAGCGGTCCGCCGAGCGAACCGCCGAACTGATGCTGATCGAGCGCCGACTTCGGCAGCTTCTGGATCACGCTGCCGTCGGTGTTCCGCGTGGAGTCGAAGTAGTTCGGGGCATCGAGGGCGTCGTTGCGGTAGCATCGAAGCCGGGCGCTGCAGAAGGTGTTGGCGCCCGACTTGGTCACGACGTTCACCTGGCCGCCCGTGCCGGTGCCGAACTCCGCGGGAAGTTGCTGGACTCGACTCCGGAATTCCTGCACGTTCTCGAGACTGGCTCGAGCTTGAACGGCGACGGGATCTCGCCATTGATGCTGCCGGGGGCCGAGTCGATGATGGCCGAACCTCGACGCCGTCGTAGCGGATGACGTTCTGCTGGTTCGCCCGTCCGCTGAAGCGCACGTCGTTCCACGTGCCGGTGCCGGCGTTCTGCGAACCGGGCGCCTGGAGCATCAGCTGCGACATCTGTCGGCCGTTCACCGGCAGGTTCAGCACTTCGCGCTCACCGACGTTGACCCCGATACGCGCTGAACTGAGGTCGATGGCGGTGGCCTGGCCCACCACGGTCACCGTTTCCGTCACTCCAGCGAGTGCCATCGTCAGGTCGAGCGCGAACTCCTGCGCTGCCGCCAGCTGCAGGCTCGTGAACTCGAGGTCGGCGAAGCCGTCGATTTTCGCCGTGAGCGCATAACCGACGGCTTGAGCCCGGTGAGGATGTAGCGCTCCCTCGCCGTTGGAAATGGCCGTGCGCGTCTCGCCGGTGCGCTCTGCTCCTCGCCGTCACACTGGCGCCGGGTACCGGCGCGCCGCTGCGGTCGAAGACCGTGCCGGTGAAGCGCCCGTCGCCCTGGGCCCATGCAGGGGCCGCGACACATGCGAGCGCGACGATCGCACTCAGTACCGCCGCCCAGCCTCGTTGCACCATTCTCATGACTCTCCTCACTGTGAAGTACGGGCATCCAAATCGAGGATGCCTTCCACGAACCGATAGCCGATGCCGAACACCGTCTCGATGGCCCGGCCAGACGCGCCGAGCTTCCGGCGCAGTCGCCGCACGTAGACGTCGAGACAGCGGGTGTCCCGTCCCCAGAAACGCGCCAGTAACTCGTCGCGCGGGACGATGCGCCCGCGGCTGGCGGCGAGATGCCCCAGCAACTCGGCTTCCCGCCGCGTCAGCTGCACCGAGCGGCCGCCCGCTCCGACCACGACCGGCAGGCTCTGGCCCGCCGACGACGTCATGACCGACGGGATCACCGTGACGCTGACACCACGGTCGTTGGACAACCGCCGGCGCAGCCGCTCCGCGACGTGATCCGCGGCTTCGATGACCAGCACACTCACACCCACCCCCTTCGCTCGAGCCGGTATCCCGGCATCACGCAGGGCCCGATCGGGGCCCGCCTCCGCGGACGGTCGCGGGGCTAAAGTCGCAGGGGAGTGGCGGTGCGGGCGGAGGTGCGGGGCGCGTCGGTGGGGACAACGGCCGCCGGCACGATGGAGTCGGGCAGGGGAGCGGCGAGGCGAACGACGGCGCTGGCGATGACGTCGAGCCGAATCGTGTCGGCATCGAACGACGCATCCGCAGCGGCGGCCACCGATTCGGCGGCCGGGCGGATGTCATGGCCACCGGGCGCCAGGCCCAGCAAGACCAGAAGAATCGCGACTGCGGCCAACAGCGCCCGCATGCGACGCAGCTTACGGGCCGCCTGTATCGTCGGCGTGACGTTCCTGTGGCGGATGCGTCAAATGCACCCGGAAAACGCCACGAGGCCAGGCATCGTGCCTGGCCCCGCGGCGAGCGATTCGGATCGCCGCGGCATCCGCCGCGCGCGCCCGTCGGTCCTGGTCGCTGGCATCTGGCCAGCCGCCGACCGTTAGAACATGTAGCGCAGCGAGACCTGCATCTGACGCGGCGTGCCCAGGCCCACGGTGCGGTTCAGCGGCCCGAGCATGTAACCGAAGGTGCCGGCCTGGGCGTCGGTGAAGGGCACGCCCGGCGTGCCGTTGGGCAGCGACACCGCCGGGTTCTCGTAGTTGAGGCGGTTGGTCACGTTGAACATCTCGACGCGGAGCTGCACGCTCTGCGTGCTGGCGAAGCGCACGTCCTTCGAGACCACCAGGTCCGCCTGCCAGAAGTTCGGCCCGCGCAGGAAGTTGCGCGGCAGGTTGCCGAAGGTGCCGGGCTGCGGCGTCGTGAACGCGGCGGGGTTCAGGTAGCGCACGCCGCCGTTGTCGAGGTACGGGTTCACGCCCGGGATGAGATCCGGACGCTGCGTGCCGCGGCTGTTGCCGCCGGGGATGTTGGTGACGGTCACGCCGTTCACCGTGACGTTGTCAGGCCGTGCGATGGTCACGTTGAGCGGCACGCCGCTGCGGGCGTTCACGATGGTGCCGATGCGCCAGCCGCCGGCGAGGGCGCCTTCGAATGGCAGCTCGTAGGTGAGCGAGCCGTTGAAAGTGTGCGGGATGTCCTGCGGGTTGGTGCCCTGCTCGGTGCCGAAGTCGAACGTGTTCTGCGCCGTCGCTGCTTCGTTCGAGCCCTGCGTGGTGCCGCGGTTGCGCGAGTACTGGTAGTTCACGCCGCCGCTGAGACCGGTGCGGAAGCGCCGCGACAGCCCCACCTGCAGCGCGTCGTAGGTCGAGCGTCCGCAGCCCGACAGCGCGTACTGGCCGCCCAGCTTCAGTCCGTCGACGCAGCCGGCCGTCTTGAAGTCGATCTGGCCGTAGTTCGGCACCAGGCGCGTGCGCGTCGTCGGGTCGAGGATGTTGCCGACGCCGCGCAGGAACATGTCGCGGCCCTGGCTGCCGGTGTAGCCGAGCGTCAGGTTGATGTCGCCGGGCAGTTCCCGCGACACGCTGGCGCCGTACTGCAGGTTGTACTCGTTCGGATAGTCGTGGGTGTAGCCGCGGATGGAGAGGAGGTCGCGCAGTTGCGAGCTCGCCACCGGGTACTGCAGACCGTTGTTCGCCACGTCGGCGGTCTGCACGCGCGCCCGCAGGATGTAGTTCTCGATCGGCTGGATGCGGTCCTCGAACTGTCCGGGACCGTAGAAGAGGCCGAAGCCGGCGCGCAGCGCCGTCTTGTCGTTCAGCTGGTAGGCCGCCGACAGCCGCGGCGAGAAGTTGTTGGTGTCGGCGTTGTAGAAGCCGTCTTCGACGTTGCCGAAGGCGTTGTCCTCGACGAAGAACGGCTTCGCCAGGTTGTTCTTCTCCTTCACCACCGAGTAGTAGTCGTAGCGCAGCCCGAGTTCGAGGGTGAGTCGGTCGCTGACGCGCCAGCTGTCCTGCGCGAAGCCGATCGCGTACCACTGCTGTGGCGTGAAGACCGGCGAGTCCTGGCTCACGGCCACCTGCGCCGGCCGGTTGTCGATGAAGTCGTTGATGCTGTTGTAGGTGATCTCGTTCGACCCGAGGAACTGGAACTTCGAGGCGATGGTGCGGTACTCACCGCCCACCTTCACGGTGTGACGGCCGGTGTTCCACGTGAGGGCGTCGTTGAACGAGATCGAGCGCGGGTCGAAGAGCGACCCGGTGGTCGACGAGGCGCTGCTGGCGCGGATGAGCAGGCCCGAGCGGGCGATGCCGGTGTTGCCGCGGGCGTCGATCGACGACGAGGTGAACGTGCCCGAGAGCGACACGCCGGTGGGGTCGTAGCCGGCCGGACCGAACGCCGTGGCGCTCGTCTTCGGCGCGTTCACGCCCACCTTGGCTTCGTTCACCAGATTGGCGCCGAGAATCTGCTGCACGTTGGCGACGAAGTTCTTCGGCGACTGCTTCGCCAGCACGCGCCGCGGCGTCACCGTGCGGTCCGGCGTGTCGACCTCGCCGCGGCTGAACATGTAGCGGACGTACGCCGAGACGCCCTTGCCGAACTGCTGATCGAGGCGCAGGGAGCCGGCGTTCTCGGTCTGCGTCGCCTTCGAGTTCAGCGTCGCGAGATCGACCAGCGGATTCGACGTCGCCACCGAGCCGGTGGGGAAGCCCGCCAGCAGCGGCGCCACGGCGCGCGTGCGGTCGGCGCTCTGGCCGGCGCCCGACCCGATGGGCTCGCCGGCCAGGATGCGCCGGCGCGCCTCGACGCTCGGCACGGCCTCGGTGAAGCTCAGGCCGGTCGTCTGCCGCAGGCCCTCGAAGCTGCCGAAGAAGAAGGTGCGGTTCTTCGCCACCGGCCCGCCGAGCGAGCCGCCGAACTGGTCGACCTTCAGCTGCTGCTTCTGGTCGTCGTACTTGCTGGCCGAGTCGAGCGCGTCGTCGCGCTTGTACTCGAAGGCCGAGCCCTTGAAGCGGTTGCTGCCGCTCTTGCTCACGACGGTGATGTTGCCGCCGGCGCCGAGGCCGCTCTCGGCCGGCGCCAGGCCCGAGTTCACGCGGAACTCGGCCACCGATTCCATCGACGTCTGCAGGCGGAACTGCGATCCGGTGGCGCTCAGATACCCGGGGCTGGCGTCCCACACATACGTGCCGTCGACGCCGTCGTAGTTCAGGTAGTTCTGCTGGTTCGACTTGCCGTTGAAGCGCACGCTGGCCCAGCCGCCGTTGCCGTCGGAGGTGGCGCCGGTGGCGAGGGTCATCAGGTTCGCGAAGTTGCGGCCGTTCACCGGCAGCTGCTCGACCTCCACCGGCGAGACGTTCACGCCGATGCGGGCCGACGAGGTGTCGATCACCGGCGCCGCCGCCGAGACGCTCACCGACTCGGTCAGCGCCGCGACGGCGAGGCTGAGCGTCTGTGTCGAGATCTGGCCGACGCCGAGCACGACCTGGCGCGTCGTCCGCTGGAAGCCATCCAGCTCGGCGACGAGCGTGTAGCGGCCGGGACCGAGGTTGGTGACGGTGAACGTGCCGTCGCCGCCGCTGACGTCGGTGCGGGTCACACCGGTGTCGAGCGAGGTCACGGTGATGGTGGCGCCGGGCATGGCGGCGCCGCTCTGATCGAGGATGCGGCCGACGATACGCGATTCGGTCTGCTGCGCGCGAGCGGCGCGAAGGAGAGCAGGCACGTGGCGAGCACGAGCCACTGTCGCAGGGACGGGAACATGAAGCGGCCTCCGTGTGAAGGGTCATTTGCACGACGTCAGGTTCGCCGCCGGCGGTCGCAGACGTGTGTCGCCGCCGTTAATTCGGTGTGAACTGGCCACGGCCGGGCTCGCGCGCGTCTTTGTAACGCGGCTGTAACACGGATGTGTCACACTCGCTCCGCATCAGCCGCTCGGGCCGGTGCGAGGAGTGCGTGTGGCCTTTCGACTGATCCCCAAGGAAGAGAAGTTCTTCGCCGATTTCATCGCCCTGGCCGATCGCATCGTGTCGGGCGCGACCCTGCTCGAGAAGATGCTGGCCACCGATCCCCCGGCCTGGGAGGTCGCGGTCGAGATCAAGCAGGTGGAAGAGGCGTGCGACTCGGTCACGCACGAGATCATCCAGCGCCTCAACCGTACGTTCGTCACCCCGATCGATCGCGAGGACATCCACGCGCTCGCCAAGTCGCTCGACGACGTGATGGACGCCATCGACGCCTCGGCCGGCGTGGTGCGCCGCTACCGCATCCACGCGCTGCCCTACGGCACGCGCGAGCTCGCGTCGCTCATCTGGCGCTCGGCGATGCAGGTGAAGGTGGCCGTGGAGGCCCTCGAGAAGAAGACCGGCGTGCACGACGCCGCCGTCGAGGTGAACCGCCTCGAGAACGCCGCCGACACCGTGCACGACGAAGCGCTGCGCCGTCTCTTCGAGCACGAGAAGGACGCCATCACGCTCATCAAATGCAAGGAGATGCTCGACCTGCTCGAGATGGCGACCGATGCCTGCGAGGACGTCGCCAACGTGCTCGAGAGCGTCGTCGTCAAGCACGGTTAGCCCGGCGCCATGGAACACTCGCTCGTTTTCGTCGTCGTCGTGGCGGCGCTGATTTTCGACTACATCAACGGCTTCCACGACGCCGCCAACTCGATCGCCACCGTCGTCTCGACCCGCGTGCTGTCGCCCGGCAAGGCGGTGGTGTGGGCCGCGTTCTTCAACTTCGCCGCCATCTTCGTGTTCGGTACGGCGGTGGCGAAGACGATGGGCTCGGGCATGATCGACCTGAAGGTGGTCACGAGCGCCGTGGTGCTCGGCGGGCTGATCGGCGCGATCGTGTGGGACCTGATCACGTGGTACTACGGCCTGCCGACCAGCTCCTCGCACGCGCTGATCGGGGGCTACGCCGGCGCCGCGGTGGCCAAGGCCGGCATGTCGGCCGTGCTCGTGTCCGGCTGGACCAAGACGCTGCTCTTCATCGTGCTGTCGCCGCTCATCGGTCTCGGCCTCGGCTTCGGCTTCATGGCGATCATCTTCTGGGTGTGCCGCCGCATGGCGCCCTCTCGCGTCGACGCGCTGTTCCGCCGGCTGCAGCTGCTCTCGGCGGCGCTTTTCTCGCTCGGCCACGGCGCCAACGACGCGCAGAAGACCATGGGCATCATCGCCAGCGCGCTCTTCGCCGGCGGCTACATCCCCACCTTCGACATTCCCGTGTGGGTGGAGTTCGCCGCCTACACGGCGATCGCGGCCGGTACGCTCTCGGGCGGCTGGCGCATCATCCACACGATGGGCTCGAAGATCACGCGCCTGCAGCCGGTGGGCGGCTTCGCCGCCGAGACGGCCGGTGCGCTGTCGTTGTTCCTGGCCTCGTCGCTCGGCGTGCCGGTGAGCACCACGCATACGATCACCGGCGCCATCGTGGGTGTGGGCTCGGTGCGCCGCATGTCGGCGGTGCGCTGGGGCATCGCCGGACAGATCGTGTGGGCATGGGTGCTGACGATTCCCGCGTCGGCGCTGATCTCGGCCGCCACCTACTACCTGCTCGCGACGGCCGGCTACCGCTGACCGCCACGCGCGACGGCGCGCCGCCGACGCAGCGCTAGCGCGGGCCGCCGAACGGCAGCCGCACGTCGAAGCGGGCGCCGCCGTCAGGCTCGTTCGCCACCGCCACCGAGCCACCGTGTGTCTCGGCCAGGTGCTTCACGATGGCCAGGCCGAGGCCGGTGCCGCCCGGACGGCCGCGCGACTTGTCGACGCGGTAGAACCGCTCGAACACCCGATCGATGTCGCCGGCCGGGATGCCGGGGCCGTGGTCGCGCACGCTCAGCATGAGCGCGCGGCCGTCGTGGTGGCCGCGCACCTCCACCGTGTCGCCCTCGCGCGTGTAGACGGCCGCGTTCTCGACCAGGTTGCGCAGGATGTCGTGCGCCTTGGCGGCGTCGACGTTCACGTTCGCCGTGTCGGCGTCGACCGCGACCACGAAGCGCACGCCGCGTGCATCGGCCACCGGTTGCAGGTCGTGCACGACGTCGTCGACCAGCGTGGGGACGTCGGTGGGCGCGCACTCGAGCGCTTCCTTGCCGGCATCGAGCAGCGCCAGCCGCAGCAGGTCGGCCACCAGGCGCTCCATGCGCGTGACGTGCCGCTGGATCACGTCGATGAAGCGCTGCCGGGCCTCGGCGTCGTCGGGCTCGTCGGCGAGGGCGTCGGCGTAGCCGCGGATGGCGGTGAGGGGCGTGCGCAGCTCGTGCGAGACGTTGGCGACGAAGTCGCGGCGGATCTGATCGGTGCGCTTCAGATCGGTGACATCGTGCAGCACCACGACGACGCCGCGGCCGGTGCCCGACACCGGGCCGAGACGCGCCACCAGATCGCGGCCGACGTCGCGATGCGTCGAGAACTCCACGGTGAGCGGGCCGCCGCCCTCGAGGAGACGGCCGATGTGCGCCGAGACGTCGGGTTGCCGGACGGCCTCGCCGTAGGCCCGGCCGATGCTGTCGCCGTCGAGGCGCAACATGCGGCGGGCGGCGTCGTTCAGCAGCTGCACCCGCCCGTCGCCGTCCACCACGAGGACGCCCTCGACCATGCTGGTGAGAATGGCGTGCATGCGGGCGCGGTCGCGCGACAGGGCGATGATGCGGCGCTCCTGCTCGTGCACCGCGACGTCGAGCGCCCGGGCGGCGACGCCGAGCTCGGCGTCGCCGTACTCGGGACCCGGGCGGCTGAGATCGCCGAGCGCGAAGCGGCGGCCGGCCTCGACCACCTGGTTCGTCCGCAGGTTGATGCGCGCCGCGATCGCCGCCGAGGCGATCACCGCGACGATCGTGCCGAGACCGGCCGCCAGGCCGACGGCGACCTCGGGACTGGCGACGCTGCCTTCCACCAGCACCAGCCACACGAAGGCCAGCGCGGCGCCCATGACGCCGAGCGACGTCAGCAGCAGCGTGGCGCGGGCGTCGTATCGCACGCGACTCAGGCCGTGGGGACCCGCGCCGCCGGCGCCGGGTCGAGCAGCTTGTAGCCGAACTGCTTCACCGTGACCAGGGCGTCGGTGAGGAACGGCAGCTTCTCGCGCAGCCGCCTCACGTGCACGTCGACGGTGCGGGTGCCGCCGGTGTACGAGTAGTCCCAGACGTCGGAGAGCAGCAGGTCGCGCGACAGCACGCGGCCGCGGTGCGTCATCAGGTACTGCAGCAGCAGGAACTCCTTCGCGGTGAGCCGCACCTCGGCGCCGTCCACCGTCACCACGTGGCGATCGAGATCGAGCGTCAGCGGGCCGTAGTCCTGCCGGCCGGTGGGCGACGCGTGCCGCTCGGTGCGGCGGAGCAGCGCGCGCACGCGCAGCACGAGTTCCTTGGGACTGAACGGCTTGGTCAGGTAGTCGTCGGCGCCCAGCTCGAGGCCGGTGATGCGGTCGGCTTCGGTGGCCTTGGCGGTCAGCATGATGATGGGCATGGCCGCCGTGCCGGGATCGGCGCGCAGCGCCCGGCAGATCGACAGGCCGTCCACGCCGGGCAGCATGACGTCGAGCACCAGCAGATCGGCCGGCGCCGCCTGCATGGCGCGCACCACGTCGCGGCCGGTGTCGTGCAGCTCGACGGTGAAGCCGTCCTTCTCGAGATAGTGGCGCACCAGGCCGCCGATGTCGGCGTCGTCCTCGGCCACCACGATGCGCGGCATGTTCGCAGTATAGCGCCCGCTCGCGACACCGCCGTACACGGCACGGGGCCGGTCTTTCGACCAGCCCCGCGACGTGGTGCCGTGCGTGTGTCGTCGCCTACGGATGCTTCTTCGGGGCGCTCACCACCGGTGTGACGTCGGCGGCCGAGACGCTGGGCGGGTCGGTGGCGTCGTCGGTGCCGCTGTCGGCGCGGGCCGAGTAGCCCTGGACGATCATCTCGCCCCACACGATGTTCTCGCCCCACACGATGTTCTCACCCCAGACGATGTTCTCGCCCCAGACGATGTTCTCACCCCAGACGATGTTCTCGCCCCACACGATGTTCTCGCCCCAGACGATGTTCTGCCCCCAGACGATGTTCTCGCCCCAGACGATGTTGTTCGCCCAGGCCGACTGGTTCGTGTAGATGCTCTCGCCCCAGACGATGTTCTGCGACCACAGCAGCGACTTGCTCCACGGCAGCACGGCGCCGCCGAGCATCGACGACTCGGTCACGGCCGTCGTCAGCCACCACGAGCCGGCCGGGGCCGCGGGGTTGATGCGACGCACGATGTCGAGCGCGCCGCGCAGGTTCAGCTCGCCGGCGCCCTGCGACATGCGGTCGTAGGTGGCGCCGGAGTCGGTGTGCACGGCGGTCGCCGTGTACTGGAGGATGGCCTTGATGGCGTTCGGCGTCAGGTAGGGACGGGCCGTGCCGGTGAAGTAGTAGCCTGACTCCATGTCGACCTGCTGGATCGCCGCCACCGCCGCCGTGACCACCGGGGCCGCCATGCTGGTGCCCGAGAGACGGAAGTAGTCGAAGGCGCCGGTCGTCGGCGAGGCCACGCGGAACTGCGGGTAGTTGGCGAACAGCGTGCTCGTGGGATCGGCGACCGACACGATCTTGTGGCCGGGCGCGACGACGTCCGGCTTGGCCAGGCCGTCGTACCACGTCGGACCGCGCGAGCTGAAGTCGGCGATGCGATCGTCGTCACGCGACACCGTGGCGCGCGTGTCGATGGCGCCGACGGTGAGCGCCGACGGCGCGTTGCCGGGCGACGAGATGCCGGCGTAGCCGACCTGGCCCGTCACCGGATTCATGCCGTAGTTGCCGGCCGAGGCCACCACCGTGATGCCGGCGCGCACGGCTGCTTCCACCGCCTGCACCATCGGGTCGGTGGCGGCCGGTTCGAAGATCGGATGGCCGAGCGACAAGTTGATGACGCGGATGTTGTAGGCGGCGCGGTTGGCGATGGCCCACTGAATGGCGGCGATCACGTTGCTGGCCGAGCCCTGGCCCTGGTTGTTCAGCACACGCAGGCCGATGAGGTTGGTCCAGCCGGCGACGCCCTGATACGCCTGGTTGTAGCCGGCGGCCGAGCCGTTGCCGGCGATGATGCCGGCCACGTGCGTGCCGTGGCCGTAGCCGTCGACCGGCGCCGTGACCACGTCGCTGCCCGACGTGAAGTCGTGGAAGGCGACGATGCGGCCGGCGAGGTCGGGACGGTTGGCGATGCCCGAGTCGATGACGGCGACACCGACGGACCAGCCGTCTTCGTACGGCGTGCCGAGCGCGCCGGCCGTGTACGGCACGATGCCGGTGGTCTGCTGCAGGTTGGTCGGCAGCGCCGGAGCCACGGTCATGACGCCGGACGACAGCTGCTCGCCCATGATGTCGGCGTCTTCCGACACCGACAGCACCTGCGGATGCTTCGCGAGCTTCTCGGCCTCGCGCGCCGTGACCTTCAGCGTGAGGCCGTCGATGAGGGCGTGTTCGTTCTTCAGCGTCGCGCCGTACTTCGTCAGCAGCTTCTTGACGATGCCGCGGGCGCCGGGCTGCACGCGCACGATCACCGACACCAGCGTGTCGGGGTGCTGCTGCAGGTGCTCACGCACGCGTCGATCGATCTGCTGCGCCGCGGCCGTCGCCGGCACGCCGAGCGCCAGGGCGACCACCGTGACCGCCGCGCCGAGCCGTCGGACGGCCTCGCGGCGCGACCAGATGGCCTTGCGGCGCACACTCCAGATCGCCTTCGCGCGGGCCGCCAGCTGCGGGATCAGAACGGGATTCGGTCGGGTGCGCACGGTCGCTCCTCGGGTGTCGCGGGGGCATCCCGCGGACATCGACGCTCATCCATTCGCAACCTTGGTGCCAGCCATGGCATTCGTCGCTAACGCACTGTGTAGACAGAGGTTGCCCTCATAGCCCCCAGACCGCGGCGAGGAGGTGGACTGTGCCGTTGCAGCACAGCCGCGGCGGGTGGATCGAGCAATCGCGACCGTCGCCTGCACGCCGGGACGCGTGATCGCACGGCCTGACGCTTACGCCAAGGGCGCGTGGGGTGCGTGCTCCGTTCCGGATCAGGTTGTGCGATTTTCGAGCAGCCGGCCGGCGCTCAATCCAGGCCGTCGCGTCGCACGCCGACCAGCCGCCAGCCGCCGGCCTGGCGCCGGAAGTGCACGATGACGGGGCGCCGCCACTCGGGGAACTGCGCGTGACGGGTGTGGATGGCCGCCTCGACGAAGGGCGACGTCAGGAGATCACGCGGAGCCGTGGCGGCTTCGGCCGTGATGGTCTGCGGGCCGCTCGCATGTGGCGTGGTGCGGCCGGTGGCGTTGTCGAACGCGCCCCACACGACCTCGTAGCCCGCCGGTGCGCTGGCGCGCCGCGTCGTCGTGGCGACGTTGGTGAACGTGAGATGCCCGGCGGCGTCCAGCGCGAAGTCGGCCAGCGGATTCACGCCCGTGATCCAGCGCAGGCCCACCTTGTCGCGCCGCGCGATGATGACGTCGGCGAGATAGTCGGCGGCGCCGCGATCGGTGTAGTTCGCCGAGGCGACGACGGCGCGGATGGCGTCGTCGGGCACGGCCATCACCCGGCGCGCCGCCCAGAACAGGTCGTCGGCGCGGGCGTTCTGGAATGCCGGGTTCGGGTACTCCGGCTTCCACCGCTCGGGCCAGAAGTACGCGGCCTCGATGTTGCCGACGGCCGGATAGGCGGGGTAGTGCACCTTGATCCATGGCCGCACCCAGAAGCCGAACGAGAGCATCGTCAGCAGCGTCGGCCGTGCTTCCCAGATGTACTCGTTGCCGGCGCGCGGCTTCTGCGCGGTGACGCTGGCGCTGCCGAGCGTCGACCCGAAGTCGATCAGGTGATGCCGCACCACGGGCCGGCCGTCCGCCTCGACGATGGTGTCGAGCGAGTTCACGGCCCGCGAGTCGTCGTGATTGAGCCAGGCGGCGAAGGCCCGCAGGCCGCGCAGCTCGCGGCGGTGCTCGTGCGGGAAGATGTCGTTCGGATCGTCGGGCCGCGTGCCGTGAGAGCGGAACGGTCCCACCGGCCGGCCCGGCAGGGCGCGGCTGGCGATCACGCGGAAGCGGCCGTCGGCCTGACGCGCACCCTGCGCCAGCAGGCGATCGACGCCTTCGCGCGTGAGCGGGTGCTTCTTGCCGACGGCGTCGCGCATGGTGGCCGTGGCGTGCACGTCGAGAGTCGCCGGATCGAGCACGGCCAGATAGTTCTCGGGCA
>JAXLRB010000005.1:0-182112 GCA_046331325.1 Vicinamibacterales bacterium | reverse complement strand
GCCGCCGGCCCACGTGCCCTTGCCTGGCGCCCTCGCGAAGGGCGCCGGGGTCTTGCCGCGCATCCCGTTGAACACGATGCCCTGCAGGCCGCTGTTGATGTCGACCACCGCCACGGTGTGACCGCGCGCGACCAGGCCGGGCTGCAGCGCGGCCAGCACCGTGCCCTTCTCCACTTCGGTCGTGGTGCTGGTCTGCGCGCCGAAGTTCGGCAGATCGATCGCGGACTGGATGTCGAGCTTCCAGTCGATCAGGCCCACCAGCGTCTTCACCACGTACTGGATGATGTTGCCGCCGCCGGGCGAGCCCACCACGGCTTCCACGTCGCCCTTCGC
This sequence comes from Vicinamibacterales bacterium, assembly GCA_046331325.1. Classification (GTDB taxonomy): domain Bacteria; phylum Acidobacteriota; class Vicinamibacteria; order Vicinamibacterales; family UBA2999; genus CADEFD01. Next base: position 181,779 of record JAXLRB010000005.1, on the reverse strand, counting down.
GTTGAAGACGAACGACGGCGCCATCGAGCTGCGCGGGCGCTTGCCGGCCTCGACGCGATTGGCCACCGGACGCCCTTCCGCGTCGGTCGGCGACAGCGAGAAGTCGGTGAGCTGATTGTTCAGCATGAAGCCCTTCACCATCTGCAGGCTGCCGAAGCCGTTCTCGATGGTGGTGGTCATCGACACCATGTTGCCGTTCTTGTCCACGATGGAGACGTGGCTGGTGGAAGGCAGCGCCAGCGCGTCGTCGAGGCCGCGCGGTTCCGCGCCGGCCGGAGTGCCGGCGACGGGCACGCCCATGCTGCGGTCCATCTTGATGAGCGACGCACGCTGCTTGAGATACGTCGCGTCGAGCAGGCCCTTCACCGGCACCGACACGAACGCGGGATCGCCCACGAACTTCTGCCGATCGGCGTAGGCCAGGCGATAGGCCTCGGCGATGAGGTGCACGGCGTCGAGTGAGTTCGGCGCCAGCTTCGCGACGTCGAAACTCTCGAGAACACCGAGCGTCTGCAGCACGGCGATGGTGCCCGAGCTTTCCGGCGGCATGCCGCAGATGCGCAGGCCACGATACGGTCCGCAGATCGGCTCGCGCACGGCCGGCTTGTAGTTCGCGAGATCCTCGAGCGTGAGGCGGCCGGGGTTGGTCGGGTGCGACTTCACCGCGTTCACAATCGCCTCGGCGATCGGACCGCTGTAGAAGGCCTTCGGGCCGTTTTTCGCGATGGCGCGCAGCGTGTCGGCCAGCTCCAGGTTCTTCAGCAGCGAGCCCTCGTCTTTGGGAGTGCAATCGGGCTTCAGGTAGTGCGCGGCCACCGCTTTCTCGCGGCACAGCCGCTCGGAGGTGCCCTTCAGCGCGGCGTAGAGGCGCGGCGAGATGGGGAAGCCCTTCTCCGCGAGATCGATGGCCGGCTGGAACAGCGCCGCCCACGGCAGCTTGCCGTGCTTCTGGTGCGCCATCCACATCATGCTGACCACGCCCGGCGTGCCCACCGAGAGGCCGCCGGTGACCGCGTCGAGGAAGTCGCGCGGCTTGCCCATCTTCATGAACTGGTCCGGCGTGGCCGCTGCGGGCGCGGTCTCGCGGCCGTCGTAGCCGACGAGCGACTTCGCCGTGCCGTCGTAGTGCAGCAGGAACGCGCCGCCGCCGATGCCCGACGATTGCGGCTCCACCAGCGTCAGCATCATCTGCACCGCGATCGCGGCATCGAGCGCGGATCCGCCCTTGCGCAGGAGGGTGACGCCGGCCTCGACCGCCAGCGGGTTGGCCGCGGCCACCATGTCGCGATTCGAGAACTGCGTGGTCTTCGGCGTCCAGCCCGAGGGCAGTTCCGGCTGTGCGGCAGGCTGCGCGTGGGCGGCGGGCGTGGGCGCGGCGAGGGCGGCGAGCGCGAGGACGAGCGTGAGCGAACGGAGGCGGAACCTCGTGACCATGCGCGCGATCATAGTGCGCACGAGCTTCGGCGGTCGCCTGCTTCGGCTACGATCGGACGCTTGTCGTCGCATCCCTCCACCGGCACGGCCGTCGTCAGCGCGTCCGTGGCCATGGTGTCGTTCCAGATTGGCGCGGCGTTCGCGAAGCAGCTGATTCCCGTGCTCGGGCCGCCGGGCACGACGGCGCTGCGGATCGGCCTCTCCGCGCTGCTGCTCGTGGCGGTGCAGCGGCCCTGGCGCTCGTGGCCCACGCGCGCGGCGTGGAAATGGATCCTGCCGTACGGCCTGTCGCTGGGCGCGATGAACGCCATCTTCTACGTGGCGCTGGGACGCATCCCGCTCGGCATCGCGGTGGCGATCGAGTTCACGGGACCGCTGGGCGTGGCGGTGCTGGCGTCGCGCCGGCGCATTGACTACCTGTGGGTGCTGCTGGCGGTGGTGGGGCTCGGGTTGCTGCTGCCGATCCGCGATGGCGCCGCGTCGCTCGATCCGCTTGGTGTCGCGTGTGCGCTCGTGGCGGGCGTGGGCTGGGCGCTCTACATCGTGTTCGGACAGAAGGCGGGGCGCGCGCAGGGGCCCAGCGCGTCCACGTGGGGACTGATCGTCGCGGCGGTGATGGTGGTGCCGCTTGGCCTGTTCGACGCGGGCGCGCGGATCGTGGCGCCGTCCACGCTGCCGTTCGGCATCGCCGTCGCCATCTTCTCGGGCGCGCTGCCCTACACGCTCGAGATGTACGCCCTGCGCGGGCTCTCCACGCGCGTGTTCGGCACGCTGATGAGTTTCGAGCCGGCGATCGCGGCCGTGGCCGGCACGGTGCTGCTGCACGAGGTGCTGACCGTCACGCAGATCGTGGCCGTGGCCTGCATCGTGGCGGCGTCGGTGGGCGCGGTGCTGGGCGAGCGGCCGGAGGTGGTGGTGGAGCAGACGGACGTGCTCGCCTGACGCACGCGTCCCATCCGCCCAGCCCCCGCCGGCGCTACTCCGTGCGCAGCGCCTTCATCGGCGCCAGCGCCGCGGCGCGCGTCGCCGGCACCATCGACGCGACGAACGCCGCGAGTCCCAGTGATCCGGTGGCGACGCCGAGCGCCACCGGATCCCAGAACGCCACGCCGTAGAGGCGCGACGACAGCAGGTAGCCGGCGCCGACGGCCATCGGCAGGCCGATCACGAGGCCCACGGCCACGCGCCGGAACGCGCTGCCGAGAATCAGCTGCATCACGCGCGAGCGATCGGCGCCGAGCGCCATGCGCACGCCGATCTCGTTGGTGCGCTGCGCCACGCTGTAGGCGGTGACGCCGTAGAGACCCACGGCGGCGAGGACGAGGGCCACCACGCCGAAGAGACCCGCCAGGCTCGCGACGGCGCGTTCCTGCGAGAACACGCGGGCGATCTGCTCGTCGAGCGTGCGGGCGTTGATCACGGTCAGGTTCGGATCCGCCTCTGACAGCGCGCGCGACACCGCCGGCAGCAGCGTGCCCTTCGGCGCGTCGCTCACGATGAGGATGCCGCTCGCGAAGTGCGTGCTCTGTTCCAGTCGCGCCAGCAGCGGATTCGCGTACGGCACCGTCTGCGCGTGCACCACGTAGAACATCGGCCGCTGCGGCTTGTTCAGCTCGAACGGGGCGAAGCGCGGGTCGTCGACCACGCCGACGATGCGATAGGTGTTGGCGTTCTCGGGCAGGTCGATGCCGAAGTGCTGGTCGATGGGGTCCTCGTCGGCGCGGAAGAAGCGCTTCACGAACGCCTGGTTCACGATCGCCACGTGCTCCGAGGTCTCGTTGTCGGCCTCGCTGAAGAAGCGGCCCTTCGCGAGCTTCACGCCGAGCAGCTGGAGGTAGTCGGGGCTCACGCGATCCCACGACGCGTTCGTCGTCTCGTTCATCTCCGCCGGCTTGCCGGCGATCACCACGCCCTCGCCCCAGTTGTCGGTGAGCGGGTTGTAGAGCGCGTAGCCCACGCCGCGCACGCCGGGGATGCGGGCCAGGCGCTGCTGCACATCGCGATAGAACTGCGGCAGCCGATCGGCAGGCACGTCCTGCGACGGGCGGCTGATCGACACGTTCAGCCGGCCCTCGCGCTCGAAGCCGAACTGCTGGCCTTCGAGGTTGTTGAGGCTGCGCGCCAGCATCGTCGATCCGGCCACGAGCACGACCGAGAGCGTGGCCTGCACGATGAGCAGCGCACGGCGCGTCACCGACGACGTGTCGCCCGTGCTGCGGCCGGCGCCGCGCAGCGCCTCGATCGGATCGGTGCGGGTGTCGAACCACGCCGGCGCCGCGCCGAAGATGAGGCCGGTGATCACGGCGAGCGCGGTGGCGAAGCCGAGCACCGGCCACGACGGCGTCGTGTCGATCGGAAGGTACGTGACGCCGTTGAAGGCCAGCGACAGCAGCAGGCGCGAGGCCGTGGTGGCGACGATCAGGCCGGCGATGGCGCCGCCCACCGCGAGCAGGATGCTTTCAAGCAGCGCTTCACGCACGATCTCGCCGCGCGACGCGCCCAGCGCGATGCGCACCGCCGTCTGCGGACGCCGCGCCACGGATCGGGCCAGCAGCAGGTTCGCCACGTTCGCGCACGCGATCAGCAGCACCAGCGCGCACACGCCGAGCAGGATCTGCAGGCTGCGGCCGTACTCGCCCTTCATCTCGGCGACGCCCGATCCGGCCGGCACCACGGCGATGAGCTGCTGCGGCATCACGCGCTCGATCTCGCCCATCCACTCGGCGGGATAGCCGGCGTCGTGCCGTGCCCAGTTGTGCAGCAGGCTGGTGAGCCGCGCGTCCATGCCGGCGGTGGTGGCGCCGGGCTTCAGGCGGCCGATCACGCGCAGCCAGCTCGAGATCGACTGCTTCAGGATCGAGGTGTTGCCGACGAACAGCGGCTCGTGCTGCAGCGGCACCCACAGGTCCGGGGGATCGGCCTGCAGCGTCTCACCGAAGAAGCCCGACGGCGTGACGCCGACCACGGTGACGGGGTGGCCTTCGAGGACCAGCGTCGAGCCGATGATCGACGGGTCGCCGCCGTAGGTGCCCTGCCACGTGTGATACGCCATCACGACGACGGGCGAGGCGGAGGCGGCGTCGTCGACCTCGTTGAAGACGCGGCCGGCCACGGCGTTCACGCCGAGGGTGGGGAAGTAGCTGCCGGTGACGTAGATGCCGCGCAGCGGACGAGGGGCATCGGCCACGCCTTCGCGGCGGGTGCTGAAGCGGCTCATGCCGGCCTGGAAGGCCGTGATCGACGCGAATTCCGGCGTCGCCGCCTTGATCTGCTCGTAGAGCGGATACGAGAACATGCCCCAGCGATCCTGCGGGCCGCCCTGCACGCAGCAGGCGTCGCCGTCGCCCACCCGGTAGAGGCTGGCCGGGTCGACCACCGGCAGCGACTTCAGCATCACCGCGTGGATGAGGCTGAAGATGGCGGTGGTGCCGCCAATGCCGAGCGCCAGGGTGAGCACGGCCGTCACCGCGAACACACGGGCGGCGGCCAGCTTGCGGGCGGCGTAGACGAGGTCGCGCAGGACGGTCATGCCCGCATTGGACGGAAGTGAGGGACGGAACGTTGTGTGCGTCCCGTCATTCGTCCCAACTGGACGGCGCCCGGCCGGGCGGTTTCGGGTATCCTCAGCAGCCACGCGGGCGTCGAATCGCCGCGCCCTTTTCATCTCGGAGGACCCATGAAGCTCATCCACACCGCAGGCCCGGTGCTGCTCGCCGCAGCCGCCATGGTGGCCGTGCCCCAGACGCTCGGCGCCCACTTCAAGCTCATGGAGCCGGCAGGCTGGATCGTGGAGAGCGAACGCGGCGATCCGCAGAAGGCGGCGCCCTGCGGCGCCGATCCGAAGGCCGAGATGAGCGGCGTGGTCAACAAGGCGATGGGTGGATCGAAGATCCACCTGAAGGTGCTCGAGACCATCTACCACCCGGGCCACTACCGCGTGGCGCTGGCCGTGAACTCGCGCGAAGAGCTGCCGCCGGATCCGCAGACCTTCGAGCGCACCACGGAAAAGGGCCCGCGGTCGGTGTGGGGCGTGATCCAGAGCCCGCCGCAGCTGCCGGTGATCGCCGACGGCCTGTTCCCGCACTACACCCGTCCGGCCAGCCCGCAGACGTTCGAGGCCGACATCCAGCTGCCGAACATCACCTGCCCGAAGTGCACGCTGCAGGTGATCCAGTTCATGGCCGAGCACGCCTACAACCAGCCGGGCGGCTACTCGTATCACCACTGCGCCGACGTGGCGATCACGGCCGATCCGTCGAAGCCGCTCGACAAGGGCTGGCCGGCCGTGGCCACGACGACCGCCGCGCAGTAGCGCCGTCCGCGCCGCACTCGCGCGCCGGCACACCCACCGACTAAGATCGACGCGACGCCACGGCGCCCACACGGGCGCCGGCGTCGCGCCGACATGTCCGACACGTCCTACCCCCGCGACCGCATCCGCATCACCCTCGTCGAGAACCCGCACCCGGCCGCCGCCGAGGCGCTGAAGGCGCGTGGCTACTCGGTGGACTGGATTCCACGCGCCATCGAAGGCGAGGAACTGGCGTCGGTCGTCGCCGCGTCGCACGTGGTGGGCGTGCGATCGCGCACCAAGATCCGCGAGGCGCATCTCGAGAAGGCCACGCGCCTGCTGGCGATCGGCTGCTTCAGCGTCGGCACCGACCAGGTGGACATCCACGCCGCCGCGAGGAAGGGCGTGCCGGTGTTCAACGCGCCGCACGCCTCCACGCGCAGCGTCGCCGAGCTGACCATGGGCGGCGTGATCGCGCTGGCGCGTCGCCTCGGCGACAAGAGCGCCGGGCTGCATCGCGGCCACTGGGATAAATCGCTGGCCGGCGCGCACGAGGTGCGCGGCCACACCATCGGGCTCATCGGCTACGGGCACATCGGCCAGCAGGTGGGGCTGCTCGCCGAGGCGTTCGGCATGCGCGTCATCTTCCACGACATCGTGAAGAAGCTGGCGCTCGGGCTGGCGCGTCCCGAGCCGGATCTGGAACGGCTGCTCGAGGAATCCGACTTCGTCTCGCTGCACGTGCCCGAGACGCCGCACACCGTGGGCATGATCGGCGCCGCCGAGATCGCGCGCATGAAGAAGGGCAGCTACCTGCTGAACCTCTCGCGCGGGAAAGTGGTGGATCCGGAGCCGCTGCGCGCGGCCCTCGCGAGCGGGCACCTGGGCGGCGCGATGCTCGACGTGTATCAGAGCGAGCCGACGCCGCAGGTGGGCCCGTTCGACGTCGGCTTCGCCGAGTTGCCGAACGTGATCCTCACGCCGCATGTGGGCGGCAACACCGAAGAGGCGCAGAAGAACATCGGCCTCGAGGTGGCGCAGGCGATCAGCGAGTTCATCGACCGCGGATCCACCGACGGCGCCGTGAACTTCCCACAGGTGAATCCGCCGTCGATGCCCGACACGCACCGCATCCTGCACATCCACCAGAACGTGCCCGGCGTGCTGGCGGCGGTGAACAACATCGTGTCGGAGGTGGGCGCCAACATCGACGCGCAGCAGCTCGCCACCACGCGCGACATCGGGTATCTCGTGATGGACATCAACCGCGAGCTCTCGGACGAGGTGTACGCGCGCATCGCGGCCTTGCCCGTCAGTGTGCGCACGCGGATCCTGTACTGACATGACGGGCCGGATCGAGGCGCGGGATCTCACGGGCGACGTGACCGGGCGGCCCGCGTGCGTGCGGATGGCGCCGGCATCCGCCGACGTCGCGGATCTGCTGCGCGATGAATCGCGGATGACCGCGCCAGGTGTGGCGAGCGTGGCCGAGCCCACGAGCGTGGACGAGCTGCGCCAGGTGCTGGCGTGGCATGCGTCGCAGCACCACGCGGTGACCGTGAGCGGCGCGCGCACGGGCGTCGCCGGTGGCGCGGTGCCCGAGACGTCGACGCATCTCGTGTCGGTGGCGAAGCTGCGCGGCGTCACCGCCATCGATCTCGCCAGCACGCCGCCCACGGTGCGGGCGCTCGCCGGCACCACGCTGCGCGAGCTGCAGGCGGAGCTGGCCGCGAGGGCGCGCGGATTCGCGCTGCCGCTCGATCCCACCGAAGCGGGCGCGTCGGTGGGCGGCATGGTGGCGACCAACGCCGCCGGATCGCGCGCGTATCGCTTCGGCGCCACGCGCGACTGGGTGCAGGCGCTCACCGTGGAACTGGCGTCCGGACGTACGCTGCAGCTCACGCGCGGCGTGGATCGCGCGAATGGTGACGCGGTGACGCTCGCCGATGGCGACACGCGGACCGCGCATCTGCCGGCGATCCCCAAGCCGCTCACCAAGAACTCGATCGGCTACGGCTTCACGCCGGACGGCGACGTGCTGGATCTCTTCATCGGCAGCGAGGGCACGCTCGGCGTGGTCAGCGAGGTGACGTTCCGGCTGATGCCGGTCACCGAGTCGCGGCTGGCGTTCCTGCAATGCCTGGCGTCGCCGGCGCAGGCGTTCGATCTCGTGGACGCGATCCGCGCGGACGCCGCGCTTCGGACGACGGCCCTCGAGTTCCTCGACGCGCGGTCGCACGAGCTGGCGCGCGAGACCGGCAAGGCCGAAGTGCTGCGCGTGCTGGCCCAGGCGCCGCCGGGCAGCTGCTCGCTCTTCGCGGAATTCGGCTACGACGACGACGCCGAGCTCGAATCCACGATCGAGCGCGTGCTGGCGCACGTGGCCGCGGTGGGCGGCGACGAGTCCGCGGGGCTCGCGGGCGTGGACGAGGCCGTGCTGAAGGACATCCGCGCCTTCCGCCACGCCGTGCCCGAGCGCATCAACGCCACCATCGCCGAGCGCCGGCAACAGCATCCGGCGCTGCACAAGATCGCGACGGACATGGCGGTCGAGAACCAGCACCTGCGCTGGGTCTACGAGCTGTACTCGTCACGCCTCACGACGGCGGGCCTCGATCACGCCATCTTCGGCCACGTGGGCAACAACCACTTCCACGTGAACATCCTGCCGAAGGACGAGCAGGAACTCGTGCGCGCGAAGGCGATCTACAAGGAGTTCGCGACGGCGCTCGTGGCCCGTGGCGGCTGCGTGTCGGCCGAGCACGGCATCGGGCGCATCAAGAAGGCGTTCCTGCCGGTGCAGTACGGCGAGGACACGCTCGCCACCATGCGCGCCGCCAAGCGCTGGCTCGATCCGGAGTGGCGCCTCAACCCAGGCGTCCTGATCGATCCGTAAGCGCTACATCATCGACTTGGCGGCGGCGGCGAGCATCGTGACGCCGGCGAACACCAGGATCCACAGCACGCCGTTGCGGAACTGCACCGGGCTCATGCCGACGTAGATGCGCGATCCGTAGATCGACGGGATCAGCAGCGAGCCGGCGACGACGGCCATGCCGGTGTAGTGTTCCGGACGCACGCGGCCGGCGTAGATGTTCGAGAGGAACGTCGCCGACAGCACCACCAGGTTGAAGTTCTGCAGCACCGCGCGGTGCTCGTCCTTGGTGTAGCCACGCAGCGTCGCCCACAGCGCGGGGGCCAGGCCGCTGAAGCCGCTGAGCGGCGCCATCACGCCGCCGAGCAGGCCGGCGCCGGCATCGGCGATCTTCCCGCCGTGCGTCACCTTCGGCAGCTTCGACGACATCAGCATCGCGCTGCACATCACGACCAGCATCAGGCCAAGGACGAGCTTGAAGTAGGTGGGATCGAGCACCGTGAGCGCGCGCTGACCGAGCGGGATGCCGATGGCGCTGCCGAGCACGAACGGCCACAGCAGGTTGACGTGCCAGCCGCGGCGCACGCGGAAGGCCGAGATGATCTGGCCGGTGACGCCTCCGAAGACGGCCATCACGGCAGCCAGCTTCGGATCCACGCCCCACACCCAGATGGCCATCGCCACCATGGCGAACGCGAAGCCCGAGATGCCCTGCACGAGCCCGCCCACCGCCGCCCCGACCGCCAGCCACACCAGCTCTGAATTCATCGACGCTATCCCGCGCGGCCACCACGGCCGCGAAACGACAGAGTGTACGCCGGAACCGGCCGGCGCACGAACCGGATTACGATGCTGAAAGATGGCCTGGCAGCTCGAACACACCTACGCCACGCTGCCGGCGCTGTTCCACAGCCGCGTCAGTCCCACGCCCGTGCGCGAGCCGGAGTTCGTGGTGTTCAACGCGCCGCTGGCCGCCGCGTTGGGCCTCGACGCGACAGCCCTCGACAGCGCCGTGGGCGCCGCGATCTTCGGCGGCAACGCCCTGCCCGAGGGCGCGCAGCCGCTGGCGCAGGCCTATGCCGGACATCAGTTCGGCCACTTCACGGGACTCGGCGACGGACGCGCCATCCTGCTCGGCGAGCAGATCACGCCCGACGGCGCGCGCGTCGACATCCAGCTCAAGGGTGCGGGACCGACGCCGTACTCGCGTCGTGGCGACGGACGCGCGGCGCTCGGGCCGATGCTGCGCGAGCTCGTCATCAGCGAAGCGATGCACGCGCTGGGGATCCCGACGTCGCGCAGCCTGGCCGTGGTCTCGACCGGCGAGCCGGTGTATCGCGAGCGCCCGCTGCCGGGCGCGGTGCTGACGCGCGTGGCGTCGAGTCACCTGCGCGTCGGCACGTTCGAGTGGGTGGCGGCGCATCGCGACACGCCCGCGCTCGTCGCGCTCGCCGACTACGCGATCCAGCGCCACTATCCCGAGGTGGCGGCGCACGACACGCCGTATCGCGCGTTCTTCGAGGCGGTGGCGGAGCGGCAGGCGCGCCTGATTGCGCAGTGGCAGCTCGTCGGCTTCATCCACGGCGTGATGAACACCGACAACATGTCGATCGCCGGCGAGACCATCGACTACGGCCCGTGCGCGTTCATGGACGCCTACGACCCCGACACGGTGTTCAGCTCGATCGACAGCGGCGGCCGCTATCGCTACTCGCATCAGCCCGGCATCGCCCAGTGGAACCTGACGCGGCTCGCCGAGGCGCTGCTGCCGCTCTTCGCGGACGACGAAGATGCCGCCGTGTCGTTCGCGCAGCAGACGTTGCTGCGTTTCCGCGATCGCTTCCACGCCTGCTGGCTCGAGGGCATGCGCGCGAAGCTGGGGCTGGCCACGCCCGATCCGGGTGACGCGGCACTCGCCGAGGCGCTGCTGACGTGGATGCAGCAGACGCACGCGGACTTCACGAACACGTTCCGCACGCTGGCGCGCCCGGATGATGCGGCAGCGCTGGCGCAAGCCGACGCGTCGTTCGCCGCCTGGCACGCGCGGTGGCAGGCACGGCTGGCGCAGGAGGCGCGTGCGCTCACCGAGGTCGTCGCGCTGATGCAGGCAAGCAGCCCGGCGATCATCCCGCGCAATCACAAGGTGGAAGAGGCGCTGGCGGCGGTGGCGGAGCGCGCCGACATGGAGCCGTTGCAGCGATTGCTGGCGGCGCTGGCGCGTCCGTTCGATCATGACGACGTGCCGCCCGAGTTCGCGAGTCCCGCACCGGCGGACGCGGGCGCCTACCGCACGTTCTGCGGCACCTAGATCAGGCGCTCGCGGATCTCCGGCGGCGGGATTTCGCACGCGTTCGACGTGCCGGCGATGCGATGGCGCACCGCCGCCACGACGTCATACGCGGCATCGCGGATCGGACGCGGTATCGCGAGGAAGACCGCCGCGAACGACCACGGCGGTGACAGTCGGCGCGCGATGCGCAGCACGGCGGTCGACTTGCGATACAGCTGCCCGTCCTCGATGAGGACGATGCTCTTCGTGGAGGCGCGGGTCTCGCCGAACTCCGCGAGCAGGGCGTGCGCGGCGGGTGTCTGCGAAGCGCCAAAACGAAAGTAGGCCCGCCGATCGCGCGTGGCGATGAAGCGCACCGAGCGCTCGCAGAACGCGCAGGTGCCGTCGAAGAGCACCACGCCGTGGGTGGACGAAGCCGTCATCACTGATCCGTAGGACGCGCTGGGTCACCGCCGCGGTGCCCACGCGTGTGTCGAGCATAGCGCGAGGCAGAATCCGCGAGGCGACGCCCGGGTTCGGTGTGCGGGATCTGCCCGATCCGTTGCGCAATTCGCGAGATCAGGCCGCGATTCGCGCGGCACGCCGCTGGCGTTGGCAGCGGGCATGGCCGGCGCTACACTGCCCGCATGGCCGGGGAGCCTCAGATGCCCGCACCCGCGTCGCACGACTCGCGGCTCACGTACGACGACTTCCTGCTGTTCCCCGACGACGGGAAGCGGCACGAGATCATCGACGGAGTCCACTACGTGACGCCGTCGCCGAACCTGCGCCACCAGGAGCTCGTGCTCCGGCTGGCGCTCGAGATCGGGAGCTTTCTGAAAGCGCATCCCGAGGTGGGGCGGCTGTTCATCGCGCCGCTCGACGTGGTGCTCTCGTACCACGACGTCGTCGAGCCCGACCTGTTGTTCGTCGGTGCGGACCAGACTGAGATTCTCACGCCGGCCAACATCCATGGCGCGCCGGCGCTGGTGGTCGAGATCTTCTCGAAGAGCACCCGCAAGAAAGACGCGCAGACCAAGCGCCGGCTCTACGAGCGCACGGGCGTGCGCGAGTACTGGCTGGTCGACCCCGAGCTCGACCTCGTGCAGGTGTTCCGTCGCACCGACGAGGGGCGCTACGTGCGCGCGGCCGAACTGAGTGCGGAAGAGGGCCACGCGCTGACGACGCCGCTGATCGACGGTTGCGCGATCGATTTGCGCGACCTCTTCCGTCCGTCGTAAACGCGATCGCGTGGGCCGAGGGGCTCGGCCGTGCGCGCGACGCGCTCGGGCCTGAGGGACAATGGTCCGTGGCCCTTTCCGAACGTCCTCGCGCCGTCGTCTTCGATCTCGACGGCACCGTCGTCGACAACATGGCCCTGCACGCCGAGGCCTTCTCGGTGTTCATGCAGCGTCACGGCCTGCCGCCGCTCACGCCCGAGGATCGCGCCAAGACCGACGGCCGCCGCAACAGCGAGATCTTTCCACTGCTCTTCAACCGCGAGATGACGCGCGACGAGTGGCTGGCCTACGAGGACGAGAAGGAAGGCCTCTACCGCGAGGTGTCGAAGGGCCGGCTCGTCGTGGTGAACGGCCTGCAGGACCTGCTGGATCGTGCCGCGGAACTCGGCATGGCAGTGGCGCTGGCCACGTCCGCGCCGGCGCTCAACGTGGCGCATACGCTCGGCGAGATCGGCCTGGCGGACGCGTTCCCGATCGTGGTGCGCGGTGACCAGGTGGCGCGCGGCAAGCCGGCGCCCGACGTGTTCATCGAGGCGGGGCGTCAGCTCGGTCTGCCCGCCAGCGACTGCCTGGTGTTCGAGGACGCGCCGCTCGGTGTCGCCGCCGCGCACGCCGCCAACATGCGCTGCGTGGCGCTCACCACGACGTTCAGCGCCGACCACTTCCGCGCGCTGCCGCATCCGCCGGCGCTCGCCTGCCGCGACTTCGCCGCGTTTCTCGCCCTCGCCGGCTGGTAGTTGTAACGCCCCTGCCCCGGTTGGCACGAAAGCCGCGCGAGGGCCGTGCCATCTGGGGCCGCCCCGTTACAAGTGGTTAGGGCAGGCCCGTGAGCTTCTGGCTGAGAACCCGAAGCTGACGGCGTGCCTCGGCGTCGCTCGCCTGCGCATGCGGCGTGCCGACGCGCTGCCCCACGAAGTAGCTGCCGCTCGGGGCGTCGGTGGTCACGGCGTTGAGGACGGCGTCGGCGCCTTCGTCGACGGTGCTGCGCGGCGTGCCACCGGCGGACCGCACCATGTGGGTATCCATGTAGGTGGCCGGGTGCAGCGCCTGCACGACGATGCCCTTTGCCTTCAGCTCCTGCGCGAGGTCGATCGTGAACATCACCTGCGCCAGCTTGCTCTGACCGTAAGCGCGGTTCGACGAGTAGCCGCGTTCGAGCATCACGTCGGTGAAGTCGAGCGGCGAGGCGGCAATCGACGAGACGTTCACGATCCGCGGATGGTCGCCGTGTTCGAGCAGTGGCAGCAGCGCGTACGACAGCGCGTAGCCGGCGAGGTAGTTCACCGCGAACTGCATCTCGTGACCGTCCTGGCTCACCTGTCGCGTCGGCGTGATGATGCCGGCGTTGTTCACGAGCAGATCGAGGCGCGTGTAGTCGCGGCGCACGTCGGCGGCGAGCCGCCGTACGTCGGCCAGCGAGGCGAAGTCGGCGCGATAGAAGCGCGCGGACCCCTTGCCGGCGGTCGTGATCTCCTGCACCACCGCGGCGCCGCGCTCGGCATTGCGTCCGTGCACGATGACGTGCAGGCCCTGCGAGGCGAGGCGCATCGCCACCTCGCGCCCGAGTCCGTCGGTGGATCCGGTGACCAGCGCCACCCGTTGACCGGCCGCGGGGCGGGCCGGCGCGGCGCCCGACCCGGGCTGCGCGTGGAGCACGCTGGCGGCGAACAGCGCGGCGAACCCGAGAGCGAACGCGACCGGTGAGCGCAGCGGAGTCGTGACGGCCATGCCGGCAGTGTAGCGCGCGGTCAGGCCGGCGCCGGGGCGTCCGCGGGCTTGGTCACGTCCACCCACGTGCCGCCGGTGAGCGACGCCAGGCGATCCGGCGTGATGCGCACGGCCGAGTTGATGGCGCCGGCGGCGGGCAGCACCTCGTCGAAGTCCTTCAACGAGATGTCGAGGTAGATCGGCAGCGGCTTCGCGAGGCCGAACGGACACACGCCGCCCACTGGATGTCCCGTTTCGGCTTCGACCTCCGCGAACTCGAGCATCTTCGCCTTGGCGCGGAACGCCGCCTTGAACTTCTGGTTGTCGAGGCGGACGTCGCCGCGGGTCACGAGCAGCGCCACGCCGTCGCCGAGGCGCAACGACAGGGTCTTGGCGATGCGGCCAGGCTCCACCCCGTGCGCTTCGGCGGCGAGGGCCACGGTGGCGGTGCTGGCATCGGTTTCGATGACGGTGAGGTCAGGGGCATGGGCGGCGAAGAACGCCTTCACGGAATCCAGGCTCATCTCGGGCGGCATCGTGTCACGCGGCGCGGTCGAGGGTAAAGGGCGCGAGCGGCGGGCGGCCGCGCGCATCGCGGCATAGAATGCGGAGGCGCCGGCTCGTCCGCGCCCTTCGACCCATGGCCTCCACCTCCGGCGACGATCGCGAGCTCGGGCTCGGGCGCGCCATCTCGCGTCGCGACTTCGTCAACGGTGTGAGCGTGGCCGTTGGCGCGACACTGGCGGCCACGCGCGCCTCGGCGCAGGTGATGGCGCCGCCGGATCTCACGAAGGATCGCTATCCGCCGCTGCGGCAGGGCATGCGCGGCGCGCATCCCGGCTCGTTCGAAGTGGCACACGCCACGCGCGATCGCGCGCTGCCGCCGATGGCGGCGGCGGAGACCGGCGAGGTCTACGACCTGGTGGTCGTGGGCGCGGGGCTCAGCGGACTGGCGGCGGCGTTCTACTACCGGCAGCGCGCCGGCGCCTCCGCGCGGATCCTGCTGCTCGACAACCACGACGACTTCGGCGGCCACGCCAAGCGCAACGAGTTCGTGGTGAACGGCCGCACGCTCGTCGCCACCGGCGGATCGTCGTACATGGTGGCGCCGAAGACGTGGACGTGGGAGGCGAAGCAGATCCTGCAGGCGCTCGGCATCGATCGGCGCGACAGCAACTACAAGCTCGACTGGGAGCACTTCACGCGCATGGGCCTGGGGCCGGCCACGTTCTTCCGCAAGGAGGCATTCGGCGAGGATCGGCTCGTCACCGGCGGATCGATCAACAGGCCCACGGCCGAGTACCTGGCGAAGACGCCGCTCCCGCCGCGGATCCAGGCCGATCTCGTCCGCCTGCACACCGGCACCACCGACTATCTCGCCGGCCTCTCGCCCGCGGAGAAGATCGCGAAGCTGCAGTCGATGAGCTATCGCGACTACCTGCTCGACGTCGCGAAGGTGCATCCCGACGTGCCGTCGCTGCTGCACGGCGTGTGGGCGCTTTCGACCGAATCGGTCACGGCGTGGTTCGCGTTCTACCGCTATCGGCCGGGCTTCGCGGGGCTCGGGCTGACGCGTCCGGCGGACTCGCCCGAGAGCCCGGATCACTCGGCGGACGACTTTCCGCTGCCGGCCGGCAACTCCGACATCGCGCGGCTGATCGTGCGCTCGCTGATTCCCGACGCCATGCCCGCCGGATCGTTCGCGGCGTCGCAGGCAGAGCGCATCGACTACGCGCGGCTCGATCGCGACGGCTCGCCGGTACGTCTGCGCCTCGAGAGCACCGTGGTACACGTGGCGCATGTGGGTGCGCGCCCCGCCGCGCAGTTCGCGCCAGACACGCGCGACGTCGAGGTGGTGTACCTGCAGGACGAACGGGCGTTCCGCGTGACAGCCGCGCACGTCGTACTGGCCTGCAATAACGGCATGATTCCGTATCTGTGCCCGGAGCTGCCGGACGCGCAGAAGGCCGCGTTGCACCGGTCGGTGCGCGCCGTGAACCAGATGACCAACGTGCTGGTGCGCGACTTCCGCGCGTTCGCCGCGCTGAAGGTCGAGACGGTGACGTGCCCGTCGTCGTTCTACGGCAGCTTCAACCTGAACGACCCGGTCACGCTGGGCGGCATCGCGCCGCCGTCGGATCCGTCGCAGCCGGCGATCCTCAACGTGAACACCGGCACCAACTCCGGCATCCTGTCGAACGACACGATGACCGCCGAGCTGATGGGCCGTGCGTTCCCGGCCGGCGCCACGATGCAGGATCGCTTCCGCGCCCTGCGCGCGGCGCTGCTGCGGGCGCCGTTCGAGACGTTCGAGCGCGCCGCCCGCACGCAGCTTGCCCGCGCGCTGGGCGCCGGTGGCTTCGATCCGGCGCGCGACATCCTCGGCATCACGGTGAATCGCTGGCCGCACGGCTTCGCCATGAGCAGGAACGCGCTCTTCGATCGCTCACGCGAGGAAGACGTGCCGTGCGTGCCGGCACGTCAGCCGTTCGGCCGGATCACCATCGCCAACTCCGATGCCTCGGGCATCGATCTCGTGCAGACGGCGTTCGACGAGGCGGCGCGCGCCGTGCGCGAACTCGAAGCCCGCCGCTACGGCTACTACGAGCGCATCTGACGCGCTCTTCGGCTCACTCGACCCATGCGTCCACTCTCCGACTTCACCACGCTGACCTTCGACTGCTATGGCACGCTCATCGACTGGGAGGCTGGCATCCTCGCCGAGCTGCGCCCGTGGGCCCACCAGCACGGCCTCTCGCTGACCGACGACGCGCTGCTCGAAGCCTTCGGCACGACCGAGGCCGCGGCGGAGGCCGATCACCCTACGTTCCGCTATCCGCAGATCCTCGAGGAGACGCTGCGGCGCCTGTCGAACCGCTGGAAGGTGACGACGAGCGAGGACGCGGTGGCCGACTTCGGGCAGTCGGTGGGCCGATGGCCGGCGTTTCCCGACAGCCCCGCGGCGCTCGCCTACCTGAAGCAGCACTACAAGCTGGTGATCCTCTCGAACGTGGACCACGCGTCGTTCGCGAAGAGCAACGCGCGGCTCGGCGTGCAGTTCGACCGCATCGTCACCGCGCAGGACGTCGGGTCGTACAAGCCCGACCTGCGGAACTTCCGCCACATGCTCGACGACGTGCAGCGCACGCTGGGCACGGCGCCGCACCAGATCCTGCACACCGCGCAGAGCATCTTCCACGACGTCGTGCCGGCGAAGTCGGTGGGCCTCGCCACCATGTGGATCAACCGGCGCAAGGCGGTGGGGGGCGGCTGGGGCGCCACGCCGGCGCCGTCGGCGAGCGGCGACGCCACGCGTCCCGACTACGAGGTCGGATCGATGGGCGAGTTCGCCGAGCGGCATCGCGCCGAGACGACGCGGTAGCCTGGCGTCCGCGTCGCGACATCCCGCGCGGACGTGAATATTCACGCGAAAGACGGCACGGCCGATTCCCCCTGGAGAGCAGGTGGACCCGCTTTTCGGCCGGTCTTTCGCGTCGATGCACGTCGTGTGCGCCCCCCGTCGAGGTGGCGGCCCCCGGTGGTGGGCCGTCGCGACCGTGATTGTCGCGGTGGCGATGAGTGCTGCCTGCCGCCAGGACGACGATGAGCGCACCCGGTCGCTCGCCGGCCCCTGGCAATTCAAGCCCGGCGACGACCCGTCGTGGGCGAGTCCGTCCCTCGACGATCGCACGTGGGCATCCATTCAGGTGCCGAAGAGCTGGGGGCGTCAGGGCTACGCCGATGTGTATGGCATGGCCTGGTATCGCACGCGTGTGCGACTGCCCTGGCCCGCCGACGAACCGCTGGCGCTGGCGCTCGGCAAGATCGACAGCGCCTATGAGGTGTACGTGGGCGGCCGCCGGCTGGGCGGTGCGGGACAACTGCCGCCGGCTCCGGCGATGGAGTACGACCGCCATCGGCTCTACGTGATTCCGGCCTCGACACGCGAGCCCGATGGATCACTGGTGGTGGCACTGCGCGTGTGGCGCGCCACGGGCAAGTCGGCCGGCGCCGCGGGCCCGGTGGAGGGACGCTTCGAGATCGGCCCCATCGACGGCGTCACCGAGCGGGCGCTGCTCGAAGAGTCGTGGCAGCTGGCCCTGGTGCTGCTCTTCGCCGGCGCCGGCCTCTTCCATCTGAGCCTGCGCCTGCTGCGCACGGGCACCGCCGCGTACGGCTGGTTCGGGCTGCTGACGCTCGAGGCGGCCGTCTACACGTTCCTGCGATCGCAGTGGAAGTACCTGCTCGTCGACGACTTCGTCGCGCTGAAGAAGACCGAGCACCTGATGATCTACCTGGTGCCGGCCACCTTCCTGCAGTTCCTGTGGGTGTTCTTCGGCCGTCCGGTGCCGCGGCCCATCCGCGTGCTGCAGGCGCTCGTGCTCACCGGTGGCGTGGCGATGATGGCGTCGCCGGGCCTCGACCTGGCGCTGCGCGCGCTGCCCGCCGTGCAGCTCGCGGCCTTCGTGGCGGCGGCGTCGGGCACGATCCTCATCGCCCCGCTGGCGCGCGCCGGCGATCCGGAAGCCCGCCTGCTCGGCGTCGGCGCGCTGTGCGTCGCGCTCACGATCGCCAGCGACTTCCTCACCGAGCGCAACTTCGTGGTGGCGCCGCGGCTGGTCGTCTACGGCTTCGCGGTGCTGGTGTTCGGCATGAGCCTGGCGCTCGCCAACCGCTTCCATCGCGTGCTGTCCGAGGTCGACACGCTGCGCCGCGATCTCGAGGAGCGGGTCGGCGCGCGCACCCGCGAGCTCTCGGCCGCGTACTCGCAGATGGAGGCGCTGGCGTTGCACGACGGCCTGACCGGCCTGCTGAATCGCCGTGCGCTGCAGGATCGCGCGCACGCGGTGCTGGCCGCGGCGCGCCGGCAGCGCAAGCCGTTCGCGGTGGCGCTGGTCGACATCGACCACTTCAAGCGCATCAACGACACCTACGGCCACCTCGCCGGCGACGAGGTGCTCACCGAGGTGGCGCGGCGCATGGCCGCCGGCGTGCGCGGGCCCGACGACGTGGGCCGCTGGGGCGGCGAAGAGTTCCTGCTGCTGCTGCCCGACGCCGACGAGAGCGCCGCGATCGCCATCGCCGAACGCCTGCGCACCGAGGTGCAGGCGCCGGTGCAGACGGCGGTGGGTGTCGTGCTGGTGACCGTGAGCATCGGCGTCGCCGCGGTGGCGGCGCCGGAGCTGGGCGAAGCCCGCCTCGACGTGCTGATCCGCGAGGCCGACGCGGCGCTGTATCGCGCCAAGGCGGCGGGACGAAATCGCGTGGACGCGGCGGCCGCCTGACCGCCGCGCCGGCGATCGCCGTTACTTCGGCGAGTACTTCGTGAACGCGCCGCCGGCCTGGCGGATCGAGTTCGGACCCTCGGCGGCGAAGATCACGCCGTCGGCGTCCACCGCGATGCCTTCGCCAGCCACGCCCTGATAGCCGCGATCGTCGCGCTCGAAGGGCGGCACGAAGGCGGTGACGCGATCCTCGTCGAGCGGGCCGATGCGCACGCCGTCGCGCCAGTTGGTGTGGTTCCACGGGCCCGATTCCGAGTCGATCGCGTAAAGCAGGTTGTTCTTGATCGTGAAGCCGCTGATGCGCCCGAACATGTAGCGCGACTCGAGGTACTTGCCGTCAGCGTCGAAGATCTCGAGGCGGTGGTTGCCGCGATCGGCCACCCACAGCCGGCCCTTCGCGTCGAACATCAGCGCGTGCGGCGTGCGGAACTCGCCGTGCTTGATGCCGATGCCGCCCCAGCTCTTGATGAACTTGCCATCGGGCGAGAACTTCTGGATGCGCGAGCTGGCGCCGCGCTTGACGCCGTCGGCCACCTGCTGCGGCGTGATGAAGCCCTGCGCGTCGTGGCCGTCCGAGACGTAGATGCTGCCGTCGGGCCCGACGACGACGTCGTTCGGCTGGTTGAACTGGCCGTCGGCCAGGCCGGGTTTGCCGGCGATGCCCAGGCTGAGCAGCTTCTCGCCCTTCGGGCTGAACTTGTGCACCTGATGCCCGCGATCGCCGGCCTTGTTGCCGGCGAAGTCGGCGATCCACACGTTGCCCTGCTTGTCGACGTGGATGCCGTGCGGCGTCACCATCACGCCCTTGCCGAAGTTGGCGAGGACGGCGCCGGTCTTCCGATCGAACTTGAAGATCGGATCGACGGGGTTGTTCTCGCAGTCCACCGGACCGCCGCCGGCGGTGCCGGCGCCGCAGCGCTCGTAGGCCCAGATGTTGCCGTCGAGCGGATCGATCTCGATGCCGGCGCTCGTACCCCACGTGCGGCCGGGCGGCAGCGTGCCCCAGTTGCGCGTGACGACCGGCGTCGGGTTCGGCAGGCCCTCGCCCGTGATCGGATTCGGCGCCTTGCCCTGCGCCTGCAACGACGCACTGGCGTCGTGGAACGCGATGAACGCCGCGGCGCCAAGGCCGAGCACGGACACGATCAGGCGGGACTGTGACATGGCAGCTCCTCGAGGAAACACGGTTAGTGCTCGTCCTGCACGCCGGCCGGCGGCTTCACGCTCGACGCCGGGCGCGTGCCCTTCAGGATCCAGCGCTGGATGCGGCGGCCGTTACCGGCCTCGCCGGTGTACATGCGGTTCTTCGAGTCGATGGCGATCATGTGCGCGCGGATGAACTCGCCGCTCTGGCGGCCGGGACGGCCGAAGCGATCGAGGATCGCGAGATCCTTGCGGCGCAGGATCCACACGCGCTGGTTCGTGCCGTCGATGAGATAGAGCAGCGTCTGGCCCGGATCGCGCGAGAACTGCAGGCTGAAGCCGCTGCCCGAGCCGCCCGTCTCGGGCCGCACGAACTTCTCCATCAGGTATTCGCCGTTCTGGCGGAACACCTGGATGCGGTTGCCGCGGCGATCCGAGACGTAGATGAGCCCGTCCTTCGATCCGACGAGCCCGTGCAGCGTGGAGTACTGCTGCGGTGGGTTCTTCGGATCCACGGGGTACTGGTACTTCTCGGTGTCGTCGGGCTTCTTGCCGTAGGCGCCCCAGTGCCGCTTGTACTTGCCCGTGGCGGCGTCGTACACGACGACGCGCCGGTTGATGTAGCCGTCGGCGATGAAGACCTCGTTGGTCTTCGGCTCGACGTAGAAGTTGGCCGGGCCGCCGAGATGATCGGGATCGTTGCTGCCCTTGTTCACGCCGGGCTCGCCGATCGTCAGCACGTGCTTGCCGTCCTTCGTGAACTTCATCACGTGGTAGCCGTTGCTCGTGCCGGTCCACACGAAGCCGTTGTGGTCGATGTAGATGCCGTGTTCCTGGTCGTACCAGGTGTAGCCCTCGCCGGGACCGCCCCAGGCGCGCAGGAACTTGCCGTTCTCGTCGAGCTCGAGCACCGGCGGCGCCGGGATGCAGCAGTCGGCGATCGGCGGCTTCACCGCCGCGCCGATCTCCTGCGGGGTGAGGCTCGACGGCATGTGGATGATCCACAGGTGATCCTGGTCGTCCGAGAACAGGCCGCGGATGTCGCCGAGGATCCAGTCGTTCGGCAACGTCGGCGGCCAGGTGGGATCCACCTCGTAGATCGGCAGGGCGTCGGCGGTGGGCGAGCCCGGCGCGGGCCGGGCGTTGGCGCTCTGGGCGGAAGCGAGTACGGGCGCCATCAGCCAGGCGGTGGCGACGAGCGCGAGCGTGCGCTGAGACATCATCCGGAGCTCCTTCCGACGAGCCGCCACGACGGCGGCGGGGCGGCAGTGTATCGCGGATACGGCTCAGGCCCCCAGCGTCTCCTCGATCTTCCTGGCCAGGCTCTGCGCGGTGAAGGGCTTGTGCAGGAACGCGATGCCGGGCATCAGCACGCCGTGGTGCACGATGGCATCCTCGGTGTAGCCCGACATGTAGATGACCTTGAGGTCGGGCCGGCGGGCCCGCAGGTCGAGGGTCAGCTCGGGGCGCTGGCGCCCGGCATCACCACGTCGCTCAGCAGCACGTCGATCTCGGGATGCGCGTCGAACTGGCGCAGCGCCTCGGCCGCATTCGCGGCGACCAGGACGCGGAAGCCCAGGCGTGTCAGCGTCCGTTCCATCAGCCGACGCAGCGGCTCGGCGTCGTCCACCACGAGCACCAGCCGGCCTCGTCCCTCGGAGTGCCACGCCCTGGGTCGACGGCGTGTCGAGACCATTCGCGGCGGCCTCGACGCGCGGCAGGTAGACCTTGAACGACGTGCCCCGCCCCACCTCGCTGTAGACGCCGATGCTGCCGCCGGCACGGGTGACGACGCCGGTGATGCGGTGTGGCCGAGGCCGGTGCCCTTGCCGGCCTCCTTGGTCGTGAAGAAGGGCTCGAACAGGTGGGCCTGCACCTCGGGGGTGATGCCCGTGCCGGTGTCGGTGACGATAGCTGCCACGTAGCGGCCTGGACGTGCGCCGACGTGGGTGTCGGCGTAGGTGGCGTCCAGTTCCACCGGCGCGGTCTCGAGGATCAGCCGGCCGCCCGTCGGCATGGCGTCGCGGGCGTTGACGGCGAGGTTGATCACCACCTGCTCGATCTGCCCGCGGTCGGCGTTGATGAGCATCGGCTCCCCGGCCAGCGTCACCGTCACCTCGACGTCCTCGCGGATGAGCCGGCGCAGCATCGACTGCAGCCCGCGCACCACCGCGTTCACGTCGAGCACCGTCGGCTCGATGATCTGCTTGCGGCTGAAGGCGAGCAGCTGGCGCGTCAGCTCGCCGGCCTGGCGCCCGGCCTTCTCGATCTCCGAGATCTCGAAGCGCATCGGATGCTGCGGCGGCAGCTCGTCGAGCACCAGCTCGCAGTAACCGAGGATGGCCGTGAGCAGGTTGTTGAAGTCGTGGGCGACGCCGCCGGCGAGCCGGCCCACGGCCTCCATCTTCTGCGCCTGTTGGAACTGCACCTCGAGCTGGTGCTGCGCCGTGACGTCGAGCGAGACGCCGACGGCGCGTCGCGGTGCGCCGTCGGGCGACAGCAGCACCAGACCGACGCCCGTGATCCACCGCTGGCTGCCGTCGGGCCGCACGATGCGGTGCTGCACCGAGAACTCCCCGCCCTTGCGCATGGCGGCGTCGAACCCACGTCGCACCTGGTCCTGATCGTCGGGATGCACCATCGCCAGGAACGCCTCGTGCGAGCCGGCGAACGTCCCTGCGCCAGCCACGTACTGCGCCTCGAGGATCTCCGACCAGCGCACGGCGCCGGTGCGGAAGTCGCGTTCCCAGATGCCGACGTCGGCGCCTTCGAGCGCGAACCGCATGCGCTCCTCGGCGGCCCGCGCGTCCCGCTGCGCGCGGTTCCGATCGGTGACGTCGCGGAAGGTGGCCAGGATGTGCCGTCGGGCATGCGCGTGGCGATGACGTCGGCCTCGACGATCGAGCCGTCGCGATGCCTCAGCCGCCACTCGCGTTGATAGTCGACGTCGCCACCGAGGGCCGCCAGCGCCGGCCCGATATGGGGCAGTTCGTCGCTGGCGACGATGTCCGCGCCGGTGCCGCCGACCAGCTCGTCGCGCGTCCGGCCGAGTAGCGGCAGATGCCCGGATTCGCGTCCAGGTGCCGGCCTCGGCATCGGCGATCAGGATGCCGTCGGGCGCGTAGTCGAACAGCGTGCGATAGCGGCCCTCGGTGCTGGCGGCGACGTCGACGGCGCGGCGGCGCGCGGCGAGCTCGTGCTCGACGGTGCCGGCCATGCGGTCGAATGCGCGCCCCAAGCGGCCAATCTCGTCGCCGCGGGTCGTGGCGACGCGCCCGTCGCATCGTCCCGCGGCCATCGACTCGGCGGCGTCGGTCATCGCGGAGGAAGCGGGCGGTGAAGCCGGTGACGACCCGCCGCACGAGCAGCAGCGACATCGAGCGCCACGGCGGCGCCGAGCAGCACGGAGTTGCGGAGGAACCTGTCGGCGCCGGCGACCACCGAGGCCCGCGGGAACTCGACCCACACCACCCACGGCGCCAGCGCGCCGAACGACGCCACGGCCCCGATCCGCTCGTCGCCGTCGGCGTGACGGTACGCTGAATGGCGTCACTGCCGGCGTCGACCGCGCTCAGGTCGACGGCGGTGCTCAGGTCGGTCCAGCCGGAGCCGCGGCGATTGCCGAACACGATGCGCGCGTCGTCGCCGATCAGGCGCTGCAGCAGGTCGGGTGGGTTGATCGCGAGAGGCGACCGAAGGCTGAGCGTGCCCAGGGCGGTGCCGTCGGGCGAGGTGATGGCGACCGCGGTGTCGGCAAAGGTGCCGCGGGCCGCGGCCTGGATCTCGCCCGTGCCTGGCGCCGGTGGGCGCGATGGTGGCTCCGGAGCGGTGTCGCCGGGGCCCCTCGCCGGCAATTCCAGCACGATGCCGCCGCCGGCGTCCCACACCGTGACGCGCCGGCCGCCCGCGAGCAGCGGCGCGAGCGCCGTCTCGGCCTCCTCGCGACCCGCGTCCGAGGGGCGGCGAGCAGCCGGCTCACGGGCGGGCTGACGCGCTGCAGGGCCGCCGGCACCTGCGCGGTGAGCGGCGCCACGACGGCCGTCACCTGGCGGCGGCGCGGTGCGCCCGCTCGCCGGCGTTGCGCTCGAGCGTGGACACCACCATCTGATAGGC
This sequence comes from Vicinamibacterales bacterium, assembly GCA_046331325.1. Classification (GTDB taxonomy): domain Bacteria; phylum Acidobacteriota; class Vicinamibacteria; order Vicinamibacterales; family UBA2999; genus CADEFD01. The sequence continues at coordinate 157,421 of JAXLRB010000005.1, read as the reverse complement.
CGCGGCCACGACCACGGCCAGCCCGGCGACGACCAGTCCGCTGATCAGCAGGGGCAGGCGCCAGCGCAGCGAGGCACCGGCGTGAACCGCGTCGAGGGGGGGCGTGGCGGCGGCCATGGGCGCTCGGACCTGGTCCGGCCATGGTAGGACCCGCGCTCGGGCGCGCGGAATCAGACATTTCCTGAGGGAAAAATCCTGCGGTCAGTTCCCGGGCAGGATGCCCAGCTCGACGTAGCGGGGCCGCACCGCGGCCCGGATCGCCGGCAGCTGCCGCCAGAACCAGAACGCGCTGGCCAGGCACGCCGCGCCGGCCACCATGTAGGTCGTCTCGACGCCGATGCGGGCGGCCAGCGAGCCGCCGAGCAGGCTGCCGATGGGCCCCGATCCGGCGAGCGCCACGGTGTAGAACGCCATCACGCGTCCGCGCTTGTCGTCGTCGACCAGCGTCTGCACGATCGTGTTGGTGGCCACCACCTGGTACATCAGGCCGTAGCCGGTGGCCGTCATGAGCAGCATCGACAGCCACAGCTGCCGCGACAGGCCCAGCAGGGCGCAGCAGATGCCGAAGGCGACGATCGCCACCGCCGCCGTGCGCACCAGACCCACCACCGAGCTGCGCAGCACGAGACGCACGGCGCACACGAGCGCGCCGACGCCGGTGGCCGCCATCAGGAACCCGAGCGTGTGCGCGCCGCCACCCAGCGTGCGGCCGGCGAGGATCGGCGTGAGCGTGCTGTAGGGCGCGCTCAGCATGCCGATGGCGGCGAGGAAGATGAGCAGCGTGCGGATCGGCGTGGACTCGACGATGTACTGCCAGCCCTCGCGCAGCTCATGCCACACCTCGCGCCGTTCGGTGACGCGCGGCTCGGGTGTCAGATTCATCGAGAGCAGGCCCCAGATCACGGCGATGTAGCTCAGGCCGTCGATGAGGAAGCAATAGCCTTCGCCGATGGCGGCCACCACCGGCCCGGCGATCGCGGGCCCCACGAGGCGGGCTGCGTTGAAGTTCGACGAGTTGAGCGCCAGCGCGTTGCTGAGGTCGGCGCGGTCGTCGATCATGCGCACCACCGACGCCTGGCGCGTCGGGATCTCCACCGCGTTCACCAGCCCCTGGAACACCGTGAGCACGATCACCCACGGCATCGTGACGGTGTCGCTCAGGACCAGTGCCGCCAGCGCCAGCGACTGCAGCATCGACAGCACCTGCGTCAGCACCAGCACGCGGTGGCGATCGAAGCGATCGAGCCACACGCCGGCGAGCGGCGGCAGCAGGATCGACGGCGCCTGTCCGGCAAAGGCGACCAGGCCGAGCAGGAACGCCGAGTCGGTGAGTCGATACACCAGCCACGACGTGGCCAGGCGCGTCATCCACGAGCCGATGAGCGAGATGCCCTGGCCGATGAAGAAGAGACGGTAGTTGCGCGAGCGCAGTGCGCGGAACGGGGAACTCACGCGGGCGTGCCTGTGATTCTCCCACAGTCGGCCGCCGCGAGCCGGTGGTCCGCGGTGGATCGGCCCCGGCGCCGCCGAGACCGGAGTGGGTTTCCGCGGCCTGACAGGGTATGCTGCCGCCACCTGAGTGCCCCGCGCGCGCGACCGTCAGCCCGGTGTCGTGACCGTGACGGTGCATCGCACGGTTGTGTCGACGAGGCAGGGCATGGCGGACACCCTCGCACTGAATCCCCACCCCAAGTTCATCCAGCTCTTTCGCGAGCAGTTCGGGTTCACGGAGGAGGAATTCGAGTCCGCCCTCCGCTGCTTTCGCGTACTCGACATCCCGAAGAAGGGGCACTACCTTCGGGCCGGCGACATCTCCAACGCGAAGGCCTATCTCAACAAGGGCTGCGCCCGCTGCTACGTGCTCGACGAGAAGGGGCACGAGCGGATTGTGTCGCTCGCGTTCGAGGATTGGTGGTTGGGAGATTTCGGGAGCTACTACTCCGGAGAGCCGGGCTCCACGTTCATCCAGATGCTCGAAGACAGCCAGCTGCTCGTCATCTCGAAAGAGAGTTTCCAGAAGCTCGAGAACGACGTGCCGAAACTCAGGGAGTGGTACGCCACCAAGGTGAGGCGTCGGGCCGACGCGCTCACGAAGCAACTCCAGGAAAGGGGCACCCTGTCTGCCCAGGACCGGTACCTGAACCTGATCAAGGCGCAGCCGGAGATCTTCCAGCGCGTGGACCTCCAGTACATCGCCGGGTATCTCAACATCGAGCCCCAGTCCCTGAGCAGAATGCGCAAGCGGCTCGCCGAGAAGCGCGCCAGTTCTTAACCTGGGTTAAGCCGTCGTCTCGCATCGGCTTGCTACCTTCAGCGCGGTCACGAGGCAGGTGCGTCCGTCGCACCGCATCGCCACAACGCAAGGAGCATCCCCGATGACAGCCACGATGTTCGTCAAGCACAGAGTCGCCAGCTACGAGACGTGGAAGTCCGTCTACGACGGCCTCGGCGCCTTCCGAAAACAGAAGGGCGTGACGGCGGCCAGCGTCCATCGCGATCCGAAGGACGCGAATCTCATCACCGTCACCCACCGGTTCACCGACCTCGGCGCCGCGACCGGTTTCGCCGGCTCGGACGAGCTCCGATCGGCGATGTCGAAGGCCGGGGTTCAGGGTGCGCCTGACATCTGGTTCAGCGAAGACGTGGAATCCACGTCCTTCTGACGCGCGAGACCCAGGTCGGGAGCACGAACCCGGGGTGGCGGGTCGTGCTCCTGCACCGCCGCTGGACGCCGCCGCGGATCTGCGGCACGATGCGCCCACAGCCATGCATTACGCCACCAGCGACCGGAAGGCCCACCTCGCGCACGGCCTGCAGCACGACCCGTTCAAGGCCATCGTGGTGCCGCGTCCCATCGGCTGGATCTCGACGATCAGCCCCTCGGGCGTCGTGAACCTGGCGCCGTACAGTTACTTCAACGCGGTGAGCGACGCGCCGCCGATGGTGATGTTCGCCTCCACGGGCCGCAAGGACTCGCTTCGCAACATCGAGGCGACCGGCGAGTTCACCTGCTCGATGGCCACACGCGCCCTGGTCGACGCGATGAACCTGAGTTCGGCGACGGTGGCCGACGACGTCAGCGAGTACACGCTGACTGGTCTCGCTGCCGCGCCGTCGATGCTGGTGAAGCCGCCGCGCGTCGCCGAGAGTCCTGCCGCGCTCGAGTGCCGGTTGTGGAAGGTGCTGCCGTTGCCCGGCGCCGTCGAGGGCGCCGGCACGCACGTGGTGTTCGGCGAGGTGGTGGCGATCTATCTCGACGATCGCTTCGTGGTGGACGGCCGACTGGACGTGCCGGCCATGCATCCCATCGCCCGCATGGGCTACATGGACTACGACATCGTGACGCCGGCGACCACCTTCGCGCTGACGCGCCCGCAGGTGACGGCCGACAAGCGGTCGGCCACGGTGGCGACGACGCCGTGGGACGGCATCTACCGCTGACCCGACGCCGCGCGCACCGTGTCGATCAGGCTGCGCACGCGCGCCGCCAGCGCCTCGGCCGAGTACGGCTTGGGCACGAACACCGTCAGGTCGTCGAGCAGCGAGGTCAGCGCGTCTTCGTTGGTGTAGCCCGAGGTGAACACCACCGGCACACGCATCGCGGCCGCCCGTACACGACGCACGAACGGCCCGCCGCCCAGCACCGGCATGGCGACGTCCGTGACCACGCAGTCGATGCCGGGCGTGGCGCGCAGCAGTTCCCAGGCGACCTCGCCGTCGGGCGCTTCGAGCACCTCGAACCCGCGTGAGCGCAGGGCCCGCACGGCCACGCGTCGCACGTCGGCGTCGTCCTCCACGATGAGCACGTGTTCCTGGCCTACGGTGCGCGGCAGCGTCGTGGCGCGGTCGGACGTCGGGGCGACCTCGGTGATGCGCGGCAGGTAGAGCGTGAAGGTGGCGCCGCGGCCCGGCGTGCTCTCGACGCCCACGAGGCCGCCGTGCTGCGCGGCGATGCCGTAGCAGCTCGCCAGGCCGAGTCCGGTGCCTTCGCCGACGTCCTTGGTGGTGAAGAACGGCTCGAACGCGTGCACCATCGCCTCGGGTGTGAGCCCCGCGCCGGTGTCGGCGACCGACAACGTGACGTACTCGCCCGGCGCCAGGCCGTCGACCGGCGGCGTGGATCCGACCACGCGCGTGCCGGTCGCGATCGTGAGATGCCCGCCGTCGGACATCGCGTCGCGGCCGTTGGCGACCAGGTTCAGCACCACCTGCTCGATCTGGCCGCGGTCGGCGCGCACGAGCGGATGCGTGGGATCGATCCGCAACGCGACGGCGATGTGCCCGCCGGCCAGACGCCGCACCAGCGCTTCCATCTCCACCAGCACGGCGCCCGGATCGACGATCGCCGGCTTCACCACCTGCCGCCGCGCGAACGCCAGCAGCTGGCGGGTGAGCGTGGTGGCGCGATCGGCGGCCGCCTCGATCTGCGTGATCTCGTCGTAGCCGGGGCTGCCGGGCGTGAGGAACTCGCGGCCGAGCTCGGCGTTCCCGGTGATCACGGTGAGCAGGTTGTTGAAGTCGTGGGCGATGCCGCCGGCCAGTCGGCCGATGCTCTCCATGCGGTGCGCGTCGCGCAGTTGACGCTCGAGGCGCAGCCGCTCGGTGACGTCGCGCGCGGTGATGAGGATGCCGCGCACCGACGGATCGTGCAGCAGGTTGCGGCCCTGGCATTCATAGGCCAGCCAGCCGCCGGCCTTGGTGCGCACGCGGATCGTGCCGTCGCCGACGGCGTCGGGCCCGGCCGAGATGCGCGCGAACGCGCCGTGCAGGATCGGATGGTCGTCCGGGTGGACGAACGACTCCATGGGCTGGCCTTCGAGCTCGGCCGACGTGAAGAACTCCGTGGTGGTCGTCGGGCGCCCGCTGTAGACGATGCGTCCGGTGGCGTCGAGGATCAGGATGCGCTCGGTGATGCCGTTGACGATGGCGTCGAGGCGGCGTTCGCGCGCGGCGAGATCGCGACGCAGCGCTTCGGCGGCGGCGGCCGCGCGCTCGGCGGCTTCACGCTCGTGGTGCACGAGCCACGTGATGGCGCCGACGCCGAGCACCGTCCAGATCAGCCAGTCGAAGAAGTTGCTGAGCGGCGATCCGTACTGCGCGCCGCTCAGTCCGCCGCGTAGCGCGATCCAGGCGTAGTGCGCCTGCGCCACTGTCAGCGCCGCCATGCCGGCGGTGGTGAGCACGGCGCCCGGGTACCACGAACGCCGTCGCCAGGCCACCGCCGTGCAGAGGGCGGCGAGGCCGCTGGCCAGCGTGGCGCGCACCACCTCGGGGAACGCCATGCTCCAGGCGTCGGGCACGACGCCGCTCGCGACCAGCGCGCCGACGCCGAGTGCGAGGGCCACCGTGCCCGCCAGCGTGAGGCGTTCGAGGCGCGGGTGCTCCTCGAGATCGGTGAAGGCGCGCACGCCGAACCACAGCGATCGCAGGCCCAGCGTCGAGGTGCCGATGAACGCCGCCACGCTGACGAGTCGTGCCGGCTGCCAGGCGGCGCCGGCGGCATGGACGGCATCGTCCAGGACGATCGCCGCCGAGTGGGCGAGCAGCCAGCCCCACGCCTGCGTCCACCACAGCAGGTCGCGGCGTTGGTAGACGCGGGAGAGTCGGAAGTACAGCCCGCCGAACAGCACGGCGAGCGACACTTCCGCACCCGCGAACAGGAGGAGGGAGGCCTGTGGGGTCATGGCACGGCTCGAGTCCGACGCCACGTCGGCCTCGATCCGCTCAAGTATGGCCGAGCTTCCGATGAATGGCGAATTTCGCGGGACTACTCGATGTGCCGGCTGGCCATCAAGCAGGCGACGCCGCCGAGCAGCCAGGGCGCGTAACCGGCGACGACGCGGCGGTAGTAGTCGGCGGCGAGGTAGACCTGGCCATCGACGTCCCAGCGATCGAAAGCCGTGAAAATCGTGGCCTGCACCACCCAGAACGCCGCCAGCCACAGCAGCGGCACCGCGACGGCCAGTGCGCCCACCAGCCGCCACGCCGCCGCGGCGCTCGGAGGCGCATCGAGCAGCGCGACCAGCGGTCCAACGCGTGCGGCGGCCACGAGCAGCAGGCCGAACACCACCCAGCGCGTGCGTTCCACCAGATGGCCGGTGAGCCACCACGGTGCGTCAGGACCGCCGCCCACCGTCGACAGCGCCCCGGTGAAGACGCCGATCAGGGCATCGACCACGAGCACCACGACCAGCGTGGCGACGAGCGCCCGGGCGGCGCTGATGGCGAAGGCGCGCATGGCCGCGATCGTACTCCGGTGGGTCTGGATCAGCCGGCGGCGGCCACCCGTGGCGGCGACGGCGGCGTCTTGCGACGTTCCTTGTGGTCGTACAGCGCGGCGTCGGCCAGCGACATGGCACGGTCGAGCGACAGGCCCTCGGCGCGCACCCAGCCCGCCGACACCGGCGGAAACTGCGCGTGTACGCGGGCCACCACCGCGTCGCCGGATGGCGCGTCGAGATGCAGGCTGATGAACTCGTCGCCGCCGACGCGGAACGCGGCGTCGGCCTCGCGCGGGCCGTCGCCACGGCGCACGTGCGCGTCGAGGGCGCTGGCGAAGGCGCGGATGTGCGCGTCGCCCACCGCGTGCCCGCCCTCGTCGTTCACGCGCTTCAGGTCGTCGAGGTCCCACGCCACGAGCAGCAGCGGACGCTGCCGCTGGCGGGCCAGCGCCTGCAGGCGATCGAACTCGGGCAGCAGGCGGTGCCGGTTCATGAGGTGCGTGAGCGAATCATGCGTGGCCAGCCGTTCGAGCTGCTCGTAGGCGTCGTCGAGGCGCCAGAACGCGATGCTCTGCGTCACGCCGGCAATCGCGATCAGAATGGGGAAGGCCCATTTGAACGTGACCGGCTCGTGCAGGTTGAACACGAACGCGAAGTGCGCGGTGAGGCCCAGCACCGCGCCGAGCACGCCGCCGAACATGCTCATGGTGCCGACGATCAGGGCCGAGACGAGATAGATGATGAAGTCGCGATCGGCGGCGTTGCCGGTGATCGAGTAATCCGAGAGCGGCAGGTACGCCTTCTGCCACACGAGCACCGCTTCGCCGATCAACTGGTGCGCGAGGATCATCGCCACCACCGCGTGGCGCGAGGTCCAGCGCCCGCTCAGGTGGGCGATGAAGCCGACGACGGCGAAGACCAGGAACACCGTGCTCGACAGCACGGCCGGCGTCGAGCCGCCCCACAGCACGAAGCCGCCGGCGAAGTAGACGCCGCCGAAGGCTGCCGCGAACCAGTAGTTGCGGGCCGCGTGCGAGAAGGCACCGGCTCTCAGTGGGGCCGCGGTCATGGACGTCGACGGATCATAGCGCCGCGCCACCGCGGGCGCCGCCGGCGGTCGCGCACGATGGCACGCGGTGACGGCGTTTTTCTCGTGCGCCGTGCGTCCGGCCGGTCGCGATGGCCCAGGCGTCGCGCTACAGCCCGACGGCGCGCCGCCTGGCGGCGGCGAACTCGTCGTCGGTGAGCGTGCCGGCGTCGTGCAGCGCCTTCAGCTTCGCGATCTCGTCGGCCGGCGAGTCCGCCGGATGCGGCGTCCACGACTCGACGAACAGCTTGATCTTGAGCGCGACGTCGTAGTCCTCGAGCGAGCTGAAGGTGACGGCGTTGTCGTCGCGGGCGGCGTCGAAGGCGCCGCCGGTGAGGCTGAACGCGCTGTCGTGCGGGCGGCCGCCGGCGACCGAGAAGTGGATGTAGCCGTCGAAGGCGCCCGGCTTCTTCACGTCCACGGCCGCGATGTGGCGGATCGGCAGGCCCTTGTCGTGCCGCTCGGCCTGGTGTTCCTGCACCAGGCGGACGCTGTCGCGGGTGACGAAGATCGACTTGCCGTGGCCGCCATGCAGGACGAGGGTCATACGCGCGCTCCGGACGTCAGTGTAGCGCCGCCGGCCGCATTCGGGGCTTGCCGGCCCGCGGCCTCGTCGGCGATGCTTGCGCCCGCATGATTGGCGTCTTCGGCATCCTGCTGTCCCTCGGCCTGCTGATGTGGGTGGCGTATCGCGGCGTGAACGTGCTGCTGATCGCGCCCTTGCTGGCGCTGCTGGCCACGTTCATCAACGGCGACACGCGGCTGCTGGCCACGCTCTCGCAGATCTACATGAAGAGCCTGGGCGGCTTCGTCACCGGCTACTTCGCGCTCTTCATGCTGGGCGCGATCCTGGGCCGGCTGATGGCGGATTCGGGCTCGGCGGCCGTGATCGCGCGCTGGATCGTCGATCGCCTCGGCCCGAAGCACGCGGTGCTGGCCATCGTGCTGGCGTGCGCGGTGCTGACCTACGGCGGCGTGTCGGTGCTGGTCGTGATCTTCGCGGCGTATCCGGTGGCCACCGCGATCTTCCGCAGCTCGCATACGCCGAAGCGCTTCATCCCCGGCGCGGTGATGCTCGGCGGCGCCACCTTCACGCTGAGCGGCATCCCGGGCACGCCCTCGATCCAGAACGCGATGCCGATCGCGTTCTTCGGTACCGACACCTTCGCGGCGCCGGGCGTCGGCAGCATCGGCGGGCTGGTGATGTTCGGCTTCGGCGCGTGGTGGCTGAACCGGCGGGCGCGCCAGGCGGCCGCCGCCGGGGAAGGCTATGGCGATCACCCACACGACGCCCAGGACGCCGCGACCTCGCCGCACCAGCCGCCGCTCTTCGTGGCGCTCCTGCCGCTGCTCTTCGTGCTCGTGGGCAACATCGCGATGACGTGGTGGATCATCCCGGCGATGGACCTCGCGTACCTCAAGGAGCCGAAGTTCGGCGGCGCCGGCGTGAACGACGTGCGCGGTTTGTGGGCGCTCGTGACCGCGCTCGGTGCCGCGAACGTCGTCGCCATCGTGCTGCACTGGTCGCGATGGACGGATTTGAAGAAGTCGCTGAACGAGGGCACGTACAGCTCCATGCTGCCCATCTTCAACACGGCGTCCGAGATCGCCTACGGCGCCGTGATCGCCTCGCTGGCCGGCTTCGCCGCCGTGCAGGTGGCGCTCGGCTCGCTCACCTCGAACGTGCTCGTGAACGAGGCCATCGCGGTGAACATCATGGCCGGCATCACCGGATCCGCCGCCGGCGGATTGGGCCTGGCGCTGGGCATGCTTGGCAAGACGTATCTGGCGGCGGCCACCGCCGCCGGCATCAGCCCGGAGCTGCTGCACCGCGTGGCGGCGATTGCCTGCGGCGGGCTCGACTCGCTGCCCCACAACGGCGCGGTGATCACCATGCTCGGCATCTGCCGGCTGACCCACAAGGAGGCCTACTTCGACATGTTCATGGTGTCGGTGGTGGGCCCCCTGCTGGCGCTCGTGGCCGTGCTGGCCGCCGGCATCACGTTCGGCTCTTTCTGACGGGATTGGTTACACTCGTCGGGTGGCATCGCCACGGAGGCTCATCACGATGATTCGCGCAACCACCACCTTCACGCTCGCGGCCCTGGTGGCCCTCGGCGTGGCCGGGCCGGCCGTTCGGGCCGAGCAGGCAGCGGCACCGAAGAAGTCCCTCATGAACCCGGCCGGGTTCAAGGAACAGGCGCCCGAGACGTTCAACGCCAAGTTCGACACCAGCGCCGGCGAGTTCGTGATCAAGGTCACGCGCGCCTGGGCGCCCAACGGCGCCGATCGCTTCTACAACCTGGTGAAGAACGGCTTCTACGACGACGTGCGGTTCTTCCGCGCCGTGCCCAACTTCATGGTGCAGTTCGGCATCCACGGCAGCCCGCTGGTGTCGTCGCTGTGGCAGAACGCCCGCATCCCGCCCGACAAGGTGACGCAGAGCAACAAGAAGAACTTCGTCACCTTCGCCATGGGCGCGACACCCGACACCCGCACCACGCAGGTGTTCATCAACTTCCGCAACAACACCAACCTCGACTCGATGGGCTTCGCGCCGTTCGGCGAGGTGGTGAGCGGCGCCGAGAACGTCGCCAAGATCTACACGGGCTACGGCGAGGCGGCGCCCAAGGGCAGCGGTCCGCCCCAGGCGCGCGTGCAGAAGGAAGGCAACGCCTACCTGACGAAGTCGTTCCCGAAGATGGACTACATCAAGAAGGCGACGATCGAACCCTAACGCCCGCGCGGATCGGGGACGACGACCAGCGGTTGCGTGTAGCTCCTGCCGCCGGCGGTGAGCTTCACGGTGAAGGTGCCGGTGAGGATCGGCTGCCGCCGGAAGCCGCCACCGCCGCCACCGCCGCCGGCGGGCGGCGCGGGAGGTGTGGGCCGCAGATCCCACACCCAGCGATGCTGGCCGGCCGCGGCCGAGAGGGGTTGCGGCTTCGGCACCCACAGCGACGTCACGGTTTGCGGCGCCGTCGGCGGCGGGGCCGGGGCGTCGCTGGCGATGCGACGCACGACGTTGCCGCTCTGGTCGAGCACTTCGATCGAGACCACGCCAGCGTCGGCCGCCAGGTAGTAGTCGATCACCGCGCCCATCGGCGCGTTCTCGGCCTGGGGCTCGTCCTTCTGCCAGGGCGTGCCGTTGTCCGACCCCGGCGCGACGGCGACGGTCGTCGACGGCTTGAAGAGCCGCGCGGCGGCGCGGGCGGTGTCGGCCGAGGCCTCGCGCAGCACGGTGATGTCGTCGAGCACCCAGAAGCCGCGGCCGTGCGTGGCCAGCACGAGATCGGCGCCGTGGAACTCGAGATCCCGCATCGAGGTCACCGGCAGGTTCAACGCCAGCGACTGCCACGAGTCGCCGTCGTCGAACGAGATGAAGACCGAGCGTTCGGTGCCGGCCACCAGCATGCCGGGCCGCGCCGGATCCTCCTTCACGCTGTGCACGTAGCCGTCGGCCGGCAGGCCTTGCGTGATCTCCTTCCAGGTTCTGCCGAGATCGCGCGTGCGGTAGATGTGCGGCGTGAAGTCGTTCAGCTGATGGCGATCCACCGACGCGTAGGCCGTGTTGAAGTCCTTGTGCGACGCCTCGATCATCGTCACCCGGCTCCACGCGTTCACCGCCGGCGGCGTCACGTCCTGCCACTTCCCGCCGTCGTCCATCGTGACGTGGATGCGGCCGTCGTCGGTGCCGGCCCACACGAGCGGCTTCAGCACCGGTGAGGGCGCCAGGGTGTAGACCACGCCGCGCGCGTCGTTGCGATCACGCATCGCGGCGGTGGTGGCGTCGAGCGTGGCGGGCACCCCCGGATCGGGACGCGTGAGGTCATCGGAGATACGCGTCCAGCTGATGCCGCCGTCGATCGTCTTGTAGACGTACTGACTCGCGTAATACAGCGCGTGCGGGTCGGCCTTCGAGAACACGACGGGCTGCGTCCAGTCGGCGCGCGCCTTGTCGGGACCGGCCGGCGGCGTGATGTTGTTGGTGCCGCCGTTCAGCGTGATGTTGCACTTCTCGACGGTGCCGCCGAAGAGCATGTCGGGGTTCAGCGGATCGGCGGCCGTGTAGCCGCTCTCGCCGCCGGCGCAGGCGCCCTGCCAGTCGCGCGGCGAGATGGTGGCGGTGAAGCCGCGCGAGCGCACCCACACGGCGCCGCTGTCCTGCTGCGCGCCGGTGGCGATCCACGGGAAGCCGTGCGTGACCGACACGTGATAGAGCTGCGCGGTGGGCTGGTTGTACCAGCTGCTCCACTCGGGCGTGTCCGACGTGCCGTTCAGCGAGATCACCGCGCCCTGATCGCTCGCCACGATCATCACGTTCGGGTCGGTCGGCGCGATCCAGAGCTGGTGGTAATCGTCGCCGCCCGGGGATCCGCGCACCGCGAAGGTGAGGAACGTCTTGCCGCCGTCCTTCGATTTCTGGATGCCGACGTTCGGCACGAACACCACATCCGGGTTGGTCGGGTCGACCACCACCTTCTCGAAGTACCAGCCGCGGCCCCACACGCGCGTGTCGTTGGTGGTGCGCGTCCAGGTGGCGCCGGCGTCGTCTGAGCGGTAGAGGCCGCCCTCCTTCGCGTCGATCACCGCATACACGCGCTTCGTGTTGCTCGGCGCGATGGCGATGCCGATGCGGCCCACGCCCTCGGTGGGCAGGCCGCCGGCCAGCGGCTTCCAGGTGAGGCCGCCATCCGCCGACTTGTGCAGCCCGCCGCCCGGTGCGTTCGACGGCGCGTAGGTGTACCACGGCGTGCGGCGCGTGGCCCACGTGCTGGCGTAGACCACCTTCGGATTCACCGGGTCGATGGCCACGTCCACCGCGCCGACGTTGTCGTTCACGAACAGCGTCTTCTGCCAGGTCTTGCCGCCGTCGGCGGTGCGGTAGACGCCGCGATCGGGCGTGGCCGCGTAGAGGTTGCCGATCGCGGCGACGAGCGCGATATCCGCGTTCTTCGGATCCACGGCGATGCGGCCGATGTGGTGCGTGGCGTCGAGGCCCAGGTGCGACCAGGTTTTCCCGCCGTCGGTGGTCTTGTAGACGCCGTTGCCGTAGCCGTTCGAGTCGCGCAGCGTCGACTCCCCGGTGCCGACGTAGACGGTGTCAGGCCGCGACGGCGCCACGGCCAGCGCGCCGATCGACGACACCGGCTGCCCGTCGAACACCGGCGCCCACGTGCGGCCGGCGTTGGCGGTCTTCCACACGCCGGCGTTGGCATGCCCGAAGTAGAACTCGTGCGGGCGTCCGGGCACGCCGCTCACGGCGTCGACACGGCCGCCGCGGAAGGGGCCGATCATGCGCCAGTGCAGCCCGCCATAGAGCGAGGCGGGCACCGGATCGATGCGGGCGGAGAGGGGAATCGAGGCGAGCGCGGCGACGGCGACGAGGACGAGGCCGACGCGGCGGAGGAGAGACGAAGACGACGCGTGCATCGAAGGAGTGTGCGCCCGCGCGTCGGCCCGGTCAACGGGAGACGAGCGAGCGCGCGCCCTCGAGCGCGCGTCGTCGGTCGTGCGCGGTGCGCGTCAGTTGCCGCCGGCCGGACGCGGCGGCGTCGCCGCCGGCAGCTTGTATTCCTTCGGAGGATCGACGCCGAGCAGATTTTTCACGAAGTAATCCCAGCGGCGACGCATCACGTAGGGCCCGTCGATGCCGTAGCCGTGGCGCTGATTCGGCAGCACCAGCAGATCGAAGTCCTTGTTCGCCTTGATCAGCGCATCGACGACGACCAGCGTGTTCTGCGGCGGCACGTTGTCGTCCATCAGGCCGTGCATCAGGAACAGCTTGCCCTTGAGGTTCTTCGCCAGCGTCTGGTTGGCCTCGGCGTCGTAGCTGTCCATCGGCTCGTTGCCGGTGCCGGTGTGGCCGCCGCCGAGACGATGCAGCAGGCCCTGGTAGCGCTCGCCCCAGTCGTCCTCGTAGAGACGCTGGTCGTGGTTGCCAGATTCCGAGATGCCGACCTTGAAGAAGTCGGGATAGCGGAACATCGCGTCGGCGGTGATGAAGCCGCCGCCCGAGTGGCCCCACATCGCCGCCTTGTCGATGTCGATCCACGGGTACTTCGCGGCCAGCTGCTTCATGCCCTCGACCTGGTCGGGCAGGGTGTTGTCGCGGCCCATCGCGCCGTACCAGGTGTCGTGGAACGACTTCGAGCGGCCAGGCGTGCCCATGCCGTCGATCGAGACCACGATGAAGCCGAGCTCGGCCAGCGCCTGGTTGTCGCCGCGCGCCGGGCTGAACGCGCGCGAGCCCACGGAGCCCGTCTGCGGGCCGGGATAGGCGTAGTTGATGATCGGGTACTTCTTCGACGCGTCGAAGTTCGACGGGCGGAACATCAGGCCGTAGAGATCGGTCTTGCCGTCGCGTGCCTTCACCGTGAACGGAATCGGCGGCTTCCAGCCGGCGGCGACGAGCTTCGTGATGTCGGCCTTCTCGATCGGCATCACCACCGCGCCGGCGGCGTCGCGCAGCACCGCGTCGGGCGCGCGATCGGGCGCTGAGGTGATGTCGATCGCGTACTTGCCGCTGGTCGACATCTGCACCGCATGGTGGCCATCCTCGGGCGAGAGCGCCACCGCGCCCTTGCCGTCGAAGCCCACGCGGTAGAGGTGCGCGAAGTACGGGTCCTGGCCCTTCTCGCGGCCGTTGGCCATGAAGGTGACGGTGCGCGCCTTCTCGTCGACGCGCACGATGCGCATCACGGGACCGGCGCCGGTGGTGACCTGGTTCTTCAGGCGGCCGTTCGTGAGGTCGTAGAGATAGAGCTGGCTCCAGTCGTCGCGCTGCGAGTTCCAGAGGATCTCGTTCGACGCCCACAGCACCCGCCAGCCGGCCGGCGCTTCGAAGTGCGTCTTCTCCGATTCCTCGAACACCGTGCGCACGACACCGGTGGCGGTGTCCGCCACGCGCACCGTGGCCGTCTTGTGATCGCGGCCGGTCGAGACGAACGCCAGCTGCGAGCCGTCGGGATTCCAGTTCATGTCGTCGACGTCGAAGTCGTCGCCGAGCATGGCGCGGTGGTAGTCCGGCGCCATCTTGAAGCGCGTGACCACGCCGGTGTCGGTGTCGATCACCACGCGCTGGATCATCGACACCACCTCGTCGCCCGGCAGCGGGTACTTCCACTGCTGCAGCACCGGGTGGCCCACCTTCGTCTCGACCAGATACCAGTCGCCCACCTTGCGGTCGTCCTGCTGGAACGTGGCGACCTTCTTCGAGTCGGGCGACCACAGCACGATGGCGCGATCGCTGTGCACCCAGCCGGCGTTGTCGGTGGCGTAGCCGAAGTTTTCCTCGCCATCGGTGGTCAGCGGACGCTCGGTCTTGGACTTCAGGTCGCGCACCCACAGGTTCCAGTTCTTGCGGAACACCGCGCGCGTGCCGTCGGGCGACACCACCGCGTTCGGATCGCGCGGGCGATCCTCGCCGGCGCAGCGGGCGCCCTTCACATCGCACGTGTAGTGCTTGCCGGCGTAGTCGAACGACACGCTGGCGCCGTCGGCGCTGAGCTCGAAGGTGGCGAAGGGCAGTTTCTTCGCGTCGATGGTGGCGCCCGAGGCCGCCGCGAGGGCTTTCGCGAGCCCGTCGTGATCGAAGGCGCGGGTCTTCGTCTTCTTCACCGGATCGACCACCAGGAACTCGAAGCCGTCGGCGACGGTGCTGCGGTAGGTGAAGCGATCGTCGGCCAGCCACGTCGCGTTCACCGATCCGCCCACCACCAGCGGATTCGCTGCCGCGGCCAGCATCTTCTCGGCGCGCTGGTAGTCCGCGAGCGTGCCCTGTGCGCGCGCGCCGGCCGGCACCAGCAACAGCACGGCCGCGGCGACCATCGACCCCGCGGCGCGGCGCCGCACCCCAGTGAGACTCATCTGTGCACTCCTCGAACTGTCGCGTCCAAACGATTGAGGCGGCTGACGTGCCGTCCCCGGCTCGCTACCAGCCGGCGGCCTGCCCGTCCTTGCGATGATCGGATCCCGCGCGGTAGATGCCGTTCACCGGTAGATCGTCGGTGATGCTGCGACGGTCGAACGTCGGCGCCTGCAGCCGCGGATCGCGCGTGAACAGGATGCCCTGATAGCCGCCCACGGCGCCGCCATCCACGCTGCGCACGATGTGCCCCTTCGCTTCGAGCGCCTTGCCCACCAGGGCGAACAGGTTGGCTTCGAGCGACAGCACGTTGTTGTTCTGGTTGTGCGTGAAGCGCGCCGCATCGGTGGTCATCTGCACGTTCATGCCGTGGTCGATCATGTTCACGAGGTGCTGCACGTGCGATTCCGGCTGCACGCTGCCCCCCATGTTGCCGAAGGCCATCAGCGGCGCGCCGTCCTTCATCACGAAGCCGGCCATGATCGAGTGGAACGGCTGCTTGCCCGGCGCCACCACGTTCGGATGTCCCGGCTGCAGCGAGAACGCCGAGCCGCGGTTGTGCAGCACGAAGCCGTACGGGCCCACCGAGGCGCGGCTGCCGTACACGCTGAACACGCTGTGCACGAGTGACACCATGTTGCCCCAGCGATCCGCCGACGCCATGTAGATGGTGCCGCCGTCGGTGCCGCCCACCACGCCCACCGGACCCGCCTTGTTCGGGTCGATGTGGTCGCAGCGGGTGGCCGCGTACTGCTTCGAGGTGAACTGCGCGACCGGGATCGTCGAGAACTTCGGATCGCCGTTCTTCGCCAGCAGATCGGCGTAGGCGAGCTTCTTGGCTTCGACCAGGAAGTGCCACTTCATCGGATCGGCAGGGCCCAGCGTGGTCAGGTTCACGCCAAGCTTCGGCGCGCACACCTCGAGGATGTTCAGCATCTCGAGCGCGGCGATGCCCTGTCCGGGCGGCGGCAGCTGGTGCACGTCGTAGCCGTGGTAGATCGTCGAGACCGTGTCGACCCACTCCGGCTGGTACTTCGCCAGGTCGTCGAGCGTCATCACGCCGCCGTCGCCCTGCACCTTCTTCACGATGGCGGCGGCGATGTCGCCCTTGTAGAAGGCGTCCTTGCCCTGTGCCTGGATGAGGCGCAGCGCCTTGGCGAGATTGGGATTGCGCAGGATGCTGTAGAGCGCCGGCGCCTCGCCGTTCTCGAGGAACAGCTGTCGCGAGTCGGCGTCCGCGCGCAGGCCGTTGACGGCACTGCGCAGGTCGTCGTGCCGGCGTTCGGCCAGCCCCCAGCCCTGCTCGGCGATGCGGGCGGCCGGTTCGAGCGTCTCCTTGAAGGTCAGCGAGCCGAAGCGCGTGAGCAGCGCGTCGTAGCCGGCGACCGCGCCGGGCACGGTGGCCGCGTTCACGCCGCTGCCGGGCATCTGCGTGACCTTCAGCGTGTTCTTGAAGAACTCGGGCGTCCAGCCGGCGGGCGCGCGGCCGGCGGCGTTGATGGCGTAGAGCTTCTTGTCTTTCGCCGACCAGATGATGGCGAAGAGATCGCCGCCGATGCCGGTGTCGTTCTGCGAGGTCACGTCGAGTACGGCCGCGGCGGCCACGGCGGCGTCGATGGCGTTGCCCCCCCGACGCAGGATGGCGAGGCCCGCCTGCGACGCCAGCGGATCGCTCGTCGCCACCATGCCGTGACGGGCCAGCACTTCCGAGCGTCCCTGCGCCGCCCAGCCCTGCGCGCGCGAGCCGGGCACGGCCGGGCTGCCCGTGGCCGGCTGCGGCGTGTCGGGCGTGGGAATGGCGAAGGGCGTCTTCGACTGCGCCCCGGGGCGTGCGGCCGCCACGGCCACCATCACGGCGGCGATGCCCACGAGCAGGCGGCGAACGATCACGGCGGAACGTGGAGCAGGTGCGCGCATCGACGGTCTCCCGATGGAATCCGTGGATTCTACTGCGCGGAGCCGGCCGCGGACGCCCGGGCGCCGGCGGTCTACCAGATCTTCACGCGGTCTTCCGGCGCGCGATACATCTTGTCGCCCGGCTTCACGTTCCAGGCGTCGTAGAACGCCTGCATGTTGGTCAGCGGCACCAGCGCGCGATACATCCCCGGCGAATGCGGATCGACCACCAGGCGCTGGCGCAGCGTCTCGGGCCGCATGGCCGTGCGCCACACCTGCGCGTAGCCGAGGAAGAAGCGCTGATTGCCGGTGAACCCCTCGATGACCGGCGCGGGCTTGCCGCCGAGCGACACGTGGTAGGCGCGGAACGCCACTTCCAGCCCGCTCAGGTCGCCGATGTTCTCGCCCAGCGTGAGCTTGCCGTTGATCGGGATGCCGTCGATCGGCTGGTACGCCTCGTACTGCGCGGCGAACTTCGCGCCGCGGGCCTGGAACGCCTTCAGATCCTCGGGCGTGAACCAGTTGCGCATGTTGCCGTCGCCATCCGACTTGCTGCCCTGGTCGTCGAAGCCGTGGCTGATCTCGTGGCCGATCACCGCGCCGATGGCGCCGTAGTTCACCGCGTCGTCGGCCTCGGCATCGAAGAACGGCGGCTGCAGGATGGCGGCCGGGAAGACGATCTCGTTGTTCACGAAGTTGTAGTAGGCGTTCACGGTCTGCGGCGTCATGCCCCAGCGCGTCTTGTCGACCGGCTTGCCGAGGCGGCCCACCATGTCGTCGTACTGGAAGCCGGCGGCACGCTTCACGTTGCCCATCAGGTCGTCGCGCTTCACCGCGATCGACGAGTAGTCGCGCCACTGGTCGGGATAGGCGATCTTCACCGTGAACTTCGCCAGCTTGGCCTGCGCTTCCTTCTTCGTGGCCGGGCTCATCCAGTCGAGCTCGTCGATGCCCGCCTTGAACGCGGCCAGCAGGTTCTTCACGAGCTGGTCCATGCGCGCCTTGGCTTCGGGCTTGAAGTAGCGGGCCACGTACAGCTTGCCGAGCGGCTCGCCCACCAGGTTCTCGACTTCGTCGACGCCGCGCCGGTCGCGGGCGCGCTGTTCCTGCAGGCCCTGCAGCACCTTGCCGCGGAACTCGAACTGCGCCTTGCCGAACGCCTCGGGCAGCTCGTCGCAGTAGGTGGAGATGAGCTCGAAGGTGAACGCCTCTTTCCACGTGCTGAGCGGCGTCGTCTTGATCAGGTCGTTCAGCGCGGTGAAGTAGTCCGGCTGGCGCACGATGACTTCGGTGGCCTTCTCCATGCCCGCCGCCTTGAGATACACGGGCCAGTTGAAGTTCGGCATCGACGCGGCCAGCTGCGCCACGGTCATCTTGTTGTAGGTGGCGTCGCGATCGCGGTTCTTCGCGCGATCCCACTGCAGCTTCGCGATGGCCGTCTCGAGCGCCACGATGCGCGCGGCGGCGCCGGCCGGATCGGGCTGCTTCGCCAGCGTCATCAGCGTGGTGATGTACTTCTGATAGGCCTCGCGCGTCTGCGCCGACTTGGCGTCGTCGCGGAGGTAGTAGTCGCGATCGGGCATGCCGAGGCCGGCCTGCGTGATCGACACGATGTTCTCGGTGGACTTCTTCTGGTCGGGGCCGACGAAGACCGCGAACGGCCCGCGCACGCCCGGACGGGCGAGACGGCCGAGCAGTCCGGCGAGGTCGGCCGGCGCCGTGATCGCCGCGATCTGCTTCAACTCGTTGCCGAGCGGCTCGGTGCCGAGCGCCTCGATGCGCGCCGTGTCCATGAAGCTCAGATAGAGGTCCGCCACCTGCTGCTCGGTGGATCCCGGCTTCTGCGGCGTCTTCGTGACGTCGTCGAGGATGCGCTGCAGCGCCGTGTCGCTCTCGTCGGCGAGCGTCGCGAACGATCCCCACGTCGACTTGTCGGGCGGGATCTGGACCGTCTTCATCCAGTTGCCGTTCACGAAGTTGTAGAAGTCGTCCTGCGGACGCACGCTGCGATCGAATGCGCTGAGATCGATGCCGAGGCGGCGGGGCGCCTGCGCCGCCACCAGGGTGCCGGCGATGACGGCCGCGGTGAGGGCGAGAACGAGGGCGGGCGCGAACGAGCGGCGCGGCGACGGAATGGAAGCCGGGTGACGCATGGACACCTTCGGAAGTTGGGCCGCTGATGGCCGGAAACCCGAAGAATACCACCCGGATCGGGCGCGGGCCGGATGCCGGGACGAACGTCCGTGCAGGTCGTCCGGCTGCCCGGCGCGGGTGCGTTATGCTCCGGACGTGACGCGATCCGCCGTAGCCGTTCTACTCGCCGCCCTGGTCGGTTTGCCCGCGTGCAAGGGCGCGCCTCCACCCCCCGCGGCGGCGCCGGCGGCGACCGCGCCGGCGGCTCCCGGCACGCCCGCTGCCTGGCCCTATCGCCTCGACGCGCCTGCCGCCACCGGCGACCACGGCATGGTGGTGAGCGACCAGGCGCTGGCCACCGAGGTGGGGCTGGCGGTGCTGAAGGACGGCGGCAACGCGGTGGACGCGGCCGTGGCGACGGCCTTCGCGCTGGCGGTCGTGCTGCCCAGCGCCGGCAACATCGGCGGCGGCGGCTTCATGGTGGCGTCGGTGAAGGGCGAGCGCTACGCCCTCGACTTCCGCGAGACGGCGCCGGCCAGCGCCAGCCGCGACATGTATCTCGACGCGAAAGGCGAGACGGGCGATCGCTCCGTGACCGGCCACCTCGCCGCCGGCGTGCCCGGCAGCGTCGCCGGTCTCTTCGCGGCGCACCAGAAGCTCGGCAGCAAGCCGTGGGCGTCGCTGGTCGAGCCGGCGATTCGCCTCGCCGACGAAGGCTGGGACATCGACACCTACGCAGAGAAGGTGATCGCGTCGGAGGCGGATCGGCTGAAGCGCTACCCGGCGTCGGCGGCGCTCTACACGCCCGGCGGCACGCCGCTCAAGTCCGGCGCGCACCTGAAGAACCCGGAACTCGCCGCCACCCTGCGCCGCATCGCCGATCGCGGCCGCGACGGCTTCTACACCGGGCAGACGGCGTCGCTCATCGTCGCCGAGATGGCGCGCGGCAAGGGCAAGATCACCGCGAAGGATCTCGCCGGCTACCAGCCGAAGTGGCGCACGCCGGTGGCCTTCAAGTACCGCAACCACGACGTGATCAGCATGCCGCCGCCGTCGTCGGGCGGCGTCACGCTGGCCCTCATCGCGCAGCAGCTCGAGGCCTATGACCTGAAGGCGCTCGGCTGGCACACCGCGCCCGCCGTGCATCTGATGGCCGAGAGCATGCGCCGCGCGTTCGCGGTGCGGAACTCGGCGCTGGGCGATCCCGACTTCATCCAGGTCGATCAGCCGGCGCTGCTGGCGCCGTCGTTCAGCGCGGAGCTCCGCAAGACCATCCAGACGGACCACGCGACGCCGTCGAGCGAGGTGAAAGGCCTGCCCGCGCCGGCCGAGCACCGGCAGACGACGCATTTCTCGGTGGCCGACAACGACGGCAACGCGGTGGCGCTCACCACCACGATCAATGGCTGGTACGGATCGGCGGTGACGGTCACCGGCGCCGGCTTCCTGCTGAACAACGAGATGGACGACTTCGCCGCCAAGCCCGGCTCGCCGAACATGTACGGCCTGGTGCAGGGCGAGGCGAACGCGATCAAGCCCGGCAAGCGCATGCTGTCGGCGATGACGCCGAGCATCGTGTTCGGCACCGACGGCAAGGCCGAGCTCATCACCGGCGCCAGCGGCGGTCCGTTCATCATCACCACGGTGTTCCAGGCGATCTCGAACTACCTCGACTACGGGCTCGATGCCTCGGCGCTGATGCAGGCGCCGCGCATGCACCACCAGCACCTGCCCGACAGCCTGTTCCTCGAGACGGAAGGCTTCGACGCCAGCGTGCTCACGGCGCTGCGCGGTTTCGGGCACACCGTGCGCGACGTGGCCGACGTGGATGGCGGCAGCATCAGCGCCACCATCCAGCGCCGCAACGGCGCGTGGATCGGGCAGTCGGATCCACGCATCACCGGCCTCGCGAAGGGCTACTGAGCGTCGCCGTGCGCGTCGTCGGCACCGGGGCCGTCCTGCCGGCCGAAGCACTGACGAGCGAGACGCTCGACGCGCGGCTCGGGCTCGCCTCGGGCACGGTCTTCGCGCGCACCGGAGTGCGCTGTCGCTATGTCGAGCGCCGCGCCGCCGCCGTCCCTGGCGCCGAGGCTGCGCGAGCGGCGCTGGCCGCGGCCGGGCTCTCGCTCGATGACGTGGACGCGCTGGTGGCCGCGAGCGGCACGCCGGATCAGGCGATGCCGTCGAACGCATCGCTGCTGCATCTGGAGCTCGGCCTGTCGTCGCGCGGCATCCCGGCGTTCGACATCGGCGCCAGCTGCCTGAGCTTTCTCACGGCGCTCGACGTCGTCGACAGCCTGATCGCCGCCGGCCGCTATCGCCACGTGCTGGTCGTGTCGTCCGACATCGCGTCGTGCGGGCTCGACTGGAGCAAGCTCGAAGCGAGCGGCATCTTCGGCGACGGCGCCGCCGCGGCGGTGCTCGGGCCATCGGCACCCGGCGACGGATCCGCCGTGCTCGGGCGGGCGTTCCTCACGCTGTCGGAGGGCGCGCACACGTGCGAGATTCCCGGCGGCGGATCGCGCTACCACCCGAGCCGCATCGACCAGCCGTTCGCGCCGCTCGCGAACTTCCGCATGGACGGCCCCACGCTGTTTCGCCTCGCCGGCGAGCGTTTCCCGCGCTTCGTCGCCGGATTGCTGCAGCAGGCCGGCGTCACCCTGCGCGACATCGACGTCGTGATCCCGCATCAGGCCAGCGAACACGCGCTCGACTTCCTGCGCCGGCGGCTGCGCCTGCCGCGCGAGAAGATCGTCGACATCTTCGCGGAGCGCGGCAACCAGGTGGGCGCGTCGCTGCCGACGGCGCTGCACGAGGCCGTCGCCACCGGACGCCTGCGGCGCGGCCAGACGGCGCTGCTGCTCGGCACCGGCGCCGGCGTGCAGATGGGCGGCGTGGTGCTGCGCTACTGAGACGCGCGTGAGCCACTCCATGACACGCGTCCGGTTGCACCTGCTCACGGTGGGACGCTGCCGCCATCCCGAGTGGGTGACCATCCGCGGCGGCGGCTTCCGGCCCATCGCGTTCCCGGCGCTGGTCGCGTTGATCGTGCATCCCACGATCGGGCCGATTCTGTACGACACAGGCTACGCCGATCGCTTCGAGGCCGCCACGCAGCCATTCCCCGAGCGCTTCTACCGCTGGATCACGCCGCCGTCGCTGCCCCGCGAGGAGCAGTTGCTGACGCAGCTCGCGGGATTCGGTGTGTCGGCCGGTGACGTGTCGCGCGTGCTGGTGTCGCACCTGCACGCCGATCACGTGGCCGGGCTGCGCGATCTGCCGGCGTCGCGCTTCACGGCGCTCGAGGCCGACGTGCGCGCGTGTCTGCGCGGATCGCGTGTGGGGCGGTTGATGCTCGGCATGCTGCCGGCGCTGCTGCCCGACGACTTCACGACCCGGCTCGACGTGGCGGACGCGCGACCGGTGCGCGATCTCGGGTCGCTGTGGGCGCCGTTCACGCGCGCCTACGATCTCGTGGGTGATGGCAGCCTGCTGGGCGTGCCACTGCCGGGCCATGCGCCGGCGCAGCTCGGCGTGTTGTTGCGGACTGACGATGATCGCGAGGTGCTGCTGGCGGCGGACGCCTGCTGGTCGGCACGCGCGATCCGCGAACAACGGCGGCCGTCGCGCATCGCCGGTCTGGTGTTCGACGACTGGACACGCTACTGCGACACGCTGGCGGGCCTCGGCGCGGTGGCGTCACGACAGCCCGGGCTGACGATCGTGCCGTCGCACTGCGCCGCCTCGATCGCCGCGTGGCAGGCGGAGCATCCGCGTGGCCGGTGATGCCTTGCGTGTGGCGGCGGCGTTCGTGCGCGATCGATGGGGATGGCGTCCGCACGATCGGGCATCGCTCGAGGCGCTGCAGGCCGCGCGCCTCCACGCGTTCCTGCGCGACGTGTTGCCGCGCGCGCCGTTCTACCGGGACCGGCCGGCCCAGCTCGACGCCCTGCCGATCGTCGACAAGGCGACGATGCTGGCGGATTTCGCGTCGTTCAACACCGTCGGCGTGACGCTCGACGCCGCGCTCGACGTGGCCACGAAGGCCGAGCGCAGTCGCGACTTCGCCCCCACGCTGCCGGGCGGCATCAGCGTGGGCCTGTCGAGCGGCACCTCGGGCACGCGAGGCGTGTTCCTCGTACGTCCGGACGAGCGCACGCGCTGGGCGGGCGTGCTCTTGTCGCGGCTGCTCGCTGAACGGTCGCTTCTGCGCGTGCTCGATCTCGCCGGGCCGCCGTTGCGCGTCGCGTTCTTTCTGCGCGCGAACAGCAATCTCTACACGACGGTGGCGAGCCGTCGCATCGACTTCGCCTTCCACGACCTGCTGACGCCGTTCGAACAACACCTCGTCCGGCTGGCGCGGCACGCGCCGGAGATCCTGGTCGCGCCACCCACGGTACTCCGCGCGCTGGCCGAAGCCGCGCTCGTGGGCGGGCTGCGCATCGCCCCGGCGCAGGTCGTGTCGGTGGCCGAGGTGCTCGAAGCCGACGACGTGACGCTGATCGAGCGCGCGTGGGGCACACCGGTGCAGCAGGTGTACCAGGCCACGGAGGGCTTCCTCGGGATCACGTGCCCCGAGGGGCGACTGCACCTGAACGAGGATCTGGTGCACGTCGAACCGGAGTGGATCGACGATGGCACGCCTGTGCCGACGCGCTTCCATCCGATCGTCACCGACTTCTCACGCACCACGCAGCTCGTGGTGCGCTATCGCCTCGACGACGTCCTGCGTGTGGGCGAGGTGCGGGGCCCGTGTGGACGGCCCACGCGCGCGATCGCGGCCATCGAGGGGCGGGCGGATGACGTGCTGACCTTGCGCGCGCTCGCGGGTGGCGTCGTACGCGTGTTTCCGGACGTGTTGCGCCGCGCGCTGGCCCTCGTCCACGGCCTGGGCGACTACCGACTCGAGCAGCACGGAGGCGAGTGGCGTGTGCGCGCGCGGAGTGCCGACCCGGACCTGGCCGCGCGGCTGACGCATGAGAGCGAAACGCTGGCGTCGCAGCTGGGCGGCCGGGCGCCGGTGGTGCGCCTGATGCAATGGGAGGATGACGCGCCTGGCACGAAGCGACGCCGGATCCGCTGCGTGGAGGCGATCGCATGACCCGCATCCTCGTCACCGGGGCCTCGGGCTTCGTAGGCGGACGGTTCCTCGATCACTTCCGCGACCGCGTCGATCTCGTGCTGCACGGTCTCGGCCGTCGACCGCGACCCGGGCCGGGCTACACCTCGCACGACCTCGGCGAGCCCCTGCGCGCGCTGTCGGATCCCTCGTTCGTGCCGGATGTCGTGATCCACGCCGCCGCGCGCGCCACACCGTGGGGCAGCGCCTCGGAGTTCCATCGCGACAACGTGGTGGCCACGCAGCACGTCATCGACTTCTGCCTCGCGCACGGGCGTCCGCGTCTCGTCTACGTGTCGTCGAGTTCGGTGTTTTACCAGGACGGCCCGCAGCTCGGCCTGACCGAGCAGTCGCCGATCGGGCCGCGGTTCGTGAACCGCTATGCCGAGACCAAGGCGGCGGGCGAGCGGCTGGTGCAGGCGTATCCCGGCTCGTGGGCGATCGCGCGTCCGCGTGCGGTGTTCGGTCCGGGCGACACGGTGCTCTTTCCGCGCATCCTCGCGGCGGCGAAGGCGGGGAAGCTGCCGCGTTTCGCGGCGGGCGCGGCTGGTCCGGCGGTGGGGGATCTCATCTACGTCGACACGCTGGTCGACTACCTGTTGGCGCTGGCACTGCGATCCGAACTCACCGGCGCCTACAACCTCACCAACGCGCAGCCGGTGCCGATTCAGGACTTCCTCTTCGACGTGTTCGCACGTCTCAGCCTGCCGGCGCCGACGCGCACGGTGTCGGTGCGAACGGCGCTCGCCGCGGCCACGGTCACCGAAGCGCTGTGGACGCTGCTGCGCCGCACCGGCGAGCCGCCGATCACGCGCTTCGGCGTCGGCGTGTTCGCGTGGTCGAAAACGTTCGATGTCACGCGCATGCTCGCGGATCTCGGTCCGCCGTCGGTGTCGATCGCCGA
Organism: Vicinamibacterales bacterium; assembly: GCA_046331325.1. Lineage (GTDB taxonomy): Bacteria > Acidobacteriota > Vicinamibacteria > Vicinamibacterales > UBA2999 > CADEFD01. The sequence goes on along the minus strand of JAXLRB010000005.1, from coordinate 132,194 downwards.
CGGCGTGGACGCATTCGTGCGCTGGCAGCAGGATCAGTGGCGGGAGGCGCGGTGATCGTCGAAGTGGCGCTCGGCGTCGCCTATCTGGCGATCGTCGCCGTGAGGGCCGTGTCGGCGGCACATGTGGCGGCTCGCCAGACGCCGTGCGCACCACATCGCGGCGCCGGTGTCGACGTGGCGCAGGCGATTCTGTCGGGCGATCCGCGCCTGGCCGACGTGCTCGGCGACAGCGTGCGCGCGCTGCCCGAGTCGCGATTCCTGTGGCTGGTCGATGAGCACGACGCAGTAGCGCAGTCGACCTGCGCCGCAGTGAAGGCCGCGCATCCCGACACGCGCATCGACGTCATCCTCACGCCGCCGGCGCCCGACCGCACCAACCCCAAGCTGTGGAAGCTGGAGGCTGCACGCTTAGCGTCCGACGCACCAGTGTTCTTCGTGCTCGACGACGACACGCGCATGACCGCGTCGACGCTCGGCGCACTGATGCGCGCGCTCGAGACGCACGACCTCGCCACCAGCCTGCCGGTGTACCGGTCGGCAGAGACCTGGCCGTCGCAGCTCCTCGCGCAGTTCGTGGCCAACAACGCCGCCGTCACCTACCTGTCGCTACAACCGTGGGTCGCGCCGGTGACCATCAACGGCATGGCCTACGCGATCAGGCGGTCGACCCTCGACGCGATGGGCGGCTTCGCGCCGCTTCTCAGACATCTCACCGACGATCTCGCCGTGGCGAGTCGTGTGCGGGAGCGGGGCGGCGCCATCGCGCAGGTGGCGGCGATCCATGAGGTCGAAACCACGGTGCGCGATCTCACCCACTACCTGCAGCTGATGCATCGCTGGACGCTGTTCGCGCTACTGCTGATGCGTACGCAGCCTGTGCGCGTGCAGGCGCTGGTGACGCTCGTCCTCGGCCTGCCGCCGATGCTGTTGATGCTGCTGGTGCTGCGCGCGTGGCTCCTGCCGGCGCCGCTGACATTGGTGACGCTGGCGGTGGTGCTGATCGTCCGCTCGATCACGATCGCGTCGCTGCATCGCGCCGTGGGCACGCCGGGGCTGCAGCGGGCCGGCGCGTCGATCGCCAGTGAGCTCTGGCAGCCCGTGCACCTCGTCCACGCGCTGGTGTCGCCGGTGATCGTCTGGCGTACGCGCCGCTACCGCGTGCGCGCCAACGACGACTTCGAGGCCGCATGAGCCCGCGCATCGATGTCGTGGCGCCGCCGATGGCGGGGCATCTGCACCCCACGCTCGGCGTCGCCGTGGGACTCGCGCGCGCATTCGATGTGCGGGTCGTCAGCTCGGAGGGCGTGCAGCACCAGATCGCGGCCGCGGGCCTCCGCGGGCAGGCGCTGCTGCCCGGACGCGACGCCGCGATCCGCGCCATCGTCGAGCCCGACTACGCCGTCGGCAGCAATCCGATCCTGCTGCGACGGCAGCTCGTGGCGAACCTGGGCCTGCTGGCCGAGTTCCGCGAAGCCCTGCACGCGCTGTGGCAGCGCGAGGGGCCGCCACGGCTCGTCGTCGCGGACTTCACGCTGCCCGTGGTCGGCACGGTTGCGCGCGCCTTCGACGTGCCGTGGTGGACCACACATCCCTCGCCGTGCGTGATCGAGACGGTTGACGGCACACCGGCGTATCTCGGCGGCTGGGCACCGGTGCCCGGTGTGCTGGGCACGCTGCGCGATGCCATGGGCCGCCGGGTGATTCGCGCGGCCAAGCGCACCGCGCACTGGCTGCATCGCGACGCCATGCGTCGCGTGGGTCTCGACGCCATCTACCGGCCCGACCGCAGCGAAGCCGTCTACTCTCCGACGCGGGTCTTCGCGCTCGGCGTCCCGGAGCTCGAGTTTCCACGCACGTGGCCCTCGCACGTGCGCCTGGTGGGGCCGGTGCGCTACACACCGCCCACCCACGTACCGCCGCCGCCGTTCGTCGAAGGGCGGCGTCACGTGCTGGTGACGATCGGCACGCACCTGCCGTGGGCGAAGCAGATCTTCGCGGATGCGGCCGCACAGGCGGCCGCGGCGCTGCCGGAGATCGAGATTCACTTCACCGATGGCCGCGTGGACGGCGTGGCGTCGACGCGCGGGTCGGCGATTCCGCCGCCGCCGAACTTCCACCGCCTGCCCTACGTGTCGTACGCGCGCGACCTCGCCCGCTACGCGCTGGTGGTGCATCACGCCGGCACCGGCGTGCTGTCGCACGCGCTGGCCGCCGACCTGCCGGCTGTTGTCGCGCCGCTCGACTACGACCAGCCCGACTACGCGACGCGCCTCGAAGTGGCCGGGCTCGCGCATCGCCTGAGTCATCCGTCACGCCTGGCCGAGACGATTCGCGCCGCCCTCGACGACCGCGCGATGGCCGAATGCGCGCGGGCGATGGGCGCGGTGGTGCGCGCGTCGGACGCCGTTGGCGCCATCGTGGGCGAGGCGCGGACGCTGCTGGACGATCGCGTCTGATCGGACGCCGGTCACAGCGACCGCGCTATGCTTGCGCGCGACCGGGAGCCGAACGATGAGCGACGAACTCTGGCGCTGGAGTGCCACTCGCATGGCGGCCGCCGTGGCACGGCGCGACGTATCGGCACGCGAGCTGGTGGAGGCGTGCCTGGCGCGCACCGCGGCGGTGAACCCGCGGCTCAACGGCATCACCGCGCCGCTCGACGATCGCGCGCGGGCAGCGGCCGATCGCGCCGACGCCGCCGTGTCGCGCGGGGAGGCGCTGGGACCGCTGCACGGCGTGCCCGTCACCATCAAGGAGAACGTCGACCAGGCGGGCTGCGCCACGGCGAATGGCACCGTGGCTTATCGGGATCTCGTCGCCAGCGAAGACAGCCCGGTCGTGCGGAACGTGGAAGCGGCCGGCGGCATCGTCATCGGCCGCACGAACACGCCGGGCTTCAGCTTCCGCCTCGACACCGACAACGAGCTGCGCGGCGCCACGATGAGCCCGTGGTCCGAGTCGCACGTGCCCGGCGGATCCAGCGGCGGCGCGGCGGTGTCGGTGGCGGCCGGCATGGCGCCGATCGCGCACGGCAACGACATCGCCGGGTCGATTCGATTCCCGGCGTACGCGTGCGGCATCGTGGGCCTGCGGCCGTCGTTCGGACGCGTGCCCGCGTTCAACGGCACGCTCACGAGCGAACGATCGATGTCGTCGCAGTGCCTGTCGGTGCAGGGGCCGTTCGCACGCACTATCGACGACCTGCGCCTGGCGCTGCACGCGATGGCGGCGCGCGACGTGCGCGATCCCTGGTGGGTGCCGGCGCCGCTCGAAGGGCCGCCCCTCGTGGGACCGCACGCGCGTCGAGTCGCCGTCGTCACCGATCCGGCCGCGCTGGGCGGCGAACGGCTGCACCCGACGGTGGCGCAGGCGCTGACGGACGCGGCGTCGTGGCTCGCCGACGCCGGCTACGAGATCGTCGACACGCCCACGCCCGGCTTCACGCGCGCCGCCGAGCTCTGGTACGGCATGCAGATGCCGGAGATTCGCGAGTTCATGTGGCCGGCGATTCAGCAGCACGGCGACGAGGGCATCCGCCGCGCCATGGGATTCATGCTCGAGGCGTTCCCCGCCGATCCGGGCGCGCCGTACATGCGCGCGCTGGCTGAACGCGCGCGGGTGGTGCGCGAGTGGCAGCGCTTCTTCGAGACGGTGCCGCTGGTGCTGGCGCCCGTGTGTACGCAGCCAGTCTACCGCCGCGGCATGGACACGACCAGCGTCGAGGCCACCGCGCGCATGTGGCGGGAGTGCGTCACGCTCACCGCCGTGCCGGTGCTGGGGATCCCCGGACTTGCCGTGCCGACCGGCATCGTGGACGGCCTGCCCACCGGCGTCACCGTGCTGGCCGCGCGCTTCCGTGAGGACCTGTGTCTGGCGGCCGGAGCGGTGATCGAGGCGCGCGCGGATGTGGCGTCGCGCCTGCCGATCGGTCCGCGGTGGTGAACGTGGGCGCCATTCAGGCGCCACGCGCCGGGCTATGCTGAGTCGCGTGACCGAGCGCCGCGCTTCCCACGTCCTGCACCGATCCACGAAGCAGTCGTTCGACCTCGCCGTCGGTGGTGAAGGCCTCACCATCACACTCGCCGACGGGCGCACCGTGATCGATGCCTCTGGTGGCGCGGCCGTGGCGTGCCTGGGCCATGGCAGCGACCGCATCGCCGAGGTGGTGGCGCGCCAGACGCGGCAGATCGCGGCCGCGCACACGTCGTTCTTCACCAGCGAACCGGCCGAAGCGCTCGCGGATCTGCTGCTCGGCGATGAGCCCGGCGGCCTCACGCACGCGTACTTCGTCTCCTCAGGTTCGGAGGCGGTCGAAGCGTGCCTGAAGATGGCGCGGCAGTACTTCGTCGAGAAGGCCGAGCCGGATCGCATCCACGTCATCGGCCGCCGCCAGAGCTACCACGGCAACACGTTCGGCGCCCTGTCCGTCGGCGGCCATCCGGCGCGACGTGGCTTCTACGAGCCGATGCTGATGCCGCACGTGAGCCACGTGTCGCCATGCTTCGCGTTTCGGTTCAAGGGCCCTGGCGAGTCGAGCGCGCAGTACGTCGCGCGGCTCGCCGTCGAACTCGAGGCCGAGTTCCAGCGGGTCGGTCCCGGGCGCGTGATGGCGTTCATCGCCGAGCCGGTGGTGGGCGCGACGTCAGGGTGCGTGGCCGCCGAGCCCGGCTACTTCGCCGCGATTCGCGAGGTGTGCGATCGCCACGGCGCGCTGCTGATCCTCGACGAGGTGATGTGCGGCATGGGCCGCTGCGGCTCGCGACACGCGTGGGAACAGGAGGGCGTGACGCCGGATCTGCAGGCCGTGGCCAAGGGGCTCAGCGCCGGGTACCTGCCGCTCGGCGCGATGTTCGTCTCGCGTAAGGTGATGGACGTGCTGCACGCCGGCAGCGGCGCCTTCGCGCACGGCCACACGTTCCAGGCCCACCCGGTGGCGTGCGCGGCGGCGCTGGAGGTGCAGCGCATCATTCAGGAGCAGGACCTGCTGACGAACGTGCAGCGCATGGGCGCGGTGCTCGCCGATCGGCTGCGCGCGCGCTTCGCGGATCACCCGCACGTGGCCGACGTGCGCGGACGCGGCCTCTTCCTGGCGCTGGAGTTCGTCGCCGATCGCGCCTCGCTGGCGCCGTTCGATCCGTCGCGTCAGATCGCGGCGCGTCTGAAGAAGACGGCGCTCGCTCACGGGCTGGCGGTGTATCCGAGCAGCGGCACCATCGACGGCCGCCTCGGCGATCACGTCATCGTGGCGCCGGCCTATACGGTGACCGCGAGCGAGATCGACGAGATCGTGGCGCGACTCGCCACGGCGATCGACGCCACCATCACGGCGGCCTGAGGCGTAGCCCGCGGCGTCAGCGCGTCGTCGATAAACTGGGCGACAGCCCGAGCCGGCGGTGCGCCCGCATCGGGATCTGCGAGCGCACGCGCGCGATCACGTCGCGATCCAGGCGCGTCGCCACGGTGCCGACCCCGTCGGAGGCGCGCGCCACCACGTGGCCCCACGGATCGCACACGAGCGAGTGGCCGTAGTTGTACTGTGGCCGGCTGCCGGCCTCGTAGGCGCCGCACTGCGCCGCCGCCAGCACGTAGGTCTGCGTCTCGATGGCGCGGGCGCGCAGCAGCACCTCCCAGTGGTCCTTGCCGGTCATCAGGGCGAAGGCGGCCGGCACCACGATCACGTCGGCGCCGGCGTTCGCCAGCGCCACGAACAACTCGCTGAAGCGCAGGTCGTAGCAGATGCTGCAGCCGACGGTGAGCCCCTCGAGGTCGTAGGTGACGACCTCGTCGCCCGGCTTCACCGTGGCCGACTCGCGATGCGCGTGCCCGTCGGGTGCGACGATGTCGAAGAGATGGATCTTGCGGTAGCGCGCCACCTCGCGGCCCTCGCGATCGAAGACCACCGTGGTGTTGTGGACGCGGGCCTCGCCGGGAATGTGCTCGAGCAGGCTGCCGGCGTGGATCCACACGCGATGCCGGCGCGCCATCGCCTGAACGGCGCCGTAGGTCTCGCCGTCCGGGCTCAGCGGCTCGCCATGCGCGACATATCCCTTCGCCGCGCCGCCGTAGTACGCGAAGTACTCCGGCAGCACGACGAGATCGGTCCTTCCGGCGTCGATGGCCTTCGCCACCAGCGCGTCGACGTCGGCGAGGTTCTTCGCGCGATCGAGCCCGGCGTTGTTCTGGATGAGCGAGACGTGCATGGGACGAAGGCGCTAGGAGTGGCCCGCGGCCTGCTTCGCGATCACGTGATCCTTGACCTTCGCGTACGTGGCCGCCGGAATGATCTTCCGCCGAACGAGCTCGTCCTTGCTCTTGTAGGGACGGCCGGCCACGATCTTCTGCGCGTAGGCGTCGCCGATGCCCGGCAGGGTCATCAGCTCGTCCTTGGTGGCGGAGTTGAGGTCGAGCACCGCCTGGGCTGTGGGCGCGGCCGCGGGCGGCTGTGGCTTCGCGGCCTGGGCGAGCAGCGGCGCGGCCAGCGTCGTCGCCATCAACATGGACAGGCACCACGATGTGAAGCGGGTCATCGGCATCCCTCCTGGGCAGGCGTAGCGGGAATAGTATCCTTCAGGCATGAGCCAGAGCAGCCCCGCGCTGCGTGTCGTGAAGGGCGCCTGCCCGCACGATTGTCCCGACACCTGCGCCCTCGAGATCACCGTCCAGGGCGACACGGCCATCAAGGTGGCCGGTTCGAAGAGCCACCCGTGGACCGACGGCGCGCTGTGCACGAAGGTGTCGCGGTACCTCGAGCGTACCTACGCGAAAGACCGCGTGCTCTACCCCCACAAACGCGTCGGCGGAAAGGGTCCCGGCAACGGGACGTGGCAGCGCATTTCGTGGGAGGAGGCCACGGCGACGATCGCGGCCCGCTTCAACGAGATCATCGCGTCGCCCGACGGCCCCGAGGCGATCAGCCCGTACAGCTACGCCGGCACGATGGGGCTGCTGAACTTCGCCGGCATGGATCGCCGGTTCTTCTACCACCTCGGCGCGTCGCTGCTCGATCGCACGCTGTGCTCGTCGGCGGGGAAGGTGGGCATCAGGCTGACGCTCGGCGGCAGCGTGGGGATGGATCCCGAGCGCGTCGAGGACTCGCGGCTCATCCTCATCTGGGGTTCGAACCCGATCACGTCGAACCTGCACTACTGGGCGCGCGTGCAGGAGGCCAAGCGCAAGGGTGCGCGCGTGGTCGTCATCGATCCGTATCGCAGCCTCACTGCCGAGAAAGGCACCGACCACATTCCGGTCGTGCCGGGCACCGACGCCGCGCTGGCGCTGGCGATGATGCACGTGATCATCGGCGAAGGCCTGCACGATGCCGACTACGTCGCCCGCTACACCACCGGGTTCGACCAGCTCGCTGAGCGGGTGCAGGAATATCCGCCGTCGCGCGTGGCCGCGATCTGCGGCATTCCCGCCGAGACGATCGTGGCGCTGGCGCGCGACTACGCCGCCACGAAGCCGGCGGCCATCCGCGTGAACTACGGCCTGCAGCGGCACTTCGGCGGTGGCGCCGCCGTGCGCGCCATCACCTGCCTGCCGGCGCTGGTGGGCGCGTGGCGCGATCCGGCCGGCGGCGTGCTGCTCAGCACCGGCGGCTTCTACGGCATGAACAGCGCGGCGCTCGAGCGCCCGGACCTGCTGGCCGGCAGGAAGCCGCGCATGCTCAACACCAGCTCGATCGGCGACGCGCTGCTGGAGGCGACGCCGCCGGTGCGCGCGCTCTTCGTCTACAACTCGAATCCGGTCTGCGTGGCGCCGGATTCCGCGAAGGTGGTCGCCGGGTTCTCGCGTCCGGATCTCTTCACCGTCGTGCACGACGTGTTCTTCACCGACACGGCCGACTACGCCGACATCTTCCTGCCGGCCACGACGCAGCTCGAGTGTCTCGACGTTCACACGTCGTACGGGCACCTCTACGTGCTGCTGAACCAGCCGGCGATTCCGCCGCAGGGCGAGGCGCTGCCCAACACCGAGGTGTTCCGCCGCATCGCGAAGGCGATGGGCCTCACCGAGCCGGCGCTCTTCGAGTCGGACGAGACGATGATCCGGCAGGCGCTGGATTCGAAACAGGCGCGCATGCAGGGCATTACCTTCGAGCGGCTGGTCGAGCAGGGCTGGCAGCGCCTGAACGTCCCCGAGCGGTTCGCCCCGTTCGCCGAGGGCGGCTTCCCGACGCCGTCGGGCCTGTGCGAGTTCTACAGCGACACCGCGAAGGCGATGGGCCTCGATCCGCTGCCCACGTTCACCCCGCCGATCGAATCGGTGCGGAGCGCGCCCGAACGCGCGAAGACGTATCCGCTGGCGATCATCTCGCCGCCGCAGCGCCACCTGCTGAACTCGACGTTCGCCAACCTGCCGCTCTTCCTCGACGCTGAGAAGGAGCCGCATCTCGACATCCATCCCGACGACGCGGCGCCGCGCGGCATCGCCGAGGGCGACTGGGTGCGCATCTTCAACGATCGCGGCGATTTCGGCGCCCGCGCGCGCGTCAGCGACAAGGCGCGTCCGGGATGCGTGGTGGCGGTGTCGTTGTGGTGGCGCAAGCTGACGCCCGACGGCCGCAACGCCAACATGGTGACGTCGCAGCGGCTCGCCGACATGGGCAACGCGGCCACGTTCTACGACGCGCTCGTGGACGTCGCGAAAGCGCCCGGGCCATCCGCGATCGCGTGAGTCGCCGCTGATGCCCACGATGACCCGGTCCGTGCGTGATGCCATGCTCGGCGCGCTCGTGGCACTCGTGCTCGCCGATCCGCGCAGCGCCGCCGCGCAAGCGGGTGGCCAGGAGGCTCCCATGGACGAACGCGCCACGCTCGCCCGGCTGAACGACGACTACGTCCGCTCGGTGCTCGAGTCGAACGTGGCGCGATTCGAGCAGCTGCTCGCCGCCGACTTCCGCAACACCAACCCCGACGGCACGATCCTCGACCGGGCCGGATTCCTGGCGCAGATCGCGCGTCCGTCGGGTCTCATACGCCTGGCCACGGAAGACGTCGAGATCCGCGTGATGGGCGACACGGCCATCGTGCACGCGCGCACCGTCTACGAGACGAGCGACGGACGTCCGGGCAGCGGCCGCTACACCGACATCTGGCAGAAGCGCGGCGGCGAGTGGAAGGCCGTGGCCGCGCACGTGACGCGGCTCGTGCGCTAGCGCGCCGCCGCCGCCGCGGGATCGCGCAGGAACGCGCGCAGCTCGTCGAGCAGACGCGCGCGTCCGTGCTCGGGGCGATCCAGGTGCACGAAGTGCGTCGCGCCAGGAATCGATACGAACCTGGCCGGCGCGTGCGTGAGGTGCCGCCGCAGCATCTCGAGATCCTCGGGACGCGACCAGAAGTCCGCCTCGGATCGCACGACCAGCGTGGGGCACGTGATGAGTGACGCGTCCCACAGCCGCCGGCCGGTGGCGAGCAGGAACGAATCCTCCATGGCACCCGACGGCGCTCGGAAGCTCGCCGGTGTGCGTGAGCCGCTGGTGTCGTCGCTCGCCATCGCCTCGCCCACGTACGCGTTGGCCACGAGCGGATCGCGCCACGCCGTCTTGTCGTCGCCGGGAATCGAGCGGTCCCACGCCGGCAGCAGCGATGCCGCGGTGCTGAGGCGATAGCTGCCATAGGCGCGAGCGAACTCGCCGGGATGCTCGCGATCCTCGAGATCGGATCCGCGGCCGAGTGACGGATGGGTGGGCGTGCCGCCGTAGAGCGTGTTCAGCAGCACCACGCCGGCCACGCGTTCGCCCGACAGGCTCGCGTAGTGGCCCACCCAGTGGCCGCCGGTCGCCCAGCCCACGAGCACGGGTGCGCGTCCGCCTCGTTGCGTGCGGATCCAGTCGACGATGGCGCCGATGTCGCGCACGATCTCGTTCGAGCGCGCGAGGGTGACGCCGGATCGCGGCGGCACGTCCATGCCGGGCAGGCGCGTGGACCGTCCGTAGCCGCGCGCGTCCATCACGTAGACGTCGTGGCCGTCGAGCGCGAGATCGGCGGCCAACGACCCGCCGGCCACCGGCAGATCGAACGACGCCACGCCGGGCACGCGGGCTCCGTGCAGCAGCACGACGGGCACGCCCGTCGCCGCGGTGGGCGGCGACACCTGCCGCACTGCCAGCGTGAGACCGTCCACGCCCTGCACCTTCCACTCGGTGCGCAGCACGGAAACCGTGGGCTGCGCCGTCAGCACCGTCCAGCTCATCGCCAGCACTGCGATTGCGCGAGTCATCTGCCGATGCTAGCGGCGGAAGCGGCGCCGGCGGAATCGCGATCTCCGCACGAGCTGGTGCGACGCACGACCGCGACCCGACGCCCGCTGCCGCGGCTGCCCGCTGGCGCGCCGCCGCACGGCGTTCGTCCCTCGGCTCGCCCCCGCGGCGCCCGACCCAGGCTGAACAGAGCGCCTGGCTCCGTCGTCTGTCTGCGCATGAGACGCACCGCTCCAGCGCTCGCGTTCGTCCTGGCGTCCGTGCTGCCGGCTTCCGCGCAGACGGCCACCCCGCCGGCCCCTACGCCCTCGCTCGACGAGATGCTGGCCTCGGTGCGACAGAGCATCGCCGTCCGCGACGGCCGTCTCGCGGGTGCCGGCGGCGATACGCTGCGCGCGGCGATGGCGGCGACGCCGTACGTACTGATCGGCGAAGATCACGGGCTGCGCGAGATTCCGGCGTTCTCGTCCGCGGTGTTTCGCGAACTCGCCGCTCGCGGCACGCGCGATCTCGTCGTGGAGGTCGGCCCCGAGGCCGGACGCCGGCTCACCACGACCCTCGGCGCACGCGATCCCGAGGCGGAGGTGCGGACGTGGGTCCGCCGGTATCCCTTCAGCCTCGCGTTCTACGACCTGCAGCAGGAGCTGGCGTTCCTGCGCGAAGCGCGCGCCGCCGCCGGTCCGGGCCTGCGCGTGACCGGCGTCGATCAGGAGCTGATGGGTGCGGGGCGGATGCTGCTCGAGTCGATCGCGACGAAGGACGCCGCCCTGCCGGGCCTGCTCGCGCAGGAGCACGCCGCCTATGAGCAGGCCGTGGCCAGCGGCAATCCGCTCGACCTGTTCCTCATGACCGGCCCGGCCGATGCGCTCGCGGCGCTGCGGGATCGCCTCGCGGCCGCGAAGCGTCCACGCGAGGCCGCGCAGGTGACGGCGCTACTCGACAGCCGGGAGATCTACGGGTTGAACAGCTCCTCGGGGTTCCTCAGCAACGTCACGCGGGCCGGCCTGATGAAGCGCAACTACGTGGCGCAGCTGGCGCCGGCGCAGCGCGCCGTGCCACCCCCCACGCTCTACAAGTTCGGGGCCCTGCATGTGATGAAGGCGCTGAACACGCTGCAGAGCCGCGAGATCGGCAACTACGTGGCCGAGATCGCCGATGGCCTCGGCACGCCTTCGGTGCACGTGCTGGTGATCGCGGCGCGCGGACAGCAGCGCCGCTTCGCCGGGGTGGGCAAGCCGTACATCGCCGCACCGGTGGATCAGGTCGGCCCCGGCGTGTCCGACTTCCCGTATGCGAAGCCGATGTTCGACCGGGCGCTCGGCGCCGAGGGCTGGTCTCTGTTCGACTTCCGCGCCATGCGCCGCTGGTCGATCCGGCGCACCGACCTCGACCCGTGGCTGGTGAGGCTCCTCTTCGGCTTCGACCTGGCGGTGGTGATTCCCGAGGGCACGCCGAGCGACCAGCTGCGATAGCGCACGGCCCGCGGACGTCGAGTCCGACAAATGTAAAATCCCGGCCGCTCTCACCCGCCTCTCACGGCAATGGCGCTATGCTCCACGCACCATGGCCGAGCTGCATCCCGTCGTCGTCCACTTCACGATCGTCCTGCTCGTCGTCGGCGTCGCGTTCCGGCTGCTGTCGCTGGTCACACGGGCGGCGTTCGCCGGACCGGCGGCCGCCACGCTGCTCATCGCCGCGGCGATCTCCACGATCCCCTCGGTGCAGTCGGGCGTCGCGGCGCACGGCCCGGTGGAGCGCGTGCCGGGATCGCGGCCGGCCGTGGTCGAGCACGAGGAATGGGGCGAGCGCACGCGCAACGTGCTGCTCGTGATCGGCGTCATCGAGCTGCTGGGACTGGCCCTGCGTGCCTCGCCCAGGGCGCGGATGCTGCACGTGGCGTCGGCGCTCATCGGTCTCGTGGGCGTGTTCGCCGTCTACGAGACGGGCAAGCACGGCGGCGAGCTGGTCTACAACTACGCTGGTGGCATCGGCCTCAGGTCTGGCGACCCGCAGGACAAGACGCGCCTGCTGGTGGCCGGCGCGTATCACCAGGCGATGGCGGATCGCGAGGCCGGCAAGAGCGCCGAGGCCGCCGAGCTGATCTCCATGGTGACCAAGCGGTTTCCCGGCGATCCCGAGATGCAGATGTTCGCCGCCGAGTCGCTGCTGCGCGACGGCAAGAACGCGCAGGCGGCCCTCGACGCGCTGGCGGCCGTGAATCCACCCGAGGGCAGCCGCATCCTCATCGGCCGCAAGGCCACGCTGCAGGCCGACGCCTACGAGGCGGCCGGCCAGAAGGACCAGGCCATCGCGGTGCTCGAGAAAGCCATGACGGCGTTCCCGAACCCGCGGATGCAGCAGCGGATCGACAAGCTGAAGGGCGGCGGCAAGTAGTCCGCGCCCGGTGACCGCGCACTATACTCGCCGCATGCGGCAGTGGGGTGCGCGTCACGGTCTGATTCCGGCTCTCGTCGTTCTGTTGCTCGCGGCCGCGCCAGCGGCGCGCGCCGACGTCACGCGCGTCGAGGTGAAGACGCGGGCGCCGATCGGCGCGTCGGGCTACGAGAAGATCAGCGGCCTGGTCTACTTCGCGGTGAACCCGCGCACGGCCGCCAACTCGGTCATCGCCGACCTCGAGAAGGCGGCGCCGAACCACGACGGCAAGGTCGAGTTCTCGGCCGACTTCTACATCCTGCGCCCGCTCGACGCCTCGAAGTCGAACCACGTGGCGCTGGTCGACGTGCTGAACCGCGGCCGCAAGATGGTGCTCGGCGGCTTCAACCGCGGCGGCACGACCGATCCGGCCACCGACGCCGATCTCGGTGACGGCTTCCTGATGCAGCGCGGCTTCACGGTGGCGTGGGTCGGGTGGGAGTTCGACGTGCGGCGCAGCAGCGATGCCGATCGCGGCGCCGGCATGGGCATCTCGGTGCCGACCGCCCGCGGCGTCTCCGACGTGGTGCATGCCAGCTTCACGCCCAACGACGAGGGCCCGCAAACCGTCGGCGATCTGGCGGGCTATCGTCCGCTCGACGCGAACGCCCGCGACACCGCGCTCAGCGTGCGCGACGGCGAGTTCGGCGTGCGTCAGCCGATCGCGCGCGATCGCTACACGGTGAAGGGCAACGTGGTGACGCTCAGCGGCGGCTTCGAGAAGGGGCGCACCTACGAGCTCTCGTACCGGCCGGCTGAATGGGCGGTGGCTGGTCTCGGCCTGGCCGCGTACCGCGACTTCACGTCGTGGCTGAAGCACTCGCCCGATTCGCTGGCGCCCGTGGAACACGCGATCGGCTTCGGCTCATCGCAGAGCGGCCGCTTCCTGCGCACGTTCCTCTACTACGGCTTCAACGCCGACGAGCAGGGCCGCAGGGTGCTCGAGGGCGCCATGGTGCACATCGCCGGTGCGGCGCGGCTCAGCCTGAACGACCGGGGCGCCCAGCCCACGTCGCTCACCATGTACGCGGCCACGCAGTTCCCGTTCGCCACCACCGCGGATCGCGATCCGATCACCAGGCGCACCGACGGCCTGCTCGAGAACGGCCGCGCGCTGAAGTCGCAGCCGAAGATCATGTTCACCAACACCGCCGTCGAGTACTGGGGCGGCGGCCGCGCGGCAGCGCTGATCCACACGACGCCCGACGGCAAGCGCGACCTCACCCTGCCGGCGAACGTGCGCGCCTACTTCCTCACCGGCGCCCAGCACGGACCCGCGCCGTTCCCGACGCCGCCCGAGAAGGCCGGGCAGCAGCCGGCGAACCCGCTCGAGTACTGGTGGACGATGCGGGCGTTGCTCGTGGCGATGACCGACTGGGTCACCAAGGGCACCGAGCCGCCGGCCTCGCAGGTGCCGCGTCTCGCCGACGGCACGCTGGTGACGGTGGCGAAGCTGAAGTTCCCGGCGCTGAACGGCGTGGCGAATCCGCGTCTCGTGCAGGGGCCGCGCGTGGAGGGGCACGACCTGCCGTTCCTCGTGCCGCAGGTGGATGCCGACGGCAACGAGCTGGCCGGCATCCGCACGCCGGAACACCGCGCCGCCATGGCCACGTTCACCGGCTGGAACTTCCGCAGCGCCGCCATCGGCGGCACGTCGCAGCTCGTGAACCTGCTGGGGGCGGCGCTGCCGTTCGCCACGACGAAGGCGGCGCGCGAGGCCGCGGGGGACCCACGGCGCTCGATCGAAGAACGCTATCCCGCGAAGGCCGCGTACACGGCGGTGGCGAACGAGGCGGCCGAGGCGCTGGTGAAAGGCGGCTATCTGCTGCGCGACGACGTCGCCGCGGTGATGACCCGCGTGGACGCCTGGTGGGCGTCGACGCATCCGGCGACCAGCCGCTAGCCGCCTCCGGCGACATCGCGTGAGGGGCACGGCCGGGGGCCTGCGCATACCCGGGTGAGCCCTCCCCCGGCCGCCGCGCGCCAGAGGCACGAGGGGACGGTGCTCACTGGAGCCACCCCCTGTGACACCGCCCCTCTCGCCCGAACGCATCCTGCAGACCGGCCTCGCCTTCTGGGCCTCGAAGACGCTGCTCAGCGCCATCGAGATGGCCGTCTTCACCGAACTCGCCCACGGACCGCAGCACGCCGGTACGCTCACCGGCCGGCTCGGGCTGCACGCCCGCGCCGCCCGCGACTTCCTCGACACACTGGTGGCGCTCGGCTTCCTCACGCGCGACGGCGACGTCTACGCGAACACGCCCGAGACCGATCTCTTCCTCGACAAGAAGAAGCCGTCGTACGTCGGCGGCATCCTCGAGATGGCGAACCACCGCCTGTATCCGTTCTGGGGCCACCTGACGACGGCGCTTCGCACCGGCCTGCCGCAGAACGAGATCCGCACCGGCGACCCGAGCCTGTTCGAGGTGCTCTACGCCGACCCGGCGCGCCTGAAGGAATTCCTCAAGGCGATGACCGGCATCAGCCACGGCGCCAACATGACGATCGCGAAGCAGCTGCCGTGGGCGGCCTACCGCACGTTCGTCGACGTCGGCACGGCGCAGGGCGACCTGGCGGTGCAGATCGCCCGCGCCAACCCGCACCTGCGCGGCATCGGCTTCGACCTGCCGTCGGTGGCGCCGATCTTCGAGGAGTACGCGGCACACCAGGGCGTCGACAGCCGGCTCACGTTCCATGCCGGCGACTTCTTCGCCGAGGATCTGCCGAAGGCCGACGTCGTGCTGATGGGGCACATCCTGCACGACTGGGACCTGCCCACGAAGAAGATGCTGATCAGGAAGGCGTACGACGCGCTGCCGACTGGCGGTGCGTTCGTCGCCTACGAGGCCATCATCGACGACGCCCGCTCGCAGAATGCGTTCGGGCTCATGATGAGCCTCAACATGCTGATCGAGACGCCGGGCGGTTTCGACTACACCGGCGCCGACTGCATGGCGTGGATGCGGGAAGCCGGCTTCACCAGCACGCGCGTCGAGCACCTGGTGGGGCCCGACTCGATGGTGGTCGGCATCAAGTAGCGTCGCGACGGGATCGGCGCCGGTCGCCGATCCCGTCACGTCGTCAGCGGTCCAGGGCCGCCAGCGCGCTGCGCGGCGGCGGATACACGTTCTGGCTGCCCGGCAGCACGCCGTCGTAGTTGAGGCGGAACGAGTAGCCGTTGGCGCCGACGCCGCCGATCAGGTCCCAGAAATCGCGGCTGCCGCAGCGCACGATCACGTCGTCGGAGATCGGGCGTCCGCCGCCCGCGTCCTTGATGCACCAGCCGGCGTCGGGCCCGCGCGGATTGAAGCGCAGGTGGCCGTAGTGAATCGCCGCCACCGCCGACGACCAGAACGCGACACGTCCCTCGCGGGTCGACCGCGAGCCGAGGTCGTAGCGCAACTGATCGTGGATGCTGACGATGATGTCGAACGCCTCGGCGATGCCGATGTTGCGCGGCGGGCCCACCGTGGGTACCGGCTTCGGCGGCGTCTGGAAGCGCTCGAGCGACGACCACGGGCCGGTGCGCCCGTCGAGCTCGGCGCGCACGCGCCACGCGTAGACGGTGTCCCACGGCAGATCGGCCTCGGGCGTCCACGAGCCCTGACCGTCGGTGCCCGAGCCGACGACCCGCGAGTCGAGCAGGGTGTTGTTGGCGTCGAACGCCTCGATCCGGTACTGCAGCGCCACGCTGGTGAACTTCCCGGTGGCGAGCGCGAAGACCAGCGTGGGCCGTGGCGTGTCGACCACGGCGCCGCCGCGCGGTCCGAGGATCGACGGCGCGGTGACCTTCAGGGTCGAGCCGTCGGCGTTGGCCGTGGTGGCGCTCTCGAGACCGGTGGGCGAGAGCGGGGCGGAGGGCGACTGCGAGCAGGCCGCCGCGAAGAGCAGCGACGGCAGCGCCGTCGCGACGAACATACGTGAACGCATCGAAAGCCTTTCGACGGAGCGCCGGAGGAGACTCCTCACGCTACGCGTCGGGCTGGCTCGTCGAAAACTAGGTAATTCGCGCGCCTTGGATAGAGAAAAGCGATGGACCGCTCAAGCGTGGCGTTCCCAGGTGGCCGCCAGTTCGACGATGAGCGCCACCGCCATCTCCATGTCCTGCACCGACACCCACTCGAGGCGCGAATGGAAGTGCTGTTCGCCGGCGAAGAGATTCGGCGTGGGCAGGCCCATGAACGACAGCCGTGATCCGTCGGTGCCGCCGCGGATCGGGCGCTCGCGCGGCGTGATGCCCAGCCGCCGCATCGCCTCGCGGGCGCGGTCGACCACCAGCGGGTGCTGATCCAGCACCTCGCGCATGTTGCGGTACTGCTCGGTCACCTCGACCGACACCGACGCGCCCGGCGCCTCGGCGACGACGCCCTGCGCGAGCGTGCGGAGCAGATCGGCATGGCGCGCCAGCGCCGCGGTATCGAAGTCGCGCAGGATGAAACGCACGCGCGTCTCGTCCACGCCGCCCTGCACGACGTAGGGGTGCACGAACCCCTCGCGGCCGCCGGTGGCCTCGGGCGACCGCGTGCCGCTCGGCAGTCGATCGACGAAGCGCGCCGCCAGCTTGATGGCGTTGATCATGCGCCCCTGCGCGTAGCCGGGGTGCGTGTTGGCGCCGCGGAAGGTGACCGTGCAGGCGTCGGCCGAGAAGCTCTCCCATTCGAGCTCGCCGCGGCAGCCGCCGTCCATCGTGTACGCGCACGTCGCGCCGAACCGCGCCACATCGAAATGCTCGGTGCCGCGACCCACTTCCTCGTCCGGCGTGAAGGCGATGCGGATCGGCCCGTGCGCGATCTCGGGATGCGCCAGCAGGTACGCGGCCGCGGTGACGATCTCGGCCACGCCGGCCTTGTTGTCGGCGCCCAGTAGCGTCGTGCCCGACGCGGTGACGATGTCGTGACCGTGGCATTCCGCCAGGTACGGCTCGTCGGCCTCGCGCAGCACGACGTCGGGGGCGTCGGGCAGCACCAGATCGCGGCCGTCGTAGCCGTGGTGCACGATCGGCCGCACGCCGGCGCCCGACATCTCGGGCGAGGTGTCGACGTGCGCGATGAAGCCGATCGTCGGCACGCCCGTCTTCGACGTCGTCGGCGGGATCGTCGCCATCACGTAGCCGTGCTCGTCGATCGACGCGTCGGCCAGACCCAGCACCCGCAGCTCGTCCACGAGCGCGTTGAGCAGGACGAGCTGGCCGGGCGTGCTGGGATAGGTGTCCGCGCCCTCGCGCGACTGCGTGTCGAACCGGACGTAGCGAAGGAAGCGGTCGAGGACGGACGCCGGCATGACGCGATCATGCCACCGGCGGCCTGTGATACGGTCGAGACAGGCGATGATCTTCCAGGATCTCTACCTGCGCTACGAACCCGTGTTGCGGCCGCTGCTGCGCGTGGCGCCGGTGGTGGGCGGCGGCGCCATCCTGGCGTGGCGCATGCGGGAAACGCGGGTGCCGGTCACGCCGAAGAGCATCCTCATTCCGCCGGTGGCGATGAGCACCGGCGCCTCCATGTTCCTGGTGCCGATGGCCCGCGTGCCGTGGAGCTGGGCCCTGGGTGCGTTCCTGGCCGGCTTCCTGGTGCTGTCGCTGCCGCTCGTGCACTCGTCGAAGCTCGAGCCGCGCGACGGCCATGTCTACATGCGGCGGTCGCCGTGGTTCCTCGCCATCCTGCTGGGCCTGCTCGGGTTGCGGCTGGCGCTGCACGACTACATCGGGCACCTGATCTCGCCCCTGCAGACGGCCGCGGTGTTCTTCCTGCTGGCCTTCGGGATGATCGTGCGCTGGCGGTCGGACATGTACCGCCAGTACCGCCGTCTCGTGCCCTGATTCGGTCCCCGAGCCGTCCGGCGTGGAATAATCGGCCGTTGGGTCGATTCCGGGGGTCTGCACTGTGAGCGAGTTCGAAGAAGATTTCGCGGCGCTGTTCGAGGCGTCCGAGAAGACGGCGAAGCAGTTCGAGAAGGGCCAGCTCGTCGAGGGCACCATCGTCTCGATCGGTCCCAAGGTGGCGCTCGTGAACATCGGCGCCAAGAGCGAGGCCGAGATCGAAGCCGCCGAGCTGAAGGACGCCGACGGCGACATCGAGGTGAGCGTCGGCGATCGCATCCAGGCGCGCGTCGTCGGTACCGCCGGCGGCCTGCAGCTCTCGCGCAAGGGCGTGCGCAGCGCGACGACCCAGCGCGAGCTCGAAGACGCCTTCGCGTCGGGCATCGCCGTGGAAGGCCGCGTCGAGAAGACGCTGAAGGGCGGCTACGAAGTGCGCGTCGGCCGCGAGCGCGCGTTCTGCCCGATGTCGCAGATCGACACCGCGCGCACCGTCGACCCCGAGGTGCACGTCGGTCAGACCTACGCGTTCCGCATCATCGAATTCAAGGACGGCGGCAAGGACCTCGTGGTGTCGCGCCGGGCCGTGCTCGCCGAGGAACAGAAGGCGCAGGCGGCCACCGTCCGCGCCTCGATCATCGCCGGCGCCGTGCTGCCCGGGCGTGTCGCCTCGGTGCTGGATTTCGGCGCGTTCGTGGATCTCGGCGGCGGTATCCAGGGCCTGCTGCACGTCTCGGAGATGAGCTACTCGCGGCTGCCGAGCGCGGCGGCGATGGTGTCGCCGGGTGATCAGCTCACCGTGAAGGTGCTGCGCGTCGACGACGCCACCGGCAAGATCTCGCTGGGCCTGAAGCAGCTGCAGAACGACCCGTGGAGCGACGTGGCCGCGCACTACGCCGTGGGCCAGGTGCACCAGGGGAAGATCGTGCGCATCGCCGAGTTCGGCGCGTTCGTGGAGCTGGCGCCCGGCGTCGAGGCGCTGGCGCACGTCTCCACGTTCCCGCCCACCGGCCGCACCGGCGGCTGGGCCAAGGCGCTGCAGACCGGCCAGACAGGCGCCTTCGAGATCCTCACCATCGACCTCGCGCAGAAGCGCATCGGCGTGGCCATGGTGGAAGAAGGCTCGGCGCGCGCGGCGGCGTCGGCGCAGTCGGCCGTGGTGCCTGGCGCGATCCTCGCCGGGAAGGTCGAGCGCCACGAGAAGTTCGGCATCTTCGTGTATCTCGCGCCGGGCCGCACGGCGTTGCTGCCGTTCGCGGAAACCGGCGTCGATCGCGACGCCGACATGCTGAAGGCGTTCCCGCCGGGGAGCGACGTGCAGGTGGTGGTGCTCGAGGCCGACGCCGAGGGCCGCCGCATCCGCGTCAGCAAGAAGGCGATCGCCGAGCAGCAGGAGAAGGCGGAGCTGCAGGAATACGCATCGCGCCAGCAGGCGCAGGCGGCGCCGTCGCTCGGATCGCTCGCCGACAAGCTGCGCGGCGCGCTCTCGACCCGCAAGGGCTGAGACTCGATCGGGGTCGCGCGCGGCGCCTTCAGCGTCTGAGCGCGAACCCCATTTGTACGGTCACGACCACCGGCACCGCCGTGCCGTCGAGCACGGCGGGCGCGAACGTCCACTTCTTCAGCGCCTTCACCGCCGCGGCGTCGAGGTCGGCGTCGATCGACTTCGTCACGCGGATCGCGCCCACCTTGCCCGACGTCTCGACCACGGCCTGCAGGGACACGGTGCCGACCGCGCCGCGATCCCGCACCTTCTTCGGGTACTCGGCGCGTTCCTGATGCAGCACGCGCGGACGCGTGGCCTCGGGCACGTCGCACAGGCCCAGCACGTCGGGCGCGAACGGCTTCACGGGCACGGAGCTCGGATCGATCGTGAGCGCGGCCGGATCCGCCAGATCCATCGTGGCGGCGACGCGTCGCTTCTCGATCGTGCCGTTCACGCACACGCGCTGGCGATACAACCGATCCTCGGGGCGCGATCCGAACTTCGCGCGATCGGCGAGGGCGATGCGCACGAAGAACGGCGGCGTGCCCGGCCGCGTCTCGAGCGTGAGTCGGGTGCCGCGATCGGCGCTGCAGTAGGTCTGCGCCACCACGCCGCAGACGGCCAGCGTCTCGCCCACGTGCGCGGCCGCATCGTCGGCGCCGATGCGTGGCGGCGCCTGGGCGTGGGCGTCAGCCGCGAGCAGCAGGGCGCAGGCGAGAATCCAGGGCGTTCGCACATCGGCTCCCGGCGGCATGCCGTGTCATCCGCGGTCGTGGCGCGCCCGCGGGTGCCGGCAGTGTAGCCGGTTCCGCCGTGGCATGATCCCGCGGTGGCGCCGCGAGCCCCGGCGACGCCAGGGAGCCGCCGATGACCCGTCTCGCACTCGCCAGCCTCGCCCTGCTCGCCTCGGTCACGTCCGCGATCGCCGGTCCGGCCTCGGGCACGGTGAAGTCGGCCACCGGCACCATCACCGTGAAGCAGGCCATCGCCTACACAGTGCGCGACTCGCGCAATCCGCGGTCCTGGCGCACCGAGGTGCTGCTGACGGACGTGCCGGTGGATGCCGCGTCGCTGCGTGGTGATCTCGATCCCCATGTGCGCGCGATCAACTTCGAGGCGTTGAAGGACCGCAACTACCTGCTGCTGTGGGTCACGCCGGAGGGGGCGGTGATGATGAACGCCACCTACTCGAAGACGATGACGCAGTACATGGCCGACACGTCGGGCGGGCTGAAGGGAGAGTTCACCACGAACACCGCGGCGAGAGTCGAGGGCCGGGTGTTCTCGACGAGCCCGCTCAAGACCATGGACGGCCCGACCTACACGATCGACGTGAAGTTCTCGGCCGACGTGATTCCGCCCCTGACGGGCACGGCGCTGCCGGCCGGCGGCGGCGATCCGGGCAAGGCGTTCACCGCGTTCATCGGCGCCATCGCGAAGAAGAACTGGAACGGCATCAAGGCTGGGCTCAGCCCGACCACGCTGCCGTCGTTCGAGAAGGACTACAACACGCCGGCCGAGAACCTCAGCTCGGCGGTCGACATCCTGAAGGCGTGGCTGCCCCTCGACAAGGCGAAGGTGACCGGCGGTGCGCTGGTGAGCGACACCGACGCCGTGCTCGAGATGGAAGGCGAGCGCTTCGGCAGCCGTCAGCTCACGCTGGTGCGCATGACGAAGACCGGCGCCGTGTGGCAGTTCCGGGAGTCGGTCACCGCCGGCATGCTGCGGTAGGCCAGTGCGGCCTGCGGCCGCGGCTACTTCGTGATCGTGAGCCCGCGGGCCTGGTGCTTCTCGATCAGCGACGCCAGCAGGCCCGAGGTCTTGATCTCTCGCGCGAACGCCTCGAGCCAGGCCGCGGCGGCCGGGCGATCCTTGCGCACGGCCATCGATTGCTGCACCGCCGTGAAGCGTCCCGGCACGAGCCGTGCGCCGGGGACCTTCGTGACGTCGTCGAGCAGACGCGGCGTGAGTCCGGCGAGCGCGTCGTAACCGCCGCCGGCGAAGGCGTCGAACGACCCCTGGATGCCGTCTACTTCCACGATGGTCGCGTGCGTGAGCGTGCGCTGGAGGAACAGCGTGTAGGCGGCGCGGGCCGCCGTGGCGATGCGTACGCCGTCGCGATCGAGATCGGCGACCGCGCGGAACGGCGCGTCGCCCTTCACGAGATACGTCGCTTCGATCTCGACATAGGCCGGCGTGAAGCTGATGAGGTCCGCGCGTGCTGGTTCAGCGCCGATGAAGGCGACGTCCCACGCGTTCTGGCTCGCCGCGTCGGCCACCAGGCCGGCGTTGTCGTAGCCGACGAACTCCACGGTGGCGCCGGCGCGCCTGGCCAGCTCGCGCGCCAGGTCCGGAGCCACCCCCGCGTGCTCGGGCTCGCGCTTCGAGACGAGGAGGAAGTTGCTGTAGTTCAGCGCGGCGCGCAGGCGTCCACCAGGGGCGATCTGGGCGCGAACGTCGGCGGGCATCGAGGGCGACGGCTGAGTGTGCACGATGGACGAGAGTGCGACGCCGCCGGCCACAGCGACGAGAACCCAGGCGCGGAAATGGCGCCGGAGGGTGCGGCGATTCGAGGTCATGGGCGAGGCGGCGTTCGGGAAGCATACCGCGACGTGCGCCTTCACGCCGGCGGCGCCAGCCCCCTCAGAGCAACCCGAGTCCACCCGCGCCGGGCGTCCATCCCGGGAACACCTGCGCGAGCGACGGACGCGCGGCGCCGAGATGCGCCACGGCGATCTCGGCGAAGACGTCGCGGAAGTCGGTCGTGATGGCGAGATCGCGGCCGTCGTGGCGCTGCTCGGGCGCGAGTCCGGGCCAGCGTCCGTAGACGTGTCCGCCCTTCACCGGACCGCCCATCACGAGCATGGCGTTGCCGTGGCCGTGATCGGTGCCGCCGCTGCCGTTCTGCGCCACGGCGCGGCCGAACTCCGACATCGTGACGATCACGGTGTCGGCCATGCGATCGCCGAGATCGCGCATCAGGGCGTCGAGGCCGCGGGCGAAGTCGTCGAGGCGATTGGCGATCTGGCCGCGCGCGCCGCCTTCGTTGGCGTGGTGGTCCCACTGCGAGCTTTCGGCGAACGCCACTTCGAGGCCGACGTCGGCCTTGGCGAGGCGCGCGATCTCCTGCAGCGACTGCCCGAACGGCGATCGCGGATAGGTGACCCCGTCGCGCGGCTGATACGGACCGCGCACGCGATCGGCCACCAGCGCCAGCGCGTCGTAGGCCTCGGCGGCGGCGTCCTTCATCACCACATCCGCGCCGGCATACGCCTGCGCCAGCGATGCGCCCGTGCCGGCGTTGCGCAGTGCGAAGTCGTCTACGCGGCCCACGGCCAGCGCCGGCGCGCGCCCCTGCAGCGTGCGCGGCAGGCCGGTGGTGAGGGCCACCGCACGCAACGGCTGATCGTCGGCCGGTCGCGTCTGCAGGTAGCGGTTCAGCCAGCCGTCGCGCGTCGACTTCACGCCCGGCGTCGCCGACTCCATGTAGTCCTGCGCGTCGAAGTGCGAGCGCGTGGCGTCCGGTGATCCGGATGCGTGGACGATCGCGAGATGCCCGGCCCGCCACGTCGGCAGCAGGGCCGACATGCGCGGATGCAGGCCGAAGAAGCCGTCGAGATCGATCGCGCCTTCGTCCACGCCGGGTCGCGCGATCGCGATCGTGGGCCGGGCCTGGTAGTAGTGCGGATCGCCGTGCGGCACGACCATGTTCAGGCCGTCGACGGCGCCGCGCTGGAACACCGCGATGAGCAGCTTCTTGCGCGTGCCCGCCGCCTCCACCGTGCGCGCGAGGAACGAGGGCGCGAAGCCCAGCGAGAGCAGTGCGACGCTGCCTGATTTGAGGAAGACGCGGCGGCTGGTCATGGTGAGGCCTCAGCGATGCTGGAAGTCGGGCGCGCCTAGCGTGGCGGCGACGAGCGCCGCCGGTGTCGTGGCGTCGGCGATGGCGCGCGCGGTCGCGGGCGCCGGCCTGTCGCCGATGGCGGCATCGACGAAGGCGGCGCGATCGGCCACCGGCGCCACGCGGACGCCCCGCACACGATTGGCGCCGAGCGCCGCCGCGAAGTTCATGCGCGCCACCAGCGCGCCGGGCGAGAGCCACGTGGCCGCGTCGGTGGCGTATCCCGTGGGAGGCTGGCAGAAATACGGCGGCATGCCCATCTCGCGCAGCGTGCGCACCAGCGGCAGCGGCGTCGTCACCTCGGCATTGGTGGCGCGCAGGGCGCTCGTCACGAACTCGAGCGGCGTCTTCACGCGGGCGCCGCGGTTCGCCGCATCGAAAAACTCCGGTGACGTCAGCACCGCGCGTGTCACCTCGCGCAGATCGCCGTCCGTCTCCAGGAAGCGACGCGCGACCCGGTCCACCAAAGCCGGCGGCGGCGTGTCGTTCACGAAGCGCGTGACGAGCATCGTGGCGATGTGGCGGGCCGTGCTCGGATGCGCGGCGAGGATGTCGAGCACCTGCTCGCCGTCGCGCCGGCCGCCGGCGTCGATGCGGTGGCCGAGCACGAGCTTCGGTCCCGCGACGTGCAGCGCCGGCACGAACACGAAGCCGCTGCCCTCGCGCGGACGCATCGTCCAGCCGGTGAAGGCGCGCGCCACCTCCACCACGTCCTGTTGCGTGTAGCCGCCGTCGACGCCGAGCGTGTGCAGCTCCATCAGCTCGCGCGCGAAGTTCTCGTTGAGGCCGCGCGGCGGCGGCGCCGGCGCGTCGGCGGGTGCCGCCGCGCCGCGACGAGCGCGAACTCGGCTGCGCAGACGGGCAAAGCGGGTTGATGCCGCGGGATCCACGTTCTGCCAGTTGTCGAGGTAGAAGAGCATCGCCGGGCTGGCGGCGGTGGCGCCCAGCAGATCGCGGAAGCGACCGAACACGCGCGGCCGGATCACGTCGCGCTCGTACTCGGTGAGGTAGTCGCGCGTGGCGCCCTTGCCGGCGAAGACGTTGAAATGGTTGAACCAGACGTCGACCAGCACCTCCTGCAGCTGGCGCTCGGAATACACGGCGCGCAGCAGCTTGGCCTGCTCGAGGTCGCCGACCACCTGGCGGTACTTCATCTGCGCCGGGCCAGGCTTCTCGGGTTCGGGATCGGCGGCACCAGGGGCGTCGGGCGCATCGGCCGGCGCGGCCTTGCGGGCACGGCGTTCCTCCCGGGCCGGGCGCTCCCAGTCCTGCACGATGGTGCGCGAGTCGAGCGTCAGCGTGGTGAGGGGCGCGAGGCGTGCCTCCACCGCGCGATCGTCCACGCGCTGCGGGTGCAGTTGACGGTCGAGCCACGCGTCGTAGCCCATCGCGCGCAGGCGATCCGCATCGCCCGGCCGCACGCCGAACGTCAACCGGCTCAGCACGTGGCGCAGCGTGGCGTCGTCGAGCGGGCGTGGTGCGGCGCCGGCCACGAGGCCGGCGGCGAGGGTGAGCGCGGCGGTGAGTCTCAGCAGCATGGGCGGTCCCTGCTCCTGTGACCGCCCGCCGCGGCCGCGGGTTTAACCGGGGGTCAGAATCCGGCGGGGCGCTCCTTCGCGACGTCGAACGCACGCTCCATCGCCAGGCCAACCCGGCCGATCGTGCCCTCGTCGAACAGCCGGCCGATGAGGGTGACGCCGTGCGGCACCCGTCGCGGCGGGTTGAAGGTGGGCAGCGGGTTGTTCGGGTCGGGCGCCCAGTCGCTGCGCGCGGCGGCCACCTCCACGAAGCCGGCCCGGAACGTGAGCGACGGGTGTCCGGTGAAGTTGCCGATCGTCAGCATCTCGTCGCGCAGCGAGGGCACGAGCAGCAGATCCACCTCGCCCATGATCCGGGCCATCTCGCCGGCGACGCGCCGGCGCAGTCGATCCGCCTGCACGTAGTCGACCGCCGAGAGGAAGCGCGACATGCGGAAGAAGTTCGGCCACGCGTCAGGCACCTGCGCCTTCAGCTGATCGACGCCGTTCGAGAGCGTGAGCTCTTCGAAGGCGGCGGCGGCTTCGGCGAAGAGCACCGTCTGAAGCGAGCCGTACGGCCAGTCGGGCAGGCTCACCGCCTTCGTCGAGACGCCCAGCGACGCCAGCGTCTTCAGCGCCGCGCGATCGACGTCGGTGGCCGGCGCCTGATCCATCCACGCCGGGACGTAGCCCACCGTGAGGCCCTTCACCGCGGCGGTGGCGTCGAAGTCGAGCGCGCACGGCACGCTGCCGGCGTCGCCGGCGTCGGGTCCGGTAATCGCGGCCAGCACGAGCAGCGCGTCTTCGACGG
The DNA here is from genome assembly GCA_046331325.1 of Vicinamibacterales bacterium. Taxonomy (GTDB): domain Bacteria; phylum Acidobacteriota; class Vicinamibacteria; order Vicinamibacterales; family UBA2999; genus CADEFD01. Next base: position 106,030 of record JAXLRB010000005.1, on the reverse strand, counting down.
ACCGGGTCATCGGGCCGAGTTTGTCGAGCGACCAGCAGAGCGTCATGGCGCCAGTGCGCGGCACGCGTCCGAACGTGGGCCGCAGCCCGGTGACGCCGCAGCGCATCGCCGGCGCGATGATGCTGCCGCCGGTTTCGCTGCCAATCGAGAAGGCGACCAGAGCGGCGGCAGTGGCGGCGCCTGGACCGGCGCTCGATCCCGAGGCGCCTTCCTCGAGCACCCACGGATTCATCGTCTGGCCGCCGAACCAGATGTCGTTCAGCGCCAGCGCACCCAGGCTCAGCTTCGCGACCAGCACGGCGCCGGCCTCGGTAAGGCGCTTCACCACCGCCGAGTCGGCAGCGGGCACGCGATTGCGGAATGGCTCGGCGCCATACGTCGTGGGGATGCCGGCGGTGTCGAGCAGGTCCTTCACGCCGTAGGGAATGCCGTGCAGCGGACCGCGGTAGCGTCCCGCCGCGATCTCCGCATCCGCCTGCGCGGCCTGTTTCAGCGCCAGTTCGCGCGTGGGCGTGATCACCGCGCGGATCTTCGGGTCGAGCGTCTCCATGCGCTGCAGGTAGATGCGCGTGAGTCGATCGGAGGTCAGCTGCTTCCGCTCGATCCAGCGCGAGAGCTGCGTGACCGGCGCGTGCGCGATGTCGGCGTCGCTCGAAGGCAACGGCGCGTTGCTGGCGGCGGAGCGCACGAACCGATCGCGCGACGGCGCGCCGCGGTGATCGATCGAAGACGGCGTCCACACCATGGCCGGCGCCACGTCGTCGCCGAGCGGCACGCGACGCGGCCCGGTGCGGCGCTCGAAGAGCGGCGCCAGCGATCGCGGCCACGCGCGGGCCGCCACCTCGCGATCCAGCGGCCGCATGGTCACCTGCATCAGCTTCTCGGCCTCCGCGAACGTGGCCGGCGTCACTTCCGGTCCGGTGACGGGACCCGTGCCGAAGGCCGGCGGCGTGCCGGCGGGCGTCGTTGCGGGCGCGCCAGTCGCGGGTGTTTGTGTCGCTGACGACGGCGCCGGCTCGTTCGAGCAGGCGGACGACGCGGCCAGCACGCCGAGCGGCGCGGTGAGCAGGAACTGTCGGCGGGTGTTCATGGGTGCAGAGATTACAACGGGGGTCAGACCCCAGTCTGGCTCCGCCCGGAAAGGGGTCTGACCCCCGGTGCACAATATGCGGCATGTCGCTTCCGCCGCCGTCGTCCACCGTGCGTGCCGCCGTCGTCCAGGCCGGCGCGATTCCCTTCGATCGCGAGGCGTGCACCGACAAGGCCGTGCGTCTCATCAGCGAGGCCGCGGCGAAGGGCGCCAGGATCGTCGTGTTCCCGGAAGCCTTCATCGGTGGCTACCCGAAGGGCATGGGCTACGGCGTGGTCGTCGGCGCGCGCGACGCCGCGGGGCGCGAGGAATACCGCCTCACGCTCGAATCCGCGATCGCGGTGCCAGGACCCGAGACCGCGCGGCTCGGTGAAGCGGCCGCCGCGCACGGCTGCTACGTGGTGATCGGCGTGATCGAGCGCGACGGCGGCACGTGCTACTGCACGGCGCTCTTCTTCACGCCCGATGGCGCGCTGGCCGGCACGCATCGCAAGCTGATGCCCACCGCGGCCGAACGGCTCATCTGGGGCTTCGGCGATGGCTCGACGCTCACGGTCGTCGACTCGCCGTATGGCCGGCTCGGCTCGGTCATCTGCTGGGAAAACTATATGCCCATGCTGCGCATGGCCATGTACGCGAAGGGCGTCACGTTCTACTGCGCGCCCACCGTCGACGATCGCGAGACGTGGCTGCCCACCATGCGCCACATCGCGCTCGAAGGCCGCTGCTTCGTGCTCACCGCCTGCCAGTTCCTGCGGCGCGGCGACCTGCCCGACGGCGTACGCACGTCGCTCGGCGACACGGCCGAGTCGGTGGTGATTCGCGGCGGCAGCACGATCGTGAATCCACTCGGCCAGGTGCTGGCGGGTCCGCTGTTCGGCGAGGAGGCGATTCTCACGGCCGACCTGGATCTCGGCGACGTGGCCCGCGGCAAGATGGACTTCGACGTGGTCGGGCACTACGCGCGGCCCGACGTCTTCCAGCTCTCGGTGAACGAACGGCCCACGGCCGCCGTCACAACACGGCGAAGCGAGTGACGCTCGCCGATTCCGGAGCCCGCATGTCCCGACGCCTGCGCTATCAGGTCGCCGTCAGCCTCGACGGCTACATCGCCCGCCGCGATGGCTCGTACGACTGGATCGTGATGGATCCCGCGATCGACTTCGCGGCGATGTACGGCGAGTTCGACGCCGCGGTGATGGGCCGCAAGACCTACGACACGGTGAAGGGCCACGATCACATGGCGATGATGAAGGGCATCGCCTGCGTGGTGTTCTCGCGCACCGAGCCGGCGCGCGACGAGCCCGGCCTGCGCGTCACCGCCGAGGATCCGGCCACCGTGGTTCGGGCGCTCAAAGCTCAGCCGGGCCGCGATATCTGGCTCTACGGTGGAGGCGAGCTCTTCCGCACGCTGCTGGCAGCGAAACTCGTGGACACGGTGGAGCTGGCGGTGATCCCCGTGTTGCTCGGTGACGGCGTGCCGCTCCTGCCGCCGGGCGCCGAATCCATCCTCGAGTTGTGCGATTCGCGCGTGCTGCCGAGCGGCATCGTCGCGCTGGCCTACCGCGTGCCAGGCGCCGTGGGGCCGGCACCTTCCGTGTTCTACGTGAAGGGCGCGTAACGTCCGCTCGGCACGACGGGCGCGTGCCCGCCGTGCCGTCGTCTCGATCGGGCTAACGAATGGCCAGGCCGTTCACGCCGGTGGGCACCGTGACGCCGCCGGGCTGCGCCGTGAGCGCGCCGTTCGACTCGATGCGGAACGGCGTGATGGTGTGGCTGCCGCCGGTGAGCACGTAGAGCATCCGGCCGTTGTCGGTGATCACCATGTCGAGCGGGGTGCTGCCCGTGCCGGTGACGCCGGTGCGGCCGCCGTCCGCGAAGCGCGTGAGCGTGCCGTCGAAGCCCACGCGGTAGCCCGAGATCGAGCCGCTGCCGGCGTTGGTCACGTAGGCGTAGCGTCCGTCGGGCGTCACGGCCGCCCAGCACGCGGCGGTCTGCCCGGTGGGCACCGATCCGCTCACGGTCGTCAGTGCGCCGTCGTCCTCCACGCGATACGAGGAGGCGGCGGATCCATTGGCGGCGCCGCCGAACGCCTCGGTCACCACCATCACGTCGCGACGGCCGAAGGCGAAGCCGAACGGCGTGACACCGCTGGCCGGCTGCACCTGCACCGCGCCCGGCAGGCCGTCGCGATCCACCTCGAACACGGCGATCTGGTTGGTGGCCTTCTCGGTGACGACCAGGTGATCGCCCGAGGGCGTGAACGCGATCTGCGCCGGACCGACGCCCGTGCCGCTCAGGCCGCGCTGCGAGCCCGGCAGGGCCTGCAGGCGTCCGCGACGGATCGCGAAGCCGCTGATCGAGCTGCTGCCCGAATGCACCACGTAGACGAGGCCACGGTGCTCCGTGACGCTGATCGGCGTCACGCCGCCGCTGGGCGCCACGTCGGCCAGGCGCAGGCCGTTCTCGCGCACCTCGAGCAGGGCCACGCTGTTGCTGCCGGCGTTCACGGCCAGCAGCCAGCGCTCGTTGCGCGACAGCACCACGCCGCTCTGGTTGCCCAGCCCGGCGCCGGTGCCCTGTCCGCCCGTGCCGACGCGCCCGGCGGCGGTCAGGCGGCCGTCGGCCGCGCGGTCGAACACCAGGATCTCGTTGCCGGACGCCGCGTTGGTCATCGTGTAGACCGCGCCGGGTTCATGGCGGCGGGCCTCGTCGGCGCGAGCGTCCGTGGCGGCCGTCAGGGCGGCCACGCCCACCAGCGTGGCAATCAGTGCATGTCTCACGTTGCGTTCTCCCGGTCGATGGTCGCCAAGAGCGGCGACGCCGATCCAGATGGCGGAACTGCCCGGGAATATTTCGACCCGCTCTCGACATGTGCACTGGGTGATGAGCTCCCTGTCTTCGGTGGTGCGGGCCATGTGCGCCCATCGCGCCGACACCGGCGATCGCCTTACCGCGCATCTCGCGGCCCATCCGGACGACGTCGAGGCGCTGTGCCTGAAGGGCTTCGCGTGCCTGATGCTCGGTCGCGCCGATCGGCTCGATACCGCCGCGGACGCCGAAGCCGCCGCCCGGCGCGTGCTCGCCGACGGACGCGATGCCAATCCGCGGCATCGCCAGCTCGTCGACGTGCTCCGCGCCTGGCGCGACGATCGTCCGCTCGAGGCCGCGGACGGCTTCGACCAGTTGCTCCGCGCCGACCCGTGCGATCTGCTCGCGCTGAAGGTGCAGCACAGCCTGTATCTGATGACCGGCGCGCCGGCCCGCATGCGCGCCAGCCTGGAACGCGTGCTGCCGGCGTGGGATCGGGCGGACGCCGACACCGGCTTCGTGCTCGGCTGTTACGCCTTCGCGCTCGAGGAGACCGGCGACTTCGCGCGGGCCGAGCGGGTGGGCCGCGAGGCCGTGGCGCGGCAGCCGCAGGATGCCTGGGCGATCCACGCGGTGGCGCACGTGTTCGAGTCGCTCGGCCGCGCCCGCGAGGGCGTGGCGTGGCTGGCCGCGCACGAGCCTGGGTACGCCGGCTGCAACGTATTCCTCGGCCACGTCCACTGGCATCGTGCGTTGCTGTACCTGCAGCTCGGCGAGCCCGGCCGCGCCCTCGACATCTACGACCAGCACGTGGCGGTGCCGTGGACCGGCGACTACCGCGACATGTCGAACGCGGTCAGCCTGCTGTGGCGACTCGAGCACGACGGCGTCGATGTGGGAGACCGCTGGCAGCGGCTCGTCACGATCGCGATCGAACGCGCCGGCGACCATCGCTCTGCGTTCGCGCTCGCGCATTACGTGGCGGCGCTGGTCCACGGCGGTCGAGTGGATGCGGCGGCGGGCGCGGTCGCGGCCATGCCGGCACGCGTGCCGCCCGGCGCTTCGCCGGGCGGTCAGGCCGCGGTGGTGAGTGAGGTGGCGCGGCCGCTCTGCGAAGGCATCGTCGCCCTGCACGCCGGACACGGCCCCCACGCCTACGCGGCGCTGGCGCCGATCGCCTCGGTGCTCGAACGCATCGGCGGGTCGAACGCGCAGCGCGACCTGTTCCTGCTGATGCTGATCGAGAGCGCGCTGGCGGCGGGCGAGACGGCCGCGGCGTCTCGGGCCATCGCGACCCGCCAACGGCTGCGTCCCCACGATCCGTGGCTGCGCACCAGAGCCCGGGCGCTCGCGGGGGTGGCATGACGCGCGGTCAACGTACGGTGCATCGCGTCGTGTGGCTCGTGCTGGCGCCGCTGCTCGCCGCGGTGCTGATCGTGGCGGTGTGGCACCGGTCCGACGCCTCGTCGCGCCCGTCGGTCCCGCCCTCCGCGACGGGAGGCCGGCGATGAGCAGCCACTACCGTCTCGTGCAGTGGAACCGGCGCAAGGTGGTCTACGACCTGGTGGTCGTGGGCGGCATCGCCGTGTTCGTCACGCAGTTCCAGGCGATTGGCCGCGCCGTGCTCGTAGGGCCGCAGGCGATCAGCGAGCAGGTGCTCGCCATGCGCGCCTGGGGCGCCTGCGCGTTCCTGCTGCTCACGGTGATCCTGTGCCTGGGGCCGCTGGCGCGGCTGTGGCCGCGCGTGATGCTGCCGCTGCTCTACAACCGCCGGCACGCCGGCGTGATCTTCTTCGGCGTGGCGGTGACGCACGCGCGCCACGTGCTCGACTACTACCACGCCTACGGTCCGGTCTCGAAGCTGCAGTCGCTCTGGACCTACGACGCCGCGTTCACGAGCGCGTCGCTGCCGTTCCAGTGGTTCGGCGCCGGCGCGCTGCTGATCTTCGGCGCCATGGCCGCCACGAGCCACGACCTGTGGCAGCACGTGCTCGGCGCGGCCCGTTGGAAGCGTCTGCACATGGGCGTCTACCTCGGCTACGCGCTGGTGGTCGCGCACGTGGCGTTCGGCGCGCTGCAGTTCGAGACGCACCCGCTGCTCGTCGGCGCGGTCGTCGCGAGCGTCGTGGCCGTGGTGGCGACCCATCTGCTGTCGGATCGCGCCGGTCGGCCGACGTCCGGCGCGTCGCCGGTCGTGTCCACGGGCGAGGGCGCGTGGATCGACGGCGGATTGGCCGCATCGCTCATCCCGCAGCGGGCGCGGCGGATTCGCGTAGCGCGCGGCGAGGACATCGCGCTGGTGCGCGACGGCGACCGCATCTCGGCCATCCATGGCGTGTGCGCGCACCAGGGCGGACCGCTGGCCGAAGGACGTGTGATCGACGGCTGTCTCACGTGCCCCTGGCATGGCTGGCAGTACCGGCCGGCCGACGGCCAGTCGCCGCCGCCGTTCACCGAGCGCCTGGCGACGCATCGCGTGCGGCTCGACGCGCGTGGACACGTGCTGATCGAGGCGACGCCGCAGCCGGCCGGCACGCCGTGCGAGCCCATCGTGCTCGAGCCCTCATCCACGACGCGCCCGACACCTGCCGCGGCCGACGACGAGTTCTTCGTGGGCTATCTGCGGATGAGCCTGCGCACGGCACGCGTCAGTCTGGCCGTGGGCGTGGCGCTCGCCGTGGCCGTGCTGATGCTTGGCACCGTCCTGGCCGTCACCCAGCGCAATCCCGGACCGGACCTGCGCCCGAGCCAGGCCGGCGTCACCGCATCGGGTCTGCTCGAGCTGCATCCGTATCCGCACCTGCATACACTTGGCACCGACGGCCGCTCGGACGCCCTGCTGTTCTCGGGCAGCGGCAAGAACGCGGCGAGTGTGCCCGCCGACAAGGACGGCACGGCGGTGACGGTGCAGGGCGATCGCTACGAGCGCGGACGATTCGCGCTGCTCGAAGGTCCCGGCGGATTCGCGGCCGCGTCGCTCGATCCGGCCGATCAGCAGCGGCTGGCCGCGCTGCCGCTGGAGGATCTCGGTATGGTGACGGTGGAGGGCGAGATCGTCGACTCGAAGTGCTACGCCGGCCGCATGAAGCCCGGCGTTGGCCACGGCCATCGCGCGTGCGCGCAACTCTGCATCGCCGGCGGCGTGCCGCCGGTGCTGGTGGCGTTCGCGCCTGGCGGCGACAGCGAGCACTACCTGCTGGCGACGACGGACAACGGCCCGGTGAGCGAGGCCGTGCTGCCATTCGTGGCCGAGCCCGTGCGGGTCGAGGGCCACCTGTGGCGGCGGGGCAGCGTGCTGACGCTGCAGATCGATCCCGCGAGGATCCACCGCCTGTGACGTCCCCACCGGCCGGCGCTCGCGCCGCGACGCCGCGCGTGTGGTTCGTGGATGTCGTGCGGCTGCTCGCGTCGCTGCAGATGGTCAATGGCCACACCATCGACGCCGTGCTGCTGCCCGGGCTGAAACAGGGCGCGGTGTTCGACCTCTACAACTGGGCGCGCGGGCTGGTGGCTGTGTGCTTCCTGCTCGTGGCCGGCATGGCCTACCACCTCAGCACCGTCCCGCGTCATGGCCACCACGCGCCGATGGGCGCCGCCGGCCGCCGTGTGCGGCGCGCCCTGCTCGTCATCGCCGCCGGCTACGCGGTGGCGATTCCGTGGTCCGCCCTCGAGCCCGACCCTGTCGCCGCCGCCGCGGCATGGCAGGCGTTCTACGCCGTGGGCATCCTGCACACGATCGGCGCCGCCCTGTTGGTGCTGGAAGTGGTCACGCGCATCGCGCGTTCGTCGACCGAGCGGGCGATGATGTGCGGCGCGCTCGCGACGCTGATGCTGGCGCTGGCGCCGGTCGCCGATGGCACGCTGACCCCCGGCGCGATCGACCCGCTGCGCAACTGGATCTCGCACGCCGGCGGATCGCCGTTCCCGCTGCTGCCATGGGCGGGCTACGTCTTCGCGGGTGTCGTTGCCGGGGCCATCGCGCTGCCGCAGGGCGCGCACACGCCGCAGGCCGTGATCCAGCGCCGTCTCGCCGGGCTCACGCTCGTCGTGTGGGCATCGAGTGCGCTGCTGGCACGCGTGCCGTGGACGCTCGTGACGGCGGCCAGTCATCCGGCCACGCCGCCCGCGTTCGCGCTGCAGAAGCTCGCGGCCGTGCTGCTGCTCACGCTCGCCCTCTCGGTGGCGTGCGCCGCCATCGTGCGCCTGCCGGCGCTGCTGCGGACGCTGGCCGGCGAGACGCTGGCGATTTACGTGATTCACCTGGTGCTGCTCTTCAGCGGCGGCATCGCCATCGCCACGCGCATCGGACCGACGCTCGATCTGCCGCGGGCGCTGCTGCTCTCGGCGGTGATGGTGATGGTGACGGCCGCGGCGGCCATCGGCTGGCATCGCGCGAAAGCGGCGGCGCGGCGGCTGATGCATGCGCGAGTGTGGCCGGCCGTGCCGGCCGGCGCACGATGATCCGGGAGGGGCGATGATCGACGAGCGGTGGCACGACGTGGGCGATGCAACGGAGCTGGCGAGCCGGCCCTTGCAGCAGGTGCTGGTGGGTCGCAGCAAGGTGGCGCTGAGCTGCGTGAACGGCGTGTTCGGCGCGGTGCACGGCGCCTGCAACCACGCCGGCGGCCCGCTCGGCCAGGGCACGCTCGACGGCGACTACGTCGTGTGTCCCTGGCATCACTGGAAGTTCCATCGCCTCACGGGTGAGGGCGAACGCGGCTACGAGCGCGACTGCGTGCCCAGCTTCGTCGTCAAGGTCGAGGCCGGCCGCGTGCTGATCCACGCCACGCCAGCCACGGTCCGCAACCGGCTGCCGCACGCGCCGCATCCGCTCGACCGGCCGCTCGATCGCGCACCCGGGCCGCTGCGCGTGGTGGGCATCTCGACCACGGCGATGGATCCCGCGTACCCGCGCTACTCGACGTCCGAGGCGCTGCTCGAAGAGGCGCTGGCGCACGCGCGCGCGTCGCACGGACTGGAGACGCGGCTCGTCAAGCTGCACGAGCTGTCGTTCCGCGCCTGCGAGGGCTACTACTCGAAGAGCGCGCACGCCTGCACGTGGCCGTGCAGCATCTCGCAGATGGATCCCGACGACGGCATGCATGCGGTGTACGAGAATCTCGTGTTCTGGGCTGACGTGGTGCTCGTGGCGACGCCGATCCGGTGGGGCGCCGCCAGCTCGCTCTTCTTCAAGATGGCCGAGCGCCTCAACACGGTGCAGAACCAGATCACGATCCGCAATCGCGTGATGCTCGAACGCAAGGTGGCCGGCCTCATCATCACCGGCGGCCAGGACAACATCCAGGCGGTGGCCGGACAGATGCTGCAGTTCTTCGCGGAGCTGGGCCTGCACTTCCCGCAGTTCCCGTACGTGGCGCACAGCCGCGGGTGGAGCGCCGAGGACATGGAGCGCAACGTGGCGTTCGTGCAGCACAACGAGGGACTTCGGGCCGGCGCGCGGGCGTTGCTCGATCGCTGCCTCACCATGGCCGGGCAGCTGCAGCCCCAGGCCGCGGCGTTCGCGAAGGGCGGACGCAAGGCGTCTGGCCTGGAGCGCCAGCACGATCGCGAGACCGCGCCCTCGGAGTGATCCGGCCGCGCGTGCCCCGCGCACGCGCGGTCGCCTTCCAGCGGGTCGCCGCGTCTGCTACGCGCCGGCCAGCGCGCGTGTGATCGGGCCCGCCACCGCCTGCGCCACCTCGCGGACGTCGTTCGCGCCCAACGTCGAGACCACGAACGCCGCGTGGCGCGCGCCCGTGAACGACGTCAGCGTGAAGCCGCCCTCGCGGCGCACGTCCCCCACGAGGCCGTCACGCGCCAGGCCCAGTGATGCGAGGCGGGGACGCGGCTCGGCCGTGACCAGCACCGACACGGTCTCGCGCTTGTAGCGCAGCACCAGGTGGACGAAGCGCTGCCCGGCGTACTCGCACGAGTGCCGTTCCACCTCCGTGATGGCCTCGCCCGGAGCCGTGGCGGCGGGCAGCGGCACGCGCGCGAGCGCCTGGTGGGCACCACCGAAGCGGCGCGCCGCCTCGTCGAGCTCGATCGGCTCCTCGCTGAGCTTGAAGGTCAGCGCGCAGTTCTGGTGATTGCCGGCCGCCGCCAGCACCAGGGCGTTGAACGCGCGCGCCCCCCACTGCTGCGCGCCCACGCCGGTCGCGGCCGCGAGCAGCAACGACGCCGCCGCGGCCAGCCAACCCCGGCGTCCCGTGGTCGCGGCCGTGGAGCGTTCGGCCTGTGTGCGCAGCCGCTCGGTGAGCGCGGCGGAGAACTCGGGCCGCAGGGGCTCGTCGGTGGCGCGGTGCACGGCCGATCGCACGCTCGCGCGCAGCCGTCGCAGGCCCTCGATCTCGGCCCGGCACGGCGGGCAGGTGTCGAGATGCGCGGCAATCGCCTGCGAGGTCTCGACCAGCAGTTGATCGCTGAGATAGGCGTCGGCCAGCCGGCGCACCTCACGGCATTCCATGGCTACCCGCGTCCTTCCGTGGCGTGGCGCGCCGCGCCGCCCGGCGCGGCGACGCGTTGTGCGACCAGGGCCTGGCGCAGAAGGCCCCGCCCGCGATGCAGGCGCGACATCACCGTGCCCATGGGGATGCCGAGCGCCTGCGCGATGTCCTTGTAGGAAAGCTCTTCCACGTCACACATCAGGATGATGTCCTGGTACTGCTCGGGCAGGCCGCGCAGCGCGGCCACCATGTCGTCGTCGGTGAGCTGCTGTGGTACCGCCGGTACGAAGGGCACGGTGTCGGCGATGAGATCGCCGGGATCCTCGACGAGCGGCGACCGCTGCTGGCTGCGCCGCGTGTTGCTGCGCACGTGCCGCATGATCGTCGCCAGCCAGGCGCGGCAGTTCGTGCCGGGGGTGAAGCGGTGGAACGACTGCAGCGCCTGCACCAGCGTGTCCTGCACCAGGTCCTCGGCGGCGCCGCGATCGCGCTCCCACCACAGCGCCAGGCGGTACAGCCGCTCGACGTGCGGCATCGCCTCGGCCTCGAAGGCCGTCCAGGCCGGGACGGAGGGCTGGGGCGCGCGGTCCATGGGGACGGGTCTTTCGACAGATACCCGATGCCGCGCGGATTATTCCACCGCCCGGTCCACGGGACTCAGGCGAGGGGGGCGGAGACCATCGCCGCCGCGATCTCGTACGAGCGCACGCGGGCGTCGTGGTCGTAGATGTGCGAGGTGACGATGAGCTCGTCGGCGCCAGTCTTCGCCACGAATTCGTCCATCTGCTGGTGCACGGTGGCGGCGCTGCCGATGAACGACACCCGCGCCCGCTGCAACGGGTCGGCGGCTTCGTGCGGATCGCGCGCCCATTCCCGCGAGGGTGGTGGCAACGTCACCGGACGGCCGGCGCGCAGCCGCGCCCAGCTTTCCCGGCCCGACGAGGCGAGGAACTGGGCGGCGTCGTCGGTCTCGGCGGCCACGACGTTCACGCCGAGCATCACGTAGGGCGCCGAGAGCGTCGCCGACGGCTGGAACCGCGCGCGGTAGATCTCGATCGCGTCGAAGAGCATCGCCGGCGCGAAATGCGACGCGAAGGCGAACGGCAGGCCGAGCGCCGCCGCCACCTGCGCGCCGAACGTGCTCGAGCCCAGGATCCAGATCGGCACGCGCAGGCCGGCGCCCGGCACCGCCGTGACGGGCTGGCCCTCGCGGGCCTCGGCGAAGAAGGCCATCAGCTCGAGGATGTCGTCGGGAAAGGCGTTCGGGTCGGAGTCGAGCGTCCGGCGCAGCGCCCGCGCCGCCGCGTGGTCGGTGCCGGGCGCGCGTCCGAGCCCGAGGTCGACCCGGCCGGGGAAGAGCGATTCCAGCGTGCCGAACTGCTCGGCCACCTGCAGCGGCGCGTGATTGGGCAGCATGATGCCGCCGGCACCGATGCGAATCGTCGATGTGGCATCGCCCACGTGCGCCAGCAGCACCGCCGTGGCGGCGCTGGCGATGCCCGGCATGTTGTGGTGCTCGGCCAGCCAGAATCGCCGGTAGCCCAGGCGCTCGGCCTGTATCGCCAGGTCGCGCGTGCGCCGGAAGGCGTCGGCGGCGGTGCCGCCCTGCACGATGGGCGAGAGGTCGAGGACGGAGAGCGGCACGGCCATGCCCCTACGATACCCGGCGTGGCCGGCGTGTTTCATCGGACGGATCGCGGCGGCTCCCGCGACGGCAACCGTCCGGTTGCGCGATCGTCTTCGAGTGTCTCCGCGGCGGGCCCATCGATGCGCCGCATTTGTGCAGCGCGCCCGACGCATGACGCGGTTGAGGTGATATCCTCGGCCCGCCCCGTGGTGTTCCCTCCCCGGCGGATTGACCTGAAAGGACCTCGACGACGATGAACGGATCATTCTTGCGGAGCCTGTACGCCCTGGCTCTCACTCTGGTGCTGCCGGTGATGGCGGCGGCCCAGGGCGGCAGCGCCGGCACCACCGGCACGATCGCGGGTCGTGTGACCGACTCGAGCGACTCGCTGCTGCCCGGCGTGACGGTCACCGCGACCAGCCCGTCGATGATCGGCCAGCAGACGCAGACGACCGGCGCCAACGGCACCTACCGCTTCCCGGCGGTGCCTCCCGGCGCCTACACGCTCACGTTCGAGCTGCCCGGCTTCAACACGGTCAAGCGCGAGGGGATCCAGATCTCGCTCGGCTTCAACGCCACCGTGAACGCCCAGCTCCAGGTGGCGTCGCTGCAGGAAACCGTCACCGTCTCCGGCGCCTCGCCCGTGATCGACACGTCGGCGACCAGCGTGCAGCAGAACTTCAAGATGGAGCAGCTCAACTCCATCCCGAACGGCCGCGACATGTGGGCGCTGCTGGCGGCGACGCCGGGCGTCGTGATGAGCCGCATCGACGTCGGTGGCAACCGCGCCGGCACGCAGACCGGCTACACCGCCTACGGCCTCACCGGTCAGGTGCGCGTGTCGGTCGAGGGCATCAACACCACGGAAGGCACCGGCGGCGCCGGCTTCTACTTCGACTACGGCTCGTTCGAGGAAGTGTTCCTCGGCGTGGCGGGGCAGGGCGCGGAAGCGGCCACGCCCGGCGTGCAGTCGCAGTTCCTCGGCAAGTCTGGCGGCAACACGTTCGCCGGCGAGTTCTACCAGGACTTCTACAACAACTCGTTCCAGGCCTCGAACCTGTCGAGCGGCCAGCTCGCCGCCGGGCTTCGTCCTGGCAGCAACGAAGTCGAGAAGTACTACGACACCAACGTGAACTTCGGCGGCCCGATCAAGAAGGACAAGGCGTGGTTCCACGTGTCGTGGCGCAAGCAGTTCAACGCCGTGCAGAACACGCAGTTCAACTTCGACAAGACGTTCGACACCTGGAACACCAACCCGTCGGTGAAGACCACCTATCAGCTGTCGCAGAACCACAAGCTGATCGGCTACTACCAGTGGAACATGAAGACGCAGCCCAACCGGCTGCCGCTCGGCACCTACTTCTACGACAACGAGGGCCAGACGGTGCGCCAGGAATCGCCGAGCTGGGTCTACAAGGGCGAGTGGAACGGCACGTTGAGCAGCAAGCTCTACATGGAAGCCCGCTACGGCGACTTCGGCTTCTACGATCCGCGCCGCACCAACAGCAACGAGCAGTACTTCTGGCGCGACACCGCCACGCTGCGACTCGTGGGCGCGCACGCGCAGAGCCAGACCGACCGCGATCGCAAGCAGGTCACCGGCGCCGCCACCTACTTCCTCGATACGAAGATGGGCTCGCACACCTTCAAGCTGGGCGGCGAGCTCTACAAGGAAACGCAGTGGAGCGGCCGCCAGCAGAACGTCGGCGGCAACATCGAGCACATCTACACCAACGGCCGGTCGAGCCAGGTCGTGTTCGGCATCCCGACGGCGCTGTCGGTCAGCGGCCGCCGCGCCAGCGACGACGGCGACCTGCTCGTGGTCAACAAGCTCGATCAGCAGGACGTGTTCCTGAACGACACGTGGTCGCTCGGCCGCGTCACGCTGACGCTCGGCGCCCGGTGGGACCGTTATCGCGGCTGGATGCCTGAGAACAAGCAGATCGCGTTCGCGATCGGCCCGGTGAGCGTGCCCGCGCAGACCTTCCCCGAGCGCGACTTCTTCACCTGGAACTCGTTCGGTCCGCGCATTGGCATCACCTACGACATCGCCGGCGACGGCAAGACGGTGGTGAAGGCCAGCTACGGCCTGTTCTGGCACAATCCCGGCCCCAACGTGAGCGCCGACGCCAACCCCAACCAGAACAACAAGAGCGTCACCTACAACTGGAACGACGCCAATGGCGACAAGATCTACCAGCGCGGCGAGGAGGTGGGGGCGCCCACCAACACGACGCTGGCCGGCACGGTGTTCTTCGATCCGAACACCACGCAGCCCTACTCACACGACCTGTCGTTCTACCTCGAACGGCAGATCGCCTCGCAGATCGGATCGCGTATCGGCTTCGTCTACAAGACCGAAGACGACCTGATCGCCCTCTACAACCCGAGCCGTCCGATCTCGGCCTACACGCAGCCGTTCCCGTTCGTCGACGTGGGTGTCGACGGCGTCACCGGCACCGCCGACGACCGTACGCTGACGCTCTACGGCGTGCCGACGTCGCAGGCGGCCAACTTCCCGATCACCAACGTCGAGCAGAACACCGATCGCTTCTCGCGCTACAAGACCGTGGAAGCGTCGATGGCCAAGCGTCACGGCAACCGCTGGTCGGCGCAGATCGGCGGCAGCTACACGTGGGCGAACGACTTCCCGGGTGCCTATCCCAACGATCCGAACGGCCAGTTCGCCGAGCCGACCACGCGCTGGGACTTCAAGGTGTCGGGCAGCGTCGACGCGCCGTTCGGCATCCGCATCTCGCCGCTCGTGCGTCACCAGGCCGGCCAGAACTTCGCCCGCCAGATCTCGGTGGGCTCGGCGGCGGCCACCGCGGCCGGCGCCATCTACAGCGGCACGATCTACGCGGAAGCGCGTGATGCGCGCCGTCAGGACAACGTGACGGTGTTCGACATCCGCGCCGAGCGCGGCTTCAAGGTGGTGGGCAAGGTGCGGGCGCGCGTGATCGCGGACGTGTTCAACATCACCAACAGCAACGCCGTCGAGACGCGCACCGTCACGACCGGCAGCGCGTTCAACCGCCCGACGGCGGTGCTGGCGCCGCGCACGGGCCGCGTGGGCGTGCGTCTCAGCTTCTAATCACCGGCTCGACGCCCGGGGCCGCGGATGCGGCTCCGGGCGCGGGCGTCCCACCTTCGGGCCGCGTCCTGCGGCTACCCGTGGCTACCGCACGCGGGTCCAGTCCATGAACCAGTCTTCGGTCCAGGTCGCGCCGCCGTCTTTCGAGGCGCCCTGACGCCAGCGGTGTGACGTGGCGGTGATGCGATCCCACACACCGCGCACGATCGTCGTCACGCCGCCCTCGGTGTCGCTGGCGGTGAAGGTGCCCATGCCGTTCTCGAACACGCCGGTGAGGCCCGGGCCGCCCTCGAGCACGCGCGACTTGCCGTTCACCCACACGTCGTTCCAGCGCGAGGTCGCGGGATCGAGCAGGCGGATGCCGATCCCGGAGAAGTCGCGGACCGGAATCCGAAGTTCCTCGATATGGCCGGCGCCGCCGAGCACGCTCCAGCACGTGGCCTCGCCGTCGAACTCATCCCACGATCCGTCGGCTTTCGGGCGGCGATGGTGGATCCGCCACGTGCCGGTCAGGAAGTCGAAGTCGCCGGGGCGCCCGGAGGCCGGCGCGGTCGCGGCCAGCGCGGGCGCGGTGTAGGGCGTCGCGGCGAGCAGGGCGGCCAGGGCCAGCAGGTCGCGGCGGGGAAGGGTGGGCGGTGTGGACATGGCCCGGTTGTAGATCCGCGTACCTGACAGCCTGCGTCAGGATCCTGCGCATACGATTGGCGGATGCGCGCCGGCCGCCTGCTCTCGATCCTGCTGCTGCTGCAGACGCGCGTGCGGCTGACGGCCGAGGAGCTGGCGCGCGAGTTCGGCGTGTCGGTGCGGACGATCTATCGCGATGTCGACGAGCTGAGCACCGCGGGCGTGCCGGTGTTCGCGGACCGGGGACCGGGCGGCGGCTTCCAGCTGGTGGCCGGGTACCGCACGACGCTCACGGGACTCGGCGCCGACGAGGCCGAGGCGTTGCTGATGGCCGGCGTTCCGGGCGCCGCCGATGCGCTCGGGCTCGGCGCCGCCGCCGGTCGCGCCGCGATGAAGCTGCTGGCGTCGTTGCCGTCGGGACCGTCGGCCAGCGCGGGCCGGCTCGGGACACGCGTGCACTTCGACCCGGTGGAGTGGTACCACGCGGCCGAGCCGGTGCCGTTCCTGCCGCTGGTCGCGCGGGCCGTGCTGGACGATCGCCGGCTGGTGATCACCTACGAGAGCTGGACCGGCGTGCGCACGCACCGGGTAGCGCCGCTCGGCGTCGTGCTGAAGGCGTCGGCGTGGTATCTCGTCGCCGCCGGCGACGACGGGCGCGCGCGCATCCATCGGGTGTCAAACATCCGCGCCGCGGAACTGCTCGACCAGACGCACACGCGTCCGGCGTCGTTCGACCTGGCCGCGTTCTGGCGCACGGAGCTCGTGCGTTTCGAGGCCGGCCTGCGCCCGCTCACGGCCACGCTCGAGGTGACCGACGACGCGCGGCGGCACGTGGCCCGGCTCGGCGCCTACGCGGCGGCCGCCGTCGACGACGCCACGCCTTGCGGCGACGGCACGTGGATCGTTCGGCTGCCGTTCGAGACGATCGAACAGGGGGCCGCGCTGGTGCTCGGCCTGGGCGAGGGCGTTCGCGCCACGGCGCCGGAGGATCTGCGCGCGCGCGTCCATGCGCTGGCCGTCGGCGTGGTCGCGCGGCACGACCCGACGGCCGCGATATAGTCACGCGATGGAGGCACCGCGCTGATGCGCCTCGGTCGAGCTGGCGCGATCCGCGTGGGCCTCGTATCCGGGCTCGCCATCAGCGCCGTGGATCTCTACGCCGCCGGTGGCCACGTGCCGCCCGTGATGATCGTGGTGCTGCAGATCGTCGCCAGCGGGACCGTTGGCGGCCTGTGGGGCTGGGCGGCCTGGCCCGGCGCGATTGCGGTGGCGGCGCCGCTGCCCGCCGTGCACACGATCCGGCATGCGCTCGGCTGGCCCGACACCATCTCGCCCAATACCTGGGATTCGATCGTGATGATGGGGCTCTTCGCCCTCGCGGTTGCCGGAGCGGGATTCGCGGCCGGGGCCGTGTTGCGGGCGGCGGTGACCGACGAGCCGCGCTGAACCCTGGCGGCGACGGTCGCGAGTCCGCCTGAGGACGCGCGGTCGGCGAACGCCGCGCGGTGGCGCGGGCGCTCGTGAAGCACGGAGCTTGCATAATCAGCGGTGCGCCAACCCCGGAGACCCATGTCCGAACGAATCGCGACCCTGTCCGCTCCTGAATCCACCCGGCGTCAGTTCTGCGCCCAGGCCTGTCAGGCGGCGTCGCTGGCCGCGGCGGCCACGTTCGCGGCCGCGTGCGGCGGCGGCAGCCCCACCTCGCCCTCGAGCGGCAGCAACGCGCCGCAGCTGTCGTCGGTGAACGGCACGGTGTCGGGCCGCACGGTGAGCGTCACCATCGACGCCAGCGGCCCGCTCGCCGCCAATGGCAGCGCCGCCCTGATTCAATCGTCGCTCGGCCAGTTCCTCATCAATCGGGTGAGCGACACCAGTTACACCGTGCTCACCGCGGTGTGCACGCATCAGAGCTGCACCGTCAGCGGCTTCCAGAGCAACCGCTTCGTGTGCCCGTGCCACGGGTCGCAGTTCACCACGTCGGGCAGTGTCGCCAACGGCCCGGCCACGCAGGCGCTGCGCAGCTTCGCCGCGCAGTTCGCCAACGGCGTGGTGACGTTCTCGGCCTAGCTCAGGCCGAGGCGCGGGCGGCGCGTTCGCCGGCCTCGACATCGACGCGCGACAGCAGCCACCCGCCGGCGACGAAGAACGCGATCAGGAACAGCACGGCGGCCCGCGACGACCCGGTGAGCACGCTGCTCAGCGTGAACACGAGCGGGCCGAGCACCGTCGCGAAGCGTTCCACCACGGCGTAGAAGCCGAAGTACTCCGACGTCTTCGCCGGCGGCACCAGTCGCGCGAAGAGCGAGCGGCTCAGTGCCTGCGCGCCGCCCTGCACCGTGGCGATGAGCGCCGCCAGCACGAAGAAGTGCACGGCGTTCTGCATGAAGTAGCCGAGCGTGGCGGCCACGGCGTAGACGGCCAGCGCGAGGAAGATGGCGCGCTTGGTGCCGATCTTCGATCCGAGGCCGCCGAACACGAACGAGAACGGCACGCCCAGCAGTTGCACCATGGCGAAGGCGGCGATCTGCTCGTTCTGCCCGACGCCGACCTCCGCGCCGTAGATGCCGGCGAAGCGGATGATCGTCTGGATGCCGTCCTGATAGATCAGCATCGCCAGCAGCGCGAGGAACGCCTGGCGATACTGCCGGATCTCCGAGAAGGTGTGCGCGAGGCGCGAGAACGTGGCGACGAGCGGCGAGGTGCCGGCATCGGGTGCCGGCTCGCGCGGCGGCTCGGACACGTGGCGCAGGAGCGGCACGCTGAAGAACGCCCACCACACCCCGACGCTCGCGAACGACACCTTGATCGCGGCTACGCTGTCGGGCAGGCCGAACCACGCCGGCTGCAGGATCCATGCGAGGTTCAGCACCAGCAGCACGCCGCCGCCGAGGTATCCCAGGGCGTAGCCCGCCGACGACACCCGATCCGTCTCGTCGGGCTTCGCCACGCTCGGCAGCAGCGAGTCGTAGAAGACCAGCGAGCCCGAGATGCCGATGTTGCCGAGGATGAAGATCGCCGAGGCCCACAGCCACCCGCCTCGCGTGATCGTGGTCAGCAGGAAGGTGGCGACGATGCCGATCCCGCCGAACACGACGAGCAGCTGCTTGCGCCGGGCCGTGAAGTCGCCATACGCGCCGAGCACGGGCGACGCCACGGCCACGATCAGCATGGCGATCGTGGTCGTGAACCCGAAGCGCGCCGTGGCCTCTGCCGGCGGCAGGCCGGCGCCGGCGAAGCTGCTGTAGAAGAGCGGGAACACCGCCGTGACGACGGTGGTGAAGTAGGCGGAGTTGCCGCAGTCGTACCAGGCCCAGGCCCGCTGCTCGGCGGTCGTGAGGCCCACGCGGGCCAGGAGTCGGGCAAGCACCGCCGCAAGGATAACGCACGCACGTGCCGGCGGCGCCCGCGACCGCGTCGGGACCGCGACGCGCGCCCGCGATACCATCGCGGGCAGTGGCGACGCGGCGGACGGCGGGAACACGGACGGGCTGGGCGGCGATGGGCGTGGCGCTGCTGGCCGCGACGCTGGCCGCCGGCCAGCGCGATTCGCAGGGCCGGTGGGTGGGCGTGCTCGACGAGCATCCGGCCATCGAGTACAGCGTGCGGCCGACCCGCACCGCCATCGATGCCCTGAACGCGCGGCTCGCCTCTGGCGAGGCACGGCTCGCATTCGATCCCGGCAGCGGCTACCTCGCCTCGGTGCTGCGCGAACTCGACGTGCCGGCGGCGTCACAGATGCTGGTGCTGTCGCGCACCGGCGTCCAGCGCGCGTTCACCAGCCCGGGGAATCCGCGCGCGCTGTACTTCAACGAGTCGGTGGCCGTGGGCTACATCCGTCACGCGCCGTTCCTCGAGTTCATCGCCCACGACCCGTCGCAGGGCGCGGTGTTCTACACGCTGGACCAGCGTGCCACCGACCGGCCGGCGCTGTCGCGGCAGTCGGGCTGCATCACCTGCCATGTGGCGACGTCGACGCTCGAGGTGCCGGGCTTCATGACGCGCAGCCTGACCGCGCTCGCCGATGGCACGCCGTCCCTGCGCTTCGGCAGCGAGACCGCCATCGATCACCGCACGCCGTTCGAGCAGCGCTGGGGCGGCTGGTTCGTCACCGGACGCACGGGCGCGTTGCGGCATCGCGGCAACACGGTGCTCGATCCGGGCGACGTCGTGCGGGCGGTGGCGCCCGGGGGCGCGTTCAACGTGACCACGCTCGACGGAGTCGTCGGGCTCGACACGTATCCGGCGGCGACGAGCGATGTGGCGGCGTTGGCGGTGTTCGATCATCAGGCGCACGCGCTGAACCTGCTGACGCGGTTGGGGTGGGAATCGCGCGTGGCCGCGCACGAAGGACGGCGCGCCCTCGACGCGCCCTCGGTGATGGCGCTGCTGGACGACGCGGTGGCGTATCTCACGTTCGCCGACGAGGCACCGCTGCCGGGGGCCCTGGCCTCGCCGTCGCCGTTCGCTGACTGGTTCGCCGCGCGCGGCACGAAGGACGCCGATGGCCGTACGCTGCACGCGCTCGAGCTGCGCACGCGTCTCTTCCGCTATCCGCTCAGCTACACCATCGAGAGCCCGGCGTTCGCCGCGCTGCCCGACGACGTGCGCGGAGCGCTTCTGGCGGGACTCACGCGCGCGCTGTCGGCGCCCGCCGCCGGGCCCGGGGCCGCGCGATTTCCGGCCGCGGACCGTCGCGCGGCGCTCGAGATCCTGCGCGCGATGCGATAGAGGGCGTCGCTAGTCGTCGTCGACGAACGTGAACGACACGGTGACGACGTCGTCGTGCCCTTTGGCGCCGCGTCGCGCCCTGGGCACCGCGACCAGTGAGCGATCGGTCCTGGTGTCGCGCCAGATGCTCGTGTCCCAGGTCTGGCCGTCGATCGTCACCGTGGCGGGCGTGCGGCCCCACGGCCGCGTGGCCGGTGGGGCATGCCGCTTCGGGATCACGGCGAACGTCCAGCCACCCTTGCCGGGATAGCGGAACAGCGTGGTGTCGAACGGGCCGCGCGTCGTCGGCGCGGTGGCGCGCTTCGCCATCCGGCGAGCATAGCGCGGCGGCGCTTTGATACGCTCGTCGGGCGGAGGACGGCACGACATGAGCGATCGGGTGGTGGTGATCACGGGGGCCAGCGCGGGCATCGGGGCGGCGCTGGGCGAACAACTGGGGCGTCGGGGCACGCGCGTGGCACTGGTGGCGCGGCGGGCAGACGCGCTCACCGACGTGGTGCGCCGCTGCGATGGCCACGGTCTCGCCGTCGTGGCCGACATGACGCGGCGCGCCGACGCCGCGCGCGTCGTCGCCGAGACGCTCACCGCCTTCGGGTCGATCGACGTGTGGATCAACAACGTCGGGCGCGGTATCTCGCGGCCCGCCGCCGAGCTCACCGACGACGACATCGACGACATGATGCGCGTGAACGTGAAGTCGGCGCTGTACGGCATCCAGGCCGTGCTGCCGCACTTCAAGGCCCGCGGCAGCGGCCACATCATCAACGTGTCGTCGATGCTGGGCCGCATGCCGATGGCCACGTTCCGCTCGGCGTACAACGGCGCCAAGCACTTCCTGAACGCCGTCACCGCCAACCTGCGCGACGACCTGGCGCAGTCGCATCCAGGTATCGCCGTGTCGCTGGTGTCGCCCGGGGTGGTGCGCACCGAGTTCGGCGTCAACGCGATGCACGGCGGCCCCGACTCGCGCACGCTGCCGAACTCGCAGAGCGCCGAGGAGGTGGCGGCGGTGGTCGCCGGCGTGATCGAATCGCGCGCGAAGGACGTCTACACGCGGCCGGGCGCGCGGCAGATGGTGCTCGACTACCTGGGCGCGCTGGCGCAGGATCCCAGCTAGCGGCTGGCGGCTAGTAGGCGACCAGCGCCTCTTCGAAGAGACGCGCGAGATCGTCCGGCGTGGCCGGGCGCGGCGACAGCTTGGTGACGCGGTGCTGCGGCAGCGTGCCCTCCACGAGCGCCGGGATGTCGCTGACGGAATAGCCGACGGCGCGCAGGCCGTTCGGCACCCGCAGCCGCTCCATGAACCAGGTGATGCGGTCGGCGAGCACCGTGCCGGCATCCGCGGCCCGCACGCCCGCGATGTCGACGCCGAGCGCCTCGGCTGCGAGCAGATGCCGTTCCGGATTCGCCGGCGCGGTGAAGCGGAACACCGCCGGCGCGTTCAGGATCACCGACATGCCGTGCGGCACCAGCGCGTGGTCGGCGGCGTAGCCCGGCGCGCGGTAGTCGCGCACGTGACCCGAGACCGGATACGACATGCCGTGCGGGAGATGCACGCCGGCGTTGCCGAAGCCCACGCCCGCGTAGGAGGCCGCCAGGATCATCTCGGCGCGTGCCTCGTCGTTGCCTGGATCCTCCACCGCGCGCACGAGCGACCGCGCCACCATCCGCAGCGCCTGCAGCGACCACACGTCGCTGATCGGATTCGAGCCCTGATACGCGGGCCGCAGTGCCGGTCGATCGGGCCGCGGGCGCTCGGCGTATGGGATCGCCGTGAACGACTCGATGGCGTGGCTGAGGATGTCGAGTCCGCTCGACGCCGCCACCTGCGGCGGCATCGTGCGCGTGTTCTCTGGATCGAGCAGGCCCAGCGTGGGCTTCAGGCGCCGGCTGGCGATGCCGGTCTTGGCGTGCATCGACGTGAGATCGAAGATGCTGACGCCGGTGGTCTCGCTGCCCGTGCCGGCGGTGGTCGGAATGGCGATGAGCGGCTTTACAGGACCGGGCACCGGCATGGCGCGGCCGATCGGCGCGTTGACGTAGTCGAGGAAGTCGGCGGGCGGATGCGTGACGTACAGATTCGCGGCCTTGGCCGTGTCCATCACCGAGCCGCCACCGACGGCGACATAGCCGTCCACGTGCGCGTCGCGGGCGAACGCGATGGCGTCCTTGAACGATACGTCTGTCGGCTCGACGCGCACGCGGTCGTAGACCACCGCGTCGATGCCGGCGTCGGCGAGTGACTGCAAGGTCACGTGGATCGGCTGGAGGCGCGCCACCACCGGGTCGGTCACCACCAGCGCCCGACGGACGCCCAGATCGCGCAGGTCCTCGCCGACCTCCCGCGTCACCCCGGCGCCGAACCGCACGTTCGATGCCGCCATCTCGAAGGCGTATTCGTTGGCCACGTCGCGAAGTGTATCCGCCCTGCCCCGTCTGGCACGAGATCGGCGCCGCATTCGTGCCATCGGGGGCAGGCCCCAACGGCATAGAATTCGCGGCATGCCGACCGCCGCCTGGATCACCGCCGCCCTCACGTTGGCTTCCGCCGGCGTGGTTCTCTCCGCGCAGGCGCCCACGCCGCCCGCGGATCCGAATCGCCGGCTGCTGGCGCTCGGCGACTTCACGCTCGAGAGCGGCACGGTGCTGAAGAACGCCAGGGTGGCCTACGCCACCTTCGGCAAGTACGACCCGGCGGCGAACAACGCCGTGCTCGTGCCGTCGTATTACGGCGCCGACTACCACGGCTACGACTTCCTCGTGGGACCGGGCAAGGCGCTGGATCCGGCGAAGTACTTCGTCGTGCTCACCGAGATGTTCGGCAACGGCTTCTCGTCGTCGCCGAGCAACACGCCGGCGCCGCAGTCGGGACCGGATTTCCCGGCGATCGCGATTCGCGACAACGTCGAGGCGTCGAGGCGCGTGCTCGAATCGCTTGGCGTGACCCACCTGCGCGGTGTGGTCGGGTTCTCGATGGGTGCCGAGCAGGCGTTCCAGTGGGCGGTGTCACATCCCGGTTTCATGGACGCCATCGTGCCGTGGTGCGGCACGGCGAAGTCGTATCCGCACGGCATCGTGCGCCTGCAGAGCGCCATCGATGCGCTCACGGCCGATCCCGCCTTCAACAACGGTCACTACACGGCGCCGCCCCCGGCCGGCATGCGCGCGTGGGCGTCGCACTGGGCGTCGTGGGTGTGGTCGCAGGAATGGTGGCGGCGCGAGCTCTTCAAGCCGGCGCAGCAGACCGTGGCGGAGGTGATCGCCACGCGTTACCAGCGCGACATCGTGCGCGATCCCAACAACCTGATCCTGCACGCGCGCACCTGGCAGGCGCACAACGTGGGCGACACGCGCGGGTTCGGCGGCGACGTCGAGAAGGCGCTCGCCTCGATCACGGCCCGCGTGCTCTACATGCCGAGTGAGAGCGACATGTACTTCCCGATCACCGACGCGCGGTACGAGCAGCCGTTCCTCAAGCACTCGACGTTCAAGCCCATTCCGACGCTGTGGGGACACGCGGCGGGCGGCGGCAGCAATCCGGCGGACGCGGCGTTCATCAACGACGCGATCCGTGACTTCCTGGCGCGCTGACCCCCGGCCCGCGCGCCCGCGGGTGGCGCCGGCCTAGGCCCCGGGCGACGCGATCACGGTGAGCGACTCGCGCGTGGCGCCGTGCACCGCGCTCACCGGGATGGTCTTGTCGAAGGTGGCCAGGCAGCCGCCCATCCGCACGGCGATGCCCAGCAGGTAGACGTCCGTCACCTGGCGCTGCCCGCGCATGTAGGACGGCCGGAACACGGTGAGGTCGGCGATCGAGACGGCGTCCGGCCAGAACACGTGCTGACCGCTCTGCTGGAACAGGCGCAGACGCGCCACGATGCCCTCCGGCCGGTTCACGCTGCCGTGATACGCGGGGCTCGTCAGCACCCGGACGAAGCCGTTCTCGGTGGTGGGACACGTGGCCCAGCCCGAGGCGCGGTGCTCGGCGAACCAGTCGTGGGCCAGCTCGTGGTGCACGTGGTCGGGGTCGAAGAGGGCGACCAGCACGTTCACGTCGAGCAGGTGCACGCTCATCCGTCGTCCCGCAGCTGCTCGATCCGGCGCATGGTGAGCCGCGACGCGTCGGCGCCCCGCGACGACAGCACCGGCACCCCGTTGCGCGACACCGGCGGCCCGCTCGCGGCCGGCGCCAGGCCTTTTCTGGCCAGATCCGACACCACCTGCCCGGCCGTCCGGCCCGTGGCGGCCGCCAGTTCCTTCACCGCCTGCAGCACGTCCTCGTCGATGTCGAGCGTGGTCCGCACGGCTCGCATCATACATCACGCATCAGATGACAGGCGTCGACATGGGCAACCACAGGCCGGTCCGCGAAGAGGACGAGGTGGACCGCGTCCGTCGCAAGGCCGAACGCGGGAATCCCGCTTCGGCAGGGCCCGGCCCGGGCCGGGTCGGGGCCGGGTCCGTGGAACTTCGTGGAACATGGTGGAACCCTGTCGTGGAGCCGGCCGGAAACCCGCGTAGAATCCGCCCGTGCGCACGCCGACCGCCGTCCTGACCGCCCTCGTCGTCCTCCTGGCGCCCCTCCGGGCCCAGACGCCCCCGCCGTTCCGGGTCGAGGAAGCCACCATCGCCGAGATTCACGCGGCGTTTCGCGACGGCCGGCTGACCTGCCGGGGGCTGGTGGAGCGCTACCTGCGGCGGATCGAGGCGTACGACAAGAACGGCCCGGCCATCAACGCGCTGGTCACCCTGAACCCGCGGGCCTTGGCCGAGGCCGATGCCCTCGACCAGCGCTACAAGGCCGGCGGCCCCACGGGTCCGCTGCACTGCGTCCCGATGATCGTGAAGGACAACTTCGAGACGGCGGGGATGCAGAGCTCGAACGGCTCGCTGACGTTCGAGGGGTACGTCCCGGCGGCCGATGCCTTCCAGGTGGCGCGCATCAAGGCGGCCGGCGCCATCGTCCTCGCCAAGTCGAATCTCGCGGAGTGGGCGTTCACGCCGAACGAGACGCTCAGTTCGATCCTGCCGGGCTACACCAAGAACCCGTACGCGCTCGACCGCGTCACCGCCGGCAGCAGCGGCGGCACCGCGGCGTCGATCGCGGCCAGCTTCGGCACGATCGGCCTCGGCAGCGACACCGGCAACTCGATCCGGGGGCCGTCGTCGCACCAGGCGCTGGTCGGCATCCGCTCGACGATGGGCCTCACGAGCCGCGCCGGGGTGTTCCCCCTGAACCTGCTGGCCGACATCGCGGGGCCGATGGGCCGCACCGTCACGGACGTGGCCACGGTGTTCCAGGTGATCGTGGGCGAGGATCCCAACGACGCCGTCACGCAGGCGGCGCGCGCACGCACGATTCCGAACTACAGCGCGGGGCTGTCCCGCGACGCGCTGCGCGGCAAGCGCATCGGCGTGCTGCACCAGGCCTACGAGCGCGACGGCACCGACGCCGAAGTACTGCAGGTGTTCGCGAAAGCGATCGACGATCTGAAACTCGCGGGCGCGACCGTGATCGACCCAGCCACCGTCGAGGGCCTCGACGCGATCCGCCGCCCGCCCGGCATCTCGTGCCAGGCGTTCAAGTACGACCTGAACCAGTTCCTCGCCGCGCGCAAGGGCCGCGTGCCCGTCGACGATCTGACCGCCGTGGTGAAGGGCGGCAAGTTCCATCCCACCGTGCGCCGTCAGCTCGAGCAGACCGAACAGGGACCGGCGAACGGACCAGAGACCGCGGATTGCGTGGCCGAGCGCGCGTATCGCGATCAGGTACGCGCCGCCGTGCTGAAGACGATGGACGCGCTGAAGCTCGACGCGTTCGTGTACCCCACGTGGAGCAACCCGCCGCGCCTCATCGGCGACCTCAACACGCCGGGCGGCGACAACAGCCAGTTCTTCTCGCCCACCACGGGCTGGCCGGCGATCCAGGTGCCGATGGGCTACACGCGCGGCGTGCTGCCGGCGGGCATCACGTTCTTCGGGCGCGCGTGGGCTGAGGCGGACCTGCTGGGCATGGCCTACGCCTACGAGCAGCACACGCACCATCGGCGTCCCCCGGCCTCGACGCCGCCGTTGCGCTGAATCGACGCGGGCAGCGGAACCTGCCTCGGTGCCAGCGCGTCCTATCCGCCCATGCGCACCCTGCTGCTCGTGCTCACCCTGTTCGCGACCACGGCGGCCGCCGCCACCCAGTCCGCCGCCGACGGCGCCTGGAACTTCGTGCTCAACTCGCCCATGGGCACGGTCACCGCCAAGGTGGAGATCGAGACGAAGGGCGAGGCTCTCACCGGCACCTTCAACGTGAACGGCACCTCGTGGCCCATCGAGCACGGCACGCTCAAGGGCGACACCCTCACGTTCGACCTCCAGCGCCCGGGCGCGTCGATGACCTACGAGATGTCGGGCACGCTCAACGGCGACAGCATCGCCGGCAAGGCCGCGGCCATGGGCACCACCGTCGACTGGTCGATGTCGCGCGTGAAGTAGCCCGCGCCGCTCCACCGTCGCGGGGCGCTATGATGCGCGCGTGTCCCGCGCATTCACCCGCCCGTCGCTGTCCGCCTCGCTGGTCCTCGCCGTCACCGCGCTCGCGGGCTGTGCATCGCCGCCACCTGCGCCGCCACCGGATCTCGAGTGGGCGGTGAATGGCGGCGAGGGCAACGCCCGCTATTCCGCGCTCGACCAGATCACGAAGGAGAACGTCCGCCAGCTGCAGGTGGCGTGGACCTACGAGAGCGGCGATCACTTCGAGGCCTCGGAGATGCAGAGCAACCCCGTCGTCGTCGACGGGTTGCTCTACGTCACGACCCCGACGCTGAAGGTCGTCGCTCTCGATGCCGTGACCGGCCGCGAGGTGTGGAAGTACGACCCGTCGGGCGGCGCCGGATCGCGCGGTCGTTTCCGTCATCGCGGCGTGGCCGTGCACGCCGATCGCGTGATGGTCACGTGGCGCAACTTCCTCATCGCGCTCGACCGCAAGACCGGTCAGCCGATTCCCACGTTCGGTAAGGACGGCCGCGTCGACCTGCGTGAGGGCTTCGGCCGTCCTGTCGAGAACGTCACGGTCAGCGCCAGCACGCCGGGTGTCTTCTTCGAGGACCTCTACATCCTGCCGTCGAGCGTTCCGGAGACGCTGCCTGGCACGCCAGGCTACATCCGCGCCTTCGACTGGAAGACCGGCCAGCTCCGCTGGGCGTTCCACACCATTCCGCAACCGGGCGAGCCAGGCTACGACACCTGGCCGCCCGACGCGCATCAGCTCGCCGGCGGCGCCAACGCGTGGGCCGGACTCACGCTCGATCCCGCGCTCGGCTACGTGTTCGCGGCCACCGGATCGGCGTCGTTCGACTTCTACGGCACCACGCGGCAAGGCGACAACCTCTACGCCGACAGCGTGCTCGCGCTCGACGCCCGCACGGGCAAGTACGTCTGGCATTTCCAGGGCGTGCACCACGACATCTGGGACTGGGACTTCCCGTCGCCCCCCTCGCTCGTCACCGTGATGCACGACGGCAAGCCCGTCGAGGCCGTGGCGCAGACGACAAAATACGGCGACACCTTCGTGCTCGATCGCCGCACGGGCGTGTCGCTCTTCCCGATCGAAGAACGACCGGTGCCGCAGGAGGCGGTGGACGGCGAGCATCCCGCGAAGACGCAGCCGCGTCCGATGAGGCCGCCGCCGTTCACGCGCCAGGGACTCACCGAGGACATGCTCACGACGCGCACGCCCGAGGCTCACGCCGACGTGCTGAAGCGCTTCAAGGCGATGCGCACCGGGATGTTCCAGCCGCCGTCGCTCGAAGGCACCATCGTGTTCCCCGGCTTCGATGGCGGCGCCGAGTGGGGCGGTTCGGCGTTCGATCCGGCGAGCGGGCTGCTCTACGTGAACGCCAACGAGATGCCGTGGGTGGTGAAGCTCATTCCCAACGACGACACCTCGCTCTATCGATCGAAGTGCGCCACCTGCCACAAGGCGGATCGCACCGGCACGCCGGCGGCGCCGTCGCTCGTCGGCGTGGGGACGCGCCTGTCGCGCGACGAGATCATGACGATCGTGCGGCAGGGCACCGGGCGCATGCCGGGATTCCCCGACATGGGCGGCCGCAACATCGGCGACGTCGCGGATTTCCTGATCACCGGCAAGGACAAGGCCGCGGATCCCGCGTTCCGCAAGGCGCCCGGGTATCTGAAGTACCGCAGCGACGGCGAGTCGATCTTCCTCGACCCCGAGGGCTATCCCGCGGTGACGCCGCCGTGGGGGACGCTGAACGCGATCGACCTGAACAAAGGCGAGATCCGCTGGCGTATTCCGCTCGGCGAGGTGCCGGCGCTGGCCGCGAAGGGGATGACCAACACCGGCAGCGACAACTACGGCGGGCCGATCGTGACCAAGTCGGGGCTGGTGTTCATCGGCGCGACCAACTTCGACAGGAAGTTCCGCGCGCTCGACGCCGCGACCGGCACGCTGCTGTGGGAGACGACGCTGCCGGCGGCGGGCAACGCCACGCCGTCGACCTACCGCATCAACGGCCGCCAGTACGTGGTGATCGTGTGCGGCGGCGGCAAGAACGGCGCGCCGTCGGGCAGCAGCGTGGTGGCGTTCGCGCTGCCGGCGGCACCTGCGGCGAAGTAGCGATCCCTCGCCCGCACCGGCGGGGATTCAGCGCCGCGCGTCGATCACGCGAAGGAGGGCGTTCGCTTCGGTCTGGCGCTCGCCCCGCATCCCGATCACGCGCTCGAGTTCGACTCGCGCCGCGCCGGTGTCCCCGAGTTGCGCGAGCGCGCGGGCCAGCACGAGGCGCGCTTCTTCCAGGTACGGTGTATCGCCGAAGGCCACCGCCTCGCGCGCTGCCGCAGACGCGTGCCGCGCGTCGCCCGTGAGCAGGTGGCAGGCGGCGAGGAAGAACGCCGCATCGACGCGGGCCGCCGCCGCGCGCGACAACCCGGGAATGGCGTCCGCGAAGCGGCCCTGCGAATACAGCTCCATGGCCGCGCGGAACTGCGCGCCCGCATCGTCGGTGGCACCGCGCAAGGTTTGCGGCCGGTACGCCGGCGGCGCGAATGGTGGCAACGACGGCGCCGGCGCTGCCACCGCGCGTTCCGCTCTGGCCGGCGCCATGTCCGCGACAGGCTGCGGCGGGCCCGGCCTGAGCCACACGGCGGCGATCAGACACGCGGCCACACCAGCGGCGGCCATCCATCTGCGGTCGCGCCAGCCGTCGTGGGGCACGGCCCTTCCCGCCGGCGCGGGCGCCTCCCCGGCCAGACGCGCGCGAGTCGCATGCAGCAGCGCTACGCGATCGAAGCAGGCACTGCAGCCGAAGTAGTGCCGCTCGAACGCCTCCCGTCCCTCGTCCTGCAGACGGCCTGCGACGTACAGTTCGTCGAGCCCGTCGTCGACGATGCGCTGGCAATCCATGGTGATGTCGGTCATTCAGCGCCGCTCACGAGCGGTCTATCCGTAGGTCGCACGAGGCGGACGTTTTGTGACGCCGGCCGCAGTTGCGCGGTCAGTCTGCGAATCGCGCGCGACTTCCGCTGTCGTACCGCGTCGTGGGTGAGTCCGACGGCCGCCGCGATCTCGGCCAGGCCGTGCCCGCCCGCGAGCGTCAGGCGCAGAATCCGACGGTCGACCGGTTCGAGCGCGTCGATCGCCGCATGCAGTCGCGTCCGTTCCTCGACGGCCACGATGTCGACCGGATTGACCGTGACGGCATGGGCCGCCTCGAGCGCCTCCTCCTTCGCCCGCGCGATCGCGCGTCGGGCCGTGGCGAGCTGGTTGCGCGCCACGCCGAACACGAACGCGGGCAGGCTGTGCAGGTCGCGCACCTGGCCGGCCTGCAGGGCGCGAATCACTGCCATCAGCACCTCCTGCGCGACGTCGTCGGCCAGGGCGCGATCGCCGCCGCGGGCCTGCACGAACAGCAGCAGGCGCGGCCGGAACCAGGCGATGAGCCGTTCCGCCGCGGTGGCGTCGCCGGCCTGTACGCCGGCCGCGATCTCGGGGGCGAGGTCGTTCATGGTCGACTCATCGCCAGTCGCCGACCGCTACGAAGCCGGCCCAGTAGAACGGATGCGTGCTGAGGCCGGCCGCCCGCCGCGCCCGCAGCCGCGCCCGGCTGGCGTCGCGCACCGCCTCGGCGGTGTCGCGGTGGCGGACGAAGTGCGCGTCGTAGAGCGACACCATCCACGGCCGCGTGTCTTCGTCTCCCACCGGCCAGAGACTGGCCACCACCGACCGCACGCCGGCGGTCAGAAAGGCGCGTCGCAGTCCCAGCACGCCCTCGCCCACCTGCACGTCGCCGGTGCCGGTGTCGCATCCCGACAGCACGGCCCACGATGTGCCATCGAGATCCAGACCGGCAATCTCGGCGGCGGTGAGAATGCCGCGTTCGCGTGCCCGCGGGTCGTTGGCGCCGGCGAGTGCGAGGCCAGCTCGCAGCAGCGGGCTGAGCGCCTCCGCGCCATCCCGCTCGCAGGCCTGCGGCACGAAGAAGCCGTGCGTGGCGAAGTGCAGCACACGGCGGCCCGCGGACTGCGCGGTGACGGCTTCCTTCGTGGCGGCGGTGCCGGTCAACGTCTGACCCGCGCCGAGGCCGGAGGTTCGCCACGCCGCCATCACGCCGCGCACTTCCAGCGCCGACCCTGGCAGTGCCTCGAAGCGCGCGCGGGTGAGCGCGTCGCAGTCGTCGACGCCACGGAAGCGTGCCGCGGTCGGCGTGCTGCTGGCGTCGAAGGCCGCGCCGCCGACTGCCAGCAGGCCGCGGCCGGTCTCGTCGGCCGGCGCGGTGAGCAGATCGCGTTCGGTGGTCAGCACGTGCAGCAGCGGACCCGAATCGACCAGATAGCCGCCCGCGTCTGTCGGGAGCGCCGCGAAGTTCACCGTGGAGAGCGAGCCGTCCGGCACGATGAAGATGCGCTCGGCGCCAGTGGTCGCGGCGACGAGCGGATCCCACACCGCCACCCGCAGCGACCGGCCGGCCGCGCGCATCCGCGCCTCGTTGGCGGCGGCCGATCGGCCGCCGGCGTTCATCTCGCGCGTGATCCCGGCGCGCCACGCCCGCACGCGACGGTCGACGACCGCCGCCGGCCCGAGGTCCACGGCAACCGCGGCGCGGCCCCGCGTGATGAACGCGGCGTAGCGATCGTCGGTGCGCACGAACGCGACCAGGGCGGCACCTGCCGGCAGGCGCCGCGCCACCTCGTCGAAGCCGGCCTGAGCGTCGGCACGGCTCGCGCGGAACGGGGCGCTCAGCGCCGCCAGCTCGAGTTCCGCGGCTTCCGCCCGTTCCCGCAACCCGCGCAATTGCTGCTCATACGCCTCAACGGCCTGGGCCGCTCGTCCGCGCACCACCGCGCGTGCGAGCGCGGCGCGACGCTCGGCCAGCGCGGTCGCCTGTGCCCGCAGTGCCGAGTCATCGACGGTGCGCGACAGCCGCGCCCGTTCGGCCACCGCGTCGAGCACCAGCGCGTGGCCGGCCAGGATCGTGCTCCACACCCGCGCCGCCACGGCGGGTTCGGCGGTGGCGCGCTTCACGAGCAGCGCCAGGGTGAGCGGACGCTGCACCTTCATCGCCACGGCCGAGCGTTCCGGCAGTCCCGCGGCCACGATGCGTTGCACCTGCTGACGCGTGTGCTCGACCTCGAGGGCGGTGTCGAGCGCCTCATCGCGCCGTCCGAGGGCGTCGTACGCGGCCGCCGTCTGCGCCAGGGGCACCAGCGCGTCGGCGCTGTCGCGCCCGTCGATGGCGCGATAGTCGGCGAGTGCCGCCTGGCCGTGAGCCAGCGCGTCGGCCCAGTGCCGCCTCGTCAGCGCGAGTTGCGCCTGCAGCTGGCGCAATCGCGCCCGTGTCGGACCGGTGTCGCCCGACAAACGGTCCACCTCGGTCAGCGCGGTGCCGGCCTCGTCGTCGCGGCCCGTGCCCAGCAGCGCCTCGGCGCGCCCGAGCAGGGCGTCCTGCGCCGTCGTGCCGCCGGCGGCCTGCGTGCGCGAGGCCCGCAGCGCCTGGTCGTAGTGAGCCAGCGCGTCGCCGGGATGTCCCATGGCCAGTTCGGCCTCGCCGAGCCGCAGCAGGACGTGCACGACGCGGAAGCTGTCCGCGCCCATCGTCGAGGAGAACAGCCGTTCCGCGCGCAACAGGTGCCGGCGCGCCGCGGCGAAGTCGCCGGTGCGAATCGACAGATCGCCCAGGGCGGTCAGCGAGCCCGCCAGCTCGATGCCATCTGGCCGCGTGCGCTCGTGAATCGCCACGGCGCGGCTGACGGCGCGAATGGCGGCCGGCAGATCGCCGCTCGTGGCCAGTTCCATGCCGAGCGTGCCGAGGAAGATGGCCGTGATGACGTGATCGGGGCCCAGCCGCTCTTCGGCGATTCGCACGGCTCGGGCGGCCATGTCGACCGCGCGTGCCTGGTCCCCCAGGGATTCGTAGGTGACCGACAGCAGGCCGAGCGTCGTGAGCAGACGCGTCGAGGACGCGCCGTAGGTGGCCTCGCCGAGTCGTAATGCATCGAGCGACAACTCGAGCGCGGCGCGGTGATCGCCCGCCATGCTCCGGACCCTGGCGAGCGTGCCGAGGGCAGCGCTCAGATACGCCTGCTGCACAGGCGCCGCGGCGCGCAGCGCCTCCACGGCATGTTCGGCGTGCTCGCGGCATTCGCTGCCGCCGAATTCCAGGCAGTCGCGCACCATCGACGCCTCGACCGATGCCGTCACGGGGTGATCGGCGCCCAGGCGCGCGCGGTGCATCGCCCAGGCGTCCGCCGTGCGCTGACGGGCTTCGTCGATGCGGCCGGCCGCCCCGAGCAGATAGCCTTGCTGTCCGAGCGCGTCGGCTTCGCACGTCGAGGCGACGTGCCCGGCGCAGATTGTGCGGGCCTGCACCACGTCCGCCATGGAGCGGCGCGCCGTGCCCCGCCAGAGCAGTGCCTCGCCGTACTCCACGCTGGTGGTGCCGAAGGCGGCGGCCTGCCGGGCAAGGTGTGCGTCGATCAGTTCGAGCAACACCGGCGGCGCCTCGTCGACGTCGAGCAACGCCAGCCAGGCCTTGATCCGGACGTCGCGCGCCGATGGCGTGTCAGAGGTCTCGGCTGCCGTCAAGGCCTCGCGGTACTGGCCGCGTTCGAGCAGCGCCTCGGGGGGCAGCGCGCCCTGGGCGGCCATCGCACACGCCAGTCCGATGATGGCGAGGGCCTGCGTCTGCATGGGCGTCTCTCGGCTTATAACACGGCGTCATGAACGCCGTGCCGCCGGCCTGGCGGCTGCTCGCGCCAGGCGGTTGGAATTGCTGCGCATGTCACAAAAAGGTCCGTCGCAACGACTCTCTAGTCGGACGTCGGGGGGAGGACGGATCGATGAATGGTGTGGCGGCGGAATCCATCAGCATGTTTCGGCGGTCGGTGAGCGTGGCGATTGGTGTCAAGGCCACGCCGGAGCGGCTCTGGGCCCTGCTCACCACGGCGGCCGACATCCCGCGCTGGAACAGCACCGTGTCGAGCATCGAGGGCACCGTGGCGCCCGGCGAACGGTTGAAGATCAAGGTGCCGATCTCGCCGCGTACGTTCAAGGTGCAGGTTGACACCTTCGAACCGGGACGCCGGCTGGTCTGGAGTGACGGCAACGCCGTGTTCCGCGGCGTGCGCACCTACGTGCTGATGCCGCAGGACGACGGCCTGACCGTGTTCCACATGGAAGAGGTGTTCACCGGATTCATGCTGCCGCTGATCGCCCGGTCGCTGCCCGATTTCAAGCCCGTCTTCGAACGTTATGCGGCGGACCTCAAGCGCGAGGCCGAGCGCGCCTGAGCGCCTCACGCGTTCCCAACCTGTTGGAGCCGGACCCATGGCCAAAGGCACTGCTACCGATCCCTGGAAGCTCAAGACACCGCCCCTCACCTCGGACTTCACCATGCATCGCGACACGATCGACGGCGTTGACATGCTGGTCTGCACGGTGGGCAAGACGGTGCTGCACTACGAGTACCGCTGCCTGAAAGACCTGCACGCCATGCTGAAGGCGCACGGCGACTGGATGGAACTGGGGTCGGCCGACGAGCAGAAACAGGCCAAGGACGGCACGGTCGAGGCGTGGGGACGCTCGCCGAAGAATCCGGTCGGCGGATGGTACGGCCGGAAGAAGGGCCTGCGCGGCCGCTTCGGGATGTATGTGCCGCCGCTGATGGAAGCCCTCGGCCTGGCCGAGGTCGAGCACAACGCGCGCGGCAATCGCATGCGCGCGAAATAGACACGGTTCGCGTCGGTCACCCGCCCCCTCGACGGAAGGACCCGCAATGAAGGCGATGGCGGTGCCGGGCTACGGTCCGATAGACCGGCTGCGCGTGATCGACGTCCCCGAGCCGCGGCCCGCCGCGCGCGAGGTGCGCGTCCGCGTGGTGGCGTCGGCGCTCAATCCCGCCGACTGGATGGTCATCGAAGGGGCCATGCGCTTTCTACACGCCCGCACGGAGCCGCTCGTCGTTGGCTACGACGTATCGGGCGTGGTCGAGGCCACCGGTCGCGATGTGCACCGCTTTCGCGTCGGCGACGCGGTGTTCGGCTTCCTGCCGTACGGGCCGCTCAATCGCCGCGGCGCATTCGCCGAAGTCGTGAACCTGCGCGTCGACGAGGTGGCGCTGAAGCCGCCGTCGATCTCACATCAGGCCGCCGCCGCGGCCGCGACGCCCGGTCTCACGGCGCTGCAAGGCATCGCCGACCTTGGCCGGCTGCGCCTTGGCGGCCGGCTGCTTGTCACGGGCGTGTCCGGTGGCGTGGGGTCGATCGCCGTCGGTATCGGCGTGCGGCTTGGTGCAGACGTCGTGGCCGTGGGGTCGGGGGGCGGTCTCGAACTGGCTCGGGCCATGGGCGCCACCGTCGTCTGGGACCGTACGCGAGGCGCGGTGCCCTCCGCCGCGATAGGCCGCTTCGACGTGGTGTTCGACGCCTCGGCCCGGTATCGCTGGCGCGACTGGCGTCCGGCGCTCCGTAGCGGCGGTGCGTTCGTCACGACGCTGCCCTCCGCGTCGTTCTTCGCCGACAAGGCGTGCACGGTGCTCACCCGTACCCGCGCCCACATGGTGGCCGTCAAATCCCGGCCCGATGCCTTGGCACGGGTCGGGCAGTGGTTGGTCGATGGGCTGACCGCGCCCATCGACTCGGTGATTCCCGTTCGTGACGTCGCCGCGGGGCTGGAACGCCTGAAGCGCGGTCAGGTGCGCGGCCGCGTCGTCGTCGACGTGGCTGGAGGGTTCGCTGGCGCATGAGTGCCGACGCACCCGGGCTGCCACTGACGCGCCTCAGTCTGTTCTACCTGTGCGCGTATCTGACCGCCACCGGGCTGGCGCTGATGACCGCGCCGGCGCCCACCCTGCGGTGGCTCCAGGCGTCCGGCCGGTATGACGATGCGATGCCGCGATTTGCCGGCGTCCTGATGCTGGCACTCGGGCTGCTGGTGAGTCAGGTGATCTGGCGGCGGCTGGCGAGCCTGTATCCCGCCACGATCGCCATCCGTCTGGTGATCTGGACCTACGTGTGCTGGCTGTTCGTCCGCACGGGCGACCGCTTCTTCGCCACGGTGCTGGGCGTGCTCGGGCTGGGCATCCTGCTGACCGCCGCGGCCCTCACCGTGGAGCGGCGTCGGCCCGCTGGCTGAGGGGCGGCGTCTCAGCGCCGAGGCGTTGGTAGTGAGCGGGCAGGCGGAAGATGCCGCGGCCGGTGGTTCGAGGCGTTCACCAGGCTCCAGCCAGTCTCGCGCGGTCAACGCACCGCGATCGCGACCAGTGCCTCCATGTCGAGCGCCGTCACGTGTTCGCGCGCCAGGCGATCCATCACGTGTGCGTGCACGCGAGCGCGGGCATCGGTGGGCAGGGCCTCGAGTACGCCGCGATTGCTGGTGCCGAGGATCACCGGCCAGAACGCCGCGGGCGAGGCCAGCGGCATCGACCACCGCTCACGCACGATCGACGGCGCGGACAGTGCCGCCGCCACGTGCGCCGCGATCAGTGCCTCCGGAGTCGCCAGCTTCGACGCCGGGCTGATGTGATCGAGCGTCGGATCCTCGGCCAGCACGGCCTCCCAGAACCACGCCTCGCCCGGCGACAGCACCACCTCGCCCCACACCGTCGAGACCAGGCGTCCGCCCGGCCGCAGCCACGACCAGGCGCGAGCCAGCACCGCCGGCACGTCGTCCGCGAAGAACAGGCCGAACACCGACTGCACGGCGTCGACCGACGCCGGCGGCAGGTCGAACGTGGTGACGTCGGCGGCCTGGAAACGCGCCTGGCACAGGCCCTCGCGCGCGGCCGTGGCGCGCGCCACCTCGATGAGCGCCGGCGTGATGTCGACGCCGAGCACCGAGCCGGCGGGACCCACGGCACGGGCGGCCGGCAGCGCCGAGGCGCCGGTGCCGCAGAAGAGATCCACCACGGCGCTGCCGGGGGCCGGCGCCAGCAGGTCCACGGTGCGCTGACCGAAATGGTGCCAGAACGGCAGGCCGTCGAAATGGTCGGCGGCCAGCGTGTAGGTGCTGACCACCAGCGAGGTGTCCACGCTCATTGCACTGGAATTCTACAGGCCCGACTGGACGCGGCGCCGTACGCTAAGCTGGGCGCCACGGCACACCCCCTGCGCCGAGGACTGCCATGCAGATTCACAATCGCGTCGTGGCCCGGTTCGCCGACGGCCGCATCGTGAAGGGCACCACGCAGGACTTCTCGGTCACGCGCGACTTCTTCCACGTGATTCCGCCCGAGACGGGCGCGGCGCCGATCCGGGTGGGCATCCCTGCGTTGAAGGCGATCTTCTTCGTGAAGGATCACGCCGGCAACAAGGACTACAACGAGAAGAAGGCGTTCGACCGTCCCGTGCCCGGACGCAAGCTGCAGGTGGTGTTCAAGGACGGCGAGACGCTGGTGGGATCGACCACCGCCTACGACGCGGCGCGCCCCGGCTTCTTCATGACGCCCGCCGACCCGAAGTCGAACAACGACCGGATCTACGTGGTGGCTCGCGCCGTGCGCGCGGTGGCCTTCATTCAGTAGCCGGCGCGTCGACCTTCAGCAATCCGGTGTAGATCGCCATGCCCACCACGGCGTGCACGCCGTGGCGATCCAGCTCGTCGATCTCGGCCTGCGTCGTGATGCCGCCCGCCGCCGTCACCTGACGTGACGTGGCGTTGGCCACGGCGAGAATCGCCGGGATGTCGGTGCCCTGCATCAGCCCTTCGCGATCGACGTGCGTGTAGAGGAATTCGTCGCAGTAGGGCTCGAGCGTGCGCACGGCCTCGACGGCCGTGATCGGCAACGACGTCTTCCAGCCGTGGATCACGACGTGGCCGGCCTTGCTGTCGACCGCGCCGATGATGCGCTTCTGGCCCACCGCGCGCATCAGCTCGTGCGCGAACGCCGTGTGGATGTACTGCGCGCGCTTGTCGCCGGCACGGGCGCCCCGATACAGCGACGAGCCGACGATCACGTGGGTGGCGCCGGCGTCGATGAGCTCGTGGGCGCGCGCCGCGGTGCGCACGCCGCCGCCGACCCGGCACGGCAGGCGTTCGGCGATGTAGCGCACCAGCGGGTCGTTGTTGCCGATGGCCAGCGCCGCGTCGAGATCGATGAGCTGCACGGCGGGAAAGCCGCGGAACCTCGCGATCCAGCCGTCGACGTCGTGCGATTCGAGCGCCAGCTTCTCGCCCTGCACGAGCTGGACGATGCGCCCGGACTTCAGGTCGATCGACGGAATCAGCACGTGCCCATCACCACAGTCCTACCTTGCCCGCCACCGACTGAATCAGCTTCTGCGGATCGAAGCCGACGCCGCGGCGGAACACCAGCTCCACCTTGCGCACGTCGGCGATGTTGGTCGACGGATCGCCGTTCACCACCACCACGTCGGCCTGGCGTCCCACCGCGATCGTGCCGATCTTCGATTCCTGTCCGAGGTAGCGCGCGCCGTTGCGCGTGCCGATCGACAGCGCCTCGAGCGGCGTGAAGCCGGCTTCCACGAGCAGCTCGAGCTGCCGGTGATCCGAGAAGCCGGGGATGACGCCGCCGCCGCCCGTGGGATCGGTGCCGGCCACCAGCAGCCCGCCGGCGCGCGCGAACTCGCGTTCGAGCGCCATCGCCATCGGGAACAGCCGCGGCATGATCGAGGTGGTGTTGGCGGCCGCCCGGGCGCGGTTCTGTTCGAATTGCGTCTTCAGCTCGGGCAGCAGCACCTCGATGCCCGGCGGCACCGGGCGGTTCGGCATGCCGGCCTCGAACACGGTGAGCGTCGACGTGATCGCCACCTTGCGCTCGATGAGCGTGCGGATCAGCGTCTGGAACGGCGCGCCCTTCGGATCGACGTCGGCGATCGTCTGCTGACCGCGTCCCTGGCCCGGGCACTCGTCGGGCTTCTTGTCGCTCACGAAGTCGGTGGCCGCGAAGAAGCCGTGCTCGAGGTTGTCGATGCCGAGCGCGGCGGCCTCGGCGTAGGTAACCGAGCAGAGGTGGCCGGTGACCTTCAGTCCGCGCGCGTGCGCCTCGCGAATCGCCGTGCCCAGCGCCGCCCGCGAGATCTGCATGTAGGCCTTCACCGAGGTGGCGCCTTCGTCGGCCCAGTAGGCCACGTGACGGCGCGCCCGCTCCTCGGTGGTGAGGTTCGTCATCTGCACGAACGGGTTCACGCCGTTCACGTACGGCATGGTGGCGTCGATGGTGGGGCCCGCGGCATCACCGGCCTCGACGCGCTGCTTCAGGGTGATGTCCATGAAGCCGTTCATGTTGCCGCCGGTGCGCATCGTGGTGACGCCGCCGGCGAGATACAGACGGATGAAGCTCTGGCCGAGCTGCCCGTACACGCCCGGCCCGGTGGGGTAGTAGAGGTGCTCGTGCAGCATCACGAGCCCGGGGATGACGCTCTTGCCGGCGACGTCGATGACGCGCGCGGCCGCGGGCGGCGGCGTCGACGCCGACGGACCCACGGCGGCGATCAGGCCGTCGCGCAGCACCACGGTCTGGCCGTCGCGCGCCGGCGCGCCGGTGCCGTCGATGACGCGGGCGTTGGTCAGCGCGACGACAGTGGCGTCGACAGCGACGAAGTCGCGGATGGCGTCGCCAATGGGCGCGCGCTGCGCGTCGAGGGCGACGGCTCCGAGGGCCAGCGACAGGCCCAGCGCGACGATGACGTGAGGCAGGGGGAGCCGCACGTCAGGCGTGGTGATGGCCCGAAGGCAGTCCGAAACGGGCGATCGTGTCGCCTTCGAAGTCCACTTCGATCAGCACCGCGGGCTCGTCGCCCATCACCCACGCGTCGTGGCCGGGCTCGATCGCGAGCGCGGCCGGCGCCTCGTACTCCTGCACGCAGCCATCCGGGAAGTGCACGTGGATGCGGCCCTTCGCGAGGAAGCCGACGTGCGCGTGCTGGCAGGTGTCGGTGTGCGTGATCGGCTTCATGTGGGTCGACCACCGGAAGCCCACGGGGTAGATGGCGCGCTTCACGCGGCCGGTGCCGGTCTTGACGATGTCGAGGCGTACGCCGCCGACCTCGCGGGTGTCGGCCCCGGGCATGGGCGCCATGAGGGGATCGTGGGTGCTCACCGCATCCTCCAGGGCCCGATGATAACAAGCCGGCCATGGGCCGGTGCGTACGATTGCGCGGAAAAACGGCCGTTCGTCCCTCGGACGAACGCTCAGCGCGCCGGCAGCTCGAACACGTAGAGCACGTGGCCCGAGGCCGGGTGGTTGATCTCGGGAGCGATGGTGCGGGGCACCTGGCGTGGGCTGCCGCCGCCGAGGCCGGTGGTGACCGCCACGTACTGGCGTCCGTTGGCCGTGAACGTCACCGGATAGCCCTGCACCGAGGTGCCGAGCCGCGTCTGCCACAGCACCTTGCCGGTCTTGACGTCGTAGGCGCGGAAGTAGCGATCCAGATCGCCGATGAACACGATGCCGCCGCCGGTCGACAGCGCCGCCGTGAGGAACGGCGCGCGCTGCTCGACGCTCCACAGTTCCTTCAGCGTCTTCACGTCGTAGGCGGCGAGCTTGCCGATGTTGCCGTCGCTGCCGGGCATCTCGAAGAAGCGCCGCGCCGCGGCGGTGCCGCCCTCGCCGGCCACCTGCTCGACCTTGCGCGGCTGGATCTCCATGCACGACTGGCTCAGCGGAATCACGAGCGACTGCGTGCCGGGGTGGTACGTCATCGCCTGCCAGTTGTGGCCGCCCTCGGTCGACGGGCAGGCGAGGATCCACTGGTCGACCTTCTGCTCGAGGATGTCGGCGCGGTAGGTCGGGCGCCCGGTTTTGCGATCGATGTCGCTGTAGACGTTCTGGAAGATCGTCTGCGCGAAGTCGATGAGCGCGCCGGTCTTGCGATCGAGCTTCCAGAGGATGCCCGACTTGCCGATCGTGAAGAGCGCCTTCTGCGCGCCCACGTCGACCGACACTTTCTCGAACACCTCGTCGAGGTCGAGGGTCTCGGCGGGCAGGTGTTGGAAGCGCCACACCAGCTCGCCGGTGGACGGATTCAGCGCCACGGTCGACGCGGTGTTAAGCGCGGCGTCGAACACCCGCGTGCCGCGGCTCACCGGCATCCACGGCTTGGCCTGCGCGATGCCCCAGAACGTGAGATCGACGTCGGGATCGTAGCTGCCGGCGATCCACGTCTCGCCGCCCTGCCGCATCATGTCGGGCAGATCGTTCCAGGTGTCGCCACCGGGCTCGCCCTTGTGCGCCACCGTGTGGAACTTCCACGCCAGCTTGCCGCTGTCGGCGTCGTACGCGCTGATGAAGCAGCGTTCCTCGCGGTAACGATCGCATCCCTGCAGGCCCTGGATCACCTTGCCCTTCACCACGATGGGGCCGCTCGTGTTCGAGAAGCCCTTCGACGCGTCGGCAATCGTCGTGTCCCACACCTTCTTGCCGGTCTTCGCGTCGAGCGCGACGAGATGCGCGTCGGTGGTGGCCAGGTAGATCTTGTCCTTGTAGATCGCCAGGTTCCGCATCGAGGCGAAGCCGATGGCGCGGTTCGGGCCCACCTGGTTCGCCCAGATGAGCTCGCCGGTGGCGCCATCGATCGCCTGCACCTCGTTCATCGTGTTCGTGAGGTAGACGATGCCGTCGTG
Organism: Vicinamibacterales bacterium; assembly: GCA_046331325.1. Classification (GTDB taxonomy): domain Bacteria; phylum Acidobacteriota; class Vicinamibacteria; order Vicinamibacterales; family UBA2999; genus CADEFD01. The sequence continues at coordinate 64,519 of JAXLRB010000005.1, read as the reverse complement.
CACGAGCGGCATCTGCTGGTTCGAGCCGCCCTCGTTCATGTTCCACGCCCACGCCAGGCGCAGGCCCTGCACGTTCGTGGTCGTGATCTCGTCGAGGGGCGAGTAGCTCCAGGCCTGGTAGTTGCGTCGCGCCATGAGCCAGTCGCCGGCCGGCGGATTCTTCAGCATCTCGTCGGTGACCGGCGACACGCGCGGTACTTCGCCCGTGACGTAGAGCCCGCGCGCCGGCGCGGCGGCGGCGGGACGCGGCGCGGCGCCCTGCGTCGGCGTGGCGGCTGAGGTGGTCGTGGGCGCGACGCCCGTGGCGATCGAGCCGATCGCCACGGCGGTGGTCGCGGTGAGCGCGGTGGCGCCGGTGGCCGCGCCGTTCGATCGCAGGATGAACGCGGTGATCGCGAGGTACTCGTCGGCGCCGAGCGTGGCGCCGCCGGGCGGCATCGACGTGCGGATGTAGTCGAACAGATCCTTCGTGGTCCGCTCGCGCCACGCCGACATGAACGACCGGCCGACCAGCGGCGCGGCCTCGTTGCGGCCGGCGAGGTCGGGCAGGTGGCACGACGCACAGCGCGCCTGATAGGCATCGCGTCCGGCGACGGCCTGGGCGGCGGTGATCGCCGCGGGTGCCTGCGCAGCCGCGGCGGTTGGCGCGGGCTGCTGCGCGGCGCGTCCGCCGACGGCGAGGGCCAGCGCCACGGCCGACGTGGCGAGCAGCGTGGTGCGAGGTGGCGTCGTCATCAGCGTCGTCCCTTCGGGGTGAGCAGCCAGCCCCACAGATTGCCGTCGGGCGCCTTCTCGCTCTGCAACTGCACGTAGAGCAATCCCATCGTGAACATCGTCGCCTGCTCGCGGGTCAGCGCCACCGTGCCCGAAAACGTCCCGGCGGTGCCGCCGCCCACGATCGCGATCTGCCCGACGAGCGGGCCACGCAGTCCGCGCTGCGGGCTCTGGAACACCTTCACCGTGGTCGCCGCCGTCTGCAGGCCCTTGTAGCTACCCTCGATCGTCAGCGTCGTGCCGCTGAGCGTAGCGGTCGCGGATCCCAGGCCGGTGATAGCGGCCTGCGTGGTGGCATCGACCGGCACCGGCGACAGTCGGGCCTTCATCGGCGCCGGTGCCGCCTGCGCGGCGGCGAGAGCCAGGGTGAACAGCAGAGCCTGCAACATGGCGGGAATTGTAACGGGGGTCAGACCCCTTTCCTGTCCTGGCCAGAAATCTCCGCCGGGGTCTGACCCCCTTCTGGCGCTGGCCAGACTTCCGCGCCGCGCGGTAGGATGCGCGTCCGCGGCGTCACCATCCCGGTTGCCGCGCCACGAGGGAGGCTCCATGGTTCCGCTGAGCGCGTTGTGGCTGCCGGTGCTCGTGTCGGCGGTGCTCGTCTTCGTCGCCAGTTCCGTGATCCACATGGCGCTTGGCTACCACAACGGCGACTACGGGCCGCTGCCGCGCGAGGACGACATCATCACGGCGCTGCGGCCGATGCACATCCCGCCGGGCGACTATTTCCTGCCCTACGCCGGCGGCATGGCGGCGATGAAGGACCCGGTGTTCCAGGACAAGTGGAACAAGGGACCAGTGGCGACGCTGACGGTGATGACGCCGGGCGGCAACTTCATGGGCGCGCAGCTGGCGCAGTGGGTGGTCTACGCGGCGACGATCGCGTTCTTCTCGGGCTACGTGGCGTCGCGCACGCTGCCGGTGGGCGCCAACTATCTGCTGGTGTTCCGCGTCGTGGGCGCCACCGCGTTCATGGGCTATGCGCTGGGACTCTGGCAGATGGTGATCTGGTACAAGCGGTCGCTGTCGACGACGCTGAAGTCGACCTTCGACGGCCTGCTCTACGCGTGCCTCACCGCCGGCGCCTTCGGCTGGCTGTGGCCGAACTGAGCGTTCGCGTTCGCATGCCCGATACGCACTTCCGCGGCTGGGCCAAGCCGGGCCCGGTACCGCCGGGCGCGCTGGCCCCGCCCGACGTTCCGGCCCACGAATCCCTCGACGCGATCAGCGGTCATTTCCGTCTGTTCCAGTTGCGGGATGGCCATCGCTTCTCGACCGACGACGTGCTCACGGCGTGGTACGGCACGACGTGGGCGCCGCGCGCCGCGACGGTGCTCGATCTCGGCTCCGGCATCGGATCCGTGGGCATGGTGGCGGCGTGGCGGCTTCCGTCCGCGAGGTTCGTGACGGTGGAAGCGCAGGACGAGAGCGTGCGCCTGGCGCGTAAGTCCGCTGCCTACAACGGCCTCGAGGGGCGCTACGAGATCCGGCATGGCGACTTCCGGGATGCGGACGTGCTCGGCGCGGATGAGCGGTTCGATCTCGTGCTCGGCAGCCCGCCGTACTTCCCGCGCGGCACCGGCGTCGAGGGCGACCATCCGCAGAAGGTGCAGTGCCGCTTCGAGGTGCGGGGCGACGTCGGCGACTACACGCGCGTCGCGATGGCCCACCTGGCGCCCGGCGGCATCTTCGCCTGCGTGTTCCCGTCGGCGCAGCTCGACCGTGTGATGCGCGCGGCCGCCGACGCTGGCGCCGTCATCGTCCGCCGCCGGCCGATCGTGTTCCGCGAGGGCGACGAACCGCTCGTGGACCTGTTCGCGATGATGCGCGCGGACGACCTGCCGGAGGCGATGCGCGGCGCGACCTGGGTGGAGCCGCCGCTCGTCATCCGCCTGGCCAGTGGCCCGGTGCATCTGGAGTACGCGGCGGTGAAGCTGGCGTTCGGCTTTCCGCCCTGACGCCGGAACCCGGCCTATACTGGCGAACCTGAGCGCCCGAGACCGTGCGGCGGACCCCTGCCGCGCTTCACGAATCAAAGGAGCGCACGCATGTGCGACGAGAACTTCGAACACGACCTCGAGACCTATTCCCGCTTTCCGCACCTCACGCGCCGGCAGTTCGGCGGCGCCGCGATGGGCGCCGGCGTGATGGCCATGCTGCCGCGCGCCGCTGATGCCCAGCAGGTGAAGGAACAGGACGTCAACATCAAGACCCCCGACGGCGTCTGCGACGCCTACTTCGTGCATCCAGCCAGCGGCGCCACGGCCGCGGTGATCGTGTGGCCCGACATCCTCGGCCTGCGTCCCGCGTTCCGGCAGATGGGCAAGCGCCTCGCCGAATCGGGTTACGCGGTGCTCACCGTGAATCCGTTCTACCGCAAGGCCAAGGCGCCGGTGGTGCCGGCGGGCGCCAGCTTCGCGGATCCGAAGGTGCGCGATCTCGTGATGCCGATGGCGCAGAGCATCAACGCGACGACGCACGTCACCGATGCCAAGGCGTTCGTGGCGTGGCTCGATCAGCAGGCCGCCGTCGACAAGAAGCGCAAGATCGGCACGACCGGCTACTGCATGGGCGGCCCGATCGTGATGCGCACCGCGGCCGCGGTGCCGGAGCGCATCGGCGCCGGCGGATCGTTCCACGGCGGCGGACTCGTCACCAAGGACGCCGACAGCCCGCACCTGCTGGTGCCGAAGATGAAGGCGTCGTTCCTGTTCTGCGTCGCCGAGAACGACGACCAGCGCGATCCCACCGCGAAGGACGTGCTGAAGGAAACCTACGCCAAGGCCAAGCTGCCGGCCGAGATCGAGGTCTACGCCGCCGCCCACGGCTGGTGCCCGCCGGATTCGGCGGTGTACAACGAGGCCCTGGCCGAGAAGGCGTGGTCGCGTCTGCTGAACCTGTTCAAGACCGCGCTCGCGTAGTCGCTCCGGCCATCCGGGGGCACGCGTTCGTAACGCCCCTGCCCCCGATGGCCCGGTTCTTTCCCCCTGTCCCCTGAGGTCCCCCCATGTCCCCCCTCGAGACCATCAAGGCGGCGTACGCCGCATTCGGCCGCAACGACCCATCAGTGCTGTTCGGCGCGATGGATCCCGGCATCGTCTGGAACGAAGCGGAGGGCAATCCGCTGGCGGATCGCAATCCGTACGTGGGCCCGCAGGCCATCGGCGAGGGCGTGTTCGGCCGCCTGATCGCGGCCATCGACCGCTTCGGCGCCGCGCCGACGACGTTCATCGACGGCGGGGACGACGTGGTGGTACTGGGCCGCTACGGCGGCACGATGAAGCACAGCGGCGCGACGCTCGACGCGCAGTTCTGCCACGTCTACCACTTCCGCGACGGCAAGGTGGTGACGTTCCAGCAGTACACCGACTCCGCGCAGTGGGCGCGGCTGATGCCCTGACCTACACGCGGACGGGCACGCCGCGGGCGCGCAGGAACTGCTTCAGCTCGGCGACGCCGTGGGTGTTGAAGTGGAAGATCGAGGCGGCCAGCGCGGCATCGGCCCGCCCCGCCTCGAACACCTCCGCGAAATGCTCGAACGATCCGGCGCCGCCCGACGCGATCACCGGGATCGCCACCGCGTCCGACACTGCCGCGGTGAGCGGGCAGTCGAAGCCCGACTTCGTGCCGTCGCGGTCCATCGACGTCAGCAGGATCTCACCGGCGCCGACCGCCTCGGCCTCGCGCGCCCACTCGACGACCTCGCGTGACGACGCGGCGCTGCCGCTGCGCGTGTAGGCGATCCATCGATCGCCCTGTCGCTTGGCGTCGATCGCCACCACCACCGCCTGGCTGCCGTAGCGGCGCGCGAGCCGGGTGAGCAGTGCCGGCTCGGCCAGCGCGGCGGAGTTCAGGCTCACCTTGTCGGCGCCGGCCTCGATCACCGCCGCCGCGTCGTCTTCGGTGCGGATGCCGCCGCCGACGCACAGCGGCAGGAACAGCTCGCGCGATACCGCACGAATCGTCTGAGCGCGCGCCTGCCGGGCTTCGAGCGTCGCCGTCACGTCGAGGATCACGACCTCGTCGATGCCCTCGGCGTCGTAGCGCCGCGCCAGTTCCGCGGGATCGCCGGCCTCGCGCAGTCCCTCGAACTGCACGCCCTTCACGACCTTGCCGTCGCGCACGTCGAGGCACGCGATGATTCTGCGGGCCAGCACTAGCGGATCCCCCCGAGCCAGTTGCGCAGCACCTGCAGGCCGATCTTGCCCGACAGCTCCGGATGGAACTGCAGACCGGACACGAGTCCGTCCTCGACGCCGGCGGTGAACTCCACGCCGTAGCTCGACGTGGCCACCGTGCCGCGCGCCAGCGGCGCGGCGAACGAGTGCGCGTAGTAGACGTAGCTGCCGGCCGGCACGCCGTCGAAGAGGCGTGACGGGCGCGGGAACGCCAGCGTGTCCCAGCCCATGTGCGGCACCTTCAGGCGCGCGCCGGTGCCGGGCTGCGCGTCGGGCAGCCGATCGCACGTGCCGCGGCACACGCCGAAGCCGCTCACGCCCGGTGCCTCGGTGCTGCCTTCGAACAGCCACTGCAACCCGACGCAGATGCCGAGCAGCGGCCGGCCCTGCTCGAGCCGCTCGAGAATCGCGTGACGCCACGCCTGGTCCAGCGATCGCGTGGACTCGAAGTGGCCCACGCCCGGCACGATCACGCCGGTGGCGCGCGCGAGATCCTCGGGGCCGGCTGGCGTGTAGACTTGCGCGCCCACCGCGCCGAGCACCTTGCGCACCGACGTGAGGTTGCCGGCGCCGTAGTCGACCAGCGCGATCATCGCAGCAGGTCCTCGATCAGCTCGACGTCACTGGAAGGAGGCCGGGGCAGCGCCTCGGCGCGGCGTCTGACGAGTGACAGCACCCGGTCAAGGCTGGCGCTGAGGCGCCACGCCGACTGGTCCGGCATGGTCATGTTCACGAGGCGGCGCCCGCGAATCTCGAAGGCGTTGCCATAACCGAAGGACACGAGAGGCTGGACGCCCTGCGTTTGTGGTGGAAGGAAGACCAGATACCGCTGGCCCGCGCGAGGCGCGTTCCTCCTCCTCGCGCGTGGCTACGGCCGACCACCAGCACGGTCGATTCACCGCCGCCCTCATGCGAGAACACGATGCCCGAGCCCGGCAGCAACGGGCGGCGGGACGTTGGTCGAACACAGTCCACGCGCGCGAAGATGCGGCGGGTGGAGAACCGCGGGCTCGCTCCTGCCACAGGAACGTCGAGCCGTCGGCGCTTCCTGATCTTCGGATTCCAGGTCGGTGGTGTGGCTCGACGATGATCGTCGCCCGGCGGGCGGCGCGTTCCAGCCGCGATTCGCGGGGTGGCGCCTGACTGGGGATCCGCGGGTGAATGACAACCCGGTGTCCCGCGCACCGATCTCGACGACGCGGTCGCGCGCCTCAGCTGCGACTCGACCGGCGCCTGGGTCGCCCAGATGCTGCGGACGCCCTGGCGCCTCCGAGGCAGGCCGCAACCAGTCACGAGACTGTCCAGCCGCGTCCGAGCGATCGATGTACGGGCTGACGAGCAGCCAGACGAGCAGACAGGAGACCGTCATGCCCAGCGCGCCGACGAGCGACGACCGCAGCGCCCCGGAGCGCTTCACAGCAGCCCCTTGGTGCTCGGCAGCATCTTCGCCATGCGCGCGTCCTTCGCGCACGCCACGCGCAGCGCGCGGGCGAACGCCTTGAAGCACGCCTCGATCTTGTGATGATTCGAGCGGCCGTGCATCACCTTCACGTGCACGTTGGCGCGGGCGGCGCTGGCGAAGCCCTCGAAGAAGTCGGTGACGAGCTCGGTCTGCAGGTCGCCCACGTGGCGCACGCGCACCTTGGTGTCGACCATCGTGGCCGGCCGGCCGCCGAGATCGATCGCCACCACGGCCAGCGTCTCGTCCATCGGCATGACGAAGTAGCCGGCGCGGTTGATGCCCTTGCGATCGCCGAGCGCCTTGTCCACCGCCTGGCCGAGCGCGATGCCGATGTCTTCCACCGTGTGGTGCTGGTCGACGTCGAGGTCGCCGTCGGCCTTCACCGAGAGATCGAAGGCGCCGTGACGCGCCACCAGATCGAGCATGTGATCGAGGAAGCGCACGCCGGTGCGGTTCTCGAAGCGGCCCCGGCCCTCGAGGGTGAGGGCCACCGTCACGTGGGTCTCAGCCGTCTTGCGGTCGATCAGGGCTTTGCGCACAGTGCCTCCAGCGCGGCGATCGCCGTCTTGGTGTGGTCCACGGGGCCCATGGTGATACGGAAGCAGCCGGCGCAGCCGTGCTCCTTGCTGCGATCGCGCACGTGGACGCCGGCGGCGCGGAGGCCGGCCACCATCTCGGCCAGACGATCACCCGCCTTGACGAGCACGAAGTTGGCCTCGCTTTTCCAGTACGGCAGGCCGATGCGGTCGAGCGCCGCGTAGAGCAGCGCCTTCGACTCGCGTGCCTGACCGACGTACCACGTCTTGTAGCCGGCGTCGGCGATGGCGGCGCGCAACGCCGTCACCGCCACGACATTCAGGTTGAAGAGCGGCATCACGTAGCGCACCGGCGCCAGCAGCGCCGGCTGCGCGATGACCGCGCCGGCGCGGATCCCGGCCAGCCCGTAAGCCTTCGAGAACGTGCGGCCGACCATCACGTTCGGGAACTCGCGCACCAGGTGCAGCAGGTTCACGCCGTGGAAGTCGTGATACGCCTCGTCCACGAACACCACGGCGTGCGCGGCGGCTTCGGCCACCGCGCGCACGTCGGCTTCGCTCACGACCTGGCCGCTCGGGTTGTGCGGCGACATGATCACCACGAGGCGCGTGTTCGGCGTGATCGACGCCAGCACCTGCTCGAGCGGGAACGAGAAGTCGGGACCCGACGGCACCGCGATGGTGCGCGCGCCCAGCGCCCGCGCGTTGATCAGGTACGGTTCGAACGTCGGCAGCACCAGGATCTGCTCGGCCTGACCGCTCGGCGCCATCGGCAGCGCGCCCAGCGCCACGAGGCCCTCGGGCGCCTTCGGCATCAGGTAGGCGATCGCGGTCAGCAGCAGGCCGTCGTCGAGGCCGTTGGTCAGCGCCAGCCAGTCGGGATCGACGCCCCAGTGGCTCGCCGACTCGCGCACCGCCGCTTCGTAGTCGGGATAGACGGCGAGGTCTTCGGCGGTGAGCCGCTTGATCGCCTCGAGCACACGCGGCGAGCAGCCGGCGGTGTTCTCGTTCAGGTGCAGACGCAGGCCGGGGCCCAGGTTGGGCATGCCCTGGATGATGCTCATCGGGTAGACGCCTTTCGTGCGGCACGGCGGCCGCGGGTGGCGGAAGGGGCGGGCATGGCGTCGGCCATGCGCACGTCGATCGAGCGCGCGTGGCCTTCGAGGCCTTCGGCACGCGCCAGGGTGGTGATGGTCGGACCGATGGCGAGCAGCCCCTGCTTCGTGAGGCGCTGCACCGACACGAGCTTCACGAAGTCGGCCGCATGCAGGCCGCCGCGCACGTGCGCGACGCCGGCGGTGGGCAGCGTGTGATTCGAGCCGATGGCGTAGTCGCCCGCCACCTGCGCGGTCCACGGACCGACGAAGATGGCGCCGGCGTTCCGGATGCGGCCCGCGCGCGCTTCGGTGTCGACGACGAGATGCTCGGACGCCGCCTCGTTGGCCAGCGCGACGGCCTCGTCCATGTCCTTCGTGACGATGATGCCGCCATGATTCCAGAGCGATGTCGCGGCCGGGCCGGTGTCGGGCATCTGCCGCGCCACTTCCTCGGCCACCTCACGCGCGAGCGCGACCTTCGACGTGACGAACACCGCGCGCGCGTCGGGGTCGTGTTCCGCCTGGGCGATGAGATCCGCGGCGATCCACGACGCGGGTCCGCGGTCCGCCACGATCAGAATCTCCGTCGGCCCGGCGTAGAAGTCGATCGGACAGTCGGACGCCACGATCGCCTTGGCCGCCGACACCCAGCGGTTGCCGGGACCGACGATCTTGCTCACGCGCGGCACCGTCTTCGTGCCGTAGGCCATGGCCGCCACCGCGTGTGCGCCGCCGAGGCGGAACACGCGGTCCACGCCCGCCTCCACCACCGCGGCCATCACCACCGGATCGATCGACGGACAGCACACGACGATCTCCGGCACACCGGCGACGCGCGCGGGGATCGCCGTCATCAACACGGTGGAGGGCAGCGGATAGCGGCCGCCCGGCACGTAGCAGCCCACGCGATCCAGCGGCACCACGCGCTGCTCCACGCTGACGCCGGGCGCCACGCGCAGCTCCCATTCCCTGGGCCGCTGCGCCGTGGCCACGTCGCGAATGGCCGCGGCCGCCGCCTTCAGCGCCGCCCGCACCTTCGCCGGCGCCTTCTTCGCGCCCGCCTCGATCTGCTTCCGCGGCACCTCGAGCGGCCCGCCCCAGCCATCGAGCGCCTTCGCGTACGCCTTCAGCGCCTCGTCGCCGCCGTTCCGCACGTGGTCGACGATCACCTGCGCTTTCTTCTCGGTGGCGCGATCACGGATCACGGACGGCTTCAGCAGCGCGTCGACCTCGGTGCGATTGCGGGACTCAACGATGCGAATCATGGTGGTGTGCGTCTAGAGAACGATCTTGTTGAGCGGATACTCGACGATGCCCTGGCCGCCCGCGGCCTTCAGCCGAGGGATGAGCGTGCGCACCGTCTTCTCCTCGACGATCGTGTTCACCGCCACCCAGTCTGGATCGGACAGCGACGAGATGGTGGGGCGCTGCAGGGCAGGCAGCTGGGCGACGACGGCGTCCAGATCGCTGCGCTTGACGTTCAGCATCAGGCCCACGCGGCCCTGGGCGGCGATGGCGGCCTTCAGCAGCAGCGCCAGCGTCTCGATCTTCTCGCGCTTCCAGGCGTCGTCCATCACGGTGGGATTGGCGACGAGACGCGTGTTGCTCTCCATCAGCGTGTCGACGATGCGCAGCCGGTTGGCGCGCAGGGTCGAGCCGGTTTCCGTGGCCTCGACGATGGCGTCGGCCAGTACCGGCGGCTTCACCTCGGTGGCGCCCCACGAGAACTCGACGTCGACCGTCGTGCCCTTCTTCTCGAACCAGTCCTTCGTGACGCGCACGAGCTCGGTGGCGATGCGCTTGCCCTGCAGGTCCTCGGCCTTCGTCACCGGTGAGTCTTCGGGCACCGCCAGCACCCACTTCACCTTGCCGAAGCTGACCTTCGAGTAGACGAGGTCGCACACCGGCACGAGCGGCGGCTGTTCCGGGTGGCCGATGGCGTGTTCCTCGATCCAGTCCATGCCGGTGAGGCCGGCGTCGAGCACGCCGTCGCTGACGTAGCGCGCCATTTCCTGCGCGCGAATCAGCATGCATTCGATCTCGGGATCGTCGATGGTGGGGAAGTAGGAGCGCGAGCTGGTGCGGATCTCGTAGCCGGCGCGGCGGAAGAGGGCGATCGTCGATTCCTCGAGCGAGCCCTTGGGAATGCCCAGTTTCAGCGTGCTCATCGCGCGGCCTCCGTCCAGTCGGTCACTTCGGTGTTGAAGCAGGTGCGGGCGCCGGTGTGGCACACGTTGCCGTCGCCTTCGCGGGCCGCCTTCACGAGCACCGTGTCGTTGTCGCAGTCCACGAGGATCTGCTTCACGGCGAGGCGATTCCCCGACGTCTCGCCCTTGGTCCACAGCGTGTTGCGGGTGCGGCTGTAGAACGTCACGTAGCCGATGCGCCGGGTGATGGCCCAGGCCTCGTCGTTCATGAAGCCCACCATCAACACCTCGCCCGTCTCGTGGTCCTGCACGATGGCGGGCACCAGGCCGTCGAGTTTCGAGAAGTCCAGGGTCATCGGTCGTTCCTTCAATCGGTGTCGGTCGTTCGTGAATGGTCCGTCCGGACGCCAGCGGGCACAAATGAAAAACCCCGCCGGATTCCGGCGGGGCTGCTCAGGTTCTGGTTGGGAACGCTGACTCGTGTGTGGCTACACGTGCAGTCCGGCCGGCCCGAAGGCGGCATGGTGATGGACGTGATGCACGTGACGGCGGATGAACACGACTTGCCGAGGATAGCCGATCGCCCGGCGGCTGGCAATCGGCGCCCGCGCCATGCCCGCGTCTGCACGCCCGAAAGGGCGATGTCCGGATCCGAGGGGGCCACTGCGTAGGAAGGGGTGAGACCCGATTCCTGGCTGGCTACGGCCGGCCCTCTGGAGGTTCCGATGCGTTCCGCCGTCCTGCTGCTCGCCCTTGTCTGCACCGCCGCCCCCGCCCTGGCCCAGCCCACCCTCACCGTGACGCCCTCGACCTACGTCGTGGGGCCGAATGGCACCACGACCGTGACGATCGACGGCGGCACCCCCTTCCAGTACTTCGCGCTGCTGGGCAGCGGCACCAACAGCGGCTTCAGCTTCGCGGGTGTGGCGCTGAACGTCGGCGCCGACGTCCGCGTGCTCGCCACCGGTGTGTTCAATGTGCTCGGACAGGCCACAGTGACCGTGAATCCGCCGTTCCCGCAGGTCGACCGCCTGTATCTGCAGGCCGTGATGTCGCCGAGTCCCGCCTACGTTCCTCTCACTCTGACCTCCGCCAACGCGGTGCTCGTGAACGCCCAGGAAGCCCGCATCTTCATGCCGGTGGGCGGCGCTGTGTCGGCCACGGGCAACCTCGTGGCGGGCTCGCCCGGCGTCACGGTGTCGAAATCGGGGTCGACGTACACGATCTCGCACGCCGGGCAGTTCACGATTCCCGCGATCGTGCCGTCGGTGACGCTGGGCGGCAACGCCGCCGCCACCATCGTCTCGCTCGTCTCCACCGCCGACCAGACCGTCGTGACGCTCAGCGCCGACTCGGCCTTCTGGTTCACGCTGCAGCCGGTGCGGCGGTAGGGACGTCGCCGATAGCTCGCGCCGCGGCCCGGACGCCGTGGCCGTGCGCGCGAGCTTCGTGATGTAGCTCTGCTATAACTGGCGGGTGTCCCGCATCGGCCAGCTGACCACCCTGCTCCAGCGCGCGGGCGAGGGCGACAGCGAGGCGGCGGATGCGGTGTTCACCGCCAGCTATCCCGTGCTGCGCCAGCTCGCCCACGCGCGGCTGCGCGGGCACGTGCGGTCGCCCACCATCGACACCGCGCTGGTCGTGCACGAGGCGTACCTCCGCTTCGTGCAGGCCGGCGATCTGAAGCTCGAGGACGAGCTGCACTTCCGCCGCTGGGCCTCGAAGGTCATGCGCTCGGTGATCGTCGATCTGGTGCGGCGCCGGCAGGCGACGCGACGCGGCGGCGATCTCGAGGCCGTGTCGATCTCGACCGACCTGCCGATGCCGGGCGGCGATCGCGGTCAGCACCTGGTGCTGCGCGTGCACGATGCGCTCACCGCGTTCGCCGAGGTCGACGCGCGCGCCGCGCAGGTGGTCGAGATGCGCTTCTTCGCCGGGATGACCGAACCGGAAGTCGCCGCGGCGCTCGGCGTGAACGAGCGCACGGTGCGCCGCGACTGGGAACGGGCGCGCCTGATGCTGGGCGACATGCTGCGATGACCGACCGCTACGACCTCGACGCGTTGCGCACGCTGAACCGCCTGGTCGACGAGGCGCTGGCGATCGAGCCGGCGTCGCGCACGACGTGGATCGATCAGCTGTCCGCCGAGTACGCGGCGTTCAAGCCGCGATTGCAGGCGATGCTCGACGCGCTCGAGTCCTACGGCTTCGACGCCTTTCTGCAGTCGATGCCGGCCGTCGAAATCGAGGGCGACGACGACCTCGACGCCGCCGACAGCCTGGCGGCCGGCGCGCTGGTCGGCGCGTACCGCCTCGTGCGTCCGCTGGCGCGTGGCGGCCAGGGCGTCGTGTGGCTGGCCGAACGCGCCGATGGCCTGCTGGAACGCGCCGTCGCCATCAAGCTGCCGCACGCGCAGGCGCGGCATCCGCGGCTGGCCGAGCGCCTGGCGCGCGAGCGCGCCATCCTCGCGCGGCTCGAGCATCCGCACATCGCGCGTCTCTACGACGCTGGCGTCATGCCGTCGGGCCGCCCGTTCCTCGCCATGGAGTTCGTGGACGGGCAGCCCATCGATGCGTTCGTCGCCTCCCGCGGCCTCGACGTGCCGGCCATCCTGCGCCTGCTCGTGGCGGTGGCCGACGCGGTGGCCTACGCACACGGCGCCCTCGTGATCCATCGCGACCTGAAGCCATCGAACGTGCTCGTAGACGGCGTGGGCCAACCGAAGCTGCTGGATTTCGGCATCGCCGCGCTGCTCGACGCCGAGGGCGACGCGCTCAGCGGCTTGACCGGCGACGGCGGACGCGCCCTCACGCTCGCCTACGCATCGCCCGAGCAGGTGGAGCGCCGCCCGCTCGGTGTCGGCACCGACGTGTACTCACTGGGCGTGCTCGCCTACGAGCTACTCACGGGACGTCGCCCGTACGCGCTCGAGCGCGAGTCGGCCGGCGCGCTCGAGAACGCCATCCTCACCCAGGACTTGCTGCCGCCCAGCCGAGCGGCGACCGACGCCGGCCGCCGCGCCGTGCTGGCCGGCGATCTCGATGCCATCCTCGTCAAAGCGCTGCGCAAGGCGCCGTCGGAACGCTACCCGACCGTCGTCGCCTTCGCCGACGACCTGCGTCGTCATCTCGACGGACGTCCCGTGCTGGCGCAGCCCGATCGATGGGCCTATCGAGCCGCCAAGTTCGTGCGCCGGAACCGCGTGCCGGTGGCGGCCACGGCTACGGCGACGATCGTGCTGGCGGTCGCCGCTGGAGTGGCCTGGCGACAGACAGCCGCGGCTCGCGCGGCCAACCAACAGGCCGCCAGCGCGGAGTCGTTCCTGAGCGGCCTGCTCGAACGCTCGAACATCGACGCCGCCGGCAGCGCCGCGGATCTGCTCGTGGTCGATCTGCTGGAGAAGGCGCGGACCGACGTGCTGGCGATGCAGACGACGCCGGCGATGCGCGTGCGGCTGCTGAATCTCGTGGCCGACGGACTGCGCGGCTTCGGTCGCACGGCGGAATTCGACGACACCACGCAGCGGGCACTCGAGGCGGCGGCGTCGCTGCCGGCGGATCACCCCGAGCGGGTGAAGGCCGGGTTCCTGCGCGCCAACGCGCTCGAGGAAGCCGGAAAAGAGGCCGAGGCGACCGCGGCGCTCGACGTGGTGTTCCCCGGCATCGAAGCGCGTGCAGACCTCGATCCGTTGCTCTATTTGCGAGCGCTCACCCTGCGCGTCGACATCGCGATCATCGGCGGCCGGCTCGACGAGGCCGTGCGGCTGGCGCGCGATCTCACTGTCGCGGCCGAGCGGCACTTCGGACCCGCGCATGCCGAAACCGCCGCGGCCTTTCGCGCGCTGGCCTCGGCCACCGCGCAGACGCACGACGTGGAGGCGTCGCTCGCCACCGCCCGCGACGCGCTGGCGCGCACACTGCAGGCGCATGCCGCGACACCGCATCATCCCTGGGTGATCATCTCGCGCGAGCTGGTGGCGCGCGCGCTGGCCAACGCCGGCGATGTCGCCGGCGCCGTCGACGAGATGCAGCGCGTGCTCGAACTGAAGATCGCGCAGCAGGGACCCGAGAGCCGCAGCGTCGGCATCACCACGGCCAACCTGTCGGGCAACCAGTACCGGCTCGGCCGGCTGGCCGAGGCCATCGCCAACAACACGCGCGCGCTGGCGATTCTCGATCGTCATCTCGATCCCGACAGCATGGACTACGTGAACGTGCGCAACGTCCGCGCGCAGCTGCTGATCACGGTGCGTCAGGGACAGGCGGCGATCGACGCCGCGTCGCGCGGACTCGCCGCCACCACGAAGTACTTCGGGCCGACGCACGTGATGCCGATCACGGAACGCGCGACGATCGCGCTGGGCCATGGCTACGAAGGGCACCGCGACGAAGCGGCGCGGCTCATGGCGGTCGTGTTGACCGACATGCGGGCGGCCGGACCGGTGATGACCGGCGTGGTGCTGATGGCCGCGCGTCTCGAGGCGCTGCTGGGACACGATGCCGCGGCCGCGCGCCTGTTCGACGAGACGCTGGCGAGCGATCGCGAGTCGACGCGCCTGGCCGCGCAGGTGCAGGCCGAGCGCGCCGTGATGCTGCGCGATCCCGCCGCCGCCGTGCCGGCGCTCGAGCGTGCGCTGGCGTCGCTGCGGGCGGCCTACACGGTCGAGACGCCGTGGCACGCCGATGCGCACACCGCGCTGGCCCGCCATCTGCTCGCGCAGGGACGCGCCGGCGACGCCGCCCCGCACGCCGAGGCCGCGGCCACGCTCTGGCAGTCGCTCAACCCCGGCAGCCCGTGGCATGCCGAGGCCGTGCGCCTGCGCGATCGCGCTCGTGCTGCCGGTCCGGCTGCGGCTACTTCACGGGCGACGCGCTGATCCGCGGCGCGCCGGTGAGCATGCCATTCAGCCTGCCGACCTGATCGTTCAGGATGCGGTTCAGCGCGCCCACCACCGTGTCCGTTTCCTGCAGCAGCTCCTTCGTGCGCAGGGCCTGGCCGTCGGTCGGACGGTTCGGCGGACGCGTGACCATGCCGTAGACCGACTGCACTTCTTCACGCAGGCGGGGATACTGGCGGTAGCCGAGGTTGCCGATCGGACGCACCATCTGCTCGTCGCGCAGCGTCTTCAGCAGCTCGATGGTGACGTTGGTCAGCTCGTAGGCGCCGCGCGCGTTCGGCGATCCGGCGTCGGGACCGCCCGGCTTCACGCGCTCGGCCAGCGTGGTCAGCTGCTGGATCACGTCGTTGGTGCGGTCGATCGTCGCCGACACGCGCTCCGTGAGATCGCGCAGCACCATCGACGTCTCGAGCTGCGAGGTGAGATCGCTCATCGGCACCTGCGTGCGCGGATCCATCTCCACCTTCACCGTTTTCTTCAGGCTGCGCCCACCGACCGTGAGCGTCACCGTGTAGTCGCCCGGCAGCACGTAGGGGCCCATCGCGCCAAAGCGGCCGAAGCCCTCTTCGTCCTCGTCGTCGCGGCGGACACCCGCCGCCGGTTGGCGGGGCCCGTCGTAGCGCAGGTCCCACGTGGTGCGGTTCACGCCGCCCAGCTTCGGCATGTTGCGCAGCGTGCGCACGGGCTTGCCGGCGCTGTCGATGACCGTGATGGTCACCGCCTCGGTCACAGCGCCCTTCAGGTAGTAGTCGATCACCGCGCCCTGCGGCGGATTCGGCGCCTTGTAGACCTTCTGGCCGAGGTTGGCGTCCTTGCCCCACACCGTCCAGCGCACCGCCGGCGCGATGTCGAAGAGCATCGCGTCGCCTTTCAGGGCCTCGCCGATCTGCTGCACCGCGGCAATCCGATCCAGCACGTAGATGCCGCGGCCGTGCGTGGCGACGATGAGGTCGTTGTCGCGCGGGTGGATCTTGATGTCGCGCACCGGCGCCGGCGGCATGTTGTTGCGCATCGACGTCCAGCGGGCGCCGCCGTCGAATGACACCCACAGGCCCAGCTCGGTGCCGGCGTAGAGCACGTTGCGGTTCTTCGGGTCTTCGCGGATCACGTGCGACCAGCCGGCCACGGTCGGCGAACCCACCGAGAACTTCGTCCACGTGCGGCCGTAGTCGGTGGTCTTGAAGAAGTACGGCGTGTAGTCGTTCTCGCGGTGATGATCGGCGGCCACGTAGGCGGTGCCGGCATCGGCCGACGAGGCGTCGATGTTGGGAATCCACGCGTTCGGCGCCAGCCCCGCGATGTTCTTCACCACGTTCGTCCAGCTCTTGCCGCCGTCGCGGGTCACCTGCACGTTGCCGTCGTCGGTGCCCACCCAGATCACGTTCGGATCCACGGGCGACGGCGCGATGGCGATGATGGTGCAGTGGAACTCGGCGGCCGTGTTGTCGACCACGATCGGCGCGCCCGACGACTTCTGCTTGCTCTTGTCGTTGGTGGTGAGGTCGGGGCTGATGACGTCCCACGACTGGCCGTTGTTGGTCGTCCGGAAGAGCACGTTGCCGCCGAAGTAGACGGTGTTCGGATCCTTTGGGGCCAGCTCGATCGGCGAGTCCCAGTTGAAGCGGTACTTGTGGTTTTCCATCGCGTCGCCCACCGAGCCGACGCGGTTCGGATATGGCGTGATGGTGCGCTGCGCGCCGGTGCGGATGTCGATCACGCTGATCACGCCGCCCTGCAGGTCGGTGTAGATCCGCCACGGATTCGCCAGATCCGGCACCGCGAAGAAGCCGTCGCCGCCGCCCACCGTGAACCAGTCGTTCTTGCGGATGCCTTCGGCCAGCAGCGAGTTGCTCGGCCCGCACCAGGTGCCGTTGTCCTGCAGGCCACCGCACAGCATGTACGGCCGCTGCATGTCGTAGTGCACGTGGTAGAACTGCGTGAACGCCACGGTGTTCAGCACCTCGAAGTTGGCGCCACGGTCGTACGAGATCTGGAAGCCGCCGTCGCTGCCGCTCAACACGCGCTTCGGGTTCAGCGGATCGATCCACAGCGCCTGGTGATCGCCGTGCACGTCGCGGCCGATGGTGCGGAACGTGCGGCCGGCGTCCTCGGTGAGGTACAGCGAGCCCGAGAGGGCGTAGACGCGGTTCGGATCCTGCGGGTCGACGCGGATGTCGGCGTAGTAGAAGGGCCGGAAGTTGATGTTCGGGTCCTTGCTCACGAGCCGCCAGGTGGTGCCCGAGTCGTCGGTGCGCCACAGCTCGCCACCGTAGTCGAGCGTCTCGCTCACCATGTAGACGATGTTCGGGGTGTTGCGCGAGATCGAGACGCCGATGCGATCGAGCATCGCCGGGATGCCGCCGGTCATCTTGGTCCACGTAGCGCCGCCGTCCATCGACTTGTAGAGCGCCGTCTCGCCACCGCCGCTGCGCAGGTTCCACGCCTGGCGATGGAACGTGTACATGCCGGCGTAGATCTCGTTCGCGTTCTCGGGGTTGACGTCGATGTCGGAGCAGCCGGTACTGGTGTCGCGATACAGCACCTTCTGCCAGCTCTTTCCGCCGTCAGTCGTCTTGAAGACGCCGCGTTCCTCGTTCGGGCCCCATTCGCGACCCATCGCGCACACGTAGGCGATGTCGGGGTTGCGGCTGTCGATGCGGATCCGCGCGATGCGATCCGAGTCGCGCAGGCCGAGGTTGGTCCACGTCTCGCCGCCGTCGTTCGATCGATACACGCCGTCGCCGAACGAGGCGTTGTTGCGCGGGTTGCCCTCGCCGGTGCCCACGTAGAGCACGTTCGGGTTCGACGGCGCGATCTCGATGGCGCCGATCGACAGCACCGCCTGCTTCTCGAAAATCGGCCGCCAGGTGACGCCGGCGTTGGTGGTCTTGTAGATGCCGCCGTTGGCGCCGGCCACGTACATCACGTTGGCGTCGCCGGGCACGCCGACGAAGACCGACACGCGGCCGGCCTGGTTCGTGGGCCCGATCTCGCGCCACCGCATCCGCGCCAGGGCGTCCATCTCGACCGGCCGCTGCGGCGCCTGCGCGACCAGGGGGCCGCCGTGTCCGGACCACCACAGGGTCGAGACGAGGAACAGCGCCGCCGCGACGGAGCGTGAGCGGATACGGGGCATGGGGACCTCCTCTGCGCGACGCCGGGAGACAGACGACGACATCCACGCGGCGCGAGCGTCGTGGGCTGTCGAGCAATTCACACGCCACGGGGGGCGCCGCGAATGGCGGCTGAGCTTGCGAGGCCGGCGTGTCAGCGGGCCCGGTGAATCACCCGCGCCGGGGGGAATTCGCGTTGGCCCGCGGTCGGTGGCACACTGGAGCCATGCGCACCAGAGCGTTCGTTGCCCTGGCCGCCGTGGCCGCGACCGGATTCGGGCTTGCCGCTCAGGCACAGAAGCCCGCCGCCGTTCCGACCAAGGTGGTCGTCTACAAGTCCCCCACTTGAGGCTGCTGCGGTTCGTGGATCCAGCATCTGCGAACGGCCGGCTTCCAGGTGGAAGCCCACGACGTGACCGATCAGCGGCTCGACGCCGTCGCCGCCGAGAACGGCGTCACCGACGACCTGCGGTCGTGCCACACCGCCAAGGTCGACGGCTACACGGTGGAGGGCCACGTGCCCGCCGCCGACATCCAGAAGCTGTTGAAGGAACGCCCGAAGGTCACCGGCATCGCCGTGCCTGGCATGCCGATGGGATCGCCCGGCATGGAGCAGGGCGACGCGAAGGAACCGTACGACACGGTGGCCTTCACGAAGGGCGGACCGAAGTCCGTCTACGTGAAGCACCGCTGAGCCGCGGCGCTGCCCGGCACGCTCACGGCACGACGAGTGTGACCTGATTCGACGGTCCGCTCGTGCCGGCGGCGTTCGATGCGGTGAGGCGCAGGTAGTACGTGCCGCTCGGCACGCCGGCGAAGGTGATGCTCGTGCCGGTGAGCGGCACCGCGACGATCGCGGGCCCCCCGGGCGTCGCCGACGCGGTCAGCGTGTAGCTCGTGGGCGCGGCGCCGCTGCCGGCCGTCCACGTCAGCGTCACCGTCGATCCCGCGACCTGCGGCGCCTGCAGCACAGGGGCGGCCGGTGCCGCGGGCGCCGCGATCGTGAAAGTCACTTCGTTCGACGCCGGTCCCGTGCCGCCAGCGTTCGTGGCGACGAGGCGCACGTAGTAGGTGCCTGGAGGAATGCCGGCGATGCCGATGCTGGTCGGGGTGACCGGCAGGGGCAACGACGCGATCGGCGTGGCGAACCCCGCGGTGACGCCGGCCACCAGCGTGTAGCCGGCCGGCGCTCCGCCCGACGACGGCGCCGACCACGTGAAGGTGGCGCCGGTGCCCGCCACGCTCACCGCCAGTCCGGTGGGGGCGCCGGGCGCCGCGACCGCCTGCGGCACGGTCACCGTGACCGGCGACGATTCCGCGCCGGTGCCCGACGCGTTGCTCGCCGCCAGACTCAATACGAAGGTGCCGTTCGGCGCCGCCACGCTGAAGCTCGTGACGTTGCCGAGCGGAAGCGCCAACAGCACCGGCCCGCCAACCGCCGTCCGAGCGATCAGTGTGTAGCCGGTCGCCGCGCCGCCCGTGGCCGGTGGCGTCCACGAGAGCGAGATGGTGGCGCCCGACACACTCGACTGCAGCGCCGTGGGCGGCCCGGGCGGCCCCGACGGCTGCCCGGCGTCGGGCACGTAGAAGGCCAGCACGCCAGCGAGCGTCGTGGTGCGCGTACCGCCGACGACGATGGTGGCGCCGTCGGTGGCGGCGGCGCCGCCGTACGCGCTGCCGGCCACCGGCGAGCTCTCGCGGAGTCGTTCGGTCCAGGTATTGCCCGTTCGAGCGAACATCAGGACCTTGGGGGTCGACCCGGTACCGGTGGCGCCGATGACGACCGCGTCGCCGAACACCGCGGTGGTGTCGCCGAGTTGGAAGGTCCCGGCGTCGGGCAGCACCGTCTGCGTGAGCGACCACGTCGTGCCTGCGCGGTTGAAGATGAAGGCACGTCCCGAGCCGGGCTGGCCGCCGGTGGTGAGGTACGGGGCACCGGTCGCGAGCGTGTCGCTTCCCACCGCGCACGACTCGCCGATACGCGCCGAGGCGGTGGCGAGCGGCACGAGCTTCGGCCCTTCCTGCGGCCACGAGGCTCCGTTGCGGCGGAACACATGCACCGCACCTGGCGTGGTGGTCGCGAACGCGGGTGCGCCCACGCAGATCGTGTCGCCAGCGACGTCAACCGCGTACCCGAAGGTGTCGTTGGCCGTGCGGTCGCCGCTCACGAGGTCGCTGCGCGTCCACGTGGCGCCGCTGCGCTCGAAGACGTACGCCCCGTCGATGGTGTGCGCGCCGGCGGACGCTGTCGCACCCGTGGTGACGAGCACGTTGCCGTCGAGGGCCACCGAGAAGCCGATCTGGCGACCGGCGGGGCCGTCGAGGCGCGTCGAGAAGTTCCACGCCGTGCCGTTCCAGTCGAAGATCCAGACGAAGCCGGGAACGATGGGCGTGCCGCCGAGGCCGCCATTGCCGACGGCCAGCGTGGTGCCGCTCACCGCCACCGCCTGACCGAAGCTGCCGCAGTTGCCCGCGGTGTCAGGACAGGTGAGGCGTGCCGCCTGCCCCCAGGTCTGGCCGGTGCGGCGATACACGTAGACCACGCCGGCATTGCGGCTGCTGGCGACATCGCGGGCGCCGGCGACCGTCCACTCGCCGTCCACGTCCACGTCGGTCACGAATTCGTAGCCCGCTTCCGGCGCGGCGATCGCCTGGGTGCGCAGGAAGTTCGGCTGGGCCGTGACGGCACGCGCTCCGCCGAGGATCAGCACAGCGACGAGCGCGAATCGGCCGAAGGATCGAGATGACGCGACACGGGCGGGCATGACGGCTCCAGTGAGGGGCCGTGCCGCCTCGGCGGGGCCCCATCAAGCCTTCATGCGACAGGCGTGAGCATCAGGGGCCACGGCGGCCCCGCACTCAGGCCGGCGTCGCGCGGATCGCCCAGCGCAGCTTCGCGGACGACGCGCGGCGATTGGCGCGCGTCTCGTCCATCGTCGAGCGGATTACCTCGCGCGCCGCGGCGCTGTAGACGCCGGCCCGGCGTCCCTCGCGGAACGCGTGCTTCACGCGCCGATCTTCGCCCGAGTGGAAGGTCAGGACTGCCACGCGTCCGCCGGGTGCGAGGCACCGCGGCAGTGCGTCGAGCAGACGCTCGAGCGCGGTGAACTCGTCGTTCACGGCGATGCGCAGCGCCTGCAGAGACCGCCGCACCGACAGCTTCGCCTCGGCGAGCGCGAGATCCGGCAGCGCCTGCATCAGGCTCGTGCGGACGACGCGTTCGAGCGCGTGCGTCGTGGTCACGCGCGTCTCGACGAGGCGGGCGGCGATGAGGTCCGCGTGCGGCTCGTCCGCGTGCTCGCGTAGTACCCGCGACAACGACGCCTGGTCCTGACGCGCCAGCCACGCTGATGCCGGCTCGCCGCGCGTGAGGTCGAGGCGCAGATCGAGCGGGCCGACGGCCTTGTAGTACAGCCCCCGCGCCGGATCGTCCATCTGCATCGACGACACGCCGAGATCGACAAGGATCGCGTTGGCCGGCGGCAGGCCCGCCTCGCGCAGCACGTCCGGCAGATATGCGAACGACGCGTGCCGCGTCACCAATCGCGCGCCGAGGTCGAGCTGGCGCAGGCGATTCGCGGTGCGGTCGAGCGCGACGCCATCCACATCGAGCCCGAGCAGCGTGCCCGCCGGCGCGATGCGTGACAGCAACGCCTGCGCGTGTCCGCCGCCGCCCAGCGTCGCATCCACCACGACGTCGCCCGGACGCGGCTGCAGGCAGCGCAGCACTTCCGCGAGCATGATCGGCGTGTGCGGGCTGCCGGTCGAGGTGGCGTGAACCACCTCGACAGGCGCGCCGCCGCCGCTCCCGCGCGGAAAGCGCTGGCGGCGATTGGTCGTGCGTCGGGCACGCGTGGACACGGGCACTCCGACGATCGTGACACAGCCGCGACGGACGTAGAATGCGCGACTATGTCGCTCCGCACCCCCTCGGCCCGGCACGTCGTCGTCGCGCTGCTACTCGGTGGCGTCGCCACGCTCGTCGCGTGCTCCCCGCCCGCAGCCCCTCCGGCATCACCCGCAGCGGCGACGGCCCCGGCGTCGGCGTCGGCACCCGCACCGGCCGCGGTGTCCGCGGATGATCCGGGCTTCGGCCGCCATCATCACGCGATCGCGACGAAGAACCCCGAGGCGCAGAAGGCCTTCGATCGCGGCTTCGATTTCGTGTTCGGCTTCAACCACGAGGAAGCCGCGAAGGCGTTCGCGAAGGCGGCCGAGCTCGATCCCTCCGCGGCGATGCCGCTGTGGGGCGTGGCATGGGCGATCGGTCCCAACTACAACCTCGACATCGACGACGCCCGGTCGAAGCAGGCGTACGACGCCATGCAGAAGGCGGTGACGCTCGTGAAGACCGGTCCGCCCGAGGAGCGCGACTACGTCGAGGCCATGGCGATCCGCTTCTCGCCGGATCCGAAGGCCGATCGCGCCGCGCTGGCGCGTCAGTACTCGGATCGCATGCGCGCGGTGATGCAGCAGTTCCCCGACGACCTCGATGCCGCCACGCTGTACGCCGAGAGCCTGATGAACCTGCGCGCCTGGAAGCTGTGGACGCTCGACGGCAAACCGGCCGAGCGGACGGACGAGATCGTGCGCGTGCTGGAGGGCGTGCTGGCGCGCGATCCGAACCACCTGGGCGCGAATCACTACTACATCCACACCGTGGAGGCGTCGGCCACGCCCGCGCGCGCGCTCGCCAGCGCCGAGCGGCTGCGCACGCTCGCGCCCATGGCCGGGCATCTCGTCCACATGCCGGCGCACATCCTGGCGCGCACCGGTGATCACGACGGCGCCGCGAAGGCCAACCTGGCTGGTGCGGATGCCGACCGCGCGTTCCTCGTCGACAAGCCGGCCGACAACTTCTACGGCATGGCGTACTACAGCCACAACCTGCATTTCCTGGCCGACTCCGAGATGATGCAGGGCCGCTACGCCGAGGCGACGAAGGCCGCCGCGGACCTCAACGCGCGGCTCGCGCCGCACACCGGCATGATGCCGATGGGTGAGTCGATGGTGGCGATGCGCTACTCGGTGCCGCTCAGGTTCGCGAAGCACGACGACGCGCTGGCGATGCCGGCGCCGCCGGCCGACCATCCCGTGGAAACCGCGTGGTACCAGTTCGCCCGCGGTGTCTCGCTCGCGCGCAGCGGCAAGGTCGACGACGCGGTAAAGGCGCGCGCGGCGATGCAGACGGCCGCCGCGGCCATGCCCGAGAGCGCGCTTTTCGGCGGTACCGGTCTCGAAAGCGCGAAGACCATCCTGACGCTGGCCGGCGTGGTGCTCGACGCGCGGATCGCATGGGCGCGAGGCGCGAAGCCCGAGTCGATCGCGCTGTGGCGCAAGGCGGTCGCGCTGGCCGATGCGGTGCCCTACGACGAGCCGCCGATCTGGTTCTACCCGGTACGCGAGTCTCTCGGGGCGGCGCTGCTGCTCGCCGGCGACGCCGTGGGCGCCGAGAAGGTCTTTCGTGAGGATCTCGTCCGCTTCCCGCGCAATCCGCGATCGCTCTTCGGCCTCCGCGAAAGTCTCGTGGCGCAGAAGAAGACGGCCGATGCCGCCTGGGTCACGCAGGCCTTCGATGCGGCATGGGCACGATCGTCGGCGCCGCTGGCGCTCGAGATGCTGTAGCGGCGTCGGCCCTACGGCGCGACGACCTTCAGCGTGGGAAAGTAGAACCGGTAACGACGGGCGTCGCGCGTCAGCAACGTGTGTCCGGCCACCGCCGCGTGGGCGCCGATGTAGCTGGCGATGCGCACGGTAAGGATCGTCCTGGTAAGAATCTTGCCAGGAGCGTCTCGTCGCACGCTGTGGCGTCACGCGACGTCCGGGCCGCCGGCGTGGCCTCGAACGCGCCGGCTACGCCGGCCGCCGGCGTCGCATCGGCGCTGATGCCAGCGGCACGACGGACGCGATCCGCGTGGCCGCGTCGGCCGCCGCGCGGGCGGCGTCGAGCGCGGCCTCGTAGCGGCGCAGCACGCCGTCGCGGTGACTCGACGTGTGCAGCTTGAGGCACTCGGCGTCGAGTCGGACGCCGTCGCGCGTGGTCCAGCGCGCCGAGCGCCGCCGCAGGTGCCAGCCGTAGAGCGCGCGCGACAGCGGCTCGAGCACCGGCGCCGCCACGGTGAGGCAGGCGCGCAGCACCGCCGCGCCGACGCCGTCGTCGACGGGTGCGGCCTCGGCCGGGCGCGGCACGAAGTTCGGGTAGTGCGTGCCGACGCACGGGTTGGCGTCGAGGAAGCGGCGATACGTCGCCTCGCCCGACAGCGGGCGAAGGTGCACGATCTGATTCGCGGTGAAGAGATCGGTGGAGGGCACCTCGAGCGCGCGTTCCGACACCACGTAGTTCAGGCACAGCCGCCGGCGCCAGCCGCGCAGCCGCGCCACCACGAGCGCGACCACCGTCACCATCCACACGCGTCCGGGCGCGGTGACGACGAACAGATCGAGATCGCCGGTGGCCTCGCCGTCGTCGGCGTTCAGGTGGGCCAGGCTGCCCGAGATCGCCACCGCGCGCACGAAGGGCAGGCCCGACACGAACGCGATCGCCGGCGCGTCGCCGCGCAGACGCGGCAGCGTGATCGCTTCACGCCGCCGGCGGATGCCGGGCAGATCGTCGCGACCGGCCGGATAGACGAGCCCGCCACGATCGCTCACGACCGCCCGCAGCCACTCGCTCGAGGCGAGTCGCGCGGCGACGGCCTCCTCGCCGGCCGCGAGGGGCAGCGTCTCGCGCAACTGCGCCAGCGTGAGCGGGTAGTCGAACAGCGCGGCGTAGGTCACCGCCTGCAGGATCGCGTCGTCGAGCGGATGGCGCGTGTTCATGCCACGGGCTCCGGCGCCACGACGCCCGTCGGTTCGCCTGCCGTGCGGCGCGCCAGCGCCATCAGGCAGCCTGCCGTCACGGCGACCTCGGTGATCGCCGTGGCGATGGCGGCACCGTCGCCGCCACGCGCCGGCACCAGCGCCAGATTCGCGGCGAGGTTCACCGCCAGCGCGCCAATCGTCACGCGGAGGAAGGCCCGCTGGCCGTCCCAGCCGATCACCTGGTGGGTGAGGGCGTAGTTGAGGAAGAAGAGCGGCACCGCCAGGCCGAGCCACCGCAGCGAGGTGATGGCGCCGTCGAACTTCGCGCCGTACGCCAGGTGCATCACGAACGGCGCCGTGAGCGAGGTGGCGATGCCCGCGGCGAGGCCCACGGCGGTGAGCGGCAGCGCCACGCGGCGGATCGTGGCGCCATCGCGCGCCCGCACCATCGACGGAAACGCCACCGCCAGCACGGCAGCGGGGAACAGGCGGATGGCGTCGACCAGGCGGAACGCCGCGTTGTAGGCGCCGACCGCGGCGGCGCCGTGCCAGTGCTCGACGAAGAACACGTCGCAGCGGAAGTAGACCGCCGACACGATCGTGGCGAGGCCGAGCGGCCAGACCAGCGTGCGCAGTGCCGCCAGGTCAAGCCATGGCGCCTCCGCGGATGCCCCCGACCCTTCGGTGAGCCGCTGCGTCTCGCGCCGTGCGGCGACAATCGCGGCCAGCGGCGGCAGCAGCAGGGCCACGCCGAGCCCGGAGAGCGACGGCCGCGCCACCAGGGCGCCCGCCGCGAGCACGCCCGCGGCCACGCGCTGCGCCGCGTGCAGGCGGGCCTCGATGTCCGTGCGTTCGAGGCCGCGGAACACGTGCATCGACGTCTCGAGCACGGCCGCCGCCAGCTGCGACCACGCCACCAGCGCGAAGCCGGCCGCCACCGCCGGATCGAGCAACGCGACGCCGCCCAGGGTGGTGAGCAGACCCGCGCCCAGCGCGGCGCGCCCCCGCCGCCACACGACCTGGCGCGCCAGCGAGCGCGCCATCGACGGCCGCCGTGCCACCTCGCGAGCGAGGTACATGCTCCACCCCGCGTCGGTGGCGACGCCGGCCAGCCAGCCCCACGTCGTGGCGAGCGCAACGACGCCGAAGGTTTCGGCCGGCAGCGCCCGCGCGGCGGCGATCGTGACGCCGAACGTCACGAGCTTGCCGGCCAGATCGGCGGCGGCCTTGCCCGACACCCGGGCCGTCCACCACCGCGTCAGGGAGGCGTCGCGATTTACGTAAACCGAAGACAGTTTCACGATCCGAAAGCGCGTGGATGGCGTCGTCCGCGCCAGCAGGCCGCATCCGCGCCAATTGCCGCAGGCTTGCACCATTCGTGCCGCAAACGGTCACGGGAATGCGTCTTGCACCCGGCACGCGCGTCGTGTCCGGCCCCTCGTTCGATCGCCCGCGCCCGATCGATCGAATCGCGTCGGCCGCCGTGGTGATCGTGGCGGCAACCTCCGCCTTCGAAGTGGCGTCCCCCCGCCTCGCGATCAGGGGTCTACAGGTCTCGACGCTCGAAGCGACGACGGCACTGGCGGTGGCCAGCGGACTCGTCTCGCTCGTGTCGCGTCCAGCGACGTGGCCGCGCGTGGCGTTCGCCGCGCCGGCGCTCGTGTGCCTCGCGGTGGCGTGCCTCAGCGCGCTCTTCGCGCCGGCCTACGCGGGTGAGGCCTGGCGCACGTGCGGCCGGCTGCTCGCGGCGTGGCTGCTGACGGTCACCGTGGCGCACGTCGTGCGCACCCGATCGCAGGCGCGCGTGCTGGTGGGCGTGCTGATGGCCGTCGGCGCGACCGTGGGCGTCGTCGCCTTGCTCGAGCTCGCGCAGGCGCCGTGGGTGATGCGCGCCCTCACGGCGTTTCGTCCTGGTTTCCACGTCGTCGGCGGGCAGGTGCGCGCCAGCGCCACGTTCGTCTATCCGACCGTGGCGTCGATGTTCCTCGAGGTGGTGTTCGCGCTGGGCCTGTGGTTCGTCGTCGAGCCGCCGCCTGGCGCGTCGCGCCTCCGTCGCGCCTGGCCGATGGCGGCGCTGACGCTGGTCGCTGCCGGCATCGTGGCCAGCTTCACGCGCGCCGGGTTACTGGCGATGGTGGCGAGCCTTGCGGTGGTGGCCGGCCTGCGCTACACCCGGCAGCCCGTGTTCGACGCGGCCATGCGGCGCCTCGGCGCCCTGGCCCTGATCGTCGTCGCGCTCATGGCGGGATCGCGATCGCCTGAGGCGTGGACCAGCCGCGTCAGCACCGACACGTCGCAGGACTGGTACGGCGCCGACTACACGGTGCCGGCCACGCTCACGCTGCCGCCCGGACGCATGACCGGCGTGCCGGTGACGGTCGAGAACCAGGGCCTGCTCACGTGGCAGTCCACCGACGATCCGATCTTCGCGATGTCGTACCACTGGCTGGCGCCGGGCAGCGACCTGCTGGTCGACTTCGAGGGCGCGCGCACGCCCTTCGCGGATCCGGTCCCTCCCGGCGGCCGCGTGCAGATGCTCGTCGGCGTCCGCACCCCGACGCGTCCCGGGGATTACACCCTCGTCTGGGACGTCGTGCACGAGGGCCGCGCGTGGCTCAGCACCGAAGGGGTGTTCTCGCCGCGAAGCGCCGTGCGCGTGGAAGGCGTGGCGCCGGCGACGCCACTCGAGACGCACGGGCCACTGCCGGGCGCGTCGGTGCGCATGCCGCGGCGGCAACTGTGGACGGCGGCGGCGCGCATGGCGATCGCGCATCCGTGGCTCGGCGTCGGCGCCGGCAACTTCCGGCAGCACTACGGCGCCTACCTCGGACTTGGCGCGTGGGATCACCGCGTGCACGCCAACAACCTGTACCTCGAAGTGCTCACCGGCACCGGCATCGCCGGCCTGGCGGCGCTGCTCTGGCTCGTGGCGGCCATCGGCCACGCGGCGTGGCGCGCCTGGCGCGATGTCACGCAGGGCACGCTCGGCGCGGCACTCGTCGCCACCGGCGTGATCATCGCCGGTCATGGCCTGGTCGACGCCTTCCTCGCCTTCACCTCCACCTACGTCGTCTTCGCCATGGCGGCCGGCCTCGCGGCCGCCGCCGTCGATCACGGGTTCGCGTCGCATGCGCATCGCGTTTGACGGCACCACGCTGACGCCCGGGCGCACCGGTGTGGGCTACTACACCGAGCACCTGCTGCAGCACCTCGCCCGCGAGGCCGCGCGCACGGGCGACGAGATCGTGGTGATCTCGAACCTGCCGATCACGACCGAGGCGCCGCTGCCGCCCGAGGTGCGCGTGCACGACCGCCACCGTTTCCCGGTACGCGCAGTGTGGATGCAGGCGTACGCGCCGCGCGCGCTGGCCGAGATCGCGCCGGATGTCGCGCACTTCACCAACGGCATGATGCCGGTGGTGTGCGACACGGCCGCCGTGGTCACCGTGCACGACATGAGCCTGCGGCTCTACCCGCGCTTCCATCCGGTGCGGCGGCTGATGATCAATCGCCCCCTGCAACGCGTCGCCATCGCGCGCGCCGATGCCATCGTCACGGTGTCGCACAGCACCCGCCGCGACCTGCTGCGCCTGCACCGCGCCTCGCCCGATCGCGTGCACGTCGTGCACGAGGCGGCGAGCCCCGTGTTCCAGCCCGTCACCGACGGCGACGTGCTCGCCGGCGTGCGTCGTCGGTACGCGCTGCCCGATCGGTTCGTGCTGTACCTCGGCACCGTCGAGCCGCGGAAGAACCTGCGTCGCCTGCTCGCGGCGCTGTCGCGCGCCCGGGCGGCGGGCATGCCGCACCACCTCGTGTGCGTCGGTCCGTACGGCTGGCTGTCGCGCGACCTCGAGACCGAGATCGCCAGGCTCGGCCTCGTCGACATCGTGCATTTCACCGGCTACGTGCCGTTCACGCAGCTGCCGGCGCTCTACAGCCTCTGCGAGATATTCGCGTTCCCTCGATCTACGAGGGCTTCGGGCTGCCGGTGGTTGAAGCGCTGGCCTGCGGCGCGCCGGTGCTCACCTCGTCGACGTCGTCGCTCGCCGAGATCGCCGCCGATGCCGCCGTCACCGTCGACCCGCTCGATGTCGGCGCGCTCACCGGCGGACTGCTGAGGCTCGCCCACGATGCAGACCTGCGGACGGCGCTGCGCGCCGCTGGTCCGGCACGCGCGGCGTCGTTCTCGTGGACCCAGGCGGCGCGTGATGTTCTGGCCGTGTATCGCGCGGCTGCCGCGTCGCGCGCGTTGGCCCGCACCGGACGGCGACGTGTGCGCGTCGTCGACGCCTCGGAGCCAGCCGCCGTCGTCTCGCGCTCCGCCGCGGAGGGCCCCGATGGCGTCTAGAGCCGCCACCGCCACCGTGCGGGCGTTCGACGCCGCGGCGCCCGACTACGACCGCGCCACCGACGGCGCGCTGTTCCGCCTGCAGCGCACGCTGGCGCACCGGCTGCTGCTGCGGTGGCTGCCGCCACGCGCGCGCGTGCTCGAGATCGGCTGCGGCACCGGTGTCGACGCCGTCTTCCTCGCCAGCCACGGCCGCGAGGTGATCGCCTGCGATCCATCGCCGGAGATGCAGCGCCTCGCCGAGCGTCGCGCGCACGCCGCCGGCCTGAGCGATCGCGTGCGGGTGCTCGATTGCGGCCTCGAGACGCTGCCATCGCTGCTCGACGCGGTCGACATCGCCGGCGTCGACGCCATCGTCTCGAACTTCGGCGCGCTCAACTGCGTGGAATCGCTCTCGCCGCTGACCCGGCTGGTGTCGTGCCGGCTGCGCCCCGGCGGCACCATCGTGCTCGGCCTGCTGAACGACCGCTGCTTGTGGGAACGGGCGTACTTCACGCTCACGGGACGCCGCGCGCTGGTCGCGCGCCGTCACGACGGGCCCGTGCCGGTGAGCGGCATCGACGTGCCGACGTGGTACCACGGCCTCGACGCGGTGGGCGTCGCGCTCGGCCCCGACGTGACGCGCACCCACGTGCGCGGCCTCGGCGTGCTGGTGCCGCCGCCGTACCTCGAGCCGCGCTGGCAGCAGGTGCCGTCGCCGGTCGGCGCCGTGGTGGCCGCCGCCGATCGCGTGGCGTCTCGCGTGCCGGGCCTGCGCACCGCGGGGGATCACGTCCTGGCCCGTTGGGAAAAGCGGAGGTACGACCGTGGCTGACGTCCTGCTCGGCCAGTCGTACTACCTGCGTTTCGACCCGAAGACGTGGGAGGCACAGCAGCCGTATCCGCCGCTCGGCACGCTCTACGCGGCGTCGGTACTGCGGTCGCGCGGCCACGACGTCGCCCTCTTCGACGCCATGATCGCCGCGTCCGAAGACGAGTGGCGCGACGCACTCGCACGCGTCCGTCCGCGCGTGGCCGTCATCTACGAGGACAGCTTCAACTATCTCAGCAAGATGTGCCTGTCGCGCATGCGCGAGGCGGCGCTGGTGATGATCGATTACGCGCGCGCAGCCGGTGTGCCGGTGATCGTGTCGGGCTCGGACGCGACGGATCACCCGCAGGTCTACCTCGACCGCGGCGCCGTGGCCGTGGCGCTCGGCGAAGGCGAGTTCGCCGTCGCCGACGTCGTGGATGCGTGCCTGGCCGGCCGCGCCTTCACCGCCATTCCTGGCGTGGCGATGCGTGACGACGGAGGCTCGGTGAAGCGCGGGCCTGCGCGTCCGCCGGTGACGGCCCTCGACGGCCTGCCGCGCCCGGCGTGGGATCTCGTGGACGTGCCGCGCTACCGCGCCATCTGGCAGCGCCACGGCTACTACTCGATGAACGTCGCGACCACGCGTGGCTGTCCGTTCCACTGCAACTGGTGCGCGAAGCCCATCTACGGCCAGCGCTACGCGGTGCGCGACGTGCAGGCCGTGGTCGACGAGATCGCGTGGCTGAAGTCCACCTACGCCCCCGACCACCTGTGGATGGTCGATGACGTCTTCGGCCTGCGTCCGGGCTGGGTGCGCCAGTTCGCGGATGCGCTCGCCGCGGCCGATGCGCGCGTGCCCTTCCGCTGCCTGATGCGCGCCGACCAGGTGAACGGCGATGTCGCGCGGGCGCTGGCCGACGCCGGTTGCGTGATGGTGTGGATGGGCGCCGAGTCGGGCTCGCAGCGCGTGCTCGACGCGATGGAGAAGGGCCAGACCGTCGACGAGATCCGGCAGGCGGCGCGCGCGCTGAAGGCCGTCGGCATTCGCGTCGGCTTCTTCCTGCAGTTCGGCTATCCCGGCGAGCAGTGGGACGACATCGAGGCCACGCTCGCGCTGGTGCGCGAGGAGGCGCCCGACGACATCGGCGTCTCGGTGTCGTATCCGCTGCCGGGCACCCGCTTCTACGAGCGCGTGCGCGCCGAGCTCGGCGTGAAGCAGCACTGGATCGACTCCGGGGATCTGTCGCTGATGTACCGCGGCACCTACTCGCCCGATTTCTACCGGCAGCTGCACGGCGTGGTGCACGCCGAGTTCCGTGCCCGGGCGGCGATGCGTCGGGCCGGCGCGGCGGGTCGGTCGCTGCCGGCTCGTGCGCGCGACCTGGCGAGCGCCGCGCGGTCGGCCGCCCGTCTGGTCGTGGCGCGTCGTCGACTGCGGCGCCTCGCCGACGAACCGGCGGCGCCGGTGACGACGATCGACCCGGCGGAGCCGGTGCAGGCGGAGAGCGCGTCGTGAGCGGCAACCGTCCACGCGTCGTGCTCTACAACCCACGGGCCGTGTTCCACACGATGCCGCTGGCGCTGGTCGCCCTCGGCAGCGCGCTCGATCGCACGAAGGTCGACGTGTCGATCGTCGACGGACGCCTCGAGGCGGATCCCGTGGCGACGATGGTCGAGGCGGCGCGTGGCGCCGTGTGCGTCGGCATCACGGTGCTGACCGGCGCGCCGATTCGCGACGCCCTCGCCGTGACCCGCGCGGTGAAGCAGGCGTATCCGCACGTGCCGGTCGTGTGGGGCGGCTGGCATCCGTCGCTCTTCGCCCGCGAGTGCCTTGACGAGCCGTCGATCGACGCCGTGGTCGTCGGCCAGGGCGAGCTGACCTTCGCCGACGTCGTGGCGCGCTGCGTCGCTGGCGAGGCGATCGCGGGCTGCCCCGGCACGGTCGCGCGCGACGGGGCCGCGATCGTCGACGGACCACGGCGTCCGCTG
The DNA here is from genome assembly GCA_046331325.1 of Vicinamibacterales bacterium. Taxonomy (GTDB): domain Bacteria; phylum Acidobacteriota; class Vicinamibacteria; order Vicinamibacterales; family UBA2999; genus CADEFD01. The sequence goes on along the minus strand of JAXLRB010000005.1, from coordinate 32,383 downwards.
GCGGACCTCAACACGCTTCCCGCGCACGACTACGGCCTGCTCGACATGCCGCGTTATTTCGCGGCCAAGGGCAAGCGACAGCTCGACTACATCTCGTCGCAGGGCTGCCGCTTCCGCTGCGCTTTCTGTGCCGATCCGGCGGTGTTCTCGCGCGCGTGGACGGGGCTCTCGCCCGAACGCGTCGCCGCCGAGCTGCAGCACCTGCAACAGCGATACGGCATCGAGGAAGTCGCGTTCCAGGACGAGACCTTCTTCACGTCGAGCGCCCGCGTCACCGCGCTGGCCCGCGAGCTGCTGGCGCGCGAGGTGCGCGTGCAATGGACGGCGACGCTGCGCGCCGACCAGGCGTGCCGTCTCGGCGACGAGGCGATGGCCCTCGCCGTGCGCGCCGGCTTCCGCCGCGCCATGATTGGCGTGGAGTCGGGTTCGCAGGAGACGCTCGATCGCCTCCAGAAGGACGTCACGCTGCCACAGGTGCGGCAGGCGGCGGCGATGCTGGTGCGGCACGGCGTCGGCGGCATCTTCAACTTCATCGTCGGCTTCCCCGGCGAACCGCGATCGAGCATCCGCGCCTCGCTCGACCTCGCCAAGACGATCCGTCAGATGTCCCCCGACTTCGACACGCCGGTCTTCTACTACCGGCCGTATCCGGGCAATCCGCTCGCCGATCGCGCCGCCGCCGACGGCTTCGCCTTCCCACGCGGCCTCGAGGCGTGGGCCGACTTCGACTACGTGGGCGGCCGCGGCCCGTGGATCACGCCCGAGGTGTGGCACACGGTGGAGGCGTTCAAGTTCTACGTGAAGCACGCGTGGCGTCCGGGGCCGTGGCGCTGGCCGCTGCGCGTCGCGTCGCGGGTACGCTGCGACCTCGACTTCTATCGCTGGCCGATCGAGAAGCATCTCGTCGAGTTCGTGCGGCCGCCGCAGCAGGTGTCGTGATGCAGGTGCTGCTGGCGCACGCCTACTACCTCGCGGAGGACGCGGAGGAACGCCGCATCATGCGGCCGCATCCGCCGCTGGGACTGCTCTACGTCTCGGCGTATCTCAAACGCGCGGGGCTGGCGGTTGATGTGTTCGATGCCACGTTCCAGACGATCGCCGACTTCGAGGCCCGCGTGCGCGCGACGCGACCGCCGGTGGTCGGCATCGCCGTGAACCTCATGACCAAGCGCCACGCGCTGCGCATGGTGGCGATCGCGCGCGCCGCCGGAGCACGAGTGGTCGTGGGTGGACCGGATCCGCCGTACCACGCCGAGGCCTATCTCGATGCCGGGGTCGACGTGGTCGTGGTGGGCGAGGGCGAGCAGACGATGACCGAGCTCGTGCCGGTACTGGCGGCCGGCTGGGACGTCCAGGCGCTCACGGCCATCGACGGGCTCGTCTTCCGCGATGACGCCGGCAGGGTGGTGCGGACGCGCGCCCGTGCGCAGATCGCGGACCTCGACACTCTGCCGCTGCCCGATCGCGATGCCGTCGACATGTCGCGCTACCTCGCCGCCTGGCGCGGCGCGCACGGCGTGGGTACGGTGTCGCTCATCACCGCGCGCGGATGCCCGTACACGTGCACGTGGTGCAGCCGCTCGGTGTTCGGCGAGAGTCATCGTCGCCGCTCGCCGCAACACGTGGCCGATGAAGTGCAGCACATCGTCGAGCGCTACAACCCCGAGCGGCTGTGGTACGCGGACGACGTGTTCGGCATCCACCGCACGTGGACGCTCGCCTATGCCGACGAACTCGAGCGACGCGGCCTGCACCGGCCGTTCGAGTGCATCTCGCGCGCCGAGCGCATCGACGACGCCGTGGCCGACGCGCTCGTGCGGCTCGGCTGCACGCGCGTGTGGATCGGATCGGAAAGCGGCTCGCAGGCCGTGCTCGATCGCATGCAGCGCAAGGTCACCGTGGAACGCGTGCGCGAAGCAGCGGCGCGGCTGAAGGCGCGCCGTATCGAGGTCGGGATGTTCATCATGTTCGGCTTCGATGGCGAACGGCACGAAGACCTTGAGGCCACCGTCGATCACCTGAAGCGGACCGATCCCGACATCTTCCTGACGACGGTGTCGTATCCGATCAAGGGCACGCCGTACTACGCGTCGGTGGCCGATCGCGTGCAGGCGCCGGGGCCGTGGGACGCGCACTCGGACCGCGAGCTCACCCTGCGCGGGCGGCCCACGCGTCCCTACTACCAGTTCGCGCGCCGCTGGGTGTCGGCCGAGGTGGCGAAGCACCGCCATTGGCGCGATCGCCGTTACGCGGCGGCGGCCAGGGCGGCGTCGTCGGCATTGGTCGGCCGCGTCGGCATGGCCGTGACCCAGCACTGGCGGGAACGATGATCGTCCTGGTCAACCCGCGCAGCACCACCTCCGCGAGCCTGCCACTGCCGATGGCGTTGCTGGCGCTCGGCTCGATGCTCGAGGGCGAGCACGACTACGCGATCGTCGACGGCAACGCCGATGCCGACCCCGTCGCGACCATCACGGCGATGCACGCGCGCACGCCGGTGACGGTGCTGGCCGTGTCGGTGATGCCGGGGCCGCAACTCACCGCCGCCGTGGCGCTGACCAGGGCCGTGCGCCGTGCCATTCCCGGCGTGTGCGTGGTGTGGGGCGGCTATTTCGCGTCGCAGCACGCCGAGGTGTGCCTGCGCGACGGCACCGTCGACGTCTGCGTCGTGGGCCAGGGCGAGCTGACCATGCGCGACCTGGCACGCGCCCTCGCCCGCGGCGAGTCCCTCGCGAACGTGCCCGGGATCGTCTTCCGGCAGGACGGCCGCATCATCCGTACACCGACGCGTCCGCTGGCGCCGCTCGATGAGCTGCCCGAGTGGCCCTACCACCGCGTGTCGATGCCGCGCTACCTGCCGTCGCACTACATGGGGCGGCGGGTGGCGGCGCATCACTCGTCGTTCGGGTGTCCGCACGCGTGCTCGTTCTGCGCCGTCGTCTCGATCGTGCAGCGCAAGTGGGTGGCCGAGTCGCCCGAGCGCGTTGGCCGCGTGCTCGATCGCATGCACGGCGAGTACGGCGCGGATGCGGTGCAGTTCCACGACATGGACTTCTTCATCAGCGAGCCGCGCACGGCGGCGATCGCCGATCGGCTGCGCCATCTCGGCATGGCGTGGTGGGCGCTCGGTCGTGTCGACGAGCTGATGCGCTACAAGACGGCCACCTGGGAGCGGATGCAGGCGAGCGGTCTGAAGATGGTGTTCTGCGGCGCCGAATCGGGCTCGACCGAGACGCTGGCGCGCATGAACAAGGGCGGCACCGCCTCCGCCGAACTCACGCTCGAGCTCGCCGCCCGCATGAAGACCTACGGCGTCGTGCCCGAGTTCTCGTTCGTGGTGGGCAACCCGCCGGATCCGGAAGGCGATCTCGCCGGCACGCTGGAGTTCATCCGTCGCGTGAAGGCGGTGAATCCGGCCAGCGAGATCATCCTCTACACCTACTCGCCGGTGCCGCTCGAAGGCGGCTACTACGACGCCGTGCAGGCGCAGGGCTTCCGCTTCCCGGAGACGCTCGACGAGTGGGTGAGCGAGCGCTGGCAGACCTTCGCGCTGCGTCGCGATCCGCGCACGCCGTTCTCGCGCGGATCCGTGCGCCAGCAGGTGCGCGACTTCGAGAGCGTGCTGAACGCGTTCTATCCCACCGTCACCGACACCCGCCTCACGCCGGCGCGGCGGGCGTTGTTGAAAGCGCTGGCGGCGGTGCGCTATCGCTTCAGGTGGTACGCCCAGCCGCTCGAACTGCGAGCTGTGCAGCGCGTGCTGCACTATCAGCGCCCGGAGACCACGGGGTTCTGATGGGACTCGCCTCGTGGTTCCGGCCGCGACCCCCGGTGCTGGCGCCGAAAGACGCCTACGCGCGCTGGGCGCCGACCTACGCCAGCACGCCGCACAACGCGTTGATGGCGGCCGAGCAGGCCGCCGTGCTCGCCGCGTGGCCCGACGTGGCGGGGCAGCGGGTGCTCGACGCGGGCTGCGGCACCGGTCGCTACCTCGACGCCGCGGCCGCGCGCGGCGCCGCGTGCGTGGTGGGCGTCGACTTCTCGCCCGAGATGCTGGCGCGCGTGACCGTGCCGGCCGCGCATCGCCTGCTGGGCGACCTCGGCGCCCTGCCGGTGGCGACCGCGTCTGTCGACCTGGTCGTGAGCGGCCTTGCGCTGAACGACGTGCCGGATCTGGCGCAGGCGATCGCCGAGCTGGCGCGCGTCCTGCGTCCGCGCGGCACGCTGGTCTATTCCGTGGTGCATCCGCGCGGCGGCGAGTTGGGCTGGACGCGCGGCTTCACCGGCGAAGGCGGCGAGGCCATCGTGCGCGGTTGCTGGCACACGGTGGCCGAGCACGAACGGGCCTGCGTCAGCGCGCGGCTGCTCGTGGACCTGCAACAGGACGTCGCCTCGCCGGGATCGCCCGATGGCGGACCGGTGGCGCTCGTCGTGCGGGCAAGGAAGGCGGCGTAGCGTGGCGTTCTGGTCGCGTGGCGTCACCTTCGTCAACGCCCGGGTGGTGACACCCGACGGGCGCGTCGCCTCGACGCTGCGCGTGCGCGGCCGTCGCATCGACGGCGTCGACGTGGCGCCCGACCGGCACGACACCGTGATCGATCTCGAGAACGCCGTGCTGCTGCCGGGCCTCGTCAACGCCCACGATCACCTCGAGCTCAACACCGTGCCGCGTCTCAAGTGGCGCGAGCGTCATCAGAACGTTCGCGAGTGGATCGCCGACTTCCAGCCGCGTTTCGCCACCGATCCCGCGCTCGCCGCACTCACGCCCGAGACGCTCGACGATCGCCTGTGGGTCGGTGGCCTGAAGAACCTGCTGAGCGGCGTCACCACCGTGTGCCATCACAACCCGCTGCACGGCGTGCTGCGCCGCCGCTTCCCCGTGCGCGTGGTGCGCCGCTTCACCTACAGCCACTCGCTGCAGATCGACGGCGAGGCGCTGGCGGCGGCGCATCACGCGACGCCCGACGACTGGCCGTGGATCGTGCACGCGGCCGAGGGGGTCGACGGCGAAGCCGCCGGCGAGATCGCCGAGCTGCGACGGCTGGGCTGTCTCGATCGCCGAACGGTGCTGGTGCACGGCGTGGGCGCGTGCGCGTCGAGCGCCTCGCTCGCCATCGAGGCCGGGGCCGGCCTGGTGTGGTGCCCGAGTTCGAACGACTGGCTGTTCGGCGCCACGGCCGACGTGCGGCCGTTCGACGACGCCGATCGCCTCGCGCTCGGCAGCGACTCGCGCCTGAGCGGCGCCGGTGATCTACTGGACGAAGTGCGGGCCGCGCACGCCACGCGCCAGGTCAGCGCGCGCGGACTGCTGCGCCTCGTGACCCACGGGGCGGCGTCGCTGCTGCGCGTGCCCGAGGCCGGTCGCCTGGTGGCCGGCGCGCCCGCCGATCTCACCGTGCTGGCCGGCGCGGCCGCTGATCCGTTCGATGTGCTTGTCGGCGCATCGCGGGCTGACGTGCGACTCACGATGGTGGACGGCCTGCCGGCGGTGGCCGATCCGGCGCTGGTGGATGTGTTCGATGCCACCGGCACGGCGCACGTACCGGCGCGGGTCGACGGCGTGGTGCGGCGCATCGCCGACTGGATCGGCCGTCGGGCGGCCCGGCTGCGTGTGGCCGAACCCGGCCTCGAGGTGGACGCCGCATGACCACGCTGGCCGAACGCGTGCGGCGCGTGCGTGGACGTGCCACGGGACACCTGCACAGCCTGCCGATCCTGGCGCTGGTCGTGCACGAAGCCTGCAATTGCCGCTGCGTGATGTGCGACATCTGGAAGGCCAACGCGCAGGGGCGCGAGCTGGCGCCCGAGGTGATCGACCAGCACGTGGACGCCTTGCGCCGCCTGCGCGTGCGGCGCGTGATGCTGACCGGCGGCGAGCCGCTGCTGCATCGCAACCTCTGGGCGCTCTGCGATCGCCTGCGCGCGGAAGGGATCGCGTTGACGCTGGTCTCCACGGGATTGCTCGCCGAGCGCGATGCCGTCGAGATCGCCGCGCGCGTCGATACCGTGGTGATCTCGGTCGACGGTCCGCCCGTGGTGCACGACGCCATTCGGCGCGTGAAGCACGGGTTCTCGCGGCTCGCCGCCGGCGTCGCCGCCCTGGCCGCGCAGCCGGCGAAGCCGAGGCTGATCGCGCGCTCGGTGGTGCAGCGGGCCAACGCGGCCGTGCTGCCGGCCACGGTGCAGGCAGCCGAAGGCGCGGGCTTCGACGAGATCTCGTTCCTGGCCGCGGACCTCACGTCGTCGGCGTTCAACCGCGCCGACCCGTGGAGCGCGTCGCGCAGTGCGGAAGTGGCGGTGCCCGCGGCGGAGCTGCCGGCGCTGGCCGCCGCGATCCAGCGAACCGCGCGCGACTGCGCCGACGCGCTGGCGCGCGGTTTCATCGTCGGCGGACGCGCCAGCCTCGATCGCGTGCACGCCTACTACGCCGCCGCCGCCGGGCTCGGGTCGTTTCCCCGCGTGCGCTGCAACGCGCCGTGGATCTCGGCCGTGCTCGAACCGGGCGGACGCCTGCGTCCCTGCTTCTTCCTGCCCGGCTACGATCCCGTGGACGGCGACCTCGAGGCCACCCTGAACGCGCCGGCTTCGGTCGAGCGCCGGCGGGCCCTCGACGTAGCCACGAGCGACACCTGTCAGCGGTGCGTGTGCTCGTTGTATCTGCCAGATGGCCGCGACGTCGGCGAGGACGAGCGCTCCGGCAGCGACGCGTAGCACGCCTGACAGGCCTCGATGGTGACGGCGAGGTCGATCGCGCGCACGCGCGCCAGCGCCGCGGTGCCGAGCGCGTGTCTTCGTTCTGGCGAGGCCAGCAGCGCCGCGATGGTGTCCGCGAGCGTCGCGGCCGACGCGCCATCGATCGCCGCCGTGGCGTCAGCCGCCCAGTCCGCCACATAGCCGACCCGCGTGCCCACGATCGGCACGCCGGCGGCGGCCGCTTCCAGCACCGACACGCCGGCGCCCTCGTGCCACGACGTCTGCACGTACAGATGCGCGCGGTGAAGGAGCGGCACCAGCGCGGCCTGGTCGAGGAACCCGTGGACGCGCACGCGATCGGCCACGCCCGCGTCTCGCGCGTGCGCCTGCAACGCGCCAGCGAGCGTGTCCTCGCCGACCAGGTCGAGCTCGATGTCGAGGCCCCGGCGCATCAGTGCGGTCACGGCGTCGATGGCCAGGGCCTGGTGCTTCACACGGTTCAGGCTCGCGACCTGGAGCAGCCGCCACGGCGGCCCGTCGGGCGGCACGACCGCCCGCGCGAAGGGCGACGGATCGATGCCGATCGGCCAGACATCCGTGTGCCAGCCCAGCCGCGCCGCCTGCGCCGCCGCGTAGTGCGTGCACGTGTGCAGGCGCGTCGCGAGGTGCGCCACGGCCGTCATGGTGAGCTGTCCGCGTGCCGTGCGCTGCATGCCGTACTCGGCGTCCGGCACCGACACGAACTCGCCGCTGTCGCACGTCACGACCGATGGCACGCCCAGCGCGCGCCCGGCGAGCGTGGCGAGCAGCCCGGCCGGGTCGCCCCAGATCCCATGGATGAGATCGAAAGGCACATGCGCGCGCAGCGTCCGCACCAGCGCCCGATACTGCGCGGCGCGCGCGAGGCCGAACGACGCTGTGGGGCGTCCCAGGTCGTGCACGTGGATGCCGCGCAGCACGTACGACTGCGGCGCCGGCAGGTGCTGCAGCACGAAGGCGTGCACCTCGTGCCGCCGAGCCAGGCCCGCGAGCAGGCCGAGATAGGCCGGGATGATCTCGACGACGCCGCTTGGATGCAGGCCGCCGCGCAGCACGAACGCGAGGCGCATCAGCGGCTCCGCGTGGTGCGAGCGTCCACGAGATCCGCGTAGGCTGCCAGCGTGCGGCCGGCCAGCGCCCTCCACGACAGCGCCTCGTCGAAGCGCGCCTTCACGGCGGCGGCCGCCGCCGCGCGGTCAGCGCTCCAGGCGCGCGCGAGCGCATCGGCGCAGCCACGCGTGTCGCCCACCGAGAACGATGCGCCGACGCCGCCGGTGATGGCCGCATGCGGTGCGATGTCGGTCACCACGGGGGTGATGCCGCATGCCATCGCCTCGAGCAGCGCGTAACCGCTGCCTTCATGATGGCTGGCGCTCAGGAACAGATCCGCGGCGCCGAGGTAGTCGCCGATCTCGTCGTGCGGCACCGCGCCCAGCAGCCGCACCGAGAGCTGCAGGAGCAGCGACCGATGCACGATGCCGCGCACGTCGTCTTCGAGCGTGCCGCCCTGGAAGATCATCGCCAGGCGCGCGTCGGGATGCGCCACGCGGAACGACTCGAAGCCGGCGAGCGCCGTTGCCGGATCCTTGCCGGGCACGAGCCGCCCGATCCACAGCACCAGCGGCGCGCCGCCAAGGCCGGTGCGTGCCCGCGCTTCGTCGCGCGGCGTCGGCACCACGGTGGTGCTGCTCTCGACCACGTCGAGCACGCGCGCGCGCTGCAACAGGCCGGCGCGCTGCCACGGCGCGGCCTGATCGTGTGCGGTGAACGAGACGGCGTCCGCGTGATCGAGTCCGGTCTTCCAGCGCAGGCGCTTGAAACCGTCCATGAAGCCCTCGCCGGACGGCGGCGCGAGTCCTGCGTGATCCTGGACGACGATCACCGGTGCGGCGCCGAGCGCGTCGCGCAGCGCGGCCACCAGCGCCGGGAAGCCCATTCCATTGACGTGCACGAGATCGGGTGCGGTGACGCGCGTTCGTTCCACCACGCGCGTGAGGCTGTCGCGCCACGAGGGCGTGGCGGCCGTGCCGTCGGCGATGCAGTGATACGCGACCCCGTGGCGTGTGACCGACGCGTCACGACCGAAGCGCTGCACCACCTCGACGTGCGCGCCGGCCTCGTGCAGGGCGCCGCACCAGTGCGCGAGCGTGTCGTAGCGATCGAGCAGGGCGTCGGGATCGGCGACCGTGCGGTCGAAGGCTGCGTTCACCACGGTGAGGCGCAGCGGACGGGGCATCGAGCCGCGATTCTATCGTGCGCCGGACCGTGAGCCGCTGCCGGGCTGCGCCAGCCTGCGCACCGCCGCACGGCGGATCGCGCCGGCGGGCCATCGACGGCGGGCCGCGATCGTATAGTGGCGGAAGGCCCGTCTCTCCCCGGGAAGGCTGCTCATGCGTCCGACGCTCCTCGTCCTTTGCGCGACTCTCGCGTGCACGCCGCTCGTGCAGGCCCAGTCGCTCGGCCAGGCCGCCGCCGCCGAAGCGGCGCGACGCAAGGCGATCCAGAAGCCCGCGCGCGTCATCACCGCCGACGACATCAAACCCGCCGACGCGGTGAGCAACCCCACCGAGGTGCCGCCGTTCCCCGACACGTCGTCGCCTGCCGACCCGGCTGGCCGGCGCGTGCTGGTGTCGCCGGCGAAACTCGCCGGCGGCGCGCTGCCGATCATCCCGGTGATGGCCATCGCCGGCGGCGAGGTGTTCCTCGAGGTGGACGTGACGCGCGACGGCGGCGTGAGCGGCGTGAAGGCGTTCCGAACGACGCCGCCCTTCACCGACACGCTCTCGACCGCGGTGCGCGGTTGGCGCTTCGCCCCGGCACAGGACGCCGCGCCGCCCGAGGCCGGCAAGCCGATCGATCCGGCGACCAAACGGGCGACGGCGTCGAAGGTGCTCGTCGTTGGCGTGTTCCGTCCGCCGTCGATCTATCAGGGCTCGAACGCCGGTGAGCCGCCGAAGAACACGGGCGCGCCGTCGGACGAGGTGGCGGCGCCCGCCTCAGGACCGGCGATGCCGGACTACCCGCCGCAGGCGCTCTTCAACGGCGTGGTGCTCGTGGAGCTGGGCCTGCAGCCCGATGGCAGCGTCGCCAGCGCGAAGGTGATTCGCGGGGCCGCGCCGTTCGACGCCCTGGCGCTGGCGTCCGCGCGATCGATGTCGTTCCGCCCGCCGCGCGTGCACGGACAGAACGTGGCGACGAACGTCTACGTCGCCGTCGGCTTCCGTCAGCCGGTGCAGTAGCGGCTCAGCGCGGCGCCATGGGCTTGCGCGGCAGCTTCTCGGGCGCGTTGGCGGCCGACCAGGCGAATACCGCCGCCACGGCGCCCTGTTGCTCCACGTCCGCCTTCTGCACGCGATCGAAGGTGTCCATGTTCGAGTGGTGCGACCGCGAGTTGTACTCGAGGCGCTCCTGGATGAACTGGAAGCCGGGCAGGCCCACGTCGTCGAACGACCCGTGATCGGTGGCGCTGACGCTGCGCGGGCTGGCCATCTTCCAGCCCAGCTCCTTCAACGGCTCACCCCACTTCTCGAGGATCGGCAGCGCGCCCTTGTTGGCCTGGCCCCACACCCCGCGGATGCGGCCGGTGCCGTTGTCGAGGTTGAAGTAGGCGGCCACGCCGGCGTGTTCCGGCTTCGGCTTCTTCGCGGCCTCGTCCCAGTAGTGCGCGGCCACGTACGCGCGCGATCCCAGCAGGCCCTGCTCCTCACCGCCCCACAGCGCCACGCGGATCGTGCGGCGTGGCTTCAGCTTCAGCGCCTGGATCACGCGCACGGCTTCCATCATCGCGGCGCTGCCGGTGGCGTTGTCGGTGGCGCCGGTGGCGTACGGCACGCTGTCGAAGTGCGCGCCCATGATCACCACTTCGTTCGCCAGGTCGGTGCCGGGAATCTCCGCGATGGTGTTGATGCCGTTCGGCTGCGACGTCTCGGGATAGAACGCCGTCTGGATCGTGACCTCCATCTTCACCGGCACCTCGTGCTCGATGAGGCGGACCAGACGGTTGTAGTGCTCCACCGCCAGCGTCGCCGACGGCACCTGCTTCGCCGCGTTCTGATCGCGGCTGCCGCCGCTGGTGGGGAAGATCGTGCCGCCGTCGGTCTGCTGCGTGCGCCACGTGAGGTCGCTGCCTCCGGCTGCCGTGTCGCCGTCGCTGCCGCGCTCGAGCAGCACGCCGACGCCTTCGTCGACGAGGAACTTCTGGATCGCCTGCGCCAGGCGCTGGCGCTCCTGCGCCGCGGCACGCGCGGTGGGTGGCTGCGGCGTGTCGGCGGCGGGCTCGACCGGCGTGGCCGCTTCGGTCCACCACGGGCCTTCGTCCATGCGCAGGATCACCGGGCCTTCGAGCATCCGCACGGCGCGCACCGGCTGCATGATCACGATCTTCCCGCGCAGCGTGCCCGCGTACTTCTTGAAGTCGGCCTCGCTCTGGATGTTCACGCGCACGACGTCGCTCGCCACCGTGCCGTTCGTGGAGGGCGAGTAGTTGCGCGGCGCGCCGATGAGCACGGCGGCCTGCGGCGCCGTCATCACCGCCGAGAACTTCTGGATGTTCCAGCCCTGCCCGAACGCCCACCGCTCCTGGTGCACGTTGGCGAGGCCCCAGTCGCGGAACTGCTTCATGGCCCACTCGCTGGCCTGCGAGAAGGCCGGCGTGCCGGTGACGCGCGGCCCGTAGACCTCCGACAGCCACCACACGTGCTCGTAAGCCTTCGAGTTCTTCGTCGCCTCGTCGCGCACGCGGGCGATGGTGGCCGGGTCGAGCCCGCCGCCTTGGGCCGAGAGCGAGAGCGCGAGAGAGAGCGTGCCGAGAAGGGTGAGCGGAAGCCTGCGACGCATCCGCGAATTCTAACGCGGCGGCCGCTCAGAACAGGAACTTCACCGCCAGCTGCACCACGCGCGGATCGCCGGCCGAGGTGATGGTGCCGAAGGCCGCCGCGCCCACCGTCGTGTTGGGCGCGCCGAGGGGCGCGGTGTTGGTGGCGTTGAACACCTCGCCGCGCAGTTCGAGCGCAGTGGATCCGGCGAGCGGGATGCGACGGAAGACGGCGATGTCGAGGCTCTTGAATCCGGGACCGCGGATCGGGTTGCGGGAGCTCGAGCCGATCGCGAATTGCGGCGCGGCGCTGAACGCCGCCGTGTTGAACCAGCGGCTGGTGGTGCGCTGGTCGGCCGGCAGCTCGGGATCGCCGACCAGGTTCGGACGCTGGGTGCCGAAGCCTGCGAAGGCGTTGTTGTTGGTGGTCTGCGCGATGGCCACCGGCATGCCCGACTGCAGCGTGACGATGCCCGAGAGCGTCCAGTCGTTCGCCACCGCGCCGAGCACGCCATGTGGATGGCGCGCGCGTCCGCGTCCGAACGGCAGGTCCCACACGAGCGAGCTCGTGAACGCGTGCGGGATGTCGCCGGTGGAGTAGTCGCGCTCGAGCGCGCGGTTGAAGCTGTCGGCCACCGGGAAGTTGGCGACCGGGCCGGTAAGAATCGACGCATCGAAGACCGACGAGGCGTCGTCGCGCAACTTCGAGCGGGTGTAGCTGATGGCGTACGACAGGCCGTGCGCGACGCGCTGCTGCAGCTTCACGTAGGCGCCCTGGTAGAACGTCGTGCCGACGTTGTTGCGATACAGGCTCACCGTCGTGTACTGCGGATACGGCTTGAGCAGCTGCGCCACGGTGATGGTGGGATCGCCGAGCGACGACGACCGCGGGATCTGGCCGAAGTACGGATTGGCCACGCGCGTGAGCAGCGCGCTGCCCTGCGCGAGCTGATCGGCGGTCAGTTGGTTGAGGTTGGTGTCTGGCAGGCCCACGCGCGTGATCGTCGAACCCGTGTAGGCCACCTCGATGGTCGTGTTGGGCGTGATCGACTGCTGCAGCGACACGTTCCACTGCTGCACGTAGCCCGAGCCCAGATCGCGATCCACCGAGAACACGCCCTGACCCAGGCCGGCGTCGGCCGTGAGCGGAATCGGCGAAACGGTCGGTCCCTGCGCCAGGGTGAAGGCGGGCGTCTGGTTGTCGAGCGTGCGCTGCGACACCGTCTGCAGGAAGGGGAACACGGGTGTGGTGAACGGCGTGGTGATGCCGGCCATCTCGATCCACACCAGGCCATAGCCCGCGCGCAGCACCGTCGAGTCGGTGGCCTGCACGGCGAGGCCGAACCGCGGACCGAGGTTGTTCCAGTGCAGTGGCCGCGCCGCGCGCGGCACGCCGTTCTGCCCGGCGTATTCCATCTGTCGCGTGGCGAGGTTGAACACGCCCACCTGATCGTTCACTTCGGTCGACGGGAAGTTCAGCGTGTAGCGCAGACCAGCGTTCACGGTCACGCGAGCCGAGAGACGCCAGTCGTCCTGCGCGAAGTACTCCTGGATGTGGGCGCGATTGCGGATCTGGTCCTGCTGCAGGTCGATCGAGAACTGCTGCACCTGACCCAGCAGGAAGCTGGCGAGCGGCGTGCCGGTGTTGGCCGTGCCCGGCAGGTCGGTGAACAGGTTGCTGAACGTGAACGCCCCGGTGGGCGACGGCGGCTGCAGCACGTTCACGCGGGCCCAGCGCCAGTCGAGGCCGGCCTTCACCGTGTGGCGGCCGCGCACCCAGGTGAGCGTGTCGGCGACCTCGGTCACGCTGGTGCCGAAGTCGGTGGCCGTGTTGGCGGGCGAGCCGAGCTGCTGGTAGCCGGCGATGAGGAAGGTCGGCAGCGTGTTGGGAAAGCGCGCGGTGGATGGGATGCCCGGCAGCCCGAGCGACGCCGACGCCGATGTGCCGAGCGACGCGGCCGAGCGGTCCACGTGCCGGCGCGTATCGCCCAGGCGCACCTCGTTGAACAGCGTGGCCATGAACGCGCGCTGCCACGCCGAGGCGAACGACCACGTGGCCGTCTTCTGCGGACCCAGCGTGCCGCTGGTCACGCCGCTGCCCTCGGGCAGGGGCGTCACCGGCAGGAAGGTCTCGCGGAAGTGGGTGAGGCGCGCGAACGCCTGGTGGCCATCGCCCAGCCGCTGATCGAGCCGCAGCGTGAACTGATCCTGGTCCTGGGTCTCGTCGTCGAGGCGACGGTAGTTGTTCGCCGTGCCCGCGCCGGTGGGCAGCGGGTAACGCTCGAGCAGGGCCCTGGCCACCGGATCGAAACGCGCGATGGGAATCGTGTTGTTGGCGAACGGCTGGCGGGCCGTGGTGCCGGTGGCTGGGTCGTAGATGGCCGGCACGCGGCCGCCGATGGCCTCGGTGAAGATGCCCTGCCGCTGCAGCAGCGTCGGCACGGTGGAGATCACCGTGCGGGCGATGGTCTGCCGCTGGCCCTGGTAGTCGCCGAAGAAGAACGTGTGGTCGCGCTTCAGCGGTCCACCGACGACGCCGCCGAACTGCTGACGGCGGTACTTCGGCTTGTCGAGGCCGGTGGCGAACGCGTTCTTCGCGTTCAGCGCCTCGTGGCGCGCGAAGTCGAAGAGCGTGCCGGCCACCGTGTTGCTGCCGGCCTTCGTCGTCAGGTTCACGACGCCGCCGTTGAAGCGGCCGAACTCGGCCGGCGGGCTGTTGGTCTCGAGCTTGAACTCCTGGATGGCGTCGACGTTCGGGAAGAACGCCACCTGGCCGGGTTCCGGCTGCAGCACCGAGATGCCGTCGAACAGGTACTCGTTGGTGCGCGGGCGTCCGCCGTTGATGCGCGGCAGCGGCGCCGCGGGCGGCGGCGGCAGCGCCACGCCGGGTACGAGGCTGGCGAGCGCGATGAAGCTGCGGCCGTTCAGCGGCAGGTCGCCGACGCGCCGGTTGTCGATGACGTGGCCGAGGCTGCCGTTCTGGCTGCGCAACATCGATGCATCGGCCGACACGGTCACCGTGTCCGTTGCGCCGACCTCGAGCGCGAGATCGACGCGCAGCGTCTCGCCGGTGACGACGCGCAGGCCCGTGCGGACGAGCGGACGGAAGCCCGGCAGCGTGACGTGCAGCTCGTACTCGCCGGGTGCGAGTCCCTGCAGTGTGTAGTCGCCGGCGCTGCCGGTGACGACCTCCCGCGCGGCGCCCGTCGCCACCGCGCGCGTGCGTACCGAGGCGGAAGGCAGGGCCGCGCCCGAGCCGTCCATCACCACGCCGGTCACGGCGCCGCTGCCGATCTGCGCGGCGGCCGGGCCGGCAAGCACCGCCGCCATCGCCATCGCCCACAGGGCGTGTCTCGTCTCCATCCGTCCGCTCATCTCCGCTTCGCGCGCGGAGGCACTGTAGATCGGTTCGATTTGTCGATCAAATCGACTCAAAACGTGTCGATACGGATTCAGGCGGAAATCACCGCGTTCGCCACCGGCGACGTCTGACGCTACGAGGCGCGCCCGGTCACGTCGACCGACACCGCCTTCACCAGCGCGTACACGGGACGCCCGGGCGCCAGAGCCAGCCGCTGCACGGCATCGCGAGTCACCTCGGCGGCGATCGTCAGGCCGCCCACGGCCACGTCGACCATCGCGGCGTCGTGACCAGCAGGCAGCGTCACCGAGCGGACGGCGCCGGTGAGCACGTTCTGCACGCTGAGCCCGTCGGGCAGGCTCGTGGCCAGGATGACGTCGCGGGCGGGGATGCGGGCCCGCACCGGCGCGCCCTCGGGCGCGCGTCCGGCTGCCACGAGCATGCCGCCCTCGAAGGCCAGCTCCACAACGCCGCGATCGGCGTGCGTGCGGTGCACGACGGCATCGAACACCGTACCCGGACCGGCCACGTCGACGAGGCCCGGAAGGTCGGCGCGGCGCATGAGCGCCGACACCGTGTCGCACGCCACCTGCCGGCCGCGATCGAGCACCAGGACGTGCGTGGCCAGGCGTACCACGTCGTCGAGGTCGTGCGTCACGAGCACCGTCGGCACGCCGAGCGACGCGCGCACGGCCGCCACCTCGTCCTGCAGACGACGGCGCACCGCGCGATCCACGGCCGAGAAGGGCTCGTCGAGGAGCAGCACGCGCGGCTCCCGCGCCAGCGCGCGCGCCAAGGCCACCCGCTGCCGCTCGCCGCCCGAGAGCTCGTGCGGACGCCGCGTCGCCTTGTCGTCGAGGTGCACCTGCGCCAGGCACGCCGTCGCCCGCGCCCGACGGTCGGCACGCGGCCGATCGACCAGCGCCGCCTCGACGTTGCCGAGCGCGGTGAGATGCGGGAAGAGCGCGTAGTCCTGGAAGACGAAGCCGACGTGACGTCGATGTGGCGGCACCCACGCGCGCGTCGCGGTGTCGTTCCACGTCTCGCCGCCGGCCCGCACGAGGGCGTGCGCGGGCGCGTGCAGTCCGGCGATCGCCCGCAAGGTCGTCGTCTTGCCGCTGCCCGACGGGCCGAACACCGCCAGCGTGTCTCCGGCGCCGCACGTGAACGACAGATCGAGTGGGATCGGCGCGTCCTGCCGCAGCTCGACCACCAGGTCGCGCTCAGCCACGACGACGGCCCATCCGATCCGCGAGCCACGTCGTGGCCACGAGTGCCGCGATCGCCATCGCCAGCAGCGACGCCGCCATCACGCCGGCGGCGCGATCGTCGAACGCCTGCATGCGATCGAAGATGGCGATGCTGAGCGTGCGCGTCTCGCCCGGCAGGTTGCCGCCCACCATCAGCACCACGCCGAACTCGCCGAGCGTGTGCGCGAAGGTGAGGATGGCCGCGGTGAGCATGCCCGGCCACGCCAGCGGCGCGTCGATGCGCAGGAAGCGCTGCCACGGCGAGAGCCCGCAACACGCCGCCGCCTCGCGCACGTTCACCGGAATCGCCTCGAACGCGCGCTGCATCGGCTGCACCACGAACGGCAGGTTCACGATCGCGGAGGCGAGCACGAGGCCGGGAAACGAGAAGGCCAGGGCGTGTCCGGCGAACTGCTCGAAGAGGGCGCCGGGCGCGGATCGCGGACTGAAGAGCGTCAGCATGTAGAACCCGAGCACGCTCGGCGGCAGCAGCAGCGGCACCGCCACCAGGGCTTCCACGACGCGCTTGCCGCGAAACGCCCGCGACGCGAGCATGTGCGCCACCGCCGTGCCCACGGGCAGCAACAGCGCCAGGGTCCACAGCCCGAGCGAGAGCGAGACGCCGAGTGCCTGCCAGTCCATCGTGGCCTACCGCGGCAACCCGAAGCCGAAGCGCTCGAGCACGGCGCGCGCCGCCGGCTGCTGCAGATACTCGTAGAAGCGCGAGGCCACCGGCCCGGCGCGTTTCAGCACCACCATGCGCTGCCGCAGGGGTGCGTGATCGGCGTCGGGAATCAGCGCGTAGCGTCCTCGCGATCCCACGGCCGGCGTGAGCACCAGCGAATACGCGACGATGCCACCTACGGCGTTGCCCGTCGTGGCGAACTGCGCCGCCTGCGCCACGTTCTCGCCGAGCACGAGGTGCGGCTGCACGGCGGTCCACAGTCCGTGCTTCTTCAGCGCCGCTTCGGCGGCGCGTCCGTACGGCGCGTGCTCGGGATTGGCGATGGCGAACCGGCGCACCTGTCCCACATCGAGCAGGCGGCCCAGGGCGTCGAGCCCGCCGGTCGGATCGAGCGGCGACCCGGCGGGCGCGAAGAGCACGATGCGGCCCACCGCGTAGAGCGCGCCGTCGTCGCGTGTGCGTCCGGCCTTCGTGAGCGTCTCGACGAAGGCTTCGTCGGCCGACAGGAACATCTCGAACGGCGCGCCATCGAGGATCTGCCGCGTCAGCGTGCCCGACGACCCGAACACCAGGTCGACGCGCTGGCCCGTCTCGCGCTGGAACTGCCCCGCGATCTCGGTGAGCGCGGCGTTCAGGTCGGCCGCGGCGGCGATGGCCGGCGGGCGCTGAGCCGCCACGGGCACGGGCAGTGCGGCTGACAGCAGGCACGCACACAACAGCACCAGGCGCGGGAAAGTCTGCCTCCAGCCGGAAAGGGGTCTGACCCCCGCCGTTCGTTTCAGCGCTGCGCGCATGGGATTCGGACAGTATCGCACGTGAGCCAGTCGAGACGATCTGAGCCGGTCCACGTGCAATATTGAGTCGCTTTATCGCCGCCGGCGAATTCGCCCCGGTGTTACGATGCACAGCCATGGCGGGCGACGCGGTTCGATTCCACACGGTGCGCCAGGCGGCCGAGCGCCTGGGCGTCGGCTATTCCACGTTGAAGCGCTGGGTGCTCGGCGGCGTCGTGCGGACCACGCGCACCGAGGGCGGCCATCACCGCATCGCCGACACCGAGCTGGAACGCCTGGCGGCGCGTCATGCCACGGCGGCACGGCCCAAGGCCACGCCGGTGGCCAACGACGACGTGCTCGGCGGCCTCAGCGCCCGCAACCGGTTGCGCGGCTACGTCGAGGAAGTGCGGGTGGATGGCCTGCTCGCGCAGGTGCGGCTGCGCGTCGGCACGCAGTCGCTCACGGCGGTCATCACCGCCGATGCGCTGGGCGCCCTGAAACTCAAGCGTGGCGACGACGCCATCGCCGTGATCAAGTCGACCGAGGTGATGATCGCCACGCCGGCGCCGCCGGCCACCCCGGCCCGGCGCGCCCGCCGTCGCGCGCGACGCTAGCCGTCAGATCGCACGCGCGTCCACGACCGGCTCGGCGTCGGGACGCGGCACCGGGCGGAACGGCAGCCGCACGATGAACGTCGCGCCGGTGCCCTCGCCCGCGCTGTCGGCCGACACCGTGCCGCCGTGCAGCTCCACCAGCGCGCGTACGATCGACAAGCCCAGGCCCAACCCGCCGAACTCGCGCGTGGAGCTGCCGTCGGCCTGACGGAAGCGATCGAACACGTGCGGCAGGAACGCCGGCCGGATGCCGATGCCGGTGTCGCGCACCGCCAGCTCGAGCCAGTCGCCGGCCGCGCGCACGTCGACGTCGACGCCGCCGCTCGCGGTGAACTTCACCGCGTTGCCAACCAGGTTGTAGACGACCTGACGCAGCCGGTCCGGATCGGCGACGACGTGCGGCAGGTGCGGCTCTACGTGACAGGCGAGGCGCAGGCCCTTGGCCTCGGCGGCGAGGCGGAACGCGTCGGTGGCGGCGTGCACCAGTTCGTCCACGGCCACCTCGCGCGGCGAGAGCTGGAACTTGCCGGACACGGCGCGCGAGATGTCGACGAGGTCGTTGGTGAGCTGCGCCTGCGCCCCGGCCGTGCGATGGATGGCCTCGATGGCCTCGCGCTGCCTGTCTGGCGGCAGGCGGCCCGAACGCAGCAGATCGGTCCAGCCGATGAGCGCGTTCAACGGCGTGCGCAGCTCGTGCGACAGCGTGGCCACGAACTCGTCCTTCAGGCGGTTGGCCGACTGCGCGTCGCGATAGAGCCGCGCGCGCTCCACGGCGGTGGCGGCGCGTCGCGCCACTTCCTCGGCGAGCCGCAGATCGCCGTCGTCGAACGGCGCGCGTCCGGCCGTACGCACCCAGGCGAAAGCGCCCACCGTGGCGCCGTGCAGCGTGAGCGGCACGACAAGACCCGAGGTCACGCCCAGCGCGCGCATCTTTTCGATCTGCCACGGCGCGGCGCCGAGCGATCGCAACAAGGGGTCGTCGACGGCGCGAAACACCTGGGCCGTCGTGGCGATCGACACCAGCGTGGCGCCGTCGTCGCGACGGCTGGCGGTGTCGCCACTCGCGGAGTGGTCGTCGCCGAGCGACGACGAGGCGATGCGCGTCAGGCGTCCTTCGGCATCGATGACGTCGAGCAGCGCCCAGTCGGCCATCGCCGGCACCGCCAGCGCCGGCAACCGGCGCAGCGTGGTCTCGTAGTCGAGCGACGCGCTCATCAGCTCGGACGCGCTGGCGAGGAAGCGCTGTTCCTCGGCCTGCCGGCGCTGCGCCGACACGTCGTTGAACACGCCGAGCGCGCCGCGCGTCCGCCCGTCCTCGTCGAGCAGTGGCACGGCGTGGCCCTGCATGACCACGCGCTGGCCGTCCGATCGAAGAATCACGAACTCGGCGTCGACCACCGGCTTCTGTGTGCGGGCCGCCGTCTGCAGCGGCAGCTCCGACGGCGACAGCGGGCGCCCCGAGAGATCGACCACGCGGAAGGGCGGCACGCGTCCGCGCTCGATGTTGAGCGAGGCATTCGACGTCGGCGCCACGCCGAGGTGCACCGCCATGCTGCGGTTCACGCTGATCGTCTGGCACTCGGGATCGGACGCGCGGGCGATGCCCACCGGCGACACGTCGAACAGCGCGTCGAGCTCGGCAGCGCGTCGATCGGCATCGCGGGCGAGCCGCTCAGCGGTGCGTCGCGCGTCGCGCAGGTAGCCGGCCATCAGGCTGATGCCGGTGCCGAAGCCGATGAACAGCACCAGGCGCACGGCGTCGATGGCGTGGAATCCGGGCGGGTTCGAGTCGAGCAGCGTCAGCTCGACCGAGATCGTGCCGAGCGCCGTCGCCACCAGGCCCGGCCCGAGACCGCCGACGGCCGCCGCGATGAACACCGACGGCGTGAAGAATAGGAACGGCGCGCGTTCAAGGTACAGCGCCTGGCCGAGCAGCGTGCGGAACACCGCCGCGGCCGCGACCGTGAAGACCGCGAACGCGTAGGGCGCGAGGCGCCTGATCACGGCACCACGAATCCGGCGGCGGCGCCCACCCAGGCCAGGCCCTTGTTGTGTGCCACGCCCATCATCCGGCCGCGGCCCATGCGCACGAGCGGCAGCACCGCACGCAGGCGATCGGTCCAGACGTACATGATGCGCACCTCGGCCTGCGTGGCGCCGTGCGGCGTCTCGATCGCCGGCGTGAAGCTCACGCGCTCCTGCAGCAGGTAGAGATGCCTTTCCGCGGCCGGAATCGCCGCGACGTGCTCGCTGGTGGGATCGAACACGATGCCGCCGCCGGCGAACGAGAAGAGCGGCTTCAGCACGAGCTGATCCGAGGGCATGGGCAGCGCCGTGAGGGCGTCGAGCCGCCACGTGCGCGGCACCGCCGGATGCGCCAGCCACGGAATCGCCGACTTGCTCAGGCGGAAGTACCACGCCGGGTGGCCGATCCACTCCACGTCGAGATCGTCACGGTAGTCGAACGGCAGTGGATAGCCGGTGCGTTCGAGCTCGTCGGGGATGATGCGGTTGTAGACGCGGCGGATCGGCACCTCGCGTCCGTCGACGCGGCGCAGCAACTGCCGTCCGCGCACCACGACGTCCTTCGGGTCGACGGTGTCGATGCCCCAGAGCGCCGTCGTCAGCGTGAAGTCGGGCCGCGTCTTCTGCGTCTCGGGCGCCAGCTCCATCAGCACGACCTCGGCGGGATCGTGCGGGCCCACCAGCACGTCGCGCATCAGCGCGAGATACGTGGGCGTGGTGAGGCCGTCGAGGTGCGCGCCGATCGTGGGCGGCAGGTCGTAGACCTCGCGGTAGGTCTCCGCGAGCGTGTGCTGGAACGCGTAGAGCGACGGGAACGCCTGCAATTCCACGAGGCGCGGCTCGAACTCGCCGGCGGCGTTCCGCACCACGCCGAAGTCCACCTGCACGCACGTCGGACGGGCTTCCTGTCCCGGCCCCTGGTAGCGCGCCGGAATCAGCGCCTCGGCGGCGGCGCGGGCTTCGTCGTTGGCGAGGAAGCCGGTGACCAGCTCCGCGCCGATCGTGGCCATGCGATCCAGCAGGGCCTGCGGGAAGAAGCACGGCGTCTCCGATACCGTGAACGCCAGCGGCACGCCGGCTTTCTTCGTGAGCGCCGCGAGCAGCGACGCGTGCCGCTCCGGCGTCCACTGCGCGTTGAACGCGGCTCGCAGGGCGGGCACCATCAGGCTGTCTCCTCGTTCAGGCCGAGACCAGGAACGCGCCGCGCTGCATGATCGGCGTGTCGTCGACCCAGATGTCGTACTCGGTGCCCAGCACGTCGATGTGCGTGGACGAGTACCAGTCGGCGCCCGTGTGCGCGCCGTAGGGATTGCCGAACGCGATGTGGATGCCGGGGAACTTCTCGTCCTGCAGGATGTTGCCGATGAGGCGCGTGAGCTCGATGTTGGTGCCGATGGCGAACTCGCCGACGCGGTCGGAGTTCTCGTCGGTGTGCGTGTAGTCCCAGAACGCCGCTTCGAGTTCCTTGTTGGTGCTCGACGCCGCCACCAGGCGGTTCTTCTCGATCTCGAGCGTGAGCGGCGTGTCGGTGAGCATGCCGAAGCGCGCGCACAGGAAGTCGCCCACCACGCCGTCGACCACCAGGCGCCCGTTCACCTCGCCGGGCGTCGTGAAGATCTCGCCGCCGGGCAGGTTGCCCCACTTGTCGGGGCTGATGAGGCCGCTCGTCTTCAGCCAGCGGTAGTCGGGATTCAGCGTGGCGCTGAAGTCGCTGCCGCCGGGCGTCGTGGCGCGCACCGTCTTCGCCACGCGCACCATCTCGATCACCTTCTGGCTGAGCCGATCGACCTTCCGGTAATCCGCCCGCATTCCCTCGCGCATGATCTGCGGGGTGATGTTCACCATGTGCGCGTGACGCATGCGGCGCCGGTTCACGATGCTCGTGAGCTCCATCCGCGAGGTGAGCTCGTTCGGCTGCACCTGCACCGCGAAGATCGACACCTGGCTCTGCTCCATCGACGCGGCGACGGTGGCGGGCAGGCCGGTGAGGGGGCGGGGGGCTTCGTCTTCGAGGACGAAGGCCTCGTAGGGGGCGCCGACGGCCTCGATCTCGTGCACGAGGCTGGCTGCGATTTCCTCGCAGGCGCGGTCGGTCACCACCGTCACGCGCTCGTGCGGCTGGATGTTGAGGCAGACGCCGACGGCGTTCCGTGCGCCCGGCGTCAGTTCTGGATCGAACGTTCTGGTCAGCAAACGGTGCGGCTCCCGGCAGCGGGCCCGGGGCCGACTGGCCCGGCCCGATCCCCTGGTCATTATTCCACCAGGCGGACCGGGCGCGGGCCCGGCGGGCGATCAGAACACGAACTTCAGCGCCAGCTGCATCTGCCGGCCCGGCAGCGCCTGGAAGATCTTCCCGAAATCGGGCGAGTCGGCGTTGCGGTTCGGGATGAGGAAGTTGGTGTGGTTGAGGAGGTTGAACACCTCCCAGCGGAGCTGCACGTTGCGCGCCCCGCCGAGCGGCAGGTAGCGCGACAGCACCGTGTCGACCGACTGCAGCCCCGGCGCGATGAGCGTGTTGCGGCCGACGTTGCCGAAGGTGCCGGCGGCGGGCAGCGGGTAGCACGACGTGTCGAACCACTTGTCGGCCGTCCGCTGATCCGAGGGCAGGTTGCCGTTGCAGATGGCGTCGGGGCGCTGGCCCGTGAACGAACCGACGTTGGCGCGGTCGGTCGTGAGCGTCGGCGTGAACGGCTGGCCCGACGACAGCGTGACGACGCCGGCGAACTGCCAGTCCTTCGCCACCACGTTCTTGAACGGCGAGTCGTAGATCACCGACGCCGTGAAGCGGTGGGCGCGGTTGTGGCCGGCCAGGCCGAACTCGTCGCGGGCGTAGGCGTTCTGGTTGCCGGTGTCGCCGGCGCCGCCGTCGTTCACGTTGTTCAGCGCCTTCTGCCATGTGTAGGCGACGATGGTCGAGAAGCCGCCGGCGATGCGGCGTTCGATCTTGGTCTGCAGCGAGTGGTAGTTGGCCTCGCCGTCGGCGATGTTCCAGGTGATGTCGCCGTAGAGCGGATACGGCCGCCGCGACTGCGCCGTGCCGGCGCCGAGCACCGGCTGGTTGATGTTGTAGGCGCGCGGCAGGAAGCGTGAGATCGAGCCCACGTAGCCGATCGTGATGGCGCCGTTGCTGCCGAGCGCCTGCTGGATGTCGGCGCTCCAGCGATGCGTCCGCCCGAGGTTCCAGAACGGCTCGAAGCCCTGCGCCTGCACCGAGGTGCCGGCCAGCGCCGCCGGGAACGGATCGCTCATCGTGATGTTGGGCGTGGTGGTGTTGGCGACGAACGTCTGCCGCAGGCTGATCGGCGCGTTCTGGAAATTGGCGAGCAGCGTGGCGTTGGTGAGCGACGCGAAGTAGAGGCCGTAGCCGGCGCGCACGGTGCGGCGGCCGTTGCCCGAGAGGTCGTAGACCATGCCGACGCGCGGCCCGAAGTTGGCCTTGCTGAACTCGCGGATCGTGCGCGGCAGGCCTTCGGTGCCGGCCTTCACCGGCTTGTTCAGCGCCGGCACGAAGGCGCCCCACGCGTCGTTCACTTCCCACGACGGCGCCTGGTACTCGTAGCGCAGCCCGTAGTTGAGCGAGAAGGTGGGCGTGACGCGCCATTCGTCCTGCGCGAACACGGCGAGCTGCCACGACTTCATGTTGCTGACGCCCGGGCCGACCAGACGCTGCGTCTGCGACGGATAGCCGAGCAGCAGGTCGGCGATGGCGTTGCCGGTGTAGCGGCCGGTGAAGGTGAAGTTGCCGTTGGGCGTGTTCCAGTCGTCGAGGTCGATCTTCGTGGTCCGCACCTCGGCGCCGTAGCGCATCGAGTGGCTGCCGCGCGTCTGCACGAGCTGATACGCGTACTGCCAGTTGTTGTGGATGCGGATGAACGGGTTGCTGAACGGCGTGATGGCGTTGTAGCCGGTGACGTTCACGATCGGCGGCCCGACGGTGAGACGGTCCTTCACGGCTTCCGACGTCGTGCCGCGGATGCCCAGCTGCGCGTTCCAGTCGTCGGTGTCGGACGACAGGCGGGCATTGCGGATGCGGCCCCAGCCGACGCGCACTTCCTGCACCGTCGTGTTGTTCCACACGCGGGTCCACTGCAGGCCGAGGTTCTGGTTCTTCTTGATGATCGTCTCGGCCAGGCGGGGCAGCGTGCCGGCGACGTTCGGGTTCACCTGGTCGTCCCAGTAGATCTGGTAGCGGGCCATGAAGCTGTCGGCGGCGCGCGGGTTCCAGTCCATGCGGCCGGTGCCGAGGTGCAGGTCCTGCACCAGGTTCGGGCTGTGGATGAAGTTGCGCGATGTGCCCGGGGCGTTCGGATCGGGGTAGAACGCCTTCACGATGCCGGCGCCCTGGCTGTTGAAGCGGCTCGCGGGAATGACGTTGCCGGGGAAGGGCAGGCCGGTGAGCGGATCGCGAATCACCGTCGACAGCGCCGAGAAGTCGCCGTTCTTCTGCGCGATGCTCGGCACGGTGGTGCCGAGCGTGACGCCTTCGCGGATGCGCACCTTCTCGTAGTTGGTGAAGAAGAACGCGTTCTTGATCGGCGTCGGGCCGCCGAGCGAGCCGCCGTACTGCTGACGCGACAGGTTCGGCTTGGTGGTGGCGAAGTAGTTGCGGGCGTCGAGCGCCTCGTCGCGGAAGAAGCCGAAGGCGTTGCCACGCCACGTCTGCGAGCCCGACTTGCTCACGAGCGAGACGATGCCGCCCTGCGCGAAGCCGAGCGACGCGTTGTAGCTCGCGCCCAGCACCGTCATCTCCTGGATGGCGTCGGCCGACGGGAAGGTGAGGATCTCGGCGGTGGTGTCGTCGTTGTTGTTGAAGCCGTCGAGCAGGAAGTTGTTGTCGGTGAGGCCGGCGCCGTTGATGTTCACGCCGCCGCCGCGGTTGCTGAGCGTGCCGCCCTGCACTTCGGCCTGCACGCCGGGGATGATGAGCGTGAGCGTGCGGAAGTTGCGGCCGTTGAGCGGCAGCTCCTGCATCTTCTCGGCGTCGATCACCTGGCGCACGGCGCTGTCGACCGTTTCGACCAGCGGCGCCGACGCCCTGACCTCCACCGATTCCTGCACCGTGCTCAGCTCGAGCGTGAAGTCGATGCGCGCTGCCTGGTTCACCGTGAGGCGCACGCCCGAGCGCTGCTGAGCGCGGAAGCCGGCGAGCTCGGCGCCGATGGCGTAGTCGCCCGGCGGCAGCAGCTGCGCGTCGTAGCCGCCGGTCTCGTTGGTGACCGTGGTGCGCACGAGCGCGGTGTCGACGTTCCTGATGGTGACGGCCACGCCCGGCAGGGCGCCGCCCTGGGCGTCGCGCACGATGCCCTGGATGCTGCCGGTGGTCGACTGCGCGAAGGCGGTCGTCGACACGAACAGCAGGACGATGAACAGATGGCAGACTCTCGAAACCAGGCGCACGGCATCCTCCTCCGGCCCGCACGGGAGACTTGCGGCCAGACTGGTCGAAATTCGGGAGCGCGTAGTTTACGGTCGAGGTCGGTCGGGCGCTGTCACCCGATGTCACCGAAGGGGCGGCCCTCCGGCCGCCTCGGAGGGCCAGACCCGGCGCCTGGAACGTTCGGCGGCATACTGAGGCCGCGCACCGGCGCCCGTCCCGGCCCAACCGTCATGACCAGGCCCCGCCCATCCTTCGCTCTGCTGTCCTTCGCCCTGTCCCTTCTGGTTACCGCCGGCGTGTTCGCACGCGCCGGCCAGACCCCGGCGGCTCCGGCGGCCGGGCAGTCGGCGTCACCGCCAGCGGATCACGTCATCGTCATCTCCATCGACGGCTTCCGTCCGGCGATGTACCTCGACTCCGAACGCGAAGGCGTGACGCTGCCCAATCTGCAGGCGCTGCGCGCCGCCGGCTCGGCGGCCGAGGGCATGGTGGTGGCGCATCCCTCGCTCACCTACGTGTCGCACACGTCTCTGGCCACCGGTGTGCGGCCGGCGCGGCACGGCATCATCAGCAACACGAAGTTCGATCCGCCCACCGGGTCGCCGCAGTGGTACTACGAGGTCGAGGCGATGAAGGTGCCGGCGATCTGGGACCGCGCGCGCGAGCATCACCTGAAGACGGCGGTGGCATCGTGGCCGGTCACGGTCGGCGCCAACATCGACGTGCGCTTTCCCGAGAGCAACCAGGCGCCGCCCGACTCGACGTGGCTGGCGCGGGCGCGGCGCGACTCGACGCCGGGCCTCGTCGACGCGGTGGCGAAGCAACTCGCGCCGTATGGCGAGAACGACAACCGCGACGCCGTGCAGCGCGACCGCTTCACCGCCGCCGTGGCCGCGCACATCATCCGCACCGAGAAACCGAACCTGCTGATGATCCACCTGATGGAGACCGACACGACGCAGCACGCCGACGGCCCGGGCTCGGCGTCGGCCCGCGCCGCCATCCAGCACATCGACGCGCACATCGGCGCCATCCTCGCGGCCGCAGACGACGCCGGCATCCGCGCCCGCACCGCCGTCATCGTCACCGGCGATCACGGCTTCTCGCGCGTCCACACGCTGATTCAGCCCAACGTCATCCTGCGCCGGCACGGCTGGCTCACCACCAACGGGCGCGGGCGCGTGGCGACGTGGCAGGTGGCGTCGCACGCCTCGGCGATCCGTCTGAAGGATCCGAGCGACAAGGCGCTGGCCGCCAAGGTCGAGCAGGCCTTCCGCGAGGCCGCGGCGGTGACCTACCGCGGCATCTTCCGCGTCGTCTCGCGCGCGGAGCTCGACGAGCTCGGCGCCTATCCCGAAGCGGCGTTCTTCATCGAGCCGGCCGAGGGCTACTACGTCAGCGACGGCGTGCAGGACGACAGCGTGCTGGTCGGCGCGACGCGCTTCGGGGCGCACGGCTTCCTGCCCACCGAGACACGCATGCACACGGGATTCATCGCCGCCGGCGCGGGCATCCGCCGCGGCGTGCCGCTGCCGCTGCTGCGCCAGATCGACGTGGCGCCGACCATCGCGCGGCTGCTCGGCTTCACGATGCCCGACGTGGACGGCGTGCCGATCGTGGGCGTGCTGAAGTAACGCGTGCCACAATTGGCCGTGCCCACGATCCGGACCGTCGCCGTCACGCGCTACGTGACGCCGCTGCGCGAGGGCGGATCGCTGCCGGCCATCGTGGAAGCCGACGACGACGGCCTCTACGTGCTGAAGTTCCGCGGCGCCGGCCAGGGTCCGCGCGCGCTGGTGGCCGAACTCGTCGCCGGCGAGATCGCCCGGGCCCTCGGTCTGCCGGTGCCCGAACTGGTGTTCGCGACCCTGGATCGCGAGCTGGCGCGCACCGAGCCCGACCCCGAGATCCACGGGCTGATGCACGACAGCGCCGGGCTCAACCTGGCGCTCGACTACCTG
This sequence comes from Vicinamibacterales bacterium, assembly GCA_046331325.1. Classification (GTDB taxonomy): domain Bacteria; phylum Acidobacteriota; class Vicinamibacteria; order Vicinamibacterales; family UBA2999; genus CADEFD01. The sequence goes on along the minus strand of JAXLRB010000005.1, from coordinate 4,789 downwards.
CCGGGCTCGCTCACCTTCGATCCCGTGGTGCACGCGATCGACGCCGACCTGGCGGCCCGCATCGTCTGGTTCGACGGCTACGTGAGCAACGTCGACCGCACGCCGCGCAACACCAACATGCTGCTGTGGCATCGCCGGCCGTGGCTCATCGACCACGGCGCCTCGCTCTACTTCCATCACGGCCCCGGCTGGCAGGACGAGCCGGCCCGGGCCCGCGATCCCTTCGCGATGCTCGACCGTCACGTGCTGCGCGCTCGCGCCGGCGCCATCGCGCGCGTGGACGACGCGATGACGGCGCGCCTCGGGAACGGCGTGCTCGAGGCGATCGTGGAGCTGGTGCCGGACGCCTGGCTTGTCACCGACCCGCCGATGGACGTCGCGGCGGTGCGCGCCGCCTACGTGACCTATCTGCGCGCGCGGCTGGCCGCGCCGCGTCCGTTCCTGCCGGAGGCGCGCGGTGTCCGCTGAGGTCACCTACGACTACGTCGTGGTGCGCGTGGTGCCGCGCGTCGAGCGCGGCGAGCGCATCAACGTCGGGGTGGTGCTGTCGTGCGTCGATTCCGAGGTGCTGGCCTGCCGCATCGAGCTCGACGAAGTGCGCCTGCTGGCTCTCGACCCGGGAGCCGACCTCGACGCCGCTGCGCCGCGCTGGCGGTGATCCCGCGCGTGTGCGCCGGCGGACCCGAGGCCGGCGACATCGGGACGCTGCCGGCGCGTGGCCGCTTCCGCTGGCTGGCGTCGCCACGCAGCACGGTGGTGCAGACGTCGCGGGTGCACACCGGCCGCACCCACGATCCGGCCGCAACGCTCGATCGCCTGTTCCGCGCGCTGGTGGCGCCACCGTCCCGGCGTCGCGACGGGTGACGCCGCGCGGCCTCAGGCCGCGCGACGCGTCGGGTGCGACATCTGATGCCGTGCCGGCGGGTGATCGGCGGCCACGGCCACGTCGCCCGCGTCGGCCGCGGCGGCGCCGCCAACCAGGCGTTCGAGCTGCACGACCACGGCCTGCGAGGCCTCGGCCTGCGCGTTGAGCTCTTCGCTGGCGGCCGCGCTCTCTTCGGCGGTGGCGGCGGTCGACTGCGTCACCTTCTCCATCTGCGCCACGGCCTGCGTGACCTGATCGAGGCCCTGCGCCTGCTGCGCGCTGGCGCTGCTGACCTCCAGGACGATCTGCTTCAGCTCGGCCGACTGCCGGCCCAGCCGCTCGATGGCCTCACCCAGCGCCTGCACCTTCTCGGTGCCGGCCGAGGCGTTGGCAGTCGCCTCGTCGATGAGCGTGGCGGTGTCGCGGGCCGAGGCGGCGGCGCGCTGCGCCAGGTTCCGCACTTCGTCGGCCACCACCGCGAAGCCCATGCCGGCCTCGCCGGCGCGCGCCGCTTCCACGGCCGCGTTCAGCGCCAGGATGTTGGTCTGGAACGCGATCTCGTCGATCGTCTTCAGGATGCGGCCGACCTTCTGGCTCGAGTCGAGGATGGCGTCGGTCGACTGCACCATGTCCTTCAGCGCCGACTCGCAGCGGGCGAACTCCTCGCCCGACTGCTCCACGAGCGCGGCGCCGCGGTTGGCGTTGTCGGCGTTCTGCCGCGTCATCGACGCCATCTCCTCCATCGAGGCCGAGGTCTCTTCGATCGACGCCGCCTGCTCGGTGGCGCCCTGCGACAGCGCCGTGGCCGACATCGCCACCTGCGACGACGCCGCGACGATCTGCCGCGTGCCCTCGCGCAGCTCGCGCGTGCTCGCCACCAGCACCTTGTTCAGCGAGTGGCTCGTGAAGAGGCCGAGCGCCACGGCGACGACGAGGCCGGCCAGCGCGCCGACCAGCGCCACGGTCTTCAGCATGGCCGTCTTGCTGGTGGCGTCGGTCGTGGTGTCGGCGGCCACCGTGACGTTGATGTCCTGCAGCTTGTCGAGCAGCCCGTCGACCGTGTTGTTCGACTTCTCGAGCGTGTCGAACGCGAAGGCCGACATCGCGTGGTAGTTGGCGTCGGTCGGGCTGGCCTCGAAGGCGCGCGACAGCTTCACGAACGCCTCGTGATCGGCCCACCACGCGTCCCACGCGGGCACGAACTTCTTCCACGTCTCGGCTTCTTCGACGGTCTGCGGCAGCGGCTCGTAGATGGCGCGGGCCTTGGCGGCGCGCGCCGCCGCGCTGTCGAATTCCTTGTACTGGTCGTCACGCTGGGCCTTCGAGGCCTCGCGCGCGAGCAGGGCGTTCTCGCCGGCGGCCACGGCGTTCATCGCCTCGTTCATGACGAGCAGCGACTCCACGCTCGGCAGGCGCACCACGCCGATCTCGGTCACGGCGGCGGCGCCCTCCGAGGCGGCGTAGTAGCCGGTCGCGCCGAGGACGAGGGTGATGGAGGCCCCGATGCCGAAGGCGACGAGGAGGCGGGTACGAATGGTCCAGTTCTGCATGGAAATCCCCGGAGCCGTCGACAGGACGGCTCACCCTTGCGGAATCGGCCGGAGACGCGGGGTCTTGAACGAACGGTCGAGATGGCCGGGGGCGGTCAGGGGTTTCGACGGGCGGTCAGCGACGGCCCGTCGATGCGATCGCCCCGCACGGTGCCGATCAGCGGCGCACCGCCGCCCGCCGGCGTGACGGTCAGCGCAGTGCCGCGCAGCCGTCCGGAGACCTTGCGGGGGCCGTCCGCGGTGGTCAGCGTGCCGGTCACCATCTGGAACGTCTGCGTGAGCTCGAGCGTGCCGCCGTCGACCGCCCAGCGCCCGGCCACCTTCGCCGGCACCACGTAGAGCAGCGCCGTGCACCAGTGCTGGCAACCGTCGAGCTTCACGGTCGCGTCGGGCGTCCAGTCGGGGATGTCGAAGGTGTTGAGCACGATGCGCGTGCCGGGCGTCATCGCCAGGAACTGGTCGCGCAGCGTCTCGAGGTTCGCCGGCAGCAGGAACAGCGCCAGCACCGTCGCCCGCGAGATGTCGGCCTTGAACATGTCGCCTTCGACGAACGTGGCGCGGCCGCCCACGCCGGCCTCTTCCGCGCGTTCGGTCGACAGCCGCACCAGATCGGGGTTGTACTCGACGCCGATGGCGCGGGCCCCACGGCGGGCCGCGGCGATCACGTTGCGGCCGTCGCCGGAGCCGAGATCCATCACCAGATCCGACGGCGTGACGGCGGCCAGATCGAGCATCCGCTCGACCAGCTCCGGTGGCGTGGGCACCCACACGACGTCCTTGCCGCCGAGGCCGATCTCGGGATCGAACGGGCGCGTCTGTGCGTGCGCGGCGGCGCCGAGGCCCAGGACGACGATCGCGGCGAGGGTGACGGCGCGGCGGAGCATGGCCGCCGATGATAGCGCGGCTATGCGGGGCGCGGCGTGGGCGGCACCAGCCGCCGCAGCGCCAGCAGCACGGCGGCGGCGCCGTGATCGCGGGTGCGGGCTTCGTTCTTGATCAGCAGCTCGGACAAGGTGGCGATCTGCGCCTCGTCGAGCGGCGGCCGGTCGCCCATGTCGAGGATGCCCATGTGCCAGCCCGTGAAGCTCCGCTGGCCGATTCGCTCGACATGCAGCACGCGGAAGTCCTTGTGCCGCTGATCCCGGAAGATGAACTCCATCAGCCGGTCGAGGCGCTCGGGCCGTCCTTCGAGGATCTGCAGGAAGTTGCCGCCGAGGTACACGAGCAATCCCGTCACCTCGAGGCGGCCGTTGTTCTCGTTCGCCTTGTTGGCGAGGAACTGCAGCTCGGGGCGCGAGAAGGGCCGCGTGGCCCGGCTCACGTAGACCGCCTGACACAGCGGTGCCGTCAGCAGCGCGTCCGGCACCCGTCGCAGTCGTGACACCCACGTACCTCTACTATTCGGAGTATCGACCGAGGCTCGTCGAGGCGCAGGGGAGGATTGTCACAGGCCGGCCTTGGTCTCCTCGACCATGAACTGCACCACCTGCTTCAGGTCGCCGCCGCCACGCTCGAAGGCGCCCAGCTGCCGGTCGGCGCCGGTGCCGTGCTGCATGATCCAGCGGATGTGGTCGATCTCGCGGCGGCTGCCCAGCTCGTCGACCACGTCGTCGACCCACGCCAGATACTCCTCGAGCAGCTCGCGTTCCGGCTTCTCCACCTCGTGGCCGAAGTCGATGAGCGCGCCGTCGATGCCGTAGCGCGAGGCGCGCCACTTGTTCTCCATGATCAGCGCCCGGCTGTACTGACGCCAGCCCTGGTTGCGCGCGTGCAGCTGCCACAGCTTGTAGACGGTGGCCTGGATCAGCGCCGCGATGGCCAGCGTTTCGTCCACGCGCATCGGCAGGTCGCAGATGCGCACTTCCAGCGTCGGGAAGAACGGATGCGGCCGCACGTCCCACCAGATCTTCTTGGCGTTGTCGATGCAGTTGGTGCGGATCAGCAGGTTCACGAAGCTCTCGTAGTCGGCCCAGCTCGTGAACGTGTCGGGGATGTTGGTGCGCGGGAACTTGTCGAACACCTTGCAGCGGTACGACTTCAACCCGGTGTTCATGCCCAGCCAGAACGGCGAGTTGGTCGACAGCGCCAGCAGGTGCGGCAGGAAGTAGCGCACCTGGTTCATCAGGTGGATCGCGGTCTCGCGATCCTCGATGCCCACGTGCACGTGCAGCCCGAAGATCAGGTTGGCGCGCGCCACCAGCTGCATGTCTTCCACGACCTGCAGGTAGCGTTCGTCGGGCGAGATGTCCTGCACGCGCCAGTCGGCGAACGGATGCGTGGCGCCGGCCACCAGCGCCAGGCCGTTGTCGCGGGCCAGCGACACCATCTGCCGGCGCAGGGTCACCAGGTCTTCCCGCGCCTCGGTCATGTTGCG